>NZ_JBVJRA010000004.1:0-619068 GCF_055608075.1 Lentzea sp. NPDC036949
TCACCGCCGCGGCGCCGAACCGGCTGTGGCTAGCCGATATCACCGAACACCGCACCACAGAAGGGAAGCTGTATCTCTGCGCGGTCAAGGACATCCATTCCAACCGAATCGTCGGCTACTCCATCGACTCCCGGATGAAGTCGTGCCTCGCCGTCACCGCGCTCACCAACGCCCTCGCCCGCCGCGGTGACGTCGCCGGCTGCGTGGTGCACACCGACCGCGGCTCGCAATTTCGATCCAGGAAATTCGTCCGTGCACTCGCTCGTCACGGCTTGGCCGGCTCGATGGGCCGGGTCGGTGCCGCGGGCGACAACGCGGCCATGGAGAGCTTCTTCGCGTTGCTGCAGAACAATGTTCTCGACCGACGCACCTGGCCCGCCCGAGACGAACTGCGGATCGCGATCGTGACCTGGATCGAGCGCACCTACCACCGCCGCCGACGCCAGACCGCCCTCGGCCGGTTGACCCCCATCGAATACGAAGCAATTATGGCCACGCCAGCCAGCCAGCCAGGCTGCGTGACTACAACTGTCACCTACTCGTGCAGCAGACCCAACTCCGCGATAACCGAGCCAACGCCATCGATCAACTCATCCGACACCGCGCGCTGCCACGCGCGCGAAGTCTGCACATCCTGAAACGGTGCTCGTCGACATCCGGCCGTAGAGCGCAAAGCGCAGGCCAGGCTCCTAAGACGATGCCACTGAACGGCGACGTTCCGTCAACGCGGCAACCAGTTCGGCATTCGTCAACGTGACCACAGTCAGCTCCCTCGGTCAAACCGAGACCCAGCTGCCAAAAGCATCGTGACGACGCCCTGTCCAACTCCACCCGAACAGACCAAGAGCAAGCAACACCAGACACCAGACTAGCTCATCGTCACGGAAAGGCAACTCAGATGTCGCCTACTCGTGCAGCAGACCTAAGCGCTTCAGTCCGGTAGCTGAGTGTCGAGTGTACTGACATAACGGCGACAGAGGTCCCCGACAGGGCCAAGCTGATTGTCCCAGGACAGACCATTACGACCATTTCAATCAGACGCGCGGCTCAGACCCGCTTCGTGCTTCACGCAAAGTTGAGATCGGTCGGCTGCAGCACGGTGCCTCGCTTGCCGAGACTGTGATCTCGGACGCGGCCACGCGAGGACGTTCAGCGAAAGAGCGCTTTCAGTCCGGTCATCACGGCCTCGATCAGTGACACTGTTCCGCCACCACGGGCGTACTCGACCGGACGTCGGCCACGCGCCGCCTTGAGGGCATCCGTCGCAGCATGACTTGCCGCCTTGTCGGCTATCACCAGGAGGTCTGCGTTGCGCGCGGCATTCCGCAACGAGTCGTTCCCGACCTTCGCGACCAGAGTCTCCACGCGAACCGCAGGATACCTTCGGCGGATGATCGAGGCGGCCCGGACAGCAGCAGGCTCCATCAACGAGTAGAGAGCGATAAAAGTCCCTGCTGGTACCGAACCGGACGATCTGCCAGTCGCGTTCGCCTCCTCGTCAGCCGACTCGGGTACTTCGACGACCAGGTCGAACTCGGATGCCAGCGACGCGGCGGTGTGCAGCCAGGCAGGGTCGACCCTCCGTGCGCTGTGCGGACCGAGGCGGCTCAGGATCCTGCTCGCGAAGTCGCGCAACGCGACGCTCTCCCTAGGGAGGTACGCGGCCAGCAGTTCGAGCACCTCAAGCCCCATGGGCAGGTCGGCGTCGGTGAGGAAGGGGGTCCACGCGGCGTCTACCTGCTCCACCAGGTTGTCGAGCGCTACTCGTCCGATGCCGGTTCGCAGGGTTCGGGCGATCACCTCGGACAGTCGGAGGGCCCGGCGTCGGTCACCCGATTCGTCGAGCAGGGCCCACATCTCCACCATGCGCAGCCGCAGGTCCTGGATTCCGGCTACGTCACCCGCAGCCTGGAACAGGTCACGTTCCACGTCCAGGGCGAAGTCGACCAGTTCGAGGCTCTCGCCTCGACCCATCGCCTCCACGAATTCGGTCAGCGCGCCTGGTTGCATCAACTGCGGGACGGATTGGTCGCGCAGGTCGTTGAGGGCCCGGTCGCGTTCGGCCGCCTCTCCTGCCTCCAAGGTGCGCACAACCGCTTCACCGAACGGCAAGGCCGCGAGGTCGAGCTCCTTTGAGGTGTCCCGTTGCCGTACGGATAGCGCCGCCTGGACGACGGATTCACCCAAAGCCGTGCTCCACTGCTGGAACAACTCGGCGACCCGACCGCTGAAGGTCAGGTTGAACAAGTCGACCAAGAGCGGGACCAACTCCTCTGCCGGCGGTACCTGACGAAGTAGGTCGATAGCCGCGTCGTAACGACCTTCGTTCACGGCCCGGTGGAGGTCTGCCAAACTGACGTGGGCAGGCTCTGCCCGCTGTTTGGCACCGCCCAGCAAAAGCGCGAGCACGTCCATGCCCAAGACCTGCGGCAGCCATCCTGACCGTTCCAGCCGTGCCAGCACCTCCTGGGCCGGTTCTCCAGATGCGAGTGACCACAGCGTGTAGTAACGGGCGCCGGACTTGGATCGGATCGCGGTCACAGATGGCACCAAGGCACCGAACTGGCCGGTGCCCGCCACGAAGTCATCGAGGCTCGCGTCCACGGGCAGTCCGGAGATCGCGAGCCTTGCCAACGCGTCGGAGGCCAACGCGGGCCGGTCCATGCGGAGCAGATCCGGCAACTGCTCCAGTTCCGCCATCCGATCCCACTGCTCGAAGGCCGCCAGGTACTGGAGCCGGAGGAAGAGGCGGTTCGCTCGTGATAGCCGCTGGTCCTGCTCCAGGGTATCGAGGAGGTTCTCCGCACGTACCTGCGCGCCCGCGACGATGGCGTCCTGGAAGTCACTGATCACCCTGCCGACCGGAGCCGTCAACAGCACTCGCCGGTGCGGTCGTGCGGCGAGGGTTCGCACCAGGCGCCCGACGGCCTGCTCGACCTGGACCACCGCTTGTTCGTTCTTGGGCAGGCGCAGTCGAAAGGCGCATCCTCTCATGCCCACCAGTCCCCGGACGGCTTGGTCCATCGACAACTTCGAGTCCGTTTGGACTGGCTGGCCGTCGAAATCGATCCATGACCCGAGATTCGCGCGGATGAGGTCCGCGACCCAGTTCCGCTGCTCCTTGTCGGGGCAGACCACGTACCAGTAGCGCCAACCTGAGGCCAGGACGGGGAGGAAGAACGGGGACGCCTCGGCGAACCACGCAGCCCGCGCCGGCACGACGACGTTCTCGACCGCAGGGTCACCTTCCGCCCGGAGTTCGTTGGGCGGTGTGAAGAACCTGTCGACGAAGGCCGACCACGCCTGTTCCCGATCGACTGCGCTCATCAGAAGAACTGCCCCATCTGCATCGCAACCGTACCCACGGCGGAGGGGTCCGTCGTCACTGTGATCAACTCGCCGTTGATCGTCACTCCGCTGTAGGTGAGGTTCATCGAGCCGTAGACCGCCCAGGAATCGGCGATCAACGCTTTCTCGTGGCTGAAGACGCGGTGGTCCCGGGGAGGTCGGAACGCCACCAGGCGGTCAGCGGTCCCGTCCAGCCGTGCACCCAGCCGAACCCTGTCGAGGAAGTCGTCCTCGCGGTCGCCCTCACCGCATGCGATCTTGATGAGGACACCGCGGGCGAGCAGAGCCCTCAGCACGGCGGAGAACTGCACTCGACCCGCGGTCCACGCCGGGTCAACCGCCGTGAACCTGCCACCGCGGTTGTCCAGCACAGGGAAATCCGACATCCAGGGCGAGACGAGGATCAGCCGCCGACCTGGGCTGAGCAGTTCGGAGAACAGCAGGCCGGTGAGGCACTCGTCGATGTCGCGACTCGACGAGGCCGCGGTCCGGTGGATGAGCCGCATGCTCACAGGGGCGCCTCTCGGAGTGTGACCGACACCCAGTGCCGACCGTTCTCGCGGCCGAAACCGTCGACCTGGGGATGGGCGTACAGCCAGTCCACCTCGACCGGGTCGACCATCAACTCGCGCACCGCCTCGGCCAGGCCAACGGTGTTCTCGCTGGAACTGGACAGACGGGCCTCACCGTGTCGCTTCAGCGCCGCGGCCAACTCCTGTCGCCACTCGGCGGAGTCGACGTCGACGGCTTGTGCCGGTTCGGGAAGCACGGCTCGCAGCAGGGTCCTTTCCGTCGGGGGTGTGTCGTACGAGTAGCGGTTGCTGGCCCGCAGTGTTTCCGGCCGGCGCGCAACGGCTCTTGTCCACAACAGGCTGAGAAGCACTGATTGGGCCCTGGCCTGGGAGGTTCCCGGAATCGAGGGCGATGCGATGCGCTCCACCCGCTTGAGCACCTCTGGGTCCTTGGCGAGGAAAGCGCACACCGCCCGGTGATCGATGGCGAACCCGGCGCGCAGGTCGAACTCGTCCCACTTGGCGAGCAGCAGACGAACCAGCTCGTCGCTGTCGGGCCCCGAGCCCGGTGGGAAGATCCGGGTGGACAGCGCGGCGAGGTTCACGTGGGTGCGGGTGATCCCCTCTTCGCCCAACCGCGCGATCAGCGCTTGCCAGGCGTCGAGCCGGTCGGAGGCGCCCTGTCGGAACCTCGCGGCCGCCTGGGACACCTTGTCGCTCGTCGCCAGGAGGTGCAGTACCCGGCGCAGCGACGGGTCCACCTCCTCCGTGTCGGTCGCTTCCGCGGCCGCCGCGACGAGCGAGTCGAATCGCCTGGGGTCGTCGGCGAGTCGCCGGGTGAGCGTCTCGATCACGCTTCCGCCGCCGGGTGCCGCGTCGCACAGGACGATCGTGGCGTCGGATCCGCCTTCGTCCACGACGTCCGCCAGGACATCGAGGTCGACGTTGAAGTCGGGGCACACCTGCTGGGCCGCGAACTGCCAGGCCGCCGTGACGGTCTGCAGAAATCGGGAACGGATCCACGGCAGCCAGAACTCGTCGGGGTGCTCTGCCAGCGCCGGGAGCGCCTGTCCGAGGACCCCAACGACATCCGGTCTTCCGAGCGCGTCCAGCACCATGTCGCGCAACGGGCGCTCGTCGTCGTCCACGTTCACCGTAGCGAGCATGACCCCATCGACGACGGACTCCGCCGAGGACTGCCACCTGCCGGGCGACATGTCCGTCAGGTCGGCGATGCCCGCGCCGCGCAGTGCGGATTCACCCGCGATCGACACGGCTACCTCGGCGATCCATCCTGCGATGAAGGGGTTGAGCCCCACCTGGTCCAGACCGGTCTTGACGAGCCAGACGAACCGGTCGGTGCGCAACTGTCTCAACCGGTGCTCGTCCCCGGTCAGGTCGAACACCTCGATCGAAGCGGGCACCGCCACCGTCACTGCGAGGGCGTCGACGTCGGCCGAGAACCCGATGGCTGCCGGATGCCCGGCACGGGTGAAGGTGTAGTCCTGCCGGTCCCGCCCCTTTCGGGTCACGACCTCTGCGGTTCCCTGCAGCGCGTACCTCCAGATGCGCAGCGAACCGCGATCGACGCTGAGAAATGCCCGCAGGGCAGGGACCAGGTCACCCAACGGGCTGCTCTTGGGACGGGACAATTCCGTACCCACGGCTTCCCGGTCGAAGAGGAAGCGCCACTGAAGTGAGCCGTTCGACGTCGGTAGCACTTCAGGGCTCGGTTTGACCGGGTGGATCCGGATCGGACGGACCAGGGGAACGGAGGCCCCGTCCACGGGCAGTTCGGTCACGACCTGCCCACCGGGTGCCAACGACTCGTCCAGCTCGACAACGCCGGAGGACGGTGGCTCAATCCACAGGCCCTTGACCGCCCGGACCGCCCACCGGAGTGTCACCTTGCCGGGCGCGAGTTCGTTGAGGCCCATCCCCACCGGGATCGAGGTGTCCGCAGCGGGGTCGTAGCCATCGGGCGGCACCACCACGACCTCGGGCAGCACGAGATCGGTGAAGAGCGTCGACGGGATGAACTCCGGCAGTGGTTGACGGGTCGAGACGTCGGTGCCCGGTGTGACCTGTCCTTCCCGGACTGTGGCCCAGTCGCTGGTCAGTCTCCGGTGGATGGTCGGCACGACCTCCATCAGCAGTGATCGCGGGTGCTCCCAGCACAAGGCCTCGATCTCGTCCTTTTCGAGCGCGAGACTGCTCCGGATGAATTCGACCAGGTCACGCCGGGCGGGGCCGCCGTCGAGCACGTCCTGGAGGAGTTGGACGCACGATGCCTTGAAGCGGGCGCTCCCACGACCCGGAGCCGCCCAGACGTTGCGGACGAACGTCGATGGTGGGCGGTTGACACCCAACCGGTCGGCGACCCAGTCGACGAGGCACATCGCCGCCTGCATCTTCCGCACCGATTGGTTGCCCAGCGGCAACGTCTTGGCGGGAATCGCCGGGTCGAGGATCGACTCGTACGACTGGAACGCGAGCCGGTCGCGCCCGTAGTCGGAGAGCACCACGACGGTCCACGGGCGCTGGGAACGCGATCGACCGGCACGTCCGCGGCGCTGGAGGAACTGCGCCACATCGCGAGGCGCCTTGTGCTGGAGAACGCCGCCGACGCGCGGGTCGTCGTAGCCCACTTCGAGGGACGCCGTCGCCACGACGACATCCGCGCCCGAGTCCACACCGGTGTCCTGGGAGGACGTGCGGGCGATGTCGAGCGCACGCAGCCCGAAGCCCAGGTGCTCCGACAGCCACCAGTGCTGGCCCGCGCGGTTCAACGCCGTGTAATCCGCCGCCGACCGGTCCTGCACGTGGTCGCCCATGCGCAAGGCCGCCAGCACGGTCGCAGTGGGGATGCGTGCGCCGAAGGGATCACGGCCCTCGGCGCTGAGGAGCTGGCGGAACAGCCTGTTGACGAGATCGAGGTTGTCCAGGAATGCGAACACCCTCGTCCCGTGGGCATCGGACGGATCCCCGGGGCTCTCGTCGAGGATCCTCCGCAGCAGCATCAGGCTCTGGATGGTGGTCGACAGCAGGGCCGATTGCGATGCGGGGTCCCCGCGGAGGAGGATCTGGTACTCGCTGCCGACGTGCTCCATCTCGTCGGGTTGCGGCCGGATGTCGTCCACCGCTTCGACCTCGATACCGCACAGGTCGGCGAAGAACACCTCCGCGTTGGCCAGGGTGGCGCTCAGGCCCACCCACGTCACGTGTCGACCGAGCAACCTGCGCCAACGTCGCATCAAGTAGGCGATCTGGGCACCGCTCGTGCCGCTGTAGGTGTGGATCTCATCGAGCAGCACGACGGCAGGGGGCCGATCGACTTGCGTACCGACGCCGAAGATGTGACGCGACCAGCCGTCGCTCAACTGCTGGTTGAGCATCTCCGTCGTGGTGAACAGGATGTCAGGTGCTTCGGCCGCCATGGAATCGCGGGTGAGTCGCAGTTCCAGGGAGGTGACCGGCTTCTCGCAATCGACGCAGACCAGTTCGCCCCACTGCGTTCCTCGACCGCCGGCTGGGTGCCAGGCGAGTTCCCCGCCGCACTGCACGCCCGAAGGCTCCGCCGGACAGGTGAGGAACGGGCAGATCCACCTCTTGCCTCGCAGCCTCCACCCACCACGAGGGTCCGGGTCCTCGTTCGCCCTTCGCGGTGTGGGACCGAAGTAGGCGCCCACCGACAGTTGGCGACCGCCTGCCTCCCGGAGGCGGCGCACCTCACGCAAGGCGGCGGCGAGCTGGTCCTTGAGCAGTTCGTTCCGAGGGTAGATCGCGACCGCACGGGGACCGCGCGGTCCGGACGCGGCGAGCCACGCGAGCACGGGGAGGTAGAAAGCGAGGGTCTTGCCACTGCCGGTGCCGGCACCCACCACCACACCGCGATCCCGCTGCACCTTCAACGCCGCCAGGATCGCGTTCGTGGCGTGCACCTGGAAAAGCGAGAGGAAAGGCCGCCTGCGCAGTATCCGTTCCACCTCGGTCAGCAGAGCGGTCGGGACATCCCTCTCCGCCAACCGGTCCAGCGCGTCGGACGCGGCGATGTCGCGCTTCGGGAAAGTGCGGGCGCGTCGCATGAACCGAATGTCGGACACAAGAGTGCTGGACGCCTGCCAGGGGCGCCCCGGAAAGAGTTGCCGCAGGCGGCTGAACAAGCGGACGGCCTCAGCCATCCTGGTGCGAAACCTGGCCGGCCACTCCTTCGGCAACTGCACGAGCAGGTTCCGTGCCACGAGTTCGTCGATGCACTTCCCGGCGTCGGCGCCGTCCCACTTCTGCTCTCGCAGGAGTTCCGAGAGCGTCGCACGGGTCCAGGACTCGTCGAGCAGGCCCCATGCGATCTTCCGCGCCTCCGCCTCCTCGATGAGGTCGAGCGCGGTCAGCACGGGGTCGGGTGACGCATCGTTCATGAACGCAGCACCACCCTCAGGTCGACGGTGTTGCGGGCGTCACCCAGCCACTCTCTCACCCTTGGCGTGATGAGCTCCCAAGGAGCGCCCTCGGCCGTCGCGGCTCGGCGGAGGAAATCCTTGATCTCGGGGTGGTGCCGCTCCAGCACTTCATCGAGCAGTGGGTGATCATGTTGCCAAGTCTCGACGTCAGCGAGAATCTCCCGGAGGCGGTTCGCCAGGTCCTGGGCCGCGACCTTGTCCACCTGCGTGTTCAGGCGGCGTTGCACGCCTTGCAGCCGCACGACCAGTGACTCCATCACGCCGGGGTAGACAGCGATGTCCGCTTCGACGCCGGCGGGGCGTTCGGCCAGACGGCGTCGGTCCACCGCGCGGTTGAGGTTCGTCAGGAGCTCGTTGGCGATTTTCTCGGCCGTTTTCAGCGCCTCGTCCACCGACTCCGCACCGACACGTGTCGCCACGTCCGTGGCCGCTGCCCCCGTCACGGCACTCGCCGCGGATCGCAATGCCCGCCTGGCCTGGCCAGCCTCCGACGGGAGGCCTTCGCGCACGCGGGCGACGACACCCATCTGCCGGAGTTCGGTGTCCGCGGCGGAGATGGCCGCGAGTTTCTCGCCCGCGCCCACCGCACGGGTTCGTACTCGTTCGACCTTCGCCCGGGCGTTCACGTCCCGCTGTTCGGACTTCATCTGGCCCAGCCGGTTGAGCAGCGTCTCCGCCCGGGAGGCGAACGTCGTCATCGTGCTCCTCCACTGGCGATCTCGTCCAACTTGTCGGCCAACGCCCGAAAGTCCTTCACGAGGCCATCCGTGTCGACCGCCGAACCGTCGGTGCCGACGGGTGTGAGCGATGATTCCAGGTGTCCAAGAAGCCTCATCGTGGTCTCGGCAAAGCTCCGCAACGCCCGGAGCGTGGGCAACGGGCTGTTCCGGAGCTTCCACAGATCACCAGGAGCGGGACCGTTTGCGACCACCTCCGAGAAACGCCGATAGGTTTCCATGGTTTTCGGAAGTAGACCCGAGGCGACTCGTTCGAATTCTTCCTTGGAGTCGGCGCGGGGCAGTTTCTGGCCGACGTGGGCTTCCTCCACGAGTTTCCGCATCACCTGCTGCAGGTGCTCCAGATTTTCCTGGGGATCGAGCAGTCGGTCGATTTTCTTGACCTCATCGGTGACGTCGGACCATGCTTTGTGTGAAGACGTCCGCATCTTCACCGCCAAGCGCATTCCGATGCCGCTGCCGTGCACGTCGGCGGCGGTGTCGAAGTCCTCCGACGTCGTCTTCAGGTTGGAGCGCACATGCGAATGAATCTCGGCCACGTCGATCAGCGACGGCTTGCCGTCGCCCTTCGCAGCCGTGACGTGGTCCCGCAGCACTTCCAGCGCTTCTTTCCGGATGCTGTTGACGCTGTCGGCGAAATCCTTCACCGCGACATGCGCACGGTCGGCTGGGACCGGCTTCAACATCACCGGCAGCGCCTCTCGGACCGTTTCACCAGGAAGTGCCGCCACGTTGCGGATGATCATGAGGGTGCGCACGGCGGCACCGAGCTCTGGTGCCCCCTGGGCGAGTTGCGCGAGTTCGGCGGCGTAGTCACTGATTCGGGATTGCAGCGGGAAGTACCACAAGCCGTCATCGAACTCGTCCAGCGCACCTCCCATCGTCGCGTTATACACACCTCGCAGGAGGACGGCGTTATCGTGCGAGCGTTCGATGGAGAAAAGCGTGCCCGACTTGCGACTTCCTGCACCGCCCGACTTCTCTATGTCGATGTCTGTGGCGAACAGGGTGTGTGCGCCGATCTGCCACTTGTGGATGGTGCCGGAGGACGTGGCGGTGACGGAAAGACCGTACCGACCGCTCCGGAGTTGTGACACGACGGCATCACAGATCCAGACGCGGATTCTGTTTGCCGTTCTGGCGTTCAGCAGGACGTCGTCGTCGAGCGCCCACTTGTCGAACTGGTCCAGCTCCGGCGGCGCGGGTGTTTCGGTCTTCTCGTGGTCATGGGTCCGACCTTTGCCCTGAGGTGGGGTCTCTTCGGTCGCCATGTCCGCGGTGCCGGTCGAAGAGTCGATCGAGGTTTCGCTGATCGACACACCGAAGCGCTCCGCGATCCTGCGGAGGCCGGGATCGGCCACTGGCGGGGCCACGGCGTAGAAAGCCCGGAGACCGACCTCCTGTTCGTGACCTCCCGGGTTCAGGCGGTCGATCTGGACATGGACCGCGGGCGGCACGTTCTCACGGTTCTTGTCCAGCGACCGGGCGAAGTTCGCGGACGGGAACGTCCCCGGATTCGGCAACTCGTCCTCGGCGGTCTCAAGAGGCGCCCGGATCACTTCCCGGAGGATCTCCCGGGGACGGAACTTGTTCTTGCTCGCCAAAGCGATCAGTCGGTCCAACGCTGCCGCGTTGTACGGGTAGAGGCCGTGCCCGAGCTTGGTGGCACCGAATGTCCCGTGGCACTGTTCGATGAATTCACAACGCAGACAGGCGCTCTCCTCGTCCGCCAGCGCCCCCTCGGGCAACCGGCCGACGTTGAGGTACCGACCGACGAACTCGCGGAGGTCAGCCCTGGGAACGTCCTTCAGGTCCACGTCGAGCCGGTAGCGCTCACCACGGTCGGTGAAGGTGCCGATCGACTTCAAATAACCGTCGGTGACCGCGATCGCTGCGCGCAGCTTGCACAGCTCCCCGTTCGCCGGGATGGTCAGCGCCTGGGCGAGTTGTTTGTCGATGCCGTGCAGCAGCACCAGGTCCTCGACGAACAGGCAGAGTTCCTTGTCCTGCGACGCGACGACCCTGCGGACGTCTTCGAAGACGGCGAGAAGGTCGGTCCGCGGTCCGACGAACACCTCGGTCTTCGCCCTGCCGAGGTACGAGTCGCACAGCGCCGCGATCTCGGTGCGGAACTGCGTGTGGTTGCAGATGAACAGCACGAGTTTGCGCAGGTCGGGCATCGCGTCGTCGAACTTCGTGGGTTCGACCAAGAAGTCCGCCTCGGTCAACCTCAGGTCGGCCTCGTCGCTCTCCTCGCTCTCGTCGTAGCCGCCGGCGAGGCGGGCGATCCGGTGGATCGGGCCGCCGGGCTTGCTCAGTTCCGCTCGGAACGTGAAGTCGCCGAGCAGGCGGTGCGCCTTCTCCCGCAGGTCGGCCAACTCCTCCGGTGGGATGCCGGAGAGCGCCTGCAGGTCGCCTGCCTGGTCGTAGGTCACCAACTGGTCCAACTTGTTGAGCAGCGCGGTCATCGCTTCTTCGTCGCTCGAAATGTCGGACGACGCCCGGTCGAGTGACTGCCTGAGTTCCCTCGCCTTGGGGGTGTCGATGCCCTCCAGGATCAGTTCCGTCACCTTGCGCAGGCTGGTGTTGCGCTTTGCGATGTAGACGACGTGCCAGTTGCCGGGGACGCCGACCTTGGACTTGAGCCACCGCACGAGGTGGCTCTTGCCGGTGCCCCGCTGGCCGGTGACGAACACCAGCACCGGCTCGTTTCCGCTGACCGGCTTGGTGAAGGACCGAAAGACGTCGTCTTCCGAGGCTTCCGACTCCTCGTCGGAGTCGACCTCCCGCACGCGGCGCAGGGGCAATGGGTGGTGGATCGCCGAGAAGACCGCGTCCGCACGCGGGTCGTCCAGTTCGAGGCCGCCGACGTCCACCTGCGTGGCATAGGCTATCGCCGACCGGTCCCAGCACACCGGGTACCTGTTCACTTGCGGCCCCCCTCGGTTTGGGCTCGGGGCTTCCACTCCACGGTCGTCACCGCGCGATCCAGGGCCTTGTTCCGCCCGAGGCGCATGATGCGCACCCCTGTGTCGCTCTGTTTCGTCAAGCCCACCACGCCGTCGGCTTCCAACTGCATCAGGGACAGCGACAATCCTGCCGACAGGACCTCCGTATCACCTTCGCGCTGTGACTGGTGGAGGGTCTGCAGTTCACCGCCGTCGACCAACGGCAGGACCGCCGCGCACCTGGTCACGAAGTCCTCGACGCCGTAGTTGCCGGCCGGGATGTCGGCCAGTCGGGCGGCAAGCGCGGCACTGGCGTCCGGGATGACCCCCGAGGATCCGACCTCACGAGCGAGGCCCAGGTAGGACGCCCAGCGCAGGAACGGCTGCCACTGCTCTTTGTTGGGCACCGGCCACTGGCTGGGGCCGCCACCCAGCACCGACGCCTGGTAGTCCCGGAAGCTGCGCCCCCTGCGCGTCCGTTCGTTGTCGCTGGCTTCGAAGCGGTCGAACGGCCACATCGGCTCATCGGCGGTGTAGAGCAACTCCAACGCCTGGATAAGGTCCGTGACGCCCTCGTCGCTACCGCTCGGCTCGTTCGGCTTCGCTTTCTCGAAGAGCCGGTCGAGCAGGAACGTCCAGAACACCGGGGCTGTCACGTCACCCGGGGCGGCCCAGCGTTCGATCAGGTCGTCGGCGAGCGCGACAACGCGAGTCCGCTCGGACAGGGCTCCGAAGGTGTTCAGCGCCACCAGCGACTGCCTGACCATCAATTGGCCGGCGGCGTTGGTGCTGCCGGCAGTCGGTGTTTTCCCGCCGTCGCCTTCCAGCGACCTCATCGCCTCCACGAGAGAGGATGGGGCGATCAGGTCGACGACTTCCGCGGTTTCCACGCCATCGCGCCCATGCAGCAGGAGCGCGCGCACCAGGAAGCGCATTGCCTCCGGCAGCATGTCAGGGGAAGTGAGGAGGGACATCTAAATTCTCCGCAATGCTTGGTCGACGGGGTACGCAGGTCCCCACGACTCTCGGAGTCGGGCACGGGGATCGAACGGGTTCGGGGTGCTCTCGTTGGTGAGCACAATCGTCAAAGGCCCGCGGGACAGCCTCGACAACAGGAGCGCGGCGTTCTTCGGTGTCGGGCCCTCCTCGTCGACCCGGACCAGCGTCGGCACGCGCAGCACGGTGCCGTCGATCACATCCACGACCTTGTCGTGCCACCAGAACGCGTCCTTGCGACGCGGCTCCGGCCACCAGGCTCCCTCGGAGACGAGCGACACCACACCGTTAGCGACCAGTCGGTCAACGAGTTCCTCCTGTTCCTCGGTCTGCCCCTCGCGCGACCAGAAGCAGAGCTTCACACCTCCGGCCAGCCTGGCGAGGGCAGCACCCGCGCCACGGGTGAGCGGGCCACCCCCGAACTGGGGTTCGACGGGGTGGCGGAGCAACCGGGGTGGTACCTGATCGGCCCGGCATGCCGGACAGCCGCCGCACTGCCGTGCTACCGAGATCAGGCTGGAATCGCTGTGCAACCGGTACTGCTGCGCCAGCAGTTCGTTCACGCACGTGGTTCGCGCTTCCAAGATCGCGGTCGCTGAGTCCAACGAGGCAGCCGAGGCGCTGCGACTCATGTTCCGCGCCCGGCGGAACCGTTCCCGGAATCGGGTCTCGTCGAGGTCACCGTGGAGCGGGCGAACCGCGATCGAGGCGTGGTGCGCCGCGAACGCGTTCCGCAGGTCGTCCTCCGTGGCGTCGACGGACAACTCGGGGGGAGGAGGCCATTCGATGGCGATCATCCCCGCGCGGTCCATACCTATGAGGGTCTGCACGTTCCAGAAGAGGTTCGCCTCGCTCCACGGGTAGGTGACCGTGTCGATCGCAGAGGTGAGGTCGACCTGGATCACGTCGCCGACCGTCTCTCCCAGTGCCATCTGCTGCCAGCGCCGCCACGCCTTGTCATCGCCGATCGACCTCGCGTCGGCGAGATCGCCGGCGACGGCGGCGTCCGCGTCGGTCCACAACACCATCGACAGCGAAGCCACACCGTCCCGTCCACCGCGACCGACCTCCTGGTAGAGCCGGTTGACCGACTCGGGCACGCAGAGGTGGATCACGGCCCGCACGTCGGGGATGTCGACCCCGAGCCCGAATGCGGAGGTGGCAACGACGACGTCCACGTCCTCCGACAACTCGCCGGCCAACCCGAGTCCCCGTACCGCCGCGTTCTTCACCTTGGAGGAGGCTCCTCCTCGCACCCCCGTGACCGCGTGCAGACCGGAGCCCTTCAGCCATCCGAGCACGTCGGCGACAGTGGTGGAACGGGGCGAACTGTGCAGCGCGGTGTACACGACCAGCGGTCTCGGCAGGTGCCGGCACGTCTCCAAGAACCGCAGACGCTTGTCGTCCTCGTTCTCGCACCGCCGCGACCACCAAGCCGGTTCCGGACGCGTGGCTTGTGCGGACACGAGCAGCTGCCGATCACCAGGGAAGAGCCGCCGCAGCGTCTGCAGCCCGTAATCGTCGAGCGTAGCCGTCAGCATGACGGTGATCGGCCGCTGATCTGGCGAGGCTCCGGCGAGCAGTCGCCGGCGCAGACCGGACAGGACGTGGAAGGCGGGCCGGAAGTCGTCGCCCCACTCGGACACGATGTGCGCTTCGTCGATCGCCAACTGGTCCAGGCGGCCTTCTCGGGCCGCAACCTCCAGTGGCTGGGAGAGCACCGTGCACGCGGCTTCCGGCGAGGTGATGACCAGCCACTGCGCGCCGTCCCGCACGCGCTGGACGAGCGACGTCTTGTCCTCCGTCGAGAGCCCTCCGTGGTAGGCGAGGCGATCTGCCTCGCCCGTCATGAGTCGCACCCGCCGTTCGAGGTCTAAAGCCAGCGACACCGTCGGGACGACGATGCACGTCTGCCTCGGACGACTCCGGATCGCCCGGGAGAGCACGACATCGGTTTTGCCGGAACCGGTGGGCAGCACGCAGACGACCGAATCGCCGCCCTGTGCCGTAGCGACAGCACGGACGCACTCCCGCTGTCCTGGGCTCAGGTAATCACCGTGCCCCGTGACCTCGGCGTGGAACCGGTCGGCGGCCAGCTTCCACAACGGACGGCGCTGTTCACGGCGGGCCACGACCTCATCAGGTGCGACGCCTCGGTGGTCGATCCACGAGGGCAACCAAGGCCTCGACACCCACTCGTGATCCGCCGTGCGATCAAAGCCGTGGGACACCCAGTCGGCTGCGGGGATGTCTTTCAGCGCCGGGACGTCGGTTGCCACCGATTGGTAGCCGCGGCGCACCAACTCCGACCGGATCAGCGGCAGGAGTTCGGCGGCCCGCCACGACCGGGACGATCTGAGCCTGCGGTTGAGCCGGTCGTCGGTTTGAGCGAGCTCCGCGAGCGTCAGTGCCGTCATGAGTGGTTCACCCTGGTGATTATGACCGCGCCACAACTTTCGAGCCTGAACACCGGGTTGGCCAACGCCTCCTCCACCGCGGTCAAGACCTCGTGATCGACGGTTGGAATCTCAGTGGTTTGGGACCGGGCGGTCAGGATCGCGACCTCCTTGGCCTTGGCCGCCGTCGCTCGCTCGACCGCGCCGGCGAGCCGCTTCAAGACCTCTGGACGACGGCGGGCCACGGCGAACGCCCGTTCCGCTGCTTCATCGCACTGACGTGCCCAGTCGGAGCCCTGCGTGAGCTCGCGGAAGCGGTCGGGACGACTACCCAGGTTGATGCCCTCCCTGAGTTCCAGCAAGGAGATCTGCTCCGCCGCGCATTCTTCTGCTCCCTGCATCCACCACACCCGTTCGATGGTCGTGGGCAGGAACAGCGAGGTACGAGCCCGGACAGCCCGCTGGAAAGCCGCATCGGACTTCGGCTCGACCGGGGCCGGTCCGATTTCGATGTCGAAGCAGAACGCGAACGACGGCGGCAGGCTTGGTTGCCCCGCTCGCAGTTCCAACTCCACGGCGAACACCTTCCCCCGGTCGTCCGACTCCGCGAACGCCGCGAAGGCGTCGACGAACGGCTCGCCCCAGCGGAGTAGTCCCAGTCCTTCGGACGCGGTGATGCGGTCGGCTGTGTACACCCGCTGGAAAACGGAGTTGCCGATGGTGCGTACCTCTGGCTTCGACAGCAACGGCGGTTTGTGCTCGTTGACGCGGAAACGCAGGCGGTCGCTGTCCGGGTAGTCGACCTGGAAGTTCAGCATCTCATGGACGTAGGCGACGACGGCACGCTCGAACTCTCGGCTCTTCCCATCCACCTTGGCGAGCCGGTCCGCGAACTCCTCGTCGTCGCCCGCGTCCTCGACGCTGTCCAGTAGGTCCTGTACCGCGATCTGCCGACGTTGGGTTTCCAACACATCGACGCGGGTCTTCATCAACTCGTGTGCTCCGGCGAGACCACCACCGATCGCGGTACGGAAGAACTCGCGTTCCAGATCCGACAGGACGTACTGCATGGTGGAGGTGGACGCCTCGAACACCTCGAACACGTCCTTGAGCGTTGCCGTCCACGCACCAAGGTGGGCCTGACGCTCCGGATCGGATTCAGTGAAGACCACAGAACGCACAGGCTTCTTGACCTCGCTCCACCGGTCGAACCGGCCGAGGCGCTGTTCAAGCGCGGAGGTCGTGGTGGGGACGTCGAGGTGCATGACCTCGTCGACGAATTGGAGGTTCACACCCTCTTCGGCCGACCTGTCGATCACCAGGACGCTGCGTTCACCGATGTCGGCGAACTCGGTCACCAGGCGGTTCCGGGTAATGCTGTCCTGCCCTTCGAGGAGGGCGACGACCCGGTGCCAGCCTAGTTCCTGCGTCAGCGAGTCGGCGACAAGTCCAGCGGTACGCGGGAACGTGCAGGAAATCGCGAACTTGCCGCGTCCGACGCGACGGCGAGCCCAGTCGACCGCAGCCGAGAGGCGGTCGACCTCCGCCTCGACGGCGAGCAGTTGCTCCAGCGCACGTGCCAGAATTTGTCCGGCGTCCGTGTCGCGGAACGATTCGACGACTCTCATCTCCTCACTCGACAGGTCGTGCCTCTCCTCGCCGCGGAGAGCCGCCGCCAGGTCCGCCAAGGCCTGCAGCGGTGCCGAGCAGCGGCCGAAGACGACTTGGAGTATGGCCCCCGCGTCCGGTGAATCGGACAGCTCAAGACCGAGTCGGAGGTCGTCGAGTACCCGGAACAGCGGGTCCCGCCGAGGGTCCGGATCTACCACGGCCCACGGCGTCCCCAGGGTGCGACCCCGCACGGGAAAGCTTCGCTTGGCCACGGTGTCGCGCCGATTGCGGATCATCCGCCGGTGCAGCCGATAGCTCTCCGCGATGTGGATGCGCAAGCGGTCGATGCACGCGTGGACCTTCTCCTGCTGCCGTTCGTCGATAAACCGACGCAACTCCGCCACGAGTTCTGCGACGACCAGGTCCCCGCTGAGCAGGTTCGCAACCAAGTCGATGGGTTCCCGGAGGTAGCGGAGCGGGGTGTCGCGGTCGAACGATGACATGGCTTGGGCCAGTTCATCGCGCATCTCGACCCGCCGCCGGAAGGCATCGACGTCGGAAAGCGGGTAGTTCTCCGAGTCCAATAGGTGAAGGAGGCCGAGGAATGCGTCCTCGTTGCTGCGCACAGGGGTCGCGCTTAGCAGCAGCAGGGATTCCGAGGCGTGCGCTATCGCGCAAAGCGCCTCGTACTGCCGCACACGCGCGCCTTGGCCGTCGTACTTTAGGTTGTCGGTAAACCTGTGAGCTTCATCCACGACGACGAGCAACCGCTTTTCGTCGCTCATGTCCTCGACATCCGAGTGTCCGGCGACCTCTACCCGGCCGGGGAAATCGTCGATGCGGAACTTCGTGGAAAGTTCGAGGCGCCACTGCTCGACGATCGCATCGGGAACGATGACGAGGGCGTCCCCCGTGCAGTCCAACAGGAGTTGCCGCAGCACCATCCCGGCCTCGATCGTCTTACCCAGCCCAACCTCGTCGGCCAGCAGGTACCGGGACACCGGATCGGAAAGCACCCGACGTGCCGCCCCGACCTGGTGGTCGTGGATTTCAACGCCCGATGACATGACAGCGCCGAGCCCGCGGGAAGCACTTCGCTGTTTGAACACGTGTCGGAGGAACTGCGTTCGACGCGTGTGGAAAAAGCGACTTTCCACAGTGCCCGCTTTGAGCAGGGCCAACGGATCGGCCAGCGGTTTCGACCAGCGAACCCGAAGTTCAGAGACGGGCACGAGCGCGGTGTACCCGTTGGGAAAATGAACGTGGTAGGCGCTCAACTCTTCGGTGTCAGGCCCGTAGACTCTTCCCACCATCCAGCGATCTCCGTCGAACCACCAGACCCGGTGTTGTTCCGGCAACTCCTTGTCGTGCCAGGTTCGCCCGGCCGCCGGGATGACCGACTCTGGCGCGACCGGCGTGTCGAAGAATGCGACCGTACCCGAATCGGAGTCCAGACGCGCCCAGCCCAGTTCCGCGTTCTTGACGATTCGGTACCTCTGCACGCATACCCCTCCCTGCGGCCCGCCAAATACTGCGTTCGATAATCAGCGGACGATCTGCTTGCCCTGCTCACCGATGCTGCCCGCCACCTGACTGCAGTAGTGGCGCCAAAGAGTATCGCGGCCGGCTCCACGACACCGCGCGACCAGTCGATCCGGCTCCTGCTTGCCGGTGTGACCGTCATATCGGAGTGGTCCTGGGCAGCGTTACACCGGACCCGCAGTCCGAACAAGAACCGCGCGCAACCACCGACTCGTTGCTCAGACTGGAGGGAACCGACCGGTGATTCCCCCTCAGTGCCCTGACCGTTCGACCAAACATACTGGGTGCGTAGATACCGATGTCGTCAACACTGTGTTCGGCGGTGGGCATGGACTTATCGGCGCGGCCGCGTCGACAGATTGAATAGATGGCGCTGATCGACGAGTTCGGCAAGACCGACGACCGGGTCCAGCGTAACTTCCGGCCGAGCACTTCACACCGACTTCGCGGACCAGCCAGCAAGGGTCCAGAGCCCTCAGCTGATCAGCTGCATTGCGCACTCGGCGGTCCGCGTTACCTCCGGACAAGGCACGACGACGGTCATATTGAGGACCGACGCCACGAACAAGCCGTCCTGTCCCGCCAGGTGTGCCAGCAGCAGCCGTCACGGGTCTTGGCGCCACCGACGGGACGGCCGCAGCGCAGCCCGTCCCGCGTCCTGCGGGAGGCCTCATGCTGGTGAAGCGCTGAGATCCAACAGGAGAGGCCTGTCCCGCGCGACCGTCGCCGGACGGGCCTCATGCGCCCCCATGGGCCAGATGCGCCTACTCAGAGCAAGGAAGCGCTACATGGGTGAATAGTGTACAACTTTGTCCTCAGACGCCAGCGTTAACCACACGCACTGAGAGGTCGTCGCGCAGACGGCCTCCTTTGCTGTCTCCTGCTCAAGGCCTTCGCGCGCCCGAGAGGCGACACCGTCCCCGGCATCACACCCCGAGGACCCTCTGCACGCCGCTGGAACACACCCACCGGTCGTGCCAGTCGGTGGCCACCACCGGCCACCTGTCCGGCTCAGGCCACAGCGAAAACGGCACCTGGCGCGGGAAGTCCTGCCAGCGCGCCCAGCAAGCTCATCCACGCCAGCAGCTACGGCGGCAACAAGGTCTACTCGATCAACGCGGTCGGTGGCCGTCACGCCGAACGGGCGGTACCGGCTGCTCATGCAGTCGGACTACAACTTCGTCGTCTACACCACGGCGGACCGGCTGGTGGCGCAGAACGACTCCAACGTCGTGCTCTTCGGCCCCAGCGGCACCATGCACTGGCATCGTTGCCTGCCCGCCGGCGGGCAGGCAACGAAAATCCAGACAGTGCCAACACCCCATCATGACGAGTGAGCCGATCACGCAAGGTCGAAGGTCAGCTTCGTAGCCTTGCCGTGGTCGCCGGAGAAGTAGCCGGAGGCGGTGATCCCGACCTTGTCCTTGCCGCCGTCGCTGAACTTGATGATCTCGACCGCGCCGTCGCGCGCCGGGTAGCTGACCCAGCTGACCGATCCGGCAGGCGTCGTGCCGGGCAGGACGGCACCGTGCGGCATCAAGGTCATGGCGAGCAGCTGGAGGGCGTGGAGCTTGTCGTCGCCCTCCTTGCCCTCCAGCTCGTGCTTGATGAAGGCGAGCATCCCCTTCCACGCCCAGCTCTCCAGGACCACGTGCTCACCTGACTCCCTCACGCAGGCCAGTCGATCGGTGGCCGGGTCGACCTGCCTCACCCGGTGCACGCTCACCAGCGTCGTGCCTGGAACGGCGTGGCCGTAGATCGTGGTCCCGAAGTACGCGAACCCTTCGGCGACCTGTTTCGTCTTCATGTCCGAGGTGGGCTTCTCCCACTTCTTCCACAGCTCCTCGAACGCCAGCTTCCCCTTCTCGACGGCCTTCGCCGCGATGTCGGCCTTGATCGCGTCGCCCAGCTCCGCGAGCCAGGCCCCCGCCGCTCCCGCGAGCATCGGCTTGGCCGCACCGCAGGCGGTCAGCGCTGGTGAACCGACTGCGAGAACCGCGGCACCGCGACCGGCGTTCACCAACGCCTGCCTTCGAGACATCGCCATTTCGCCCACCTTGGCAGAGAGGAGCAAGACCCTTGGAACGTACGTCATGAACCGAAAATCCGCAGAGAATAAGATTTGCGCAACAATCTCGTAGTTTCGGGAACCTGTACGAGGCATGCACCCCGCTTGATCGCAGTTGTCCACAATTCACGAAGAATTGTGTCCACTTTTGAAAATGCGCGCATACCAGCATGTGGACGTGGTGGCCGGGTAGTTGAGGTGTCACCTACCCTGGCGGGCATGCCGTTGCGAAAGCTGGGGTTCCTCACCATCGGGCAGTTCGACGAGCACGATCCGGCTGCCGGCCACCGGTCCACCCTGGAGCTGATCGAGCTCGGCGAGGAGCTGGGCTTCGACAGCGCGTGGGTGCGGCACCGGCACCTGCAGCACGGCATCTCGTCGCCGGTCGCGGTGCTGGCGGCGGCGAGTCAGCGGACGAGCCGGATCGCGCTCGGCACCGCCGTCATCCCGCTGGGGTGGGAGAACCCGCTGCGGCTCGCGGAGGACCTGGCCACGGTGGACGTGTTGTCCGGTGGGCGGCTCAACCCCGGGCTGAGCGTCGGGCCGCCGATGCACTGGGACGACGTCAAAGGTGCGCTTTACCCGGACACGGCCGAGGTGGAGGACTTCGGCTACGGGCGGCTGGAGCGGTTGCTGCGGTTCGTGAGGGGTGAGAAGGCCGTCGAGTTCAGCGGCAGGGAGGGCATCGAGGTCTGGTCGGACCGGGTGCAGCCGCACTCGCCGGGGTTGGGCGAGCGGATCTGGTACGGCGGGGGCAGCCTCAGGTCGGCGCGGTGGGCTGCGGAGAACGGGCTGAACTTCCTCACCAGCAACGTCGTGCAGGCCGAGGAGTCCGAGGACTTCGCGCGGATTCAGCACGCGCTGGTGCGGAAGTTCCGCGAGCACCACCCCGATGGCGACAAGGCGCGGGTGTCGCAGGGGCTCGTGGTGATCCCGACCGACTCGGCCACGGCTGAGCAGCGGGAGAAGTACCAGCGGTACGTGGACGAACGGACGCCGCGGACGGCCAGTCCGGTGGGGCCGCGGCGGATGATGTTCGCGCGGGACCTCGTCGGCACGTCCGAGCAGATCGCGGAGCAGCTGCACGCCGACCCGGCGTTCCGGGAGGTCGACGAGGTGGCGTTCGCGTTGCCGTTCAGCTTCGAGCACGCCGACTACGTGCAGCTGCTGACCGACATCGCCACGCGGCTGGCTCCCGCGCTGGGGCGGCAGCCGGCCGGGTGACGAGGGTGGGTCAGGCGCCCGCGGGCTGGGCGATGCGCACGAGGATCGCGCCGCACTCCTCGCAGCGCACGACCTCGTCCGCGGCGGCCTCCCTGACCTTGCCCAGTGCGCTGCGGTCGAGCTCGATGCGGCACGCGCCGCAGCTGCGGGTCTGGAACACGGCCGCGCCGATGCCGCGCTGTTCGCGCTGGCGGTCGTAGAGCTTCAGCAGGTCGTCCGGGAAGCCCTTGGCCATGAGGGTGCGGTCGGCGGTGCGGCGGGTCTCGGTCGCCTCCAGGTCGGCCAGTGCGGCGTCACGGCGGCGCGCGGCGGCTTCGAGGGTCTCGCGGGCCTTGTCGAGCTCCACGCGGGCGAAGGAGGCGTCGGCGGCCACGGCCTCGCGGCGCTCCATCAGCTCCAGGAGGTCGTCTTCGAGGACGCCCTGGCGGCGCTGGAGGGTGGCGAGCTCGTGTTCGAGGTCGGTGAGCTGCTTGGCGCCGACGGAACCTGACTGCATCAGCTTGCGGTCGCGGTCGGTGCGGGCGCGGACCTGGTCGATCTCGGTCTCCTGGCGCTTCACGTCGCGGTCGATGTCGCCGAGCGTCGTCTCGACGGCCACCAGCGCGTCCTGCTTGGTGCGCACCAGCTGCTCGACCTCGGCGATCTCCGCGATCTCCGGCAGCGTACGGCGCCGGTGGGTGACACGCGCCAGTTCGGCGTCGACCTGGGCCAGGTCGAGCAGCCTGCGCTGCACTGCGGGATCGGCTTTCACGCAAGTCCTCCTGCTGCTGAGCTCGTCGCACCGACGGTCCACGGATCGGTCCGGCGGGTGGAGACGAGTACGTCGACCCTACCGCCGAAGGCCTCCCGCAGGATTTCCGCCGCCTGCTCGCACCACGGCCACTCGCTGGCCCAGTGCGCCACGTCGACGAGCGCGGGCCCGCCGGCCTCGACGTGCTCGGAGACCGGGTGGTGGCGCAGGTCGGCGGTCACGTACGCGTCGACGCCCGCCGCGGTGGCGGCGCCGAGGAAGCTGTCGCCGGCGCCACCGCACACGGCGACGCGTTTGACCGGGCGGTCCGGGTCGCCGGCGGCGCGCACGCCCTGCACGGTCGCGGGCAACGCGTCGGCGACGCGCTGGGCGAACACGCGCAACGGCTCGGCGGCGGGAAGCTCACCGATGCGGCCGAGGCCGACGCCGGGTTCGTCGGTCGGCTCCAGCGGGCCGGTCACCTGGAGCCCGATGGCCTGCGCGAGCGCGTCGGACACGCCGTTCAGCGCGCTGTCGGCGTTGGTGTGCGCGCAGTACAGCGCGGTGCCGCTGCGGATGAGCCTGTGCACCAACGCGCCCTTGGGCTCGTCGGCGGGAACACCGTTGACGCCGCGCAGGAGCAGCGGGTGGTGGGCGACGAGCAGCTGCGCGCCCACCTCGACCGCCTCGTCCACAGTGGACCGGGTCGGGTCCACGCAGACGAGGACCCTGGTGACCTCCTCCGCGGGGTCACCGCAGACCAGGCCGACCGCGTCCCACTTCTCCGCGATCCGCGGCGGGTACGCGTCCGCCAGCACCGCGATCACCTCGGCGAGCTTCACGCCAGTTCCTCCATCACTACCCGCAGCGCGTCCACGAAGACCGCGAACTCCTCCGGCGGCCGGATCGCGACGCGCACGTACGTGTCGTCCAGTCCGGGGAACGTGTCGCAGCGCCGCACCGCGATCCCCTTGTCACGCAGCGCCTCACGCGTTCCGCGCGGCACCCTGAGCAGCACGAACGGGCCCTTCGGCGGCACGACGACGAGGTCGCCCAGCTGCTGCACGGCGTGCGCGGTGTGCGCGGCGGCCTCGAACGCGAGCCGTTCGCCCTCCCGCAGCGCCGCCGGTTCGCAGCACGCGGTGACTGCTTCGAGTGTGAGGCTGCCGACCGGCCAGTGCGGGCGGCCGAACGCCAAGCGCCGCAACGTCTCCGGGTCGCCCAGCAGGTAGCCGGCGCGCAGCCCGGCGAGCCCCCACGTCTTGGTGAGGCTGCGCAGCACGAGCACGTCCGGGTCGTGCGCGAGCGACTCGGGCTCGCCGGGGACGGCGTCCATGAACGCCTCGTCGACCACGAGGAGACCGGGCAGCCGCTTGACGCGCGCGGCCGGGTGCAGCACGGAGGTGGGGTTCGTGGGGTTGCCGACGACGGTCAGGTCGACGTCCGCGCTGACCTCGGGCAACGTGAAGTCGCCGCTCAGCGTGACGTGCTCCACCGGGACCCCGGCGTCGCGCAGCGCCACCTCCGGCTCGGTGAAGCCGGGGTGGACGATCGCGGCACGGCGGGGCGCGAGCTTCGGCAGCAGCGCGAAGCCCTCGGCGGCACCGTTGAGCAGCAGCACCTCGTCGGGTGAGCGCCCGTGCCGGCCGGCGACGGCCTCACGGGCGCGTTGTTCCGCTGCCGCGGACGGGTAGCGCCCCAGGTCGTCGAGCGCGGCGGACAGCCGGTCGCGCAGCCAGGCGGGCGGGCGCGGCACCCGCACGTTGACGGCGAAGTCGGCGAGGCCCGCTGCGGCGTCGACGTCACCGTGGTGGCGCAGGTCTGGGCTGGTCATCGCGGCAAATAGTAAGCGACCAGCCCAGGCGCGCGCGTCACTGCATGTAGCGGCGGAGCTCGGTGAGGTGGCTGATCAGCTCGTCCAGCTGGAACGCGTCGAGCTGCGCGGACTCACCGGGCGGGGTGCGGAAGCACACACGCCCCTTCTCGTTGAGGTACACCTCGAACGCACGACGGCGCCCGAGGGCGTCGGTGCACCCGATGATCTCCCGTTGCGGGGGCACGTCAGTACCGGTCTGCATGGGCGGCCTCCATGTCGTTTGTCCGTACATCTTGCGACAAGGGTTGAGCGTTACCGTGTGGCGGTGAAGGTCGCCTTTGTCTGCACCGGCAACATCTGCCGGTCCCCCGTGGCAGCGCTCGTGTTCCGTGAGCGGGTGTTGCGCGAAGGATTGTCCTCCCACGTCGAAGTGTCCAGTGCGGGCACCAGCGGCTGGCACGTGGGGGACCCGGCCGATCCGCGTGCGCTCAAGACGCTGGCGGACAACGGCTACCCCACCGACCACGTGGCCGCGCAGGTTGGCCCAGAGCACCTCGACGCCGACCTGCTCGTCGCACTCGACTCCGGTCATGCGCGCGCGTTGCGCCGGATGGTCGATCCTGGTCGCGTCCGGTTGCTGCGGTCGTTCGACCCTGACGCGGACGGCGTGGACGTGCCGGACCCGTACTACGGCGACCGGCAGGGCTTCGACCAGGTGCTGGGCATGATCGAGGCGGCGGTGCCGGGGCTGCTGGCGTGGGTGCGGGAAAGGCTTTGAGGCGCAAGGTCCAGTCCGCGCGGGCCACGGCGGCGGAGGCGGCCGGCCTGCGGTGGTTGCGCGTCGACGGCGGCCCCGCGGTACCAGTCGTGCACTCGGCGGACGGCGGCGAACTGGTGATCGACGAGGTCCCGGTCGGCCCGCCGGATCTTCAGGCGGCCGTGACCTTCGGGCGCCGGTTGGCCGCACTCCACCAGGCGGGCGCGCCGGCGTTCGGCGCACCGCCACCCGGTGGGCCGCGGGAGGCCACGATCGGACAGGCGCCGATGGTCAACGAACCTGCGCCGTCGTGGCCGGAGTGGTTCGCGTCACAGCGGATCGAGCCCTACGCGGTGCGGGTCGGGCTGGACCTGGGCGAGCTGTACGAGCGCATCGCCGACCTCGCCGGGCCTGCCGAGCCGCCCGCGCGGCTGCACGGGGACCTGTGGAGCGGGAACGTGCTGTGGGGCGCGGACGGGCAGGTGTGGCTGATCGACCCCGCGGCGCACGGCGGGCACCGGGAGAGCGACCTCGCGATGCTGCGGTTGTTCGGCTGCCCGTTCCTCGACCACGTGCTCGGGGCGTACCGGGAGGTCGCGCCGCTGGCCGACGGGTGGCGAGAGCGGGTGCCGCTGCACCAGCTGTTCCCGCTGCTGGTGCACGCCGTGCTGTTCGGTGGCGGATACCGGACAGAGGCGGTGGCGGCGGCGCGGACCGCTTTGCGGGGAAGATGAGGGTCATGGACCTCACCACCTGGACCTGGCTCAACGAACCGGCGAAGTGGTCGGCCACCCCGCTGACCGTGCACGCCGACCCCGGCTCGGACTTCTGGCGCCGCACCGGCAACGGGGTCGTGCGTGACAGCGGTCACCTCTACGGCGTCACGCTGGCCGGCGACTTCACCATCACCGCGACCTTCTCCGGCGAGTACGCGGCGCAGTACGACCACGCGGGCATCGGGCTGCTCGTCGACGACGAGACGTGGATCAAGGCCGGCGTCGAGCTGTTCGACGGGCAGCTGCGTCCCAGCGCGGTCGTGACCCGCGGTTTCTCCGACTGGAACCTGGCTCTGACCGGCGACTTCGAGCGGTTCACCGTCTCCGCCGAACGCCGCGGTGACGCGGTCTGGATCCGGTACGGCGTCGACGGCGAGGAGCCCACCGCGGTGCTGCGCCAGGCCTACTTCCCGCCGGACATCGAGACCAAGGTCGGCGTCATGGCCGCCAGCCCGGAGGGTGAGGGGTTCGTGACCCAGTTCCAGGAGGTCCAGGTCACGCATCTACCGTGAGGTGGTGCGGTTCAAGTTCCTCCTCAAGCCGGGCTGGCTGGCGCTGACGCTGGCCGTCTGGGTGTTCGCGGGTGCGTGCGTCTACTTCCTGGCGCCGTGGCAGTTCGGCCGCAACGACGAGCGCCAGGGGCAGAACTCCGCGATCACCAGGTCGCTGGCCAGTGCCGCGGTGCCGTTCGGCGCGCAGCACGACGAGTGGCAGAAGGTCGAGCTGAAGGGCCGGTACCTGCCCGACGGGGAGGCGCTCGCCCGGCTGCGCACGGTCCAGGGCGAGGCCGCGTTCCTCGTCATCACGCCGTTCGAGACCGACAGCGGCAAGAAGGTGCTGGTCAACCGCGGTTACGTGCGGCCGGTCAACGGCATCAAGCCGCCGGGGTTCGCCCCTGCCCCCACGGGCGAGGTCACGATCGTCGGGCTCGCGCGCACCAACGAGTCGGACGCGCGACCGGCGATCCAGCAGGACGGGCACCGGCAGATCTACTCGATCAACAACGACGCCGTCGGGCCCGGCATCGAGCCCGGTCACTACCAGCTGATCGACGGCCAGGCGGGCGCGCTGGACACCATGCCGCTGCCGCGGATCGAGTCAGGGCCGTTCTACTCCTACGCGCTGCAGTGGATCGCGTTCGGCGTCATGGCGGTCGGCGGGTGGTTGTACTTCACGATCCGCGAGGCGCGGCCGGGCGGTGCGCTCGACACCGCGCCGAAGGCGAAGGCGAAGCGGAAGTCGATCGCCGAGCTACTTGCGGAAGACGGCGACGAAGGCGCTGACCAGGGCGGCACCGTGGCCGACGACGCGGGACAGCTCCACGGCACGCGTCACGTGACCTGAGTCGGGGTTGCGGCCGTGGCCGAGCACCGGCCGTTCCTCGACGCCGTGCGAGTACACCGTGCGGCCGCCCAGCCTGATCTCCAGCGCGCCCGCGAAGGCCGCCTCGACCTGGCCCGCGTTCGGTGACGGGTGGGCGGCGGCGTCACGGCGCCACGTCTCCCACGCCTGCGGGGCCGAGCCGCCGACGACCGGCGCACCGCCGACGGTGAGCAGCGCCGCCAGCCGCGAGGGCAGCAGGTTCAGCACGTCGTCCAGCCGCGCGGACGCCCAGCCGAACCTGAGGTACCGCGCGGACCTGTGGCCGACCATCGCGTCGAGCGTGTTCGCCGCGCGGTAGCCCAGCAGGCCGGGCACGCCGAACGCGGCACCCCACACCAGCGGGCCGACGACGGCGTCGGACGTGTTCTCCGCCACGGACTCCACGGTCGCGCGCGCCAGGCCGAAGGTGTCCAGCCGGGCTGCGTCGCGGCCGCACAGGTGGGGCAGCCGGGCGCGGGCGGCCTCGACGTCACCGGAGTCGAGCTCGCGGCCCATCGACGTGCCCTCGTCGGCCAGCGACCGGCCGCCGAGCACGGTCCACGTCGCCACGGCGGTGGTCAGCGCCTGCGCGAGCCAGTGCCGGCGCGCGAGCCGTTCGACGGCGACCCCGCCTGCGACGACGGAGCCGACCAGGACGGTGGTGTAGGCGACGCCGGCGGCCCTGGAGTCGGCGTGCACGCGCTCCTCCAGCGCCGCGGCGGCGGTCCCGAATGCCGCTACCGGGTGAAATCGGCGTGGATCGCCGAACACCGCGTCCGCGGCCACGCCCAGCACCAACCCCAACGCGCGACCCGCGCCCACGGCATCCTCCCCAGCTCGTCGAAGGCACGGTAGCGCCGCACCGCCCGGGCACGCGCATTAGGGTGGCCGGTCGTGGAGCACAAGAGGCTGAAGCTGTACGCCTATCTGGACGCGCGCGATCACCAGCGCACGTACCTGGCGATCATGCGGCTGTTCACCTCCACGTTGCTCGCCGACCTCAGCGCGGGCGAGGTCGCGGGAGCGCTCGCCGGCCAGGAGCGCGAGGGCCGTGTCGAGCAGGGCGAGTCGCGCATCGAGAACGTGATCAACCGGCTGCGGCAGCTGGTCGAGTGGGGCAACCTGGTGCAGGGCCGGCGCGAGGTCGTGGCCGCGAGCATCGCCGAGTTCCAGCACGGCAGCGTCCGCTACCAGGTCTCCAAGCTCGCCGTCCGCGTGCAGCGCGACGTCGACGAGCTGCTGCGGGTGCCCGAGGGCGCCCGCGAGGTGTCGCGCGAGCTGCTGCCCGCGATCGAACGCGGCCTCAACGAGCTGGGCGGGTCGCTGTCGGTGGCGTTGCTGAACGAGGGCGACAAGACCAGGGAGCTGCTCGCCGAACGCGTCACCACCCTGTTCCTGCAGCACGCGGAGCTCGCCGCCACGGTCCGCGACTTCTACGCCTACCTCGGCCAGGTCGTGACGCGCAACCACCTGGCGCCCGAGGAGATCGCGGGCTTCCGCAGCCTGCTGGTCGAGTACATCCAGCGGGTCGTCGAGGACGTGCTGAAGTACACGCCGCCGATCGCGGCGGCGCTCGCCGCGCTTGCGAAGGCCCGTTCCGAGCTGCTCCGGCTGCTCGGCACCGACCTGGGCGCCCACGTCGAACGCGCCCGCGGCCGCACGCCGGAGGACTGGCAGGAGCTGACCGACTGGTTCGTCGACCGGCCCGGCCGCCCGAGCCAGGTCACGGCGTTGCGCGAGGCCACCGCCCGCGCGATCGGCAGCCTGCTGGCGAGCGTGAAGCGCGCGACGTCCGGTGGTGGCCTGCTGCCCGGCCGGCGGGCCGAGCTGCTCAAGCTCGCGAGCTGGTTCGACGGCGCCACCCGCGCGGAGGCGCACGAGATCTACGCCTCCGCGTTCGGCCTCTACTCCTCCCGCCACCTCTCCCCCGCGCCCGAGCACGACTCCGACAACGAGCGCACGCCGTGGCGGGACGGCCCGGTCTGCGACGTCACGGTCAGCGTGCGGTCGCGCGGTGACCGGGGCGGGCGCGGGCGGCCGTCGCGCATCCTCGACGACCCGATGACCGAGCAGTCGCTGCTGGCGGAGGCGCGTGAGGCGGAGGAGGTCCGCGCGCGGCACGTGGCCGAGCTGACCTCCGCGGCCGGGAACCTCGGCGGCACAACGCTGTCGCACGGTGCGCTGGAGGTGTTCTGCGAGCTGCTGACCCTGGCGATGGCGCAGCGCGACTCACCGCGCGACAGCGGGTCGGCCAGCGATCCCGTGCGCGGGTTGAAGCTCGCGATCACCCCCGGCACGACCACTCAGATCAAGTCCGCCGCCGGGACGCTGACGCTGCACGACGCCACGGTGGCCCTGGAGCGATGAACCACTTCGACACCCTCTCCGAGATCGACGCCGCGAACGTGGTGCGGTGCGCGCGAACGTTGCTGCGCAGGCCGTTGCTGCGCTCCGAGGGCCCGGACGGCGAGCTGCTGGCCCTCGTCTACCGGCACCGGGCGGTGCTGCAGGACCTGTTCGCCGGGCTGCTCGGGTACCGGCTCGTGGTGGAGCGCCGGTTCGCGCGGTTGTACAAGTCGGGGCCGGGCAACGACGACACCCGCGGCGTGCTGAGCATGTCGCCGCGCGGGTACGCCTACCTGGCGCTGACCCTGGCCGTGCTGACCGGGACCGGCCGGCAGGCGCTGCTGTCCCGGCTGGTGGCCGACATCCGGTCCGCCGCGGCCGAAGCGGGCATCAGCGCACCCGACGACGTGACCGAGCGGCGGGCGCTGACCGCGGCGCTGCGGCACCTGGTGTCCCTCGGCGTGCTGCAGGAGACCGAGGGCTCGGTCGCGCAGGACGTGGTGCCGCAGGAGGCGCTGATCACGATCGACACGGACCTGCTGGGCCAGCTCGTGACCGGCCCGGTCGGCGAGGCCGACTCCCCGGCGCGGCTGGTCGAGCTGGCGGCCAGGCCGGGTCCGCGCGGTGTCGAGCACGCGGTGCGGCGCAAGCTGGTCGAGACGCCGCTGGTGCTCTACGCGGACCTGCCCGCCGACCAGGCGGAGTGGCTGCGGCGCAACCAGCGCAAGGAGACGGCGCTGCTGGAGCAGGCCTTCGGGCTGTTCACCGAGTGCCGCGTCGAGGGCGTGCTGGCCGCCGACCCCGAGGACTACCTGACGGACCTGTCGTTCCCCGGTGTCTCGACGGTCGCGCGCATCGCGCTGCTCGCGTTGCCGGACCTGCTGGACGACCCGTCCGACGACGCGCCCGCACGGCACGTCGTCACGGTCGACCGGCTCCGCGAGGTCTGCGCGCGGCTGGTGGAGGACTACCCGGCCGCGTGGTCGAAGCAGTTCACCGACGACCTCGACCGGCTGGTCGCCGAGGTGGCGGAACTGCTGCGGCGCATGGGACTCGCTGTCCCGTGCGCCGAGGGCTGGTCGATCAGCGCTGCCGCGCACCGCTGGTTGCCGTCACCCGACGGCGACCCGGAACGAGAACAACCGGAACCCGTTGTGGTGCGCGAAGTGCCGAGCTGGTCCCTGTTCGACGAGGAGAACGTGTCATGAGCAGGTGGCGGCTGCACCGCGGCGGCGTGGTCAACATCTGGCAGTACACCGAGCAGACGTTCGACTTCTCCGGTGGCCGCGCGATCTTCCAGGGCACCAACGGTTCCGGCAAGTCCCGCACGCTGGAGCTGCTGCTGCCGCTGTGCCTGGACGGCGACCTGCGCCAGCTCGGGTCCAAGGGCTTCGACACGGTCAGCATCCGGCGGCTGATGCTCGACGACTACGACGGCGGTCCGAACCGCATCGGCTACGCGTGGGTGGAGCTGGTCCGCGAGGCGGCCGACCACTCCGGCAACGAGTACCTGACCTGCGGTCTGGGCGTGAAGGCGTCCAAGACGTCGCAGGCGATCACGGACTCGTGGCGGTTCGTCACGCCGATGCGGGTGGGCACCGAACTCCAGCTCGCCGGCCCGGAACGCGTGCCGCACGGCCCGGCGCAGCTGCGGGACCTGATCGGCGCGGACTGCATGTTCGAGGAACCGGCGTTCCGCGCGAAGGTCGCCGACGCGGTGTACGGCGTGCCCGCCGCGCGCTACGGCGACCTGCTGCACCTGCAGCGGACGCTGCGCAACCCCGACGTCGGCCTGAAGGTGCTCGAAGGCCAGCTGGAGCAGATCCTGTCCGACGCGCTGCCGCCGCTGGACCAGGCGATGGTCGAGCAGCTGGCCACGTCGTTCGACGACCTGGAGTCGATCCGCGAGAACATCGTCCGGCTGTCCACTGCGGACAGTGCGCTGTCGACGTTCCTCAAGACCTACTCGGACTACGCGTTCGGTGGACTGCGCTCGGCGTCCGAACGGCTGGACGCGGCGGAGAAGGCGCTGACCCGGTTGCAGCGCGAGCAGTCGAAGCTGGTGTCGGAGCTGGACCTCACGCGGGTCGAACGCGCGGCGGCCGAGCAGGCGCTCGTCGACATGGAGACCGGCGAGCAGCAGGCGGAGGAGACCATCGCGGCGCTGAAGGAGCTGCCGGCGTTCCGCGACCTGCAGGACCTGAAGACGCGCGAGAACCTGGTGGCGCAGATGCGTTCCTCCGCCGTCGCGGCGCTGGAGACGGCGCACCGGCAGCGGGCGCAGGAGGACGCCGCGGTCGACACCGTGCTGCGGTTGCTGCGGCGGCTGGCGGAGGACCTGTCGGCTGCGGACGCGTTGACCGAGCCGTTGCGGGAGAACCTGCGCCTGGCCGGCATGGACGTCGACCTGGCGCCGGTGGTGCCGCAGGTGCCGGCCGCCGAGGCGACGGTGACCACGGCGACCGTGCGCGCCAAGCCCGATCCCGAGGCCGCACCGCTGCCGATCGACCGCCGGGTGCCGCCGGCCGCCGCGGGCGAGGAGGTGCTGGCCGAGCTGGCGACCGCGGTCGACCAGGCAGCCGGGATCGCCTCGCTGGCCCGGCAGCGGGGCGCGCTGGCGCTGGCGCTGCACGAGCAGGCGCTGGCGCTCGACGCGCAGCAGCGCGAGGTGGAGTCGTTGCGCGGCAAGGCCAGGGACGCGCAGCTCGCCGCCACGGAGTCCACCGCCCTGCGCAACCAGGAGGCGCAGGAGCTCGCCGAGGCCGTGCAGACGTGGCTGGCGCAGGTGCAGACGTGGACGACCAGCGGGCCGCTGGTCGACGAGCGACCGGGTTTCACCCCGTCGAGTGAGTCTCGATTCGCCGGTTCGCCCGCCTCGCAAGGAGGAAGCGCGCGGGAGGGTGACGGGGAAGCACCGGACCTCGACCACCCGGCGTTCCCGCTGCCCGCCACGGTCACCCCGGCCTCGGCCAAGGCGCTGACCACGGCGGCCCGCGAGTGGGTCGGCCCGCTGGTGCGCGCGGCCCGCGACGCCGCCCACGCCCACGCGCAGCAGCGCGCGGACCTGCGCGCCCGCCTGGACGCGCTGGACGAGGAGCTGGTCGGCCTGCGGTCCGGTGCCGAACGCGTGCCGCTGCCCGGCCGGTACGTCTCGGCCGACCGCGACCCGGCCACCGGTGCCCCGTTCTACCGCCTGGTGGACTTCGCGCCGGCGCTCACCGACGCCGAACGCGCGGGCCTGGAGGCCGCCCTGCAGGCCAGCGGCCTGCTCGACGCCTGGGTGACGCTCGCCGACACCGAGCTCACCGACGTGCTGGCCGTCGCCAGCCCGCCGGTCGAGGGCCGCACGCTCGCCCACGTGCTCGTGCCCGCGGTGGAGGGGTCGCCGGTGCCGGAGGGGTTCGTCGCGGACCTGCTGCGCGCGGTGTCGCTGGACGACCGGGAGGGCCTGAGCCTGACCACGGACGGCGTGTGGCGCGCGGGGGTGCTGACCGGGTCGTGGACCAAGCCCGAGGCCGAGTTCATCGGTGCCGGCGCGCGGGAGGCCGCCCGCGGGCGGCGGATCGCGGCGCTGGAGGAGGAGCTCGCGGAGCTGCGCCGGCGGCTCGGCACCGCCGAGGACGAGCTGGCCCGCGCGCACGAGCACGTCGCGACGTGGGAGGCGCACGTGGCGGCGTTCCCCGGTGACGGCGAGCTGATCGCGAAGCACAGCCGGGTGCAGGCCGCGGAGGAGTCGGCGGCACGCGCGCGGCAGCGGACGTTCGAGCTGCGGGAGGCGCTGGAGGACGCCGGTTCCCGGCTGGAGGCGGCCCGCGGCGAGCTCACCCGCCAGGCGGGCGACGCGGGCCTGCCCGCGGACACCGAGGCGTTGCGGCAGGCCAGGACGGCGGCCGCGGACGCCCAGCGGACCGCGGACCTGCTCGCCGACGCGGTGCGCAGGCGGTGCCAGGGCACGATCTCCGACCTCACCGACGCGTCGCACCGCTACCACGAGGCCGTCGCGGACCGGCAGACCGCGGAGGCCGACGCCGACGCGCGGTGCGTGGACCACGCGGCGCAGGCGGGGACGCTGGCCGAGCTCACCGACGCGGTCGGCGGCGAGGCCAAGGAGATCAGCGAGCAGCTCACGCAGCTGGAGAGGTCGCGCAAGAAGATGCGCGCGGACCTCAAGGGCGTGCGCGAGGGCATCACGACGGCGCGCGAGCAGGCCGCGAAGCTGGAAGCGTTGCTGGAGACCAACTCCACCCAGGTCACCGAGGCCGCTGCGGCGAGGGAGCGGGCGAGCGGCACCTTCGCGGCGACCGTGCGGGCGCCGGGATTGCTCGCGGCCGCGTTCCCGGACTGGGACGGCGAGACGGGCGAGACCGCGGTGCGCCAGGCGATCGCGGCGGCGGGCGACCGGCGCGGCGGCACCGAGGCCACGGTGATCGCGAAGCTCCAGGCGCTGCAGACGTCGCTCGCGGGCAGCCACGACATCGCCGCCGAGCAGCACGCGGGCCTGCTGACCGTCACGGTGACCGGCGAGGAGGGCGCGAAGCCCGTCGCCGTCGCCGCACGGCAGGTCTCGACGAGGCTCGGTGAGCAGCGCGGGTTCCTCGACGAGCAGTACCAGGGGATCTTCGCCGACTACCTGATCCGCGACCTGGCGGAGTGGCTGCGCGGGCAGGTCGCCGTGGCCGAGGACCTGACCAAGCGCATGAACGAGGTGCTGTCGCGGGCGCGGTCCAGCCAGGGCGTGCACGTGAAGCTGGCGTGGAAGTCGTCGGCGGCGCTCGACGACCAGACCCGGCAAGCGCTTGCGCTGGTGCGGTTGCCGTTCGGCGAACGCACGCCGGAGCAGGACGCGACGCTGCGCCGGGTGTTCACCGAGCGGATCGAGAACGAGCGCGACACCCACTCCGGCGGCTACGCGGAGATCCTGTCGCGGGCGCTCGACTACCGGACGTGGCACCAGTTCACGGTCACCGTCGGCGACACCGGCCCCGACGGCAACCCGCGCGAACGCCGGCTGCGGCAGCTGTCGTCCGGCGAGACGCGGCTGATCTCGTACGTGACCCTGTTCGCGGCGGCGGCCAGCTTCTACGACGCGGTCAGCGACGAGTTCGACCCGCTGCGGCTGGTGCTGCTGGACGAGGCGTTCGAACGGCTCGACGACCCGACGATCGCGCGCATGCTGGGACTGCTGGTCGACCTCGACATGGACTGGGTGATCACCTGGCCGAGCGGCTGGGGCGTGTCCGACAAGATCCCGCGCATGCACATCTACGACGTGCTGCGGCCCAAGAACGGCCGGGGTGTGGCGTGCACGCAGACGACGTGGGACGGCGCGGTGCTGGACCGCATCGACCCCTAGACCGGGATGGACGGGCCGGGGCGGGACCGCGGCTGGACGGACAGGGGCTGGGCCGATCGCGGCTGGGCCGACCACGGCTGGACGGGCCGCGGTTGGACGGGCCGCGGTTGGACGGGCCGCGGTTGGGCCGACCACGGCCGGACAGACTACGGCCAGATCAGCCGCAGTCGGACGGACCACCGCCGGACCGACCGCGACCGCCACCTCGTGCAACGCGGCGGCGGGAGCGTCCGCTTCCCGGGCGTCGCTGTGAAGCGAGCGGCGGCTATGTTGGCGCGGTGAGCGTGTACGACCGCCCCGAACTCGCCGAGCTCTGGCGCCTGGCCCGCGAGACCCTCGAAGGCGGCGGGCGGTCGGCGTTCAGCCTGCGCGTCGAGGACGAGCAGACCGCGCGGGCCCTGTCCGAGCTGCTGCGCAAACCGGTCGCGCACCCGGCGCGGCGGCAGATCTCGTTGGCGCGGCTGGACGAACACGTCCGCGCGCACGGCAGCACGTTGCCCGAGGTGCTGGAGGCGGTGCACGGCGAGCCGGTCGGCCTGTCCGCCGAGACCGAGGCGTCGACCGCGGACGCGGTGCTGCGGTACGCGTTGCGCGAGCACGGTCTGCTCGGGCGGCCGTGGGCGGCGGAGTGGATCGAGCACGTGCGCCGGTACGGCAAGATCCCGCAGCCCGCGTTGCCGATGCTCGCGAACCAGGCCGCCGAGGTGCTGGCGCGGCTCGACCCCGGCCGCGTCACGACCCGGTTCGCGTTGGCGGGCAACGACCTCGACGACGGCCGCCCGCTCACCCGCATCGTGCAGAAGGCGTTGCAGCTCGCGGGCACCGACTGGGAACGCATGGGCGTGCTGCCCGACGCCTACGGCAACCCCGTGCTGACCTCGCAGGGCTACCTGACGCTCAACGACGTGCTGGCGGCCCGGGAGGTGACCGTCGTGCACAGCGCCCGGCTGCTCGAATCGGGTGTGCCGGGGCCGCTGGTGGTCCTGCCGGCCGGGCTGACCCCGCAGGCCCGGCACCACCTCGCCGGCAAGACCGTCCGCTGCCACGACGACTTCACGCCCGACGGCGTCCGGCGGATGAACGAGCTCCTCGACCACACCGGCGGGACGCCGTGGCGCATGTCCGCCGCCGACTACCGCGAGGCCGTGGCCACGCTGATCGCGCGCGGTGTCGAGCTGCCCACGCTGAACACCAGGCCGGAGGAGGCGAGCTGGGACCCCGACCTCGCCGCGACCATGACCACGACCGGCCTGGTGGTCACCGAGGAGCACGTCCTGCCGTCACTCCTCCTCTGAGGGCGCGAACCGCTTGACGTCCCACCGGCCGTGGCCCTCCATCAGCTTGCGGCCGATGCGGCGCAGGTCGGCGAGGTCGCGTTCGTTCAGCAACGACGTGAAGTGCTCGGCGATCGACGCCCGGTAGACCCGCGCGGTGACACCCAGGCAGGCCTCCTCGCCCTCCGGTGTCAGGACCGCGAACACCAGCCTGCGGTTGTCCTGCGGCTGCTCGCGCGTGACCCAGCCGCGTTTGACCAGGCGCTCGACCAGCCGCGTGACACCGGACGGGCTGACGTCGAGCAGCTCGGCGAGCTCCAGCATCTTCAGCCGCCCGCCGTTGTGGTGCAGCTGGTAGAGCGCGACGTGCTCCAGCAGCGAGCACCCGGCCTCGGCCTCCATGCGCTCCCCCAGTGCGGCGCGCACCGCGTCGACGCCCTGCTGCGCGTACAGCCACGAGTAGATCGGCTCGCTCACCGGGCCATCCTAAATCAGGTTTGACGGCGCGATGTTTTCACGCTCAAATGTTGAGCATGAAAACCTCAGCGGACGTCACCGTCGTCGGCGCCGGACCGGTCGGCCTGCTGCTCGCCTGCGAGCTCGCGCTCAACGGTGTGCGCACCACCGTGCTCGAACGCCTCACCGCGCAGGCGGACACCATCAAGGCCCAGATGATCAGCGGCCGGACGTTCGAGATGCTCGCCATGCGCGGCCTCGGGCCCGCCGTGCTGGCCGAGAGCACGGCCGAGACCGCGAGGCTCGCCTGGTACCGGCCGTCCGGCGGGCACTTCGCCGGACTGTTCAAACTGGACGGTCTGCCGCTCGTCATGCTGACGCAGCAGGCACTCGAACGGGTCCTGGAGGCCCGCGCCCGCGAGCTCGGCGTCGAGGTCCGCCGCGGTGCCGAGGTCACCGGCCTGGACCTCGGCAGCGAGTTCGTCGTGGGCTGCGACGGCGGCCGCAGCACCGTCCGCAGGCTCGCCGGCTTCGACTTCCCCGGCCAGGGGCCGACGCTGACCGGCTACCAGGCGGTCGTCGACCTCGACGGCGACCTGCCGTTCGGCTGGCACCGCACCCCGGCGGGCGTCTTCGCGTTCGGTCCGCTGAAGGGCCGGATCATGATGATCGACCACTCCGGCCCGCCGGCGGCGCGCGAGGTCACACCGGAGGTGCTCGAAGCCGTGCTGCGCCGGGTCAGCGGCCACGACGTGCGGATCACCGCCGTGCACACCTCGACCGTGTGGACCGACAACACCCGCCAGGCGAGCACCTACCGCCGCGGCAACGTCCTGCTCGCGGGCGACGCCGCGCACGTGCACTCGCCGTTCGGCGGTCAGGGCCTCAACCTCGGTCTGCAGGACGCGCTGAACCTCGGCTGGAAGCTCGCCACCGGTGACCTCGCGCTGATCGACACCTACACCGCCGAACGCCACCCGGTCGCGGAACGCGTGCTGCGCAACACGATGGCCCAGGTCGCGCTCACCCGGCCCGATCCGCAGGCGCGCGAGCTGCACGGCCTGTTCAGCGACCTGCTCGACCTGCCCGCGGTGCGGGAACGCATCACGGCGATGGTGCAGGGCACCGACATCCGGTACGGGACCGGCTGCGAGCACCCACTTGCGGGCACGTTCGTTCCGGGGCTGGACCTGGCCGACGGCAGGGGAACGACGACCGTGCTCGCCGGTGAGGAGGCGACGATCAGGCCCGACGGGTACGCGTCCTGGGTCGGGTCGCGCTGAGCCGGCCCAGGACCCCGCTCACGAGGAAGCGCCGGCGCCCGACCAGGACTGCAACATCCGGAACGCGATCGACGCGCCACCGGCGAGCCCGAGACCCGGCACGCTGCCCGGTTCCTCGATCGCCTTGCGCACGTCCGCCCGCGACACCCACTTGGCCTCGGCGATCTCGCCGTCGGCGAGCAGCAGCGGGTCGGCGGGGTCGGCCACCGCCTCGAAACCGATCATCAGCGACCGCGGGAACGGCCACGGCTGGGACCCCAGGTACCGGATGTCCCGCACGGCCACGCCGACCTCTTCGAGGACCTCGCGGGCCACGCAGGCCTCCAGCGACTCGCCGGCCTCGACGAACCCGGCCAGCACGGAGAACCGGCCCTCCGGCCACTCCGGGCCGCGTGCGACGAGCACCTGGTCGGCGCCGTCGTGCACCAGGCAGATGACGGCGGCGTCGGTGCGCGGGTACTCCTCGCGGCCACAGCCGGAGCACGCGGTGTGCCAGCCGGACTTGGCCGGGACCGTCGGCGAGCCGCACTTGGCGCAGAACTTCGCCAGGCGGTGCCACTGGAACAGCGCCGCCGCCGTGGTGAACAGGCCCGCCGACATGTCGTCGAGGGTCGCGCCGGCCTGGCGCAGGTCGAGCCACTGCGGCTCGTCGGTCAGCTCCGGCGCCGACCACGCGCGCGGCGTCACGGGGGCGGCGTCGTCCTCGGCCGGCACCGGCACCGGCACCGCCCAGTAGGCCACGTCGTCCCGCACACCCAGCAGCACGGCGTTCAGCGGCGGCCTGTCCCCGAAGTCGGTGGCCGGCCGGTCGACGACCCTCGTGCCGCGGCCGGACACCAGGGTGCGACCCCTGGTGTCGACCACGATCATGCGCGCCTTCGGCCAGAGCGCGGCGATCTGCTCCTCGTCGCCGCGCACCGGCTCGGTGCGGTCGACCGCGGCCCGCGACAGCGCGGGCAGGCCGACCAGGTCGAAGCTCACGGAACCCGGACCCCTCCCAGCGCCCGGAGCTTCGGCGCGAGCTGCTCGGCGTCGCCGACCAGCACACCGGTGAAGTTGCCGGGGGCGAAGAACTCCAGCGCCGCCGCCGCGACCTGCTCCGGCGTGACGGCCGCGAGCCGCTGCGGGTGGGCGACCAGCCAGTCGATGTCCAGGCCCAGTCCGGCGAGGTTCACCAGGAACGACGCGAGGCCGCCCTGCGACGACGTGGACGTGAGCAGCGACCCGATGGCGTACCGGCGCGCGACGTCCACCTCGGACTCCGACGGCGGCACCATGCCCAGGCGGGCCAGCTCGTAGCGGGTCTCCAGCAGCGCCGCGGCCGTGACCTCCGACGCCGTGTCCGCGTCGATCAGCAGCGTGGCGCCGTGGACCGTGAACTCGGGGTGCGACCGCGCGCTGTAGGTGTAGCCCTTGTCCTCGCGGATGTTCTCGACCAGGCGCGAGGAGAAGAACCCGCCGTAGACCAGGTTCGCGAGCTGCAGCGCCGGGTAGCGCTCGTCGGTGCGCGGGATGGCCTGCGCGGCCAGCCGGATCTGCGACTGCACGGCACCGGCGCGGTGCACCAGGTGCACGTCACCGCCTTCGACCCGCGGCAGCGGCGGCAGCTGGACGGCCTCGCCGTCACCGGCCCACGACTCCAGCGCCGCGCCGATCTGCGCGACCGCCTCGGACGGCTCCACGTCGCCGACGACGACCAGCACCGAACCCTTGGGCAGCAACGCCTTGCGGTGCAACGCCAGCACGTCGTCGCGGGACACGGCGGCGACCTCGTCGGCCTCCGGCATCTCCTTGGCGTACGGGTGGTCGCCGTACAGCACGCGCTGCAACGCCTCGCGGGCGATGACGTTCGGCTGCGAGCGGGCGATCGTGATGCGCTCGACCAGTCGGCCGCGCTCGCGCTCGACCTCCTCGGCCGGGTAGGAGGCGTTGGCCAGCACGTCGCGCAGGACGTCGAGCACCGTGCCGAAGCCGGTGGCCAGCGCGTTGCCGGTGAAGCTCAGTCGCTCCGGGTCGACCACGGCGTCGAGCTCGCCGCCGACCAGCGCGAGCTCGGTGTCGATCTGCACGCGGCTGCGGTTCGCGGTGCCCGTCAGCACGGTGTTGGCGAGGATCTCCGCCTGCGCCGCGTGCGTGGAGCCGCTGCCGGACTCGGCCGGGTCGGCGAACGGCACGCGCAGCCGCACCTCGACCATCGGCACGGTCGCGCGCTGCACGGCGATGACGCGCAGGCCGTTCGGCAGCGTGGTGTCCACAGTGGACAGCTCGGCGGCCACCTTCTGCGCGCCCAGCTCCGGCAGCGGGCGCGGACCGGTCTCGGTACGCCCGATCTCCTCGGCGGAGCGGTGGGTCTTCGCGGCGGTCACTGCGTTCCTCCGGTGGGCTTGACGAAGAGAAGTGCACGGGCGTCGGGGCGCAGCGCCTTGGCGGCGGCCGACACCTCGTCCACGGTCACCGAGGCGATCCGCTCGGGCAGTTCGTAGATGAGCTCGGCGCGGCCGAACAGCAGCTCCGCCGAGCCGAGGCCCAGGGTGCGATTCGTGAGCCGGTCGTGCTCCTTGTGCATGGTCGACGCCCAGCGGGCGGTGACCTTCGCGAGCTCCTCGACCGACGGCGGTTCCTGCGCGAGCTTCTGCAGCTCCTCGTCGATCGCGGCCACGACCTGGTCCGGCGAGACCTCGGCGGTGTGGATCGCGGTGATGCTGAACGTGTCCGGGTCGCGCGCCTCCAGCGGGCCGAACAGGCCGCAGCCGGCGTTGAGGTCGATCACGATTCCCTCGCGGTGCACCAGGCGCTGCTGCAGGCGGGAGCTGTCGCCGTCGGTCAGCACGCCGGCGAGCACCAGGTAGGCGAGGTAGCCGTCGATGTCGGTGCCGGGGTCGGGCACGCGGTAGCCGATCGCGATAGCGGGCAGCGGGGCCAGCGCGTCGCCGTGCTCGTGGCGCACCTCGCCCTGCGGCGCGGGCTCGGCGAACGAGGGCCGCTCCGGCTTCGGCCGCGCGGGCACGTCACCGAAGTGCTTCTCCACCAACGCCTTCGTGGCCTCGACGTCGAGGTCGCCCGCGACCGTCAGCACCGCGTTGGACGGCGAGTAGTAGGTGTCGAAGAACTCCGCGCAGTCGTCGACCGTGGCGCTCTCCAGGTCGACGAAGTCGCCGTAGCCGTTGTGCGCGTTGGCGAACGTCTTGAACAGCACCGGCGGCAGCAGGATCCACGGGAACCCGCCGTACGGGCGGTTCAGCACGTTGAGCCGGATCTCCTCCTTCACCACGTCGATCTGGTTGCGGAGGTTCTCCTCGGTGAGCTTCGGCGCGCGCATGCGGTCCGCCTCGAGGAACAGCGCGCGCTCCAGCGCCGCCGAGGGCAGCAGCTGGTAGTAGTCCGTGTAGTCCGGGTGCGTCGACCCGTTGAACGTGCCGCCCGACGACTGCACGTGCCGGAAGTGCGCGAGCTTCTCCAGGCTCTCGCTGCCCTGGAACATGAGATGTTCGAACAGGTGCGCGAAGCCGGTGCGCCCCTCGGGTTCTGAGCGGAAGCCGACGTCGTAGTGCACGCTGACGCCGACGACCGGTGCGCTGGCGTCGGGGGCGAGCACCACCCGCAGGCCGTTGGGCAACGTGAACCTGTGCAGTTCGGGTGAGGCCATGCCCGCCAGCCTACGGGTTCGGCGCCCGGAGCGATCGCAGGTGGCCCGCCTGGGCGAGCACGCCGTCGAGCGCCCCGAGGAACGCCGGGAAGCTGCGCCGGAAGTCGGTCGCGCCGCCGTACCAGTAGAGGTCCTGCCGGCCGAACGTCGCGAGCCACCGCTCGGTCTCCCCGAGCACCACCGCGTACGGCAGCGACCGGGAGAACACCAGCTCGCGGTCCTCCTCCGGCACGTCGTCCGGCGTCACGCCGTGCAGGTACCCGCGCAGGCCGCGGACGTGCACCAGCAGCTCGCTGCCGCGCTTGGTGCGGGCGGGCATCGAGCGGGCGCCGAACGCCAGCGCCACGCCGGCGACCGCGACGGCCAGGCCGAACAGGGCGTTGCCGACGGTCAGCGCGAGCGCGACCGTGGCCACGACGCCCAGCGCCGCCACCACGACACCGACCCACCAGAACAGGCTGCGCTCGGAGTCCGGGCGGCGGGCGAACCAGCGCTTCTCCACCACGTCGGCGTAGAGGCGGTCGCGGACCAGTGCCAGGTCGATGCCGCGGCCGCGCAGCTCGGACACGGTCACCGCGTCCGCGCCGGCGGGCAGCAGCGCCTCGTAGACCGCCCGCTCGTAGCCCGACAGCGAGGCGTCGGCCGGGTTGCGGCGCACGATCTGCCAGTCGTGGCCGAAACCACCCTCCTGGCTCGTCTCGGCGATCCACAGGTAGTTGCGCACGGCCAGGTCGATGACGGTGGCGGTCACGTCGACGACGTCCACGTGCTCGTCGACGACCGTGCCGACCTGGCCGGGCAGCACACCATCGGGTGAAGCGAAGGCGACCCGGTCGTTCTGGTCGCGGACCAGCACGCTGACCGCGCCGACGTCACCGGCGAGCGCCGCCGCGTCCCGGCCGCGCAGGAACCACAGCAGGGCGACGCCGCCGAACAGGAGCAGCAGCAGCCCGCCGAGCGCGGCACCGCTGACCGGGGTGAGCGCGAACGCGGCGGCCAGCCCGGAGGACTCGACCACGACGGCGTTCGCGGGCACGACACCGGCGGCCAGCCCGACCGCGACGTCGACGCGTTCCCCCGCGGCGAGCTTGATCTCCTGCGCCCGCACGCCCTTGCCGTCGGCGAGGTCCGCGCTCGTGCACGGCTGCGACGAGCCGACCGGGCCGGCGAGGCAGTTGACCGACGTCGGCGAGTCGGGCGCGGAGAACGTGGCGGAGACCTTGTCCAGCTCGACGTCCCAGCCGCCCGCGACCTGCCAGCGGACCTCCAGCGCGTCGCCGACGGGGGCGACCGCGCCCCCGACGGTGTAGGTGACGGTGGCGTCGCCGCCCTCCAGGCGCAGCGTCAGCTCGTCCCCGCTGACGGTCGCGCTGCCCCTGCCCTCGACCTTCGCGTCGGTGATCGTGAACTGGCGCTCCAGGTCGTTGCCGACCGCGAGTCGCAAGGGGACGGTCCGGTTGACGGTCTTCCCGTCCGGCACGTGGACCTTCTCGGTGACGGAGAGCCGCGCGTCGCGCTCCAGCTTCATCCGCACCTCGGTGCTGACGGTCCCCGGCAGCGGCTGCGCGAGCGCACCGGCCGCCGCGCCGACGGGCACCGCGGTGGCCAGCGCGGTGGCGGCGAAGAGCGCCAGGCCCCAGTTTTTCAACACGGCTGCGGACAATAGCGGAGTCCCCATAAGCTCTGGCGCTGTTCGCACCAGGCGCCATCCGGGGGATTTCCGACGATGACGGCACCACCGCCGTGCCTGCGACACGAGCTCGGCGGACGGCACGTGAACCGACACCCGTGCGACGCGTCCCACAGAGGTGGGCGGGACGCGTTAGCCCGGTCGGGGGACGTGCAGATCCCGTCCGCCTATGCTCGTAACCGACCCAGGCTCACCGTTGGGGGGACCTCAGGCGATGACGCAACCACCGCCACCGGGCAACTGGCCGCCGCCGCGCCCGGTCGGCCCGCCGCCCATGCCCGCACCGCTCGGGCAACCGCAGCGTCCGCCTTACGGGCCACCGCCCGGCATGCCCCCGCAGGGCCCACCGCCAATGGGCCCGCCGCCCCAGGGCCCGCCGCCCCAAGGCCCGCCACCTCAGGGGCCGCCGCCGATGGGCCCGGCACCGATGGGTGGCCCGATGGGCCCGCCGCCGCGGCACTACGGCCCGCCGCCCGGTCCGTACGGGCCTCCTCCCGGCCAGGTCATGCCGCCGCCGCAGCCCTCGTGGGGCGGTTACGGCGCGTATCCGCCTCCGCCGCGGAAGAAGAGCAACGGCCCGATCGTGGCCCTCGTGCTCGGTGGCGTGGTGATCCTCGGCCTGGGCGCGATCGGCCTGTTCGCGGCGACGCTGAACAGCAAGGTCAAGGACGCGGGCTACTCGGGTTACACGACCTACAGCCCGACGTTCAGCAACGAGCCCACCGCGGAGACGACGACGGGAACGACGGCCCCGTCTCGGTCGGCCCCGTCACGCGCGCCGTCGACCCAGTCGACGCCCGTGGGCCCGAAGGCCGTGTACGCACTGGCGGACCACCCGTTCCTGAAGCCCAACATCGGCGCGAACCGCCTGGCGAGCTGCCCGTTGCCCGCGATGGACTACTCACCGGCTGGCCAGGACCGCTACCTGCGCGCGGCCCTGCCGTGCATCGAGGCGATGTGGAAGCCCGCGATGCAGGCGGCGAACATGCCGTACCAGCCCGTCGAGCTGCACATCGTGACCGAGTCGGTGCAGTACCCGTGCGGCACCGTGCGCCCGGACTCGACCGCCCGCTACTGCCAGGGCGGCATCTACTGGACGGCGAACGCCTACGCCTCCGAGCGCAACCCGAACAACCCGAACCACCCCGGCAAGTACCTGGGCCAGCTCGCCCACGAGTACGGCCACCACATCCAGTGGCTCACCGGCATGCTCAAGGCCTCGGACCGCGCGCAGTACGACGCGGGAGGGTGGGATACTCCGAAGGGCCTCGACCTGAACCGCCGGATGGAGCTGCAGGCGACCTGCTTCGGCGGCATGACGCTGGCACCGCTGTCCCACGGCGCGGTCCCGATGGACGTGATCCAGACGGGCCTCAACGACGCGGGCAACCGGGGTGACTACGACATCTACCCCACGAAGGACCACGGCACACCGCAGAACAACGCGGCCTGGGTGCGGCAGGGCTACTCGTCGAACCAGGCGTCGCAGTGCAACACCTGGGCGTCGCAGGCCCAGTACGTCTCCTAGCGAAAGGCGCACCACGTGACCCAACCGGCGGGGAACAACCCGTTCGTTCTCGCGGGCGTGTTCGCGCTGGTGGTCGCGTTCGTCCTGGGCATCGGCCAGCTGACGGGCCCGCAGGTCGTCGCGGGCCGCGCACTGGCCGAGTCCTCGCGCCCGCTCACCCAACCGTCGACGACGGACCCCTCGACCCCGATCCGCCCGCGCGCGGTCCTGCGCTTGGCGGACCACCCGTTGCTGCTCAAGCCCACGCCGCTGGCCGAGGTGACCTGCGACCTCCCGCGCTTCGGCACCTCCGACCCGGCCCTGGCCGCCTACTACGCGGCCGGCGTCGCCTGCCTCGACGCGGCCTGGGGCCCGCTGCTCACCGCGGCGAACATGCCGTTCGAGAAGCCCCTCCTGGACGCCTCCCCCGTCCTGCACGACGGCCCCTGCGGCGCCGCACCGGAGTCCGACCACGCGGTCGCCTACTACTGCGGCCGCAACCACACGATCTACATGCCGACCTCCCGCCTGCGCTCCAACGGCGGCGGCGAGGCCCCGGCCACCCACCTCGCCACGCTGTCCCACGAGTACGGCCACCACGTCCAGGCCCTCACCGGCCTGCTGCGCGCAGCCGACCTGAAGATCACCGACGCGGGCGAGCGGACCCCGGCGGGCCTGGAGATGTCGCGCCGCGTCGAACTCCAGGCGAACTGCTTCGCGGGCATGTTCCTCACCGCCGTCTCAGGCCGCGGCTCGGTCACCCCGTCGCTGGCCAGGCAGGCGCAGGAGGACTTCCAGTACGCGATCGAGGAGAAGCCGGAGGACAACGCGCACGGTTCCGCGAAGAACCAGGCCCAGTGGGCCGGTGCGGGGTTCACGGCGAACTCGACCTCGGCCTGCAACACGTTCGCGGCTCCGCCCGCGCAGGTCTCCTGACCGGTTCCCGACCGAGCCGAAGGCGAGGCGCCTCAGCCCGGCTGGGCCGAGGGCTGCGCAGCAGGCGTGCCCTCTGCCCTCGGCAGCACGACCCGGAACACCGCCCCGCCGCTGGCCGGCTCACAGCTCAACTCCCCACCGTGCGCCCGCACAACCCCCCGAGCGATGGCCAGCCCCAACCCGGACCCCCCTGACCGCCGGTCCCGCGCGTCGTCCAGCCGCACCAACCGGTCGAAGATCCGCTCGCGTTCCGCGTCCGGCACCCCCGGCCCGTTGTCGGAGACGGTGAACCCGGTCAGGTCCACCCGGATCCGCACGGTCCCGTGTGGACCGGTCGCCTGCCGGGCGTTGTCCACGAGGTTGGCCAGCACCTGGGCCAGCCGCTGCCCGTCCCCGACGACGACCGCGGAGACGCCTTCGGCTGCGATGTCGAAGTCCGGTGCCACGAACCGGGTGCGCGCCACCTCGGCTTCGGCGAGCGCGAGCAGGTCGACCTGTTCGCGTTGCATCTCGTAGCCGGCGTCGAGCTGGGCGAGGGCGAGCAGGTCGTCGACGAGCCGGCCGGCCCTGCGGGCTTCGCGGACCAGCAGGAACGACATCTGGTCGCGGTCCGGTGAGTCCACGGGGGCCTGCACCAGCGCTTCGGCGACCGCCTGCACGCCGGTGATCGGGGTGCGCAGCTCGTGGGCGGCGTCGGCGACGAACCGGCGGGTGCGCAGCTCCGAACCCTCCAGGGAGTCCAGCATGCCGTCGAACGCCGCCGCGGTGCGGCCGAGCTCGGTGTCCGTGCGCGAGGGGTTCAACCGGCCGCCGCGGTGGCCGGCGGCGATCGCCTGGGCCAGGGACGTCATCGCGTCCAGAGGGGCCAGTGCCCGCCGCACCACGAAGAACAGCAGGGCGCCGACCAGCACCACGGCCCCGAGGCCGAGCAGCACCAGCAGTTTGCGCAACCGGCCCTGGGCGGCCGAGATGGCGCCGTAGTCGGCGTCGACGGTGATCTTCACGCCCTGCACGGTCCGTTCGCGGCGGCCCGGTGAGGCCTCGTCGGGGGTCTCGCCGAACTCGCGGCCGTCGGGGAAGCGGAGCTTCACGCGCATGTTGTTGCGCGACAGGTCCTTCGCGATCTGGCGGGGCGGGCGGCCGCTGCGCAACATCTGCACGGCGCGGTTCTCGGTCTCCATGGCCACCGTGCCGAGGTCCTTCGTGGACTGCTGGGCGAAGGTGCGGTCGACGGAGATCACCAGCGCGACCATCACGACGATCAGCACCAGCAGCACCGACACGGCCACGCGCCGCCGCAGCGACACGGTGCGCAGGGACGCCGGGCGCAGGTTCACTCCTCGGCCCGCAGCACGTACCCCAGGCCGCGCACGGTGTGCACCAGCCGCGGTCCGTGCTCCTCCAGCTTGCGGCGCACGGCGGAGACGTGGACCTCGACCAGGTTCGGGTCGTAGTCCTCGTAGCCCCACACGGCGGTCAGGATCTGCGTCTTCGACACCACCCGGCCGCGCTGGGCGGCCAGGTACACGAGCAGGCGCAGCTCGGTCGCGGTCAGCTCGATCGGCTGGTCGGCGCGCATCACGACACCGGCGTCGGCGTCCACGACGAGGTCGCCGACCTGCACCGTCGACGGCGTGCGGCCCAGCCTGCGCAGCACGGCCGACACCCGCGCCACCAGCTCGGCCAGCACGAACGGTTTGCCCACGTAGTCGTCGGCGCCGCCGGACAGGCCGCGCAACCGGTCGGGGACGCCGTCGCGCGCGGTCAGCATCACCACGCCCGCGCCGGACGCGCGGCGGATCACCTCGAGCAGCTGGAAGCCGTCACGGCCGGGCAGCATCACGTCGAGCACCACGAGGTCGGGGCGGAAGCGGCCGAGGTCGGCCTCCAGCTGGCGCCCGTCCAGGCGGTGCTGCACCTCGTAGCCCGACTCGCGCAACGCGGACGAGACGGCGGCGCCGATCGCCTCGGCGTCCTCGATCACCAACACCCTGGCGGACACCTCCCCATTCTGCTGATCATCCGCGAAGTCGGCGACCCACCTTCAGCTCAGATTCAGGCTTCGCGCGCACGCTGGGCGCATGTCGAAGAAATCAGCGTGGGCCGGCGCCCTCGTCGCGGCCGCCGGGCTCACCGTCGGCGGCATCGCGGTCGCGACGGCGGCCGACAACCCCGACGGCCCGCCGGCGGCGTTCGCCGAGCGCCACCCCGGCGGCCCCGGCAAGGGCCACGGCCGGGACAAGGCGCAGAACCTCAAGGACAGCACGCTCGTGGTCGGCCGGGTCAAGGCGGTCGAGACGGGCAAGCTCACCATCACCAGGGACGACGGCGGTGAGGTGTCGCTGACCACCGACAGCGGCACGAAGCTGCGCGGCGGTGACCTCGCGGGTCTCAAGACCGACCAGCGGGTGACCGTCCGGGCCAAGGACGGCAAGGCGCTGAACGTGGCCCTCGCCAAGGCGCGCGCGCAGGGCACGGTCAAGGACGTCAACGGCGACAACGCCACGTTGATCCAGGTCGACGGCCTGCAGACGCCGCTGGACCTGTCCGCCGTGAACGAGAAGCCGAAGAACGGCGACCTCGTCGCGGTGACCGGGACCGTGTCCGACGGCAAGACCGTGAAGGTCGATCAGTTGCGTCAGCTGCCGAAATAAAACCGGTCTCCCACGCGGGCCGCCGCGTCTGCGAACATCGCAGTGTGGCGGTTCCGCGAAGCCCGGACAGATGGGTGTTCATCCTGCTGGTCGTAGGACTGGTGGGCATCGGTGTCGCGGTCGCCCTGCTGGTGCCCACCAGGGTCCTGGGAGCGGCGGAGCCCCCGAGGCGGGTGACCGCGACCGTTGTCGGGAGCGGCTCCTGCGGCCAGGGCATGGACACCGTCGAGTGGGACGCCGACGGCCGGAAGGAGCAGGCCAAGCTCGACGGGTGCGGCCACCGCAAGGGCGAGACCGTCGAGGTCGTGATGTCCGCGGGGAACACCGGCACGGTCCAGTCAGCGGCCTCGGTCCCGGCCGGGATGCCGATGGCGAGCCGCCTCACCGCGCTGCTGCTGTGCCTCGCAGCGCTGGCGGGCGGCTTCTACGCGTTCCTCTTCCGCTACGCGCCGCTGCGCGCACCGGCCGTGCTCCCTACTCCCCGGCCGGGGTCACCTTCTTGACGTAGAGCAGCCGGTCACCCGGCTCGATCGCGTCCGCCTCCGGTGCGTCGACGCGGTACAGCGTCTTGCCCCGCACGACGCCCAGCACGATGTCGGACAGGTGCCGCGGCGACCCGCCCACCTCGCCCGGTTCGACGTCGCGCTCGGCGATCGCCAGGCCCGCGTCCGGCGTGAGCAGGTCCTCCACCATCGCCACCACGGACGGCGTCGCGGTGGCCATGCCCAGCAGGCGGCCGGCCGTCTCCGACGACACGACGACCGAGTCGGCACCGGACTGCTTGAGCAGGTGCTCGTTCTCCCGTTCCCGCACCGACGCCACGATCTGCGCCTTGGGTGCGAGCTCGCGGGCGGTGAGGGTGATCAGCACGGCCGTGTCGTCGCGGTTCGGGGCGACGACGATGGCGCGGGCACGGGCCGCGCCGGCGACCCTCAGCACGTCGTTGCGCGTACCGGAGCCGTGCACGACCACGAGCCCCTTGGCGGTCGCCGCGTCGAGCGACTCCTGCACGGTGTCGACGACGACGATCGAACCGGGGTCGACGCCGTCACCGAGCAGCGCCGCGACCGCGGACCGCCCCTTGGTGCCGTAACCGACGACCACCACGTGGTCCCGCACGACCCGCCTCCACTTCTGAATGCGCAACGCCTGACGGGAGCGCTCGGTGAGAACTTCGAGTGTCGTGCCGACCAGCACGATCAGGAACAGGACCCGCAGCGGCGTGATGACGAGGACGTTCACCAGCCGCGCGGTGGACGAGGCGGGCGTGATGTCGCCGTAGCCGGTCGTGGAGAGCGACACCGTGGCGTAGTAGAACGCGTCGAGCAGCGAGACGCCGTCCTCGTTGACGTCGCGGTAGCCGTCGCGGTCCAGGTAGACGATCAGCACCGCGAGCAGCAACGCGGCCATCGCGCCGACGACGCGCTTGAGGATCGCGCGGACCGGGCTCTGCACCTGGTCCGGCATCCTGACCACGCCGACGAGCGAGTGCGAGGCCTCGTCAGACAGGCTCATCGGGTCAACCTCTCGGGGAGCATCCGCCACAGGTGAGCGGCCGCCTCCGCGCCTTTGAGGAGCAACGGCACGACTACGCGCTCGTTCGGCGCGTGGACGCGATCATCCGGCAACGTCGCGCCGAGGTACACGAGGGGCACCCCGAGCCACGCCTGCAGCACCGCCGCCGGCCCCGACCCGCCCGCCCGCGCGAACCGCACCGGCTGGTCGAAGGCCAGCTCGAACGCCTCGCGGACGGCCTCGTTCGCCGGGTCGTCCGGGCTGATGGCGTACGGCGGCACGCCCGTGCCGCGGAAGCTGACCTCGGCCCTGATGCCCTCGGGCGTGTGCTTCGCGACGAACTCGCGCAACTGGTCGGCGACGTTCTCCGGCAGCTGGTCCGGCACGAGCCGGAAGCTGAGCTTCGCGGTCGCGGCCGCCGGGATGATCGTCTTCAGGCCGGGTCCGGTGTACCCGGCGGACAGGCCGTTGACCTCGGCGGTCGGGCGCACCCAGAGCCGTTCGAACGTGGTGTAGCCGGGTTCGCCGGACAGCGCCTGCGCGCCGCCGCCGTTGGCCGCGAGCCACTTCCGCTCGTCGAACGGCAGCGCGGCGTAGTCGGCGCGTTCCCGTTCGGTGGGCTCGCGGACGTCGTCGTAGAAACCGGGGAGTTGGACGCGGCCGTGCTCGTCGTGCAGCGCCGCGACCAACCGCGCGAGTGCCGTCGCCGGGTTCGGGACCGCACCGCCCGCGCGTCCGGAATGGACGTCGTCGGTGCCGCCGAAGAACGTGATCTCACCGCCGAGAACACCGCGCTGCCCGGTGTTGACCGTCGGTGCGTCGCGATCGTGCAATGCCGTGTCGGTGAACACGACGAGGTCACATCCGAGATCGCTTTTGTGGTCTTCGAGGAGCTTTCGCAGGTGCGGGGAACCCGATTCCTCCTCACCCTCGACGAAAAGCTTCAGGGTGACGCTCGGCGCATTCTGCCCGGTCGCGGACAGGTGCGCCCTCACCGCGAGCAGGTGCATCGCGACCTGGCCCTTGTCGTCGCTCGCACCCCGCCCGCGCAGCTCGTCGCCGCTGAGGACGGGCTCGAACGGCGGGTGGTGCCAGCGTTCCACCGGGTCCACCGGTTGCACGTCGTGGTGGCCGTAGACCAGCACGGTCGGTGCGCCGGGGTCCTCGGCGGGCCAGCACGCGTAGACCGCGGGCAGCGCCGGGCCGTGGTCCCAGACCTCGACCTGCGGCCACCCGTCGGCGCTGAGCCGATCGGCCAGCCACCGGGCGGATCGGTGCACGTCGGCGTGGTGCGCCGGGTCGACGCCGATCGACGGGATGGTCAGCCACTCGCTGAGCCCGGCCACGAACTCCTCGGCCAGCGCGGCGACCGCGGACCGTTCTGGATGATGAGAATCACCTGCCACGCCGCAGGACAATAGGCCAGCCCGCGCTCGCCTACGCGGTGCAGGCATGACAGGGTGACGGCATGGAACCGAACCGTTCCCGAGCGCGATCGGCGTTGGCGCTCGCCGCACTGCTCGGGCTGGCCGGGGCAACCCACTTCACCAGGCCGAAGTACTACGACGCGATCGTTCCGCGTGCGCTGCCCGGCACCCCGCGGCAGTGGACGTACGCGTCGGGCGCGGCCGAGCTCGCCGTCGCGGCAGCCGTCGCCGCACCCGGCACCCGCAGGCTCGGCGGTCTCGCCGCCGCGGCGCTGTTCGTCGCGGTGTTCCCGGCAAATGTGAAGATGGCTCTCGATTTCCGGGACAAATCACCCAAAGCCAAGGCAATTGCCTACGGTCGCCTGCCGTTGCAGGTCCCTCTTGTGGCATGGGCGTGGAAAGTGGCGAAGTCGTCGCCCTGACCACCCCCGGTGGTGAGTGGCGGGGTGTCGGCAAACGCTGTCATTTCTTGCGCGAGAAACCTTAGGATGCGCCCTGTGCAAACGCTTCTGCAACGCGCCGCGGCCGCGCTCGGCTGGGACGGGGTCGCCGTTCCGGACGTCGCCGTGCTCGGCCAGCAGGTGTCCGCGGTGGTGCGTTTGCTGCCCGAGGTCCACGAGTGGAGAACCCAGAACGGCTGGCCGCCGCGCGCGGACCCGTCGTGGTTCCGCTCCTGGTTCGAGCCGGCCGCGCACGACCGCCTGCCCGTTGCCGCCGTGGAGCTGGTCGGCGTGCTCGTCAGCGAGTCGACGACGGACCGGGCGCTCCAGTCGTGCGGCACGTTGCTGACCCTCGCGCCGTGTGCGGTCATGTTGCCGCGGACCGGTGAGTCGCAGGCGTGGTCGTTCATCGAGCTCGACTACTACGGCATCGGTGTCGTGGTCGCGGACGAGCACTCCGCCGACCTGATGGTGCCGCCGGAGGACCGCTCACCGGAGTTCGGGCCGTCGCTGTTCGGCCGGTGGCTGCTCGAAGTGCTCTACGAACGCGTGCTGAAGGCCTCGCACGCACCGGCCGGGACCAGCCCGCAGTCCTGAGCCAGACCCGGTCCTGAGCCAGCCCGCAGTCCTCGGTCAGCCCGCGGTCCTGCCTAGCCCACGGTCCTGATCAGGGCCTTCAGGCCGTCCTCGTCCAGCAGGTCGGCCGGGCGCACCGTGTGGTCGTGCCGGACGTAGTGGAACGCGGCCCGCACCCGTTCCAGCGGCTCGTGCACCAGCGCCGCCCACGCCAGCCGGTACGCGGCGAGCTGCACCGACAACGCCGGCAGCGCCTCGTCGTCCGGCACCGCGCCGGTCTTCCAGTCGACGACGGTCCAGCCGTCCGGGTCCCGGTAGACGGCGTCCATGCGGCCGCGCACCGAGATCCCGTCGAACTCCGCCTCGAACGGCACCTCCACGTCGTGCGGGGTGCGGTCGGCCCACGGGCTGCTCAGGAACGCCTCCTTGAGGCGGTCCAGGTCCGTGTCGGGCGAGGCGTCGGCGTCACCGGCGCCGGGCAGCTCGTCGATGTCGAGCAGGCGGGTGGCGCCGAAGCGGTTCTCCAGCCACGTGTGGAACGCGGTGCCGCGGCGGGCCAGCGGGTTCGGCGGGAACGGCAGCGGCCGACGCAACCTGCGGGCGAGCAGGTCGGGGTCCTTGGCGAGCTCGACGAGCTGGCTCACGCTCAGGTGGTCGGGCAGCAGGACCTGCTCACGCCGGTTCATCGAGGCGGCCCGTTCGGCGAGCAGCACGTCGACGTCCGCGGCCCAGCCCTCGGGGTCGGCGTCCTCCGGCAGCTCCGGGTCGTCGGGGACCACGTCGTCGGGCAGCGGTTCCGGCTCGGGCGGGAAGTCCTCGTCCGGTGGCTCGTCCGGTGGCGGGTAGTCCTCGTCGGCGGGGGTCTCCGGTTCCGGTTCCGGCTCGAAGATCAGCGGCAGCGGCTCCGGCGGTGCGGTGCGGAGCCGGTCGAGCGCGGCCAGCACCAGCTCCGCGCCCTCGACGACGGCGTCACGGCGCTTGCCCAGCGGGTCGGCGGGCCACTGCGCGGCCTTCACGTCCTCGGCGAGCGGGTTCGGGGTGTCGGGCTCGGGTTCGTCGGCCCAGACGCTGATGTCGCCAGGGGCGTTGTCGCGCTGCAGGACCGCGTGCATGTCGGTGAGGAACACCGAGGGGCCCTTGGGCTTGTCGCCCGCCTCGCCCCACCAGTGGCCGGACAGCAGCAGGCTGTGCTCGGCGCGCGTGACGCCGACGTAGAACAGCCGGCGTTCCTCGACCTGCCTGCGGTCCTCGAACTCCTCGGCGTGGATCGTGAGGGCCTCGTCGACCTCCTTGCGGTTCTGGCCGGCGCTGAGCTTCAGCTCGGGCAGGTCCTGCGCGTCACCGCGCAGGTCGGCGGGCAGCTCGGTGACCGCCTTGAGCCAGCACGACGACTTCTTGCGGCCCGGGAACACGTCCTTGACCAGGTGCGGCAGCGCGACGATGTGCCACTCCAGGCCCTTCGCCGAGTGCACGGTCAGGATCTGCACCCGGTCCTCGGACACCTCGACCTCGCCCGGCTCCAGCCCGTCCTCGGCGTGCTCGGCGGTGTAGAGGTAGTCGAGCAGCGACGGCAGCGTCGCCGACGGGCTGGCGGCCGCGAAGTCCGCGACGACGTCGGCGAAGGCGTCCAAGTGCGCGCGGCCGACCATGCCCGGCCGCGACATGGCCTCGATGTCCAGCAGCAACGTCCGTTCGACGTCCGCCACCAGCTCCGGCAGCGGCTGGTCGAGCCTGCGCCGGATCGCCGCCAGCTCACCGCCGAGCCTGCGGATCCGCCGGTACCCGTCCGTCGAGTACGCGTCCGGGTTGCCGGGGTCGTCCAGCGCGTCGGCGAGCCCGGCCTGCTCGGCGTGCTCCCCCGGCAGCGCGTCCGCGATCACCAGCAGCGGATCGTCCACGGCGGACTGTCGTGACTGGACACCGGCCAGGTCCCGCGCCCTGGTCCACAACGCGGCCAGGTCGCGCGCCGCGAGCCGCCAGCGCGAGCCGGTGAGCAACCGCGCGGCCGCCGTGCCCGCGAGCGGGTCGACGAGGACGCGCAGCGCGGACACCAGGTCCCGCACCTCGGGCTCGTCGAGCAGCCCGCCGAGCCCGACGACCTCGACGGGCAGCCCGCGTTCCCGCAGCGCCGCGGCGATCGCCGCCATGTCGGACCGGCGCCGCACCAGCACGGCCGCGGTCGGCGGCGCCCCCTCCGCGTCGAGGTGCGCGATCCACTGCGCCGCGAGGTTGTCCGCCATCCAGTCGAGCTCCTGGCGGATGTCGGCGTGCAGCGCGAGCCGCACGTCCCCCGGCCCCGCACCCGGACGGGCCTTGAGCTCCTCGACGTCGAGACCGGCCTCCCGCAACGGCAACGACACCGCGTTCGCGAGCTCCAGCACCTCCGGCGGGTTGCGGAAGCTCGTCAGCAGCCCGAACTTCGTCGTCGGCGGGAAGTCGTCCGCGAACCGCGGCAGGTTCGCCGCCGACGCACCGCGCCAGCCGTAGATCGCCTGCGCCGGGTCGCCCACCGACGTGACCGGCATCGGCGCGCCCTCACCGAAGAGGCTGCGCAACAGCACGCGCTGCGCGTGCCCGGTGTCCTGGTACTCGTCGAGCAGCACCGCGCCGTACCGGGCCCGTTCGCCCTCGCTGACCTCGGGGAACCCGGCGAGCTGCGCGGCCAGCGACATCTGGTCGGCGAAGTCGAGCGCCGCCTCCCTGCGCTTGCGCTGCTGGTAGGCGTCGAGCAACGGCAGCAACGCGACCCGCAACCGTTGCGCCGCAACGATCTCCTTGAGCTTCTCGGGCAACGCGTCCCGCTGCCGCGGCGCCTTGGGGGCGTTCTCGACGAGCTCGGTGAGCCGCGCGGCGTGGTCCTGCAGCTGCTCGGGCGTGACGAGGTGCTCACCCAGCTCACCGGCGAGCGAGAGCAGGTACCCGGTGATGGTCGCGGGCACCTTGTCGGTGTCGAGGTCCTTGGCCCACGTCGACACGACGCGGTGCGCGAGCTGCCACGCCGCGGTCTCGGTGAGCAGCCGCACCCCGGGCTCGACCGGGAGCCGCAACCCGTGCTCGGTGACGAGCCGCCCCGCGTAGGCGTGGTAGGTGAGCACGACGGGTTCGCCGGTCAACACCGCCATCTTGCGCTCGCCGCTGGGGTCGAGGTCGTCGAGCAGGGTGGAGCCGGCGAGCCGCCTGAGCCGCGCCCGCACCCGGTCCGCGAGCTGGCGGGCGGCCTTGCGGGTGAACGTCAGGCCCAGAACGCGGTCCGGCTCGACCAGCCCGTTCGCCACCAGCCAGACGACCCGCGCGGCCATGGTCTCGGTCTTGCCCGCACCCGCGCCGGCGATGACCAGGGCCGGGCGGGCGGGGGCGGCGATGACCTCGGCCTGCTCAGGGGTGGGCTTGTTGAGGCCGAGGGCTTCGGCGATCTCGAAGGGGCTGACGGTCATGGCCGCCTGCCTGTGGGGTGGGGAGCGGGACGAGACCGATCAACGCGCGCATGGCGGTCAACGCGCGGCCGGTGCTCAACGCGCGCATGGTGTTCGACGGGCACACGGCGGCCAACGCACGGCCGGTACTCAACGCGCGCACGGAGCCCGACGCACGGCTCGTGCTCAACGCGCGCACGCCAGCCGACAACTACACCGCGCTCAACGCGCGCACGGCGGCCAACGCACGGCCGCTGCTCACCGCCCGCATGCCGTCCGACGGCTCCGTGCCGTCCCATGCGCGCCAGCGCGCCAGCCGCTGGGAGCCGCGCCGCGCCAGCAGGCCCCCCAGCACCCACACGTCGTTCCCCCACCGCGCGCCCAACGGCCCCACGCCACCCAACAACCCCACACCGCCCACCACGCGCGCGGCATGCGCCCGTGGCAAGGCGCGGCTCAGCGCACGAGGCGAAGAACCGGACCGGGGTGCTGAGCAACGTCACCGGCACATCTTCCTACCTGCTCCGAACGGCTCCGCACCAGCCGGGTGGACGCGGTCGCCCGGCGGTGCGCCGGGAGGGAGGTGCAGGTCACCGGCGGGCCTCACCACCTACTCGCTCACCTGGCGTCCGGACGGGTGGACCGGGCACGTGGTGCGGGCCGGGCAGCGGTCGCAGTCGGCGTTCTCGCGCGCCGTGTACGAGGGGCCGAGCACGGACTCGGCCGCGTCTTGGACGACCTCCAGCCACGCGCGGACGCCCTGTTCGTCCAGGGGGGCCTGGGTGCGTTCCACGGCGCCGGTCTTCTTGTCCTCGCGGGCCACGTACAGCAGGCGGGCGCCGCCCGGTTCGGTGCCGAGGCCGATGTGCGTGAAGCCGCCCAGGGAGGTGGCCAGCTGGTAGACGGCGAGCTGGGGGTGTTCCTGGCCGGCGTCGCGGGAGACCGGGTTCTTGCCGGTCTTGATGTCCACGACGATCGGGCGGCCGTCGGCGTCGTGTTCGAGGCGGTCGACGCGGCCGCGGACCTGGAGCCAGGGGCCGCCGTCGCGTTTCGGGACCTCGACGGACATCTCCTCCTCGACCGCCACCTGGGTGAGCTGGCTGCGGGTCATGGTGAGCCAGGCGAGGAACGTGTCCAGCATCTTCTCGACGCGCATGCGTTCGCGGCGGGAGAACCAGGGGGCGCCCGCGTCGACGGCGGCCCAGGCCTCGTCGAGCTTCACGCGCAGCTCGCGGGCGTCTGCACCCGAGGCGGCGGCTTGGGCGAGGGCGTGGACGAGGGTGCCGGTGACGGAGGCGAGCTCGGCCGGGTCCTGGCCGCCGTGGCGTTCGACGACCCAGCGCAGCGGGCACTTGGTGATCACCTCGATGGTCGAGGGGGTCACGCTGACCTTCTGCTCTTCCGTCCACAGTGGATCGTCTGACGACACGGCGGCGACGCCGTACCAGGACTCCGGGTGCGCGCCGGGAACGCCGGCCTCGGCCAGGCGGGCCAGCTGGGTGGCGGCGCGCGAACGGCGGTCGGCCGGCTCCGCGTCCGAGCACACCACCCGGCGCAGCTCGCCGACCAGCTCGGCGAGCACCAGGCCGCGCTGGGGGCGGTGGAGCTTGCGCTCGTCCTCGGCGGACGACTCGATCTCGTCCAGGAAGCGCGACGGCTGCTCGTCCTCGCCGCGGACGGCGCTGATCAGCAGCTTCGACCGGGCCCGCGACGCCGCCACGAGCAGCAGGCGGCGTTCCTCGGCCAGGATCGGCGCCACCGCGGACACCGACGGCTCCAGGCCGGCCAGCACGTCCACCATCCGCTCGACGCCCAGCACCGTGCCGCGCAGCCGCAGGTCGGGCCACGCGCCCTCCTGCACCCCCGGCACCGCGACGACCTCCCACTCCCGGCCGGCGGCGGCGTGCGCGGTCAGCACCGCCACGGCCTCGCCGACGGGTGCGGCGGCGGCCAGCGTGTCGCCGACGATCCGCTGCGACTCCAGGTAGTCCGCGAAACCGGCCACACCGGAGCCCGGCAACCGGTCGACGTACTTCGCGGCCGCCTCGAACAACGCCACGATCGCGTCGAGGTCGCGGTCGGCCTGCATGCCGGTCACGCCGCGGCGCGCCGACTGCGTGACCCACCGCTCCTGCAGCCCGGTGGCCGTCCACAGCTCCCACAGCACCGACTCGACCGTCGCACCGCGGCCGATCGCCTTGCGCGCCAACGACAGCAGGTGCGAGATCCGGCGGGCGGGCAGCGACTCGACGTCCTCCAGCGCGGCCAGCCGGTCGTCGGTCAGCAGCACCTCGACCAGCAGCTCCCCGCTCGGCCGGTCACCGCCGGCGGCCATCTCCAGCCGCCGCAGACCACGCCGCAACCGCCGCAGCGCCAACGGGTCCGCGCCACCGTACGACGACGACAGCAGCATCGCCGCCGCGTCCTCGTCCAACACGGACGGTGAGGCCGCCGCACGCACCAAGGCCAGCAACGGGCGCACGGACGGCTGTTGCGCCAACGGCAGCTCGTCCGACGGCACCGCCACCGGTACGCCCGCGGCGAGCAGCGCGCGCTGCAACACCGGCAACGACAACGTGGCCGACCGCACGATCACGGCCATCTGCGACCACGGCACCTCATCGGCCAGGTGGGACCGCCGCAGCTGGTCCGCCACCCACGTGGCCTCCTGCGCGGCCGAGGCGAGCAGCCGCACCTGCACCGTCCCCTCGCCGTCGACCGGCAGCACCGACCGCGTCGGCGACGCACCGGGCAACCGGGCGGCCAGCCGCGCCACCGCGTCGCGCACCTCGGGCAGCATCCGGTGCGACTGCGCCAGCACCACCGTCTCGCCCGGCACGTCCCGCAGGATGTCCGGGTCGGCGCCGCGGAACGTGAAGATCGCCTGGTCGGGGTCACCGGCGAGAACGAACCGCGCCGCACCCGACCCCAGCGTCCTGATCAGCGAGTACTGCATCGGGTCGAGGTGCTGCGCGTCGTCGACCAGCAGGTACCGCACCCGCCGCCGCTCGGCCCACAGCAGGTCCTCGTCCGTCGCGAACGCCGCGTAGGCCATCGCCACCAGCTCGGCCGCGTCCAGCGCGGGGGCGAACGCCGTCGCGGAGTCCATCCCCGACAGCAGGTTCACCTCCTCGTACTGCTGCCCGAACCGCCCGGCCGCCACCCACTCGTCGCGCCCGTGCCGCTCGCCCAGCTCGACCAGGTCCTCCGGGCCCAGCCCGCGTTCGGCGGCGCGCAGCAGCAGGTCCCGCAGCTCGTGCGCGAACCCGGGCAGCTCCAGCGCCGGCCGCAACCGCTCCGGCCAGTGCGCAGCGCCCAACTCGACGTCACCGGCGAGCAGGTCGCGCACCATCGCGTCCTGCTCCGGCCCGGACAGCAACCGCGGCGGCGGCTCGCCGAGCAGCACCGCCTGGTTGCGCAGCACCGCGAACGCGTACGAGTGCACGGTGCGCACCAGCGGCTCGCGGACCGTCGGGAACCGCCCGGTCAGCAGCCGCGTGACGTGGGCGCGCAACGCCACGGACGCGCGCCGGTTCGCCGTGAGCACCAGCACGTTCTCCGGGTCGGCGCCGTGCTCCAGCACCACGTGCGCGGCCAGCTCGGCCAGCAGCGTCGTCTTGCCCGTGCCGGGGCCGCCGAGGACGCGCACGAAGCCCTCGTGCGCGAAGACCCGCTGCGCAGCGGCGTCCCACCGGGGACGCGGACGCGTCTCCGGTCTCCTGCGGACCAGCTGGGGTGGAAGTGCCACGCCTCGATTTCACCACGCTGCACCGACAAGATCAGTCCCGCCCGCCGATCGGAGCACCCACCGCTGCCGTCCACCTCCTCGACGGCGAGCGGTGGTTCAGCCCGTTTTGACGGTGTTGTGAGCCTTGCCACTGCGCAGCCGGTTCGGACGAACTCCCCCGGCGATCGGACGTGACCCCGACCCCGTCCGGTCACCGGGGCTGCAGGCCCTCCAGGAACTCCCCGGCCGCACGGGCCACGCCGAAGTGGTCGCCGGTCGCGAAGCTCGCCCCCGCCGCACGCCACCACTCGGCCTGCTCGGCGCTGGTGATCCCGTCGACCGCCACCGACACACCGCGTTCCCGCAGCAACGGCAGCAGCGCCGCGACGTACGGCGACCGGTTCTCCACCAGGCCGCGGGCCACCCGCACCGCGCGGACCGGCAGGTCGGAAGCGAGCAGGCCGAAGTCCAGCGGTCCCAGGCCGAAGTCGTCGATCGCCGTCAGCACGCCCATGCGGGTCAGGACGGCGACGTTGTCCGCGGCGTCGGCCATCGGCAGCACCGAGCCGGGCACGCTGATCATCAACTGGTCGGTGGGCAGCCCCACCTGGTCGAGCACGCCCACGACCCGCGAGACCAGGTCCGCGTCGGCCGACTGGTGCGCGGTGAGCCGCATCGCGAGCGCGCGGTCGAACTGGCCGCGCTGGCGCCACCACACCGACTGGCCGGCGGCGACCCGCAGCGCCCACTCGCCGAGCGGCAGGATCAGCCCGGTCTGCTCGGCCAGCTCCGCGCACCGGTCGTGGCCCAGCTCGCCCGCGTCCGGCCGGTCCCAGTGCAGCGCGGCCTCGACACCGCTGACCACCCCGCCGACCAGGTCGACGACCGGCCGGTACCGCACGGTGATCTCGCCGTCCTCCCACGCGCTCGGCATCGCCACGGCCAGCGCGTCGTCACGGCGTTCCTCGGCGTCCTGGCCCGCGTGGAACAGCTCCCACTGGCCGCGGCGGCCCTTCTTGGCCCTGCGCAGCGCGCGTTCCGCCGAGCGCAGCACGTCGAGCGGCTCGCTGTCGGCGGCCGGCCGGTGCACGACGCCCGCGCTGACCGACACCGCCAGCCCGTGACCGTCCACATAGGTCGGTTCCAGCCCGAGGTCGTCGTTGATGCCGCGCATGACGGCGTCGATGCCCGGCGTGGTCGCGGTGTTCTCGACCAGCACGCCGAACTCGTCGCCGCCGAACCGGGCGATCATGACCTTCTCGTCCGCCAGCAACGCCTTCAGCCGCTGCGTGACGTGCTGCAGCAGGCGTTCGACGACCCGGCCGCCGAAGGTGTCGCGCAGCATGCCGAACGCGTCGAGGTCGAGGTGGAACACCGTGATGCCGTGCTCGGGGTCGCACTTGCGCAGCGCGATCTCCAGCTGGGTCGTGAAGAACTGCCGGTTCGGCAGGCCGGTGAGCACGTCGTGCAGCGCCTGCCGCTTGAGCTCGCCCTGCAGCAGCGCCAGCTCCGTGCCGTCCTCGACCACCACGACGAAGTGCATCGGCTTGTCGTCGGCGCCGCGCAGCAACGACGCCGTCAGCGTCACCCGCGCCGACTCGCCGTCCTTGCGCAGCAACCGCTGCGACTGCCGGACCCGCTCGGTGGCGCCGGCGGCCAGGTCGGCGAGCGCCTCCCGCAGCATGTCGGTGAAACCGGGCTGGATCAGGTCGAGCAGCGGCACACCGGTGAGCTCGTCGGAGGTGCTGCCGAGGATCTGCCCGATCGCGGCGTTGACCTGGAGCAACCGGCCGTCGAGGTCGACGATCAGCACGCCGTTGGTCGAGGAGGTGACCACCTCGTTGAAGCGGGCCTCGCTCTCCCTGAGGTTCCAGTTCGCGTCGCGGACCGCCTTGAGCAACGACTTCTGCATGCCCTCCTGCTGGGAGAGCACGGACTCGGTGCTGGCGGCGGTGAACCCGACGCCGAGGGCGCCCACGGCGAGCGCGACCCGTTCCGCGTACCGCTCGACGGGCTGGAACTCCGGCAGCGCGAGCAGGCCCTTGCCCAGCACCTCGGTGGTGCAGCGCAGACCGGCCTTCCCGAGGTGGCCCAGGCCCACCAGGTCGGCGCCCAGCTGCTCGACCGCCGTCGCGCGGAACGGTTCCTCGTGCAGCAGGGCGCACAACGCGTCGAGCCGGCCGCTCAGCTCCTCGTCGAGCTCCTGGCTGCCGCGCGGGATGACGACGGTGCCGAGCAGCCGGTAGGACCACTTGCGCGCGAGCGTCAGCCGCGCCCGGACGGCGTCCTCGGGCGACGGGGTTGCGTCACGTGCACGACTCGGCTTCGGCATTCGGGGCTGCCTCGTCACGGGCTCGGAGTGTCCGGCAGTTTAGCCACGCACCGTCGGTCCCACCTCAACCGGCGACGTGAATCGACATCACCGTATCGGTATCGGCTATGACTTACGACCGACCCCTGCGAAGGCGATCCGGTTCACCGCCGGGTCGTCGGAGATGTCACCAGGACCGGAAGGTCGCCATTCGGCGTACTTGACCAGTCCCGGTTCGACCAGCTCGAAATCACCGAAGAAGGCTTCGATCTCGGCGCGGTCGCGATAGGCGACGTCACCGCCGCCGGCCTTGCTCATCCGGTCGGTGACGGCCCTGGCCTCGTCGTTGACGTGGTCGCCGGCCATGTGCGAGATCGCGAGGTAGCTCCCGGCGGGCAACGCCTCGCGGTAGCGCTTGAGCAGCCCCTGCGGGTCGGCGTCGTCCGGCACCCAGTGGACCATGAACAGCAGCAGCAGCCCGACCGGCTGGTCGAAGTCGAGCAGCCGCCTGACCTCGCCGCTGCTCAGGATGCTCTCCGGGTCGCGCATGTCGGCCTGCAGCACGCCGACGCGGTCGTTGCCCGCGACGATCAGCTCACCGTGCGCCACGGCGACGGGATCGCGGTCCACGTAGACGACCCGGCACTCCGGGGCCTGCTCCTGCGCGACCTCGTGCACGTTCGCCACGGTCGGGATGCCGGAGCCGATGTCGAGGAACTGCCGCACCCCCTGCTCGGTCATGAACCGCACGGCACGGCGCAGGAAGGCCCGGTTGAGGCGGGCCGCGCTGCGCGAGTGCGGCATCATCTCCTCGGCCTTGTCGCCCATCACGCGGTCGACCGCGAAGTTGTGCGCGCCGCCGAGCAGGTAGTCGTAGACCCGCGCCGCACTGGGCACGGACACGTCCACGCTCTGCGGGATCCAGTTCTCGTCGGCCACGGCGACCACCCTCTTGAGGTTGCGGACGCACAAGCTTAGTCATGCACGAAGCGCACTCGATTAGGCCGCAAGTGTGAACACACGCCACCCGAACGGGCACTGTCATCCTCACCCGAACGACTCATAAGGTGGTCCATCCTTTCCACGTCGCGAGGAGCGATGATGTCCGTCCCGGTGGCACCCGGTCGGCTGCCATTTCTCGGGCACACGTTGCCAATGCTCAGGAAAAGATTCGCCTTCACCGGGAATTTGCGTGGTCGCGGTGATCTGGTGGAAGTCCACCTGGGTCCGATGCGCACCTATTTCGTCACCAGCCCGCGGTTGACGCACCAGGTGCTGGTCACCGACGCGCCGAAGTTCCACAAGGGCCGGATGTACGACAAGTTCCGCCCGTTCGTGGGCAACGGGCTCGCGGTGTCCAGCGGGTCGTTCCACCTGCGCCAGCGCCGGATGGTGCAGCCGGCGTTCCACCGCGACCGGATCGCGGGCTACGTCACCGTCATGGCCCGCGCGGCGCGCGAGGTCGTCGACGGCTGGCGGCCGGGCGAGGTGCGGCAGCTGGAGGCCGACATGCAGGGCCTCGCCGTCACGATCGTCGGTGAGGCGCTGTTCTCCACCGAGATCGGTCAGCGGGCGATCGACGAGGCCCGGCGGTCCGTCTTCGTGATCATCCGCAACGGCATCCTGCGCGCGTTGTCACCGGGGTTCGTGGAGAAGCTGCCCATCCCGGCGAACCGCGAGTTCGACGAGGCGGTCGACCGGATGCGGGCGATCGTGCAGGAGGTCATCGCGGCCCGCCGCGACGACCCGGCCGACCACGGCGACCTGCTGTCGACCATGCTGGCCGCCAGGGACGCCGAGACCGGCGAGCCGATGACCGACGAGCAGGTCTTCGACGAGGTCATCACGCTGCTGACGGCCGGGATCGAGACCACCGCGCTCGCACTGGCGTGGATCTTCCACGAGATCGCCGCGAACCCCGACGTGCAGCGGCGGGTCGTGGCCGAGGTCGACGAGGTGCTCGCCGGGCGCGCGGTCACGGTCGACGACGTGCCGAGGCTGACCTACGTCGGCCAGGTGGCGAGCGAGGTGCTGCGGAAGTACCCGCTGTGGCTCGTCATGCGCCGCACCGCCGAGGAGGTCGACCTCGGCGGCGTCCGCCTGCCACCGGGCACCGAGGTGATCCTCAGCCCGCACACCCTGCACCACGACCCCGCGCAGTTCCCCGACCCCGAGCGCTTCGACCCGGACCGCTGGACGCCCGAGCGCGTCCGGCAGCTGCCGAAGGGCGCGTTCGTCCCGTTCGGCGGCGGTATCCACCAGTGCATCGGCAACCACTTCGCGCTGACCGAGATCGCCGTCGTCGTGGCGGCGGTCTGCTCGCGCTACCGGCTGGTCCCGGACCGGCCCGTGCGCACCACGTTCACCAATGCGGCCTACCCCAACGACCTGATGATGAAGGTCGTCCCCCGCTAGTTGGAGGTTTGTTCCCCCATGCGTTTCCGTCGGCTCTGTGCCGCCGTGCTGCTCGCCGCGCTCTTACCGGTGCCCGCGCAGGCGAACGCCGCCCAGACCACCTGTGAGGACGTGTACACGCCCGTCCAGTTCGGACTGGTCAAGCAGACGATGTACGGCCGCCTCTGCGTCCCCCGCGGGGCCAGGGCGGTCCAGGTGCTCGTCCCCGGTGGCACCTACACCAGCGGCTACTGGGACATCCCGGTCGGTCCCGAGGCCCGGTCGGTCGTGCGCGCCATGAACAGCGCCGGCATCGCCACCATGGCGGTGGACCGGATCGGCACCGGCAAGAGCACCAAGCCGCTCAGCATCCTGGTCGACGTCCCCAACCAGGCCGAAGCGGTGCACCAGATCGTCGAGCGCCTGCGGCAGCGGTTCGCGAAGGTGCTGATCGGCGGGCACTCCATCGGTTCCGCGATCGCGATGGCCGAGGCCGGCCGGTACCGCGACGTCGACGGCGTGCTGGTCACCGGCATGACCCACCAGTGGGACTACGTCCGGGCCGTGCCCGCGCTGACGAACCTGATCCCCGCCGTGCTCGACGCGAAGCTGAGCCTGCGCGGTCTCGACCTCGGCTACCTGACCACGGCACCCGGCACCCGTTACACCATGTTCCACGCACCGGGCCCGAAGGTCACCGACGTGGTGAACCTCGACGAGTCCACCAAGGACGTCGTGTCGGCCGGTGAGTTCGTCACGACCGCGCTGATGTCGAACATCGTGCTCCCCGCGAGCGGTGCCATCGACGTGCCGGTGATGACCGTGCAGACCTCGGCCGACTACTTCTGCGGCACCCCGCCGCTCGGCGCCGACTGCTCGTCGTCCGCGGCACTGGCCCGCTCCGAGCGGCCGTTCTACCCGCGCGCACCGCGGCTGGACGCCTTCGTGGTCAACGGGTACGGCCACTGCTTCAACTTCTCGGTGACGGCCGCTGACGCCTACCACACGGCCGTCGTCACCTGGCAGCGCAGCGTCTGACGGCATCTGCAAGGGGGCTAGAGCTTCTGCAGGAACTCGCCTGCGTCGCGTGGAACGCCGAAGTGGGTGCCGATCGCGAGGTCGGCGCCCGCTCGCGCCCACCACTCGGCCTGGGCGGCGGTCTCGACGCCGTCCACGCAGATGTTCACGCCCAGCTCGTGCACGGCGGGGATGAGCGCGGCGCACCGCTCGTCCTGCTTGCGCACCAGGTCCCCCGGCACCAGCACGGACGCGATCGGCAGCTCCGAGAGCCAGTTCAGGTCGCGCGGGCCGAGAGCGAAGTCCTCCAGCGCGATCCGCACTCCCCTGGCCGCCAGCGTGCCCAGGTTCTCCGCCGCGCAGGCCACGTCCAGCACGCCGACCGGCATGCTCAGCGTCAGCCGCTCGTGCGGCAGGCCGGTCTCCTCGATCACCCGCGCCACGCGGGACACGAGGTCGCCGTCGGTCGACTGGTGGCGGGTGAGCCGGACGCCGAACTGCGCGTCGAGCTCACCGCGGTGCCGCCACCACTGAGCCTGACCGGCGACGATCCGGATCAGCCACTCGCCCATCGGCAGGATCATGCCCGTGGCGTCGGCGAGCTCGGCGCAGCGGTCGGTGAGGTCCCAGTGCAGCACGGCCTCCACGCCCGCCAGCTCACCGGTCGCGAGCGCGCGCACCGGCCGGTAGCAGACGCCGATGTCACCCTGTTCCCACGCGCCCGGCATCACGACGGCCAGCGCGTGGTCACGGCGCCGTTCGGTGTCCTGGTTGCTGTGGAACAACTCCCACTGGCCGCGCTGGTCCTTCTTGGCCTGCCGCAACGCGAGGTCGGCCATGCGCAGCAGCTCGACCGGGTCGACGTCCGGCGAGGGCCGGTGCACGACGCCCGCGCTCACCGACACCGCGAGCCCGTGCTCGTCGACGAACACCGGTTCGGCCAGGTCGGCGTTGATCGTGGTCATCATCGTCGCGATGTCCGGTGTGGCGGCGGAGTTCTCGACGACGACGCCGAACTCGTCACCGTCGAACCGGGCGACCATCGCCTGTTCGCGCGACAGCAACGCGCGCAGCCTGCGGGCCACGTGCTGCAGCAGCCGCTCGCCGACCCGGCCGCCGAGGCTGTTGCACACCAGGCCGAACGCGTCGAGGTCGAGGTGGAACACCGTCACGCCGAGCACGGGGTCGGCCCTGCGCAGCACGGTCTCCAGGTGGGTGGTGAAGAACTGCCGGTTGGGCAGGCTGGTCAGCACGTCGTGCAACGACTGCCTGCGCAGTTCTCCTTGCAGCAGCGCGAGTTCCGTGGCGTCGTCGGCGACCACCAGCACGTGGCTGGGCTTGTTGTCGCCGTCGCGCAGCAGTGACGCCGTCAGCGTCACCTTGGCCACGTCGTCCTCGCCGCGCAACAGGTGCAGCGGTTCCCGTTCGAACTCACGGCGTTCGGCCAGCACGCGTTCGACCATCTCGCGGAACACGACGACCGACCCCGGCGCGACGAAGTCCATGAGCCGGGTGCCCGGATCGGGCTTGTGGCCCAGGACGTCGCCGACGGCGTCGTTGACCCACACCACCTTGCCGTCGAGGCCGACGACGAAGATGCCGCTGGTCGACGACGTCGCGATGCCGGCGAACCTGGCCTCGCTGCGCCGCTGGTCCCGCTGCGCGTCACGGGCGGCCTTGAGCAGCGCGAGCTGCATGCTCTCCTGCTGGTCCAGGATGGAACGTGCCCGCGCCGCGCTGAAGGCGCACATCAGCGCGCCCATGCCGCCGACGACGCGCACGACGTGCTGCTTGCTCCCGCTGAACTCGTCCAGGCCCAGCAGGCCCTTGCCGAGCACGTCGACGGTGCGGCGCAGCCCGGGCTCGTTGACGTAGCCGACGCCGGCGAGCCGCTCGCCCACCTGCTCGAACGGAGCGGGGTCGAACGGCTCGCTGTGCAACGCCGTGCACAACGCGTCGAGCTGGTCGCCCAGTTCGGCGTCCAGCTCGTCCCGGCTCAACGCGACCATCACGACGCTGCTGAGCAGGTAGCTCCACTTGCGCGCCAAGGCTTCCCGCGCGCGGGCGGTGGCGGTGCCCGCAGGTGGAGCGGCATCGGGTCTACGGCTCGGTTTCGTCATTCCCGTTGCCCTGTATGGGTTGAAGAGTGCCCGGCAGTTTACCCACCACGAGTCGGCGTCCGTTGCGCCAACAGTGTGAAAGCGCCACTCCTTGGAGTGGTTTTAACCCTTACGACCTACTTCAGCGTACCGGAACACGTTCACGGGCGCCTCCGCAGCGACGCCGCCGGGACCGACCGGTCACCGCGCGGCCGTCGCCTCCTGGGCGGTGCGGATCTGACCCTAGACTCGGCGCATGGACGAAGAGATCCACGAGCGGATCCGCGACACCATCAAGGCGATCCCCCGCGGCCGCGTCGCCACCTACGGCGACATCGCCGATCTCGCCAAGGCACCGTCGCCCCGGCTGGTCGGCCGCATCCTGAACGAGGACGGCCACGACCTGCCCTGGCAACGCGTCCTGAAGGCGGACGGCACCTGCGCCCCGCACCTGCGCGACACCCAGCTGCAGATGCTGCACGAGGAAGGGGTGCCGAACCTCGACGGGAAGGTCAACCTGCGGGAGTACCGGTGGGAGGACGCGCGCGAAGAGGAGCTCCCCGGGCTCTGGTAGGCGGCGCGCAGGTCGGCGACCGGCCTCGCGCTCACGCCGACCTGCGCACCCCCGCAACGCCCTCCCGGTACTTCCGCACCAACGCCTCGACCACCAGCGGATGCGCCCCGACCGGTTCCGCCACCACGTCCGCCCCGCACGCGGCCAGGCCGCCCTGGAAGACACCGGGCGCCAGCAACCACGACGCCACCACGACCCGCCGCCCGCCGTGGCGGACCGAGGCCACCACGTCCGCGATCCGGGGCGTGGCCGTGGCGACGTACCCGACGGCCTCCGCCCCCACCAGCACCGCGGCCCGCCGCACGTCCGCCAGCGCCCGCGCGTCCGACGAACCGGCCGCGCCGAGCACCACCAGGTCGCCGCGCCGGACCCCGGCCTCGCGCAACCGGTCCACCACCGCCGGCACCGCGGCCACGCCCAGCGGCTCGGTCACCACGACCCCGGGGCGTGACCCGATCTGCTCCGGGATGTCCACCCGCACGTGGTACCCGGCCGCCAGGAACACCGGCACGACGACGCACGGACCGTCCACAACGGACCGGACGTCCGGCTGGAGCACGTCGGCGTACGCGACCGCGACGGGTGCGTCCACCGCGGCGCGCACCAGGGCCGCGATCTCCTCGCACACCGCGACCCCGCGCGGGTTCCGCGTGCCGTGGAAGGCCAGGACGAGCTTCATGCGGGCTCCATCGCGAGTCGGTATCCGCGCTTGACCACGGTGCACACCATCTGCGGCGCCCCCAGTGCCGTCCGCAGCCGTCCGATCGCCGTCTCCACGGCGTGTTCCTCGCCGCCGGAGGGCAGGGCGGCCAGCAGCTCCTGCCGGGACACCACCCGTCCGCGGGCGGCGACGAGGGTGCGCAGCACCGCCATCGGCGCCGGTGCGACGGGGCGCAGCTCGCCGTCGATCACCACGGCCTGGGCGCGCATCTCCATGTCCAGCGAAGCGATCCGCAGCCGGGTCGCCCGCGCGGGCAGCTCGACGGCCAGTTCGCGCACCATCGAGCCGATGCGCGAGCGGGCCGGCTGCACCACCGGGATTCCTGCGGCCACCAGGGGACCTGCGGTGATCGCGCCGACGCCGACCACCAGCACGGTGCGGCGCAGGGCCTCCACCAGGTCGGCGCGGCGGTCTCCGGCCGTGCGCAGCACCGACGAGGCGGCCGGGGCGCTGGTGAACGTCAGCGCGTCCACCTGGCCGTCGAGCACCGCGTCGATCAGCCGCTCCAGCGGGCCGGGGTCGGCGGGCGGTTCCCAGCGGTAGACCGGGATCTCGACGACGTCGGCGCCCGCGGCCTGGAGGGTGCCGACGAAGTCCGGCAGCGGTTCGCCGTGCAGCTGCACGGCCACGCGTTTGCCGGAGACGCCCATCCGCAGCAGGTACTGCAGCAGCTCGGCGTTCGACTCGGACGACGGCGACCACGTCTCGGTCAGGCCGGCGGCCCGCACCGCGCCCTTCGCCTTCGGGCCGCGCGGCAGCACCACGGCCGACGACAGGGCGCGGTGCAGGCGCGCGCCCAGGCCCCAGCCCTCCGCGGCCTCGAACCAGCCGCGGAAACCGATCGCGGTGGTCGCCACGACCACGTCGACCGGCGCCGACAGCAGGGCGGACGTCGCGGCCAGCAACGAGGTGTCGTCCGGCAACGGCACGATGCGGATGGCCGGGCCGTGCAGGACCGCGGCGCCCTTGCGTTCGAGCAGCGCGATGAGCTCGTCGGCACGGCGGGCGGCGGTGACGCCGATGGTGAACCCGGCCAGCGGACCGGTCACGTCAGCTCCACCACACCGTCACGCACACGCACCCCGTGCACGGCGACCGACACCTCGGGCGAGTCGAGGCACTTGCCCGTGGCCAGCTCGAAGGCCTGCTTGTAGACCGGGGACACGACCACGGGCACGCCGCCGCGGTCACCGAGGATGCCGCGGGAGAGCACCGCGGCGCCGCTGAACGGGTCGACGTTGTCCAGCGCGTGCAGGGTGCCCTCCGCGGTCAGGAACACGGCCACCTGCGAGCCGTCGGGGAGCAGGGCCGCGACGCCCTGTTCCGGGCGCAGCAGGGCGAAGTCACAGACCTTCGTCATCGCACGACCTCCGGGATGCCGAGCTGGACGGGAACGCGCTGACCGCGTTCGGCGCGGAACGAGATCGACGGGTCGGGGGTGCCGGGGGCGTTGACGAACGACGTGAAGCGCGCCAGCTTCTCCGGGTCCTCCAGCACGCCCTTCCACTCGTCGGCGTACGAACCGACGTGGGCGTCCATCGCGGCCTCCAGGTCGGCGCAGATGCCGAGCTCGTCGTCCACGACCACCTCGCGCAGGTGGTCGAGGCCGCCGTCGAGGCCCTCCAGCCACGCCGAAGTGCGCTGCAACCGGTCCGCGGTGCGGATGTAGAACATCAGGAACCGGTCGATGGTGCGGATGAGCGTCTCCGTGTCCACATCGGACACCAGCAGGTCGGCGTGGCGGGGTGTGAAGCCGCCGTTGCCGCCGACGTAGAGGTTCCAGCCGTTCTCGGTCGCGATGATGCCGAAGTCCTTGCTGCGGGCCTCCGCGCACTCGCGCGCACACCCCGACACCGCGGACTTGAGCTTGTGCGGCGACCGCAGGCCGCGGTAGCGCAGCTCCAGGTCGATCGCGAGCCCGACGGAGTCCTGCACGCCGTAGCGGCACCAGGTCGTGCCGACGCAGGACTTCACCGTGCGCAGCGCCTTGCCGTACGCGTGCCCGGACTCGAAGCCGGCGTCGACCAGGCGGCGCCAGATCTGCGGCAGCTGGTCGACCGTCGCGCCGAACAGGTCGATCCGCTGCCCGCCGGTGATCTTCGTGTAGAGCCCGAAGTCGCGGGCGACCTCGCCGATCACGATGAGCTTCTCCGGCGTGATCTCGCCGCCGGGGATGCGCGGCACGACCGAGTAGGTGCCGTTGCGCTGCATGTTCGCGAGGAACCGGTCGTTGGTGTCCTGCAACGAAACCTGTGCCTCGCCGAGGATGTGCCCGTTGTTCAGCGACGCCAGGATCGAGGCCACGGCGGGCTTGCAGATGTCGCACCCGCGCCCGCTGCCGTGCTTCTCGACCAGCGCGGTGAACGTCGTGATCCGGGTCGCGCGGACGATTTCGAACAGCTCCGCGCGCGAGTGGGTGAAGTGCTCGCACAGCGCCTTGGACTGCTCGACGCCGCAGTCGGTCAGCAGCTTCTTCAGCATCGGCACGCACGAACCGCAGCCCGTGCCCGCCTTGGTGCACGCCTTCAGCTCGGCGACGTCGCACGCCACACCGGACCCGATGGCGTCGGTGATCGTCTGCTTGGTGACGGCGTGGCACGAGCAGACCTGGGCGTCCGCCGGCATGTCCACGTCGACGGCCGCACCCGGCTGCAACAGGGCCGCGGGGACCTCCTTGCCCACCAGCGGGCGCAGCGACGGGTAGGCCGACGCGTCACCGACCAGCACGCCGCCGAGCAGGGTCTTCGCGTCGTCGGACACCACGAGCTTGCTGTACGTGCCCGCGACGGCGTTGTTCACGACGACTTCCAGCGCACCCTCGGTCGTGGCGTGCGCGTCACCGAACGACGCCACGTCCACGCCGAGCAGCTTCAGCTTCGTCGACACGTCCGCACCGGGGAACACCTTCGTGCCACCGGAGAGCTGGTCCGCGACCACCTCGGCCATCGCGTAACCGGGCGCCACCAGCCCGTACGTGACGCCCTCGACCGCCGCGCACTCGCCGATCGCGAACACGTGCGGGTCGGCGGTGCGGCAGGAACCGTCGACCAGGTACCCGCCGCGCGGTCCCAGCTCCAGCCCGAGGTCCAGGTCGGTGCGGGGCCGGATGCCGGCGCTGAACACCACGACGTCGAGGTCGAGCTCCAGACCGCTGGCCAGCTTGGCGATCAACCGCGACCCGTCGCGTTCGATCGAGGAGGCGGAGGTGCCGGTGTGCACGGTCAGGTCGAGCTTCTCGACCAGCCGCTTCAGCAGTCCGGCGCCGCCGTCGTCGACCTGGATCGGCATCAGCCGGGGTGCGAGCTCCACGACGTGCGGCGAGACCCCCATGCCGCGCAGCGCGTTGGCCGCCTCCAGGCCGAGGAGGCCACCGCCGAGCACCATGCCGGAGTGCCGGCCCGGCCGGTCGGCGGCCTGGACCGTCGCCCGGATCTCGTCCAGGTCGTCGATGGTCCGGTAGACGTGGCAGCCGGGCAGGTCCCGGCCGGGGACGGGCGGCACGAACGGCACGGAGCCGGTGGCCAGCACCAGCGCGTCGTAGCCGACCTCGACACCGGAGGCGCCCACGACGACCCGGCGTTCCCGGTCGACGGAGACCGCTTTCTCGCCGAGGCGGAGCTCGCACCCGCTCAGCGCGGGCAGCTCCAGGCCGGCGGAGCTCCACGTGTCCACATAGGACGACAGGGCGACCCGGTCGTAGGCGGGGCGGGACTCCTCGCCGAACACGACGATCCGCCACCCGGAGTCGTGCAGGAGTTCGGTGAGCCGGTGGCCGACCATGCCGTGGCCGATCACGACCAGGGTTCGAGTCATCGGAGTCCCTCCTTCCACCCGGAATCGTCACCGGGCGGTGTGTCGTGCCGAGGTCAGCTGTGTGTCCGAGCTGTTACACGCCCGCGTAGGCCAGGGACGGCCGCGCCGCGAAGACGGTGCGCCGCAGGTAGAACCACCACGTGGTGCCCAGGCAGAGCGCGTAGAACACGAGGATCGCGGTCAGCGCGGGCGTCAGCGTCTTCGAGCCCTCCAGCGAGAACTTGAAGACCAGGTTCACCAGCACGCCACCGGCCGCGCCGACCGCGCCCGCGATGCCGACCACGGCGGCGGCCTGGCGCTTGGCGGACTTGTCGTCGTCCGACTGCGTGCGGAAGATCGCCGGGATCATCCGGTACGTCGAGCCGTTGCCGACGCCGGCCAGCACGAACAGCGCGATGAACGAGCCGAAGAACAGCGCGAAGTTCTTCGTGTCGACGCTGATGATCACGCCGATCGTGCCGACGCCGAGCCCCACGAACGTGCCCAGCGTCACCTTCGCGCCACCGACCCGGTCGGCGAGCCACCCGCCGGCGGGCCGGGCGACCGAGCCGATCAGCGCGCCGAGGAACGCGAGCGCCACCCAGCCCCTGTGGTCCACGAAGCTGAGCTTGATCAGCGACGGGAACGCGAACGAGTAGCCGATGAACGACCCGAACGTCCCGATGTACAGGAACGACATCACCCAGGTGTGCTTGTTGGACAGCGCCAGCTTGTACGACTGGCCGTCCGGCTTGGCCTGGGTGAGGCTGTCCATGAAGAACCAGGCGCACAGCGTGGCGACCACGATGAACGGCATCCAGATCAGCGCCGCGTAGGCCAGGTGGATGCCGGTGCCGAGCGTGATGACGACCGGCACGATGAGCTGCGTGATCGCGACGCCGAGGTTGCCGCCGGCGGCGTTCATGCCGAGCGCGAGGCCCTTCTTGCCCTCCGGGTAGAAGAACGAGATGTTCGCCATCGACGACGAGAAGTTGCCGCCGCCCAGGCCCATGGCGGCCGAGGTGAGCAGGAAGAACCAGTACGGCGTGCCGGGCGTGGACACCGCGTGGGCGAGCATCGTGCAGGGGATCAGCAGGAGTCCCGCGCTGATCGTCGTCCAGACCCTCCCGCCGAACCGCGGCACCGCGAACGTGTAGGGCACCCGCAGCACCGCGCCCACCAGGTTCGGCACGATCAGCAGCCAGAACTGCTGGCCGACGCTGAAGTCGAACCCGACCGGGCCGAGGCTCACCACCACGATGCTCATCAGCACCCAGACGCTGAACCCGAGGTTCTCCGCGAAGATGGAGAGCGCGAGGTTCTTGCGTGCGATCCGCTTGCCGGTGGACTCCCAGAACTCGGGCTTCTCCGGCTCCCAGTGGTCGATCCAGCTCATGTACGTCCTCCGCGGGGTCGGCGATTGCCGAGAAACCTAGGAACCGCGCGTTACCAGGGGGTTCTGGTCGATGACGGCGGCGGCAACTCCGCCGCACATCACGCGGTGGCCGGTTGTGAGGCCCCGAGCCAGTCGAGCAGCCCGCACACGGCGTCCTTGCAGCCACCGCAGCCCGTGGTCGCCCGCGTGGCCTCCGCGAGCTGCGGCAACGACTCCGCGCCCGCACGCCACGCGGACACGATCTGTCCTTTGGAGACGGTGTTGCAGCGGCAGATCACCGCGCTGGACGGCAGGTCCGCCGGTGACGCGGCCTCCGCGGGCAGCGCCCGGCCCAGCAGCAGCGCCAGCCGGTCGGTCGGCGCGGGGATGCCGCGGTCGTAGAGCTGGGTGATCGTGGCGGCCGCGTCCGGTGCGCCCAGCATGATCGCGCCGGTGACCCGGTCGTCGCGCAGCACCAGCTTGGCGTAGCGGCCGCGGGAGGGTTCCTGGAAGCACAGGACCTCCGAGTCGGGGCAGTCCACGTCGGTGTGCACGTCACCCAGTGCCGCGAGGTCCACGTCGCGGGCCTTCAACCGGGTCACGACGGACGTGCCGCTGTAGCGCGCGGCCGGGTTCGCGCCGGTCAGCCGGTCGGCGAGCACGGCGGCCTGGTCCCACGCGGGCTGCACGAGACCGGAGACGGTGCCGGGGTGCTGGGCGCAGTCGCCGATCGCGTGGACGCGCGGGTCGCTGGTGCGCAGCGCGTCGTCCACGACGATGCCGCGGTCCACGTCCAGTCCCGCCCGCACCGCCAGCCCGGTCTCCGCCCGCACACCGGCGGAGACGACCACCAGCTCTGCGGGCACGTGCGTGCCGTCGTCGAGGACCAGGCCGTCACCGGGCAGGTACTTGGCGGCCCGCGCGTTCAGCCGGAACTCGATGCCGAGCTTGCCGAGGGTGCGCGCGAGGACACCGCCGGCGCCGGGGTCGAGCTGGCGTTCCATCAGGTGCCCGACCGGGTGCACGACCGTGACCAGGCAGCCGCGTCCGGCCAGGCCGCGTGCCGCCTCGATGCCCAGCAGGCCGCCGCCCAGGACCGCGACCGGCATGCCCTTCTGCGCCTTGGCCTCGATCCGCGCGCAGTCGTCCAACGTCCGGAAGGCAACCACCCCGTCGGCGAGCTTCCCGTCCTCGACGAGCCCTTCGGCCGGCGGCACCCACGGCACACTCCCCGTCGCCAACACCAACGCGTCGTACGCAACAGTCACGCGGGGCCCCCGCGTTCCCCCCAGGGGAACACGGGACTCCCGCGTGACATCCAGGGGAACGTGCACGCGGGGCCCTTCCGTGCTCTCTGAGGGTACGAAAGCGCCCCGCGTACACCTGACGTCCACCGTTCGGGTGACGCGGTCGAGGGAGACGACCTCGTGGGAGAGGCGCAGGTCGATGTTGTGGGTGGCGGCCCAGGATTCGTCGTGGAGGCGGGTCGCTGAGGGAATCATGGTCCCGGCGACCACGGTTGAGAGCAGCACGCGGTTGTACGCCGCGTGCGGCTCGGCTCCGATGACGGTGATGGAGATGTCCTGGTCACGGCGGCGGAGCTCGTCCGCCAGCCGTGCGCCCGCCATGCCGTACCCGACGATCACGACTCGTCGCATGCCCGCTCCAATCGCACCGCGCAGACCTTGAACTCGGGCATCCGGCTCGTGGGGTCGAGCGCGGGGTTGGTGAGCAGGTTCGCCCGCCCGTCACCGGGGAAGTGGAACGGCAGGAACACCGCGTCGACGCGCATGCTCGGCACGCAGCGCACGGTGGCCGTGACACGACCTCTTCTGGACACGACGTGCGCGGGCTCGCCGGGAACGAGTCCCGCCCGCGCGGCCGTGTCGGGGTGCACCTCGACGTACGTCCCGGGAACGGCCGCGGCCAGCTCCCCGATCCGCCGCGTCTGCGCACCCGACTGGTAGTGCTGCAAGACCCGCCCGGTGGTGGCCTGCAACGGGAACTCGGCGTCCGGCGGTTCCGCCGGGCCGGTGTGGTCGACCGGGACGAACCGCGCCAGACCGTCGGCGTGGGCGAACCGGTCCAGGAACAACCTGGGGGTGCCGGGGTGGTCGGTCGAGGGCACCGGCCAGTGCAGCTGCTCGGCGTCGAGCCGCTCGTAGGTGATGCCGGAGTAGTCGGACAGGCCGCCCTGCGAGGCCTTCCGCAGCTCCTCGAACGCCTCGCGCGGCGACGTCGGGAACCCCGTCGGCACGCCGAGGCGCGCGGCCAGGCCGTTGATCAGCTCCAGGTCGCTGCGGACACCCGGCGGCGGGTCGAGCGCCTTGCGGCGGCGGATGACCCGGCCTTCGAGGTTCGTCATCGTGCCGTCCTCCTCTGCCCACTGCGTGACCGGGAACACGACGTCCGCCATCGCGGCGGTCTCCGACAGGACGAAGTCGGCGACCACCAGCAGGTCCAGCGCCTTCATCCGCTCGGTGACGTGGGCCGCGCGCGGCGCCGAGACGACCGGGTTGCTGCCGAACACGAGCATCGCCTTCAGGTCGTCGGCGGTGAGCAGCTCGTAGGCGCTGCGGCCGGGACCCGGCAGCTCGTCGACGCCCCAGACGTCCATGACGTGCGCGCGGGCCGCCGGGTCGTCGATCTTGCGGTAACCGGGCAGCTGGTCGGCCTTCTGACCGTGCTCGCGACCGCCCTGGCCGTTGCCCTGCCCGGTCAGGCAGCCGTAGCCGGAACCGGTCCTGCCCGGCAGGCCCAGCGCGAGCGCCAGGTTGATCCACGCGGAGACGGTGTCGGTGCCCGACGCGTGCTGCTCGGTGCCCCGCCCGGTGAGGACGTACGAGCTCCCGGCCAGCATCTGCACGGCCGCGCGCTGGTCGGCGGCGGACACGCCCGTGACGCGTTCGGTCTGCTCCGGCCACCACTGCGCGGCGATCCGCCAGGCGTCGTCGAACCCGGTGGTGCGCTCGGCGATGTACTCCTCGTCGACCAAGCCCTCGATCACCGCGGTGTGCAGCAGTCCCAGTGCCAGCGCCAGGTCCGTGCCCGGTGCGGGCTGCAGGTGCAGCGTGGCGCGTTCGGCCGTGGCCGTGCGGCGCGGGTCGATGACGATCAGCCGGGCGCCTTCGAGGTGCCGCAGGAACGGCGGCATGGTCTCGGCCGGGTTGGAGCCCGCGAGCAGCACCGTGTCGGCGGTCCGCAGGTCGGTGAGCGGGAACGGCATGCCCCGGTCCAGCCCGAACGCCCTGTTGCCCGCCGCCGCGGCCGACGACATGCAGAACCGGCCGTTGTAGTCGATCTGCGAGGTCTTCAGCGCGACCCTGGCGAACTTGCCCAGCAGGTACGCCTTCTCGTTGGTCAGCCCGCCGCCACCGAACACGGCGACCTCGTCGGGTTCGCAAGTCCTGATCCTGTTGACCACGTAGTCCATCGCCTCGTCCCACGAGGCGGGTTCGCCGTGGACCAACGGCGTGGTGAGGCGGCCTGGATGGCGCAGCAGCTCCCCCGCCGTCCAGCCCTTCTGGCACAGCCCACCGGGGCCGGGGGCCACCTGGCCGTCGATGACGCTCATGGCGCACTGGAGCGCGCAGTACGGGCAATGGGTCACGCCGCTGACGCTAAGAAGCGCGCGTTAACCCGAAGCTCCGCAATGTTTCAGGCCGGGAAAATGGCCCGCTCAGAGCAGCTCGGTCACGTGGTGAGCAGCTCGTTCCAAGCCCGCAAACGACCGCGGCGTTGACAACGGGTGCAGCGCGTGCACGGCCAGCCGGTACAGCACCGCCCGCACCAGCGCCTGCTCCCACTCGGCCTGGTGGCTCCACCGGTGGAACAGGCCGGCGTCCGCGCCACCCCACGCGACGGCGTCCACCGCGACCACGGCCGCAGCCCACTCGGCCGGCCGCCAGTACGCGGCGAAGTCGATGACCGCGGGCGGCGCGGTGCCGGCGAACAGCACGTTGCCGAACAGGTCGCCGTGCACGACCTGCGGCTTGAGGTTGATCGGCTTCTGCACCTCGGCGAGCAGCTCGAACAGCCGGCCGCCGAGGTCGGCGTCGAGCGGCACGTCCTCCTCGCCCCACGCCAGGCGGTCGGCGACGGCGAACACGTCGGTGCGCGCGTCGAGGAACCGGGGTCTGGGCAGGTCCGCCGTGGCCTGGTGCAGGCGCTGGGCGACGGCGATCACCTCGTCGTGGCGTGCCTCGGCGCGGCCGGCGAGGAACTTGGTGGCCGACCAGCCGCCGACGACGTAGCGGCCGTCGGTGGACCGCAGCGGGCGGCCGATCCTGAGGTTCGGCACGTCGAGGTTGTCGAGGGTCTTGGCGATCCAGGTGGCCTCGGCGGGCCTGGGCGCCGGGCGGATCGTGGCGTCGCCACACCGCCACGCGGGGCCGCCGTCGATGAGCTCTGGTTCGGCGTCACGTGCCCCGAACGCCGCACGCACGTGCGCTGGGGGCGGTTCGGGACTGCGGGTCACGGCTGGGCACGCTACCTGGCTGGACCGTCCGGGTGGTGGACCACGACACGACCGATTTTCACGTCACCACGTTCGGGTCCCCTGCTCCGGCGTCTGCAAGTACCACCGACAGGGTGGTTGGCAGTACTTGCAGACGCCGTCGAGCGAGGAGGGATCAGTACGTCGGCAGGCTCGGGTCGACCTCGCGGGCCCACGCCAGCACACCGCCGCCGACGTGCACGGCGTCGGAGAAACCCGCCTTGTGCAGCGCCGCGAGCGCCTCCGCGGACCGGGCGCCGGACTTGCAGTGCAGCACCAGCGGCTTGTCCTGCGGCAGCTCCGAGAACGCCTCACCCGAAAGGATCTTGTCCTTCGGGATGAGCACCGAGCCCGGGATCTTCACGATCTCGTACTCGTGCGGCTCGCGGACGTCCACCAGCAGGAAGTCCTCGCCGGACTCCTGCTTGTGCTTGAGCTCGAGCGGCGTGATCGTGTTGCCCGCGGCGGCCTGCTGCGCGTCCGTGGACACGACACCGCAGAACGCCTCGTAGTCGATCAGCTCGGTGATCTTCGGCGACTCCGGGTCCTTGCGGATCTTGATGGTCCGGTAGGACATCTCCAGCGCGTCGTAGACCATCAGGCGGCCCAGCAGCGGGTCACCGATGCCCGTGAGCAGCTTGATCGCCTCGGTGACCATGATCGAGCCGATCGACGCGCACAGCACGCCCAGCACGCCGCCCTCGGCGCACGAGGGGACCATGCCGGGAGGCGGCGGCTCCGGGTAGAGGTCGCGGTAGTTGAGGCCCTGACCGTTCGGCGCGTCCTCCCAGAAGACGCTGACCTGGCCCTCGAACCGGAAGATCGAGCCCCACACGTACGGCTTGCCCAGCAGCACCGCGGCGTCGTTCACCAGGTACCGCGTGGCGAAGTTGTCCGTGCCGTCGAGGATCAGGTCGTAGTCGCGGAAGATCTCCAGCGCGTTCTCGGAGTTCAGGTGCGCCTGGTGGAGCACGACCTTGACGAACGGGTTGATCTCCGCGACCGAGTCGCGCGCGGACTCGGCCTTGGGGCGGCCGACGTCGGACTGGCCGTGGATGACCTGGCGCTGCAGGTTCGACTCGTCCACGACGTCGAAGTCGACGACGCCGAGCGTGCCGACCCCGGCCGCGGCCAGGTACAGCAGTGCCGGGCTGCCCAGGCCGCCCGCGCCGACGACGAGCACCTTCGCGTTCTTCAGCCGCTTCTGCCCGTCCACCCCGACGTCCGGGATGATCAGGTGCCGGCTGTAGCGCGCGACTTCTTCCTTGGTCAGCTCCGCGGCTGGCTCAACGAGCGGCGGAAGCGCCATGCTGGTCCTCCTCGACGAATGTCTCCGTGTCCGAGACAACGTCTACCCTGCCTCGACTCTTCCCCGTTGGAAAGCCGTCTCACCCAGCGGGAAACGCGTTCGGCTTGCACACCTTGCCGTCGGCGGGCACCACGTCCAGACCGGCGTTGAGCTGGGCGACGAAGTCGTTCGAGACGCCGAACGTCTGCTGCATCATCACCGGGGCCGGCGCGTCGGTCTCCTGGCAGGCCGCGTGGCCGCTGCCCAGGGCGTGACCGACCTCGTGGTTGATCACGTAGTTGCGGTACCCGGACAGGTCGCGGCTGTAGACCATGGCGCCGCGCACCCAGCGGGCCACGTTGATGATCACGCGCTTGCTCTGGTTGTCGTAGCACGACGTCTCGAACGGGATCTCCTTGCCGCAGATCGCGTGCGTCGTCTTCGTGCTGGTCAGGATGATCGTGAAGTCGGGGTTCTGGTTCGCCTCGACCCGTTGCAGCGCGACCGTCTTCGTGCCGATCCAGCTGCGCGGGTCGGACAGGAAGCCCTCGACCGTGCGCCCGAACGCCGCCGCGTCGTCGTTGTAGTCCGCGGGCCGCACGCCGTCCTCGATGGCGATCGCGTACCGGCGGAACTTGGCCGCGTTCGCCTCGCCGACGCGCGGGCCGCTGCCCGGCACGGCCTTGAACGTGCCGACGCCGTCCTGCGAGAAGTCCGGGCCCGGCGGCAGCTCGGCGGTGGGGATGTTGAGCTGCGGCTTCTGCCCCTGCACCTCGGTCGCGGGCGGCTCGACGGGGTTGACCGGCGTCTCGGCGGCGTTGGTGCCCCCGGCGTCGCCGGTCGGCGTCTTCGGCTGGACCGTGTCGAGCACCACGAGCGCGGTGAGCACGACCAGCACCGGGATCGCGTAGATCCGCCAGCCGTAGTGGGAGACGAGCCGCTTCACGCCACCGGGCCTGCGGGGTCGCTGCAGCCGCCCGGTGCCCTCCGGCTCCCAGGCGGCGGCGAGCGGTTCCGCGCTGGTCCGCCGCGCGCCACGGCGGTAGCGGTCTGCGGGCGGAGCACTTCGTCCTCGCTCGGGGGCGCGATTCACGTCGCCCAGGGTCCCACACCCCCTGTATGGCCGTCGTTCGTCACCACGAGTGCCGGTCGACCGCCTCCCACATGCCCAGCACCGCCCTCGCGACGGTGGCGGGCCGTTCCATCTGGGCGACGTGCCCGGTGTTGGGCAGCACGAGCAGTCGTCCCTTGGGCAGCAGCTGCGCAGTGCGGGGTCCCTTGCGGACGCTGACCAGCCGGTCGTGCTCGCCCCACAGCACCAGCGTCGGCGCCTGGACCTGCGGCAACAACCGCCACAGCGACTTCGCACCCGGCGTGAGCCAGTGCGTCATCAACCCGACGGTGCTGCGGTTGAGCGCCCGGCCGGCCCACCGCTGCCGCGCGCGTTCCTCGTTCTCCGCGATCGACTCCTCGATCCGGTTGTCGGGCACGATGCTCGGGTCCGCGAAGCAGAGCTGGAGCATCTGCCGGGTGCGGTCGTGCGGGGTCAGCTTCGCGAGTTCGCGGCGCACCCTCGCGCCGATGACCGGCAGCACGGCGAGCGCCATCCGCGGGTCGGACATGCGGTCCAGGCGCGGCCGCAGGTCGGGCACGGCCGGCGAGACCAGCGTGAGCGTGCGGACCAGGTCCGGCCTGGTCGCGGCGACGATGACCGAGATCGCACCGCCCATGGAGTTGCCGAACAGGTGCGCGGGCTCGCCGCGGGTCTCCAGGTAGCCGATGACCGTGCGGGCGTGCGTGGCGAGGCTGAAGTCGTAGCCGGGGATCGGCTCCGACCGCCCGAAACCGGGCAGGTCGATCGAGGAGCCGCTGACGTGGTCCCGCAGCTGCGCCGCGAGGTCCGTCCAGTTGGTCGCGCTCCCACCGAGCCCGTGCACGTAGACCGCGGGCGGCCCGTTCCCCGGCGTGACCCTGACGTGCACCTCGTGGTCGTCGATCCGGCAGAACTCACCCGGCCAGGGCGTCTGGTCGGTGTCCAGCGGCGGCAGCTCGGCCGTGGACAGCGGGGCGGGGATCAGCGTGCTCATCTCCCCAGGATGCGGGAACCGGGCGGGAGATGGTTCCCTCAAGTGGGCTACCAGCGAGTAAGGTTGGCCACGCCGCGGTCGGCCGGCGCTCGACCCGACGGCAGTGATGACCAGTGCTGGAGGCACCATGACGGAGACGGCGCAGAGCGCACCCGCAGGCAGGGGCGTTCGACTGCCGCGCACCGCACGCCGCGCGCAACTGCTGGCAGCGGCGCAGGACGTGTTCGTCACCAACGGCTACCACGCCGCGGCGATGGACGAGATCGCGGAACGCGCGGGCGTGTCCAAGCCGGTGCTGTACCAGCACTTCCCGGGCAAGCTGGAGCTGTACATGGCCCTGCTCGAGTCCCACGTGGACGAGCTGGTCGGCCGCGTGCGCACCGCCATCGGCTCCACGACGGACAACAAGCTCCGCGTCCGCGCCGCCGTGGCCGCGTTCTACGACTTCGTCGACGGCGAGGGCCAGGCCTTCCGCATGGTCTTCGAGTCGGACCTGCGCTCCGAACCGGCGGTCCAGTCCGCGGTCGAACGCGCCACCACCGACTCGGTCGACGCCATCACGGACACCATCACGGCCGACGCGGGCCTCGACCCGGAGCGCGCACGGCTGCTGGCCGTGGGTCTCGTCGGGTTGTCGCAGGTCACAGCCCGGTCGTGGCTCGCGGACAACCGCCGGGTGCCGAAGGAGGACGCGGTGGCGTTGATCTCCAACCTGGCGTGGCGCGGGATCGGTGGCGGGTTCCCGCTGCAGCACTGACGTGACACCGAACGGCCCCTCACCCACGCGGGCGAGGGGCCGTTCGACCGAGCGCGAAGCTCACATCAGCGCGGCGATGCGTCTCGCCACGTCCTCCGACCGTTCCAGCGGCAGCATGTGCCCGGTCTTCGGGTAGATCACGAACTCCGCCGACGGCAGCGCCTCGGCGATGGCCCGCGCGTGCCGCATCGGCGTCAGCAGGTCCCAGGCCCCGGCCATCACCACGGTCGGCACGGACGACAGCACCGCGAGCGCTTCCCGGCGCTGGTGCCGGGTGAGCTCCTCGCGGAGGCCGACGAACGCGGTCCCGGTCGTGTTCCCCGCCATGGCCGCGGCGGCGCGCACGTCGGACCACCGGGGACGGCGCCCGAAGGTCACGCGCAGACCAGGCGCGAGCACGCGGCCGAACCCGATCTTCGGGCGTGTGACCAGCCACTTCGCCGCCAAGCGCTCGACGGCGCTCACCGCGGGGAGGTTCCCGCACGACGTGGCGATCAGCGCCACCCCCGTGACGCGCGCGAACAGTTCTGGGTGGGACTCGGCGAGCGCCATGATGGTCATGCCGCCCAGCGAGTGGCCGGCCAGCACGATCCGGCCCGTGGGGGCGTGCTCCGCCAGCACGGCGGCGAGGTCGTCGGCCAGTTCCGCCAGGGTCGGGGACGGGCCCTCGCCGGGGGAACGGCCGTGGCCGCGCACGTCGTAGCGGACGACCCGGCCCGGCAACGCCCCGGCGACGCGGTCCCACGTCGTGAGGTCCATGGTCCAGCCGTGCAGCAGGACGGCGGTCACGCCGGCGGACGAGGGCCCCGACGTGACGACGTTCAGGCGATCAAGAACGAGCGGCGCCACGAGCGCATCCCCGGCTTTCCGACGAGTCCGGCCTCCTGCAGGAACGACATGATCCGCTCACCGGACCAGCGGATGGTCTCCTGGAAGCGGGGGTTGGCGAGCGCCTGGCGGCGGGCCTCGCGCACGTCCAGGCCCACGGCCGCGTAGACGTCCGGGTTGACGATCGTGCGGGTGATCATCATCGAGACGTAGCCGATGAGCCACTTCTGGTACGGCTTCTCGAAGCCGCGCAGGCCCTCCATGCCGCGCAGCAGCTCCTCGCGGGCGAACCGGACGTGGCGGGCCTCCTCCAGCACGTGGATGCGGTTCACCATCCGCACGAGCGGCTGCACGGTCTCGTCGTTCATCGCCTCGCGCTGCAGGCGGTCGAGGATCTCCTCGGCGACCAGGATCGAGCCGTACATCGCGGGGCCGTAGCCGATCGCCGGCAGCAGCTTGCCCAGGCGGTGGGTGTGCTTGACCGGGCCGTACGGCGGGCAGCCGACGCGTTCGACCAGGCGCGCGAACATCGTGGAGTGGCGGCACTCGTCGGCCACCTCGGTCAGGGCGTACTGGGCGTGCCGGGTCGTGGGGTCGGAGTTGTAGACGACCTTCACCAGCATCTGCATCAGCAGCAGCTCGAACCACAGGCCGACGGACGCGATCGAGGCCAGCTCGTGCTTCGAGAGCTCGATGCGCTGCTCGTGCGTCAGCGAGTCGTACAGGGGTGTGCCGTAGAGCGAGATGCGCTGCTCAGGGATGTAGAAGAGACCGTCGACCAGCGGTGCGGACCAGTCGATGTCCACCTCCGGGTCGTAGAACTTCTCCGCGGACGACTTCAGCAGCCTCTCCGCCGTCTTCTCCCGATCGGCGACCCTCATCGGTTGCCCTCCCCGGTAAGTGTTACTTGAGGTAACGGTTACTTCTGGTAGCGTGCGTCACATGGCACGCACTGTCAAGGGGCCGGACGCGCGACGTGAGCGGTGGAAGGGGCATCGCGAGCAGCGCAGGGCGGAGTTCGTGGAGGCCACGATCGCCGTCGTGGCCAAGAAGGGCCCCGACGTCGGCATGGAGGACGTCGCCGCGGAGGCGGGCGTCAGCAAGCCCGTGCTGTACCGGCACTTCACCGACAAGTCGGACCTGTACCTCGCGGTCGGCCAGAAGGCCACCGAGCTGCTGATGGAGCGGATGGGGCCCGCGCTCGCCGCCGACGGCCCGATCCGCGCCCGCATCGAGCGGATCGTCGACGCCTACCTGTCGGTCATCGAGGAGAACCCGAACCTCTACCGGTTCGTCGTCAAGGGCTCGTTCGTGGACCGCCCGGTGGAGAAGGACGTCGCGCAGGAGGACAAGAACCTCATCGCCGCGACGCTGGCCCGAATCCTCGGCGACTACCTGCGCGCGTTCGACATGGACTCCGGCGGTGCCGAGCCGTGGGCGCACGGCCTCGTCGGCATGGTGCAGAACGCGGGCGACTGGTGGCTCGAACGGCAGACCATGTCCCGCGCGAACCTCAGCGACTACCTCGCCACGATCATCTGGCACGCCATCGACGGCCTGCTGCGCGCGGGCGGCATCCAGATCGACCCCGAACAGCCCCTCACCCAGCTGCGATTGGTGGACTGATGAGCGAGCACGACCACGACGAAGAGGGTTACACCGGCGCGGCCACGCTCGTCTTCGGGGAGGAGGAGGTCGCGGTCGAGGTCGAGCTGCGCGGCTACTTCCAGCCGATCGACGGCCGCTACCACTGGTACGGCCGCGTGAAGAAGAACGACGAGGTCACGAACCGGGTCGAAGCGGGCGCGCGGACCGCGCTGCTGCGCACCCCCACCGGGCAGGCGGAGGGGACGCTCACCGACCAGGACCCGTGGGGCCGGTACCGGGTCGGCGGCACCTCCACGCCGCCCTACCGGGTCGAAGAGCCCGCCGGGCACTGACGCCGAACAGCGAGAAGGGCCCCGGTCGCGATGACCGGGGCCCTTCTCGTCGACCGTGCTTCAGGCGCCGAACCCGACCTTGCGCGAGTCCTGCGGGCCGATCTCCACGTACGCGACGCGGCCAGCGGGCACGACGAACCGCGCACCCTTGGCGTCCACCAGCGACAGCACGCTGGACTTGCCGGACACCGCGTCCGCCACCAGAGCCTCGACCTCGGACGGGTTGAGCTCACTGGTCACGACGAGTTCCCGCGGGCTGTCCGCGACGCCGATCCTGACCTCCACGCTGACCTCCGTGCTCAAGAGAAAAATCTACGGCCGAGCCTACCTAGCCCAGACCCAGCTGCGTCATGCGCCGCGCGTGCGACTGCTGGAGACGGCGGAACAGCTGACCGATCCCAGCGAGGTCCCCCGACCCCCTGATGATCAGCTCCGAGAGCCCGTCCCGCTCCGCCACCACGTACTGGGCCTGCGTCAACGCCTCTCCGAGCAGCCGGCGGCCCCACAGCGCGAGCCGGTCGCGCACCCGCGGATCCGACTCCACGGCGGCCCGGACTTCGCGCTCAGCGAACGCCGAGTGACCCGTGTCGGCGAGCACGGCGAGCACCAGCTCGCGGGTCGGCTCGTCGTCGAGCCACGCCGCGACCTCGCGGTAGAAGTCCGCGGCGAGGCCGTCGCCCACGTACGCCTTCACCAGCGACTCCAGCCACGACTTGGGGCTCGTCGACTCGTGGAAGGCGTCGAACCCGGTGACGAACGGCGCCATCGCGTCCTCGACCCTGAGGTCGTGCTCGGCCAGGTGCTTCTGCAGCAACGTGAAGTGCCCGATCTCCGCGGCGGCCATCTGCGCGAGCGCGGCACGCCCGGACAGCGTCGGCGCCGAGCGGGAGTCCTCCGTCATCCGGTCGAAGGCGGAGAGCTCGCCGTAGGCCAGCGCTCCAAGAAGATCAACAACACCCTCCGCAACACCCATGGCCCGAACTCTAGTGGCGCGACCGGTGCCCACCGCCCGTCACGCCGCCCGTCACGCGCTCGGCCTGCTCCGAACACACCCGCCGCGTGCCCCCAGCACGTGCTCGTCAGGCGTGGGAGCGGTCCCGGCGGGCCCCGGTGCCGGTCGTGTTCGGCGTAGCAGGTGGTCAAAGGCGTCTTTCCAGGTAGAATGTGCAACAGGCGCCCGGCGTGACGAGTGTGACGACCACGCTGTGACCCCTGTCGTTCCTGGGCAGGCGCCGCGAATGGGTGCGTGCACACCTTTCCCGCAGCTCCATCGGAGAGCGCGGTCGAGAGGCCCGGCCAGGGCTGAGTGCGCGCTGGTACGAGAGAGGCTGATCACCCTGACCGCTGAAGTAGAAGCACATCTGGACCCGGTTCTCCTGGAGCACAGCGAGACCGTCCCCGTCGAAGACACGTCGCACCCGCTGCAGGCCGACGCCCCGGTGCGCACCGACTCCCCCACGTTCGCCGAGCTCGGCGTGCGCGACGAGATCGTCAAGGCGCTCGGCGAGGCCGGCATCGAGCGCACGTTCGCCATCCAGGAGCTGACGCTCCCCATCGCGCTCGCCGGTGACGACGTCATCGGTCAGGCGCGCACCGGCACCGGCAAGACCCTCGGGTTCGGCGTGCCGCTGCTGCACCGCCTCGACACGCCCGGCGACGGCACCCCGCAGGCCCTCGTGGTCGTCCCCACCCGTGAGCTGTGTCTCCAGGTGACGCAGGACCTCACCGCCGCGGCGAAGCACCTGGGCGTGCGCGTGACCGCGATCTACGGCGGCATCCCCTACGAGCGGCAGATCGCACAGCTGCGCAAGGGCGTCGACGTGGTCATCGGCACGCCGGGCCGCCTGCTCGACCTGGCCGAACAGCGCCACCTGGTGCTCGGCAAGGTCGGGATGCTGGTGCTCGACGAGGCCGACGAGATGCTCGACCTGGGGTTCCTCCCCGACATCGAGCGCATCCTGAACATGGTCCCCGACCAGCGCCAGACGATGCTGTTCAGCGCGACCATGCCGGGCCCGATCATCACGCTGGCCCGCACGTTCCTGACGCAGCCGACGCACATCCGCGCCGAGGAGAACGACGCCGGTCAGACGCACGAGCGCACCAAGCAGTTCGTGTACCGGGCGCACTCGATGGACAAGCCGGAGATGCTGGCCCGCGTGCTGCAGGCGCGCGACCGCGGCCTGTCGATGATCTTCGCGCGGACCAAGCGGACCGCCCAGAAGGTCGCCGACGACCTGACCGAGCGCGGGTTCGCCGCGGCCGCCGTGCACGGTGACCTGGGCCAAGGTGCGCGCGAGAAGGCGCTGCGGGCGTTCCGCAGCGGCAAGGTCGACGTGCTGGTGGCCACCGACGTCGCCGCCCGCGGCATCGACATCGACGACGTGACGCACGTCATCAACTACCAGTGCCCCGAGGACGAGAAGACCTACGTCCACCGCATCGGCCGCACGGGTCGCGCCGGTCGCGAGGGTGTCGCCGTCACGTTCGTCGACTGGGACGAGACCGCGCGCTGGAAGTCGGTCAACGACCTGCTGAACCTGGGCCAGGACGAGCCGCTGGAGACCTACTCCACGAGCGACCACCTGTTCGCGGACCTGGGCATCCCGTCCGGTTCCACGGGCCGGCTGCCGCTCAGCCACCGCACGCGGGCCGGTCTGGACGCCGAGGAGGAGGAGAAGCTCGACGACGGCAAGCGCAAGCGCCGTCGCCGCACCGGCACCAAGGGCGCGGGCGAGCAGGCCGCACCCGAGGCGGCCGAGGAGACCAGGCCGAAGCGGTCCCGGTCGCGCACCCGCAGCCGCGGTGGCGTGTCGCTCGCGGGCGAGCAGACCGAGGCGCAGGCACCCGCCGAGGCCGCCGAGAGCTCCGCGTCGGACAAGCCGCGCCGGCGCCGTCGTCGTCGAACCTCTGCCGAACAGGCCGCTCCTTCGGCAGACTGATCACCATGTCCACCCCCGGTTCCGACGTCACCGATGTCGAGGACGTCCTCGACGAGCCCGAGCACGACCCGGCGCCCGTCGAGGAACGTCCGCGTGCCAGGTCCTGGCGCACCCGCGCCGACTTCGTCGCGGTCGCGCTGATCGCGGTCGCCGCGGTTGTCGCGTCCGTGCTGACCTGGGCGTTCAGTGATGCACGGGCCACGACGTCGGTCACCGGGCCGTCCACCTGGCCGCAGCTGCCCGAGGTGGCCGCCCTGCCGCCGACGCTCGGCGAGGTCTGGCGCGCGAAGAGCGGTGCGACGCCGTGGCCGGTGGTCGTCCAGACCCAGCTCAAGGAGACGGGCGAGGAGAAGCCGTCGACGGTCGTGACCGGCGACGGCGGCGAGGTCACCGGGCGCGACCCGCTGACGGGTGACGCGCGCTGGAGCTACACCCGTGACCTGCCGCTGTGCGTGGTGGGCACGGGCTGGGGCCGCGCGATGGCGCTGTACTCCAAGGGCACCAACTGCTCCGAGCTCACCTCGCTCGACGGGGTGAGCGGTGAGCGGAAGGCGCAGCGCACGGGTGACGCCGAACCGGGTGCCGCGCTGCTGAACGAGGGCTCGCACCTCATCACGACCGGCGACCGGTTCGTCGAGGTCTACCGCCGCGACGACCTGGTGCGCTCGATGGAGTACGGCGCGCTGCGGGCGATCGTGAACCCGGGCAAGCAGCCGCGGGTCGGCTGCTCCTACGGCTCGATGGCCGTCACGTCCGGCCGGGTGGCGCTGGTGGAGCGCTGCCCGGACGACGGCTCCGACCGGATCACGGTCCTCAAGCCGAACCCGGACAAGTCCGACGAGCCCAAGGTGTTCGCGAGCGTGCTGACCGGCGGCAAGAACGCCCAGGTCGTCGCCGTCACCGACCGGCTGGTCGCGGTCGCGCTGCCCGACCCGGGCCGCATCGTCGTGTTCGACGCCGAGACCGGCTCGCAGGTCTCCGAGGCGCCGGTCGACCTCCCCTCCACCGACTTCACCGACCCGCCGCGCCACGTGGCGCGGTCGTTCACGACGGCCACGAACGTGTTCTGGTTCAGCGGCTCCAAGACGGTCGCGCTGGCGCAGGACTCGCTCACTCCACAGTGGACCGCGGACGCCACGTCCGGTGCCGGCACCACGCTCGCGGGGCGCGCGTTGGTCCCGGTGCGCGAGGGCCTGCGGGTGTACGAGCAGGCCACGGGCGCACTGGTCGGCACGATCCGGGTGAACCGCGACGGCTGGACCGGCCCTGTGCAGCTCGCCACAGCCGGACCCGTGGTCCTCGAGCAGCGTGGCGAAACCCTGGTGGCGCTGCGATAGTTCGTGAGGTGTACTCGCAGATCAGCCCGCACCGGGCAGCACGCGTCGACCTCCCCGGCCGCTACGGCACGATCGCGGCGTTGCGCGCGCCGGCGGTCGACGACGCGCTGCGGGTGACGGCACTGCTGGTGCCGGGGTACACGGGGTCCAAAGAGGACTTCTGCCCGATCCTCGACCCCATCGCGGACGCCGGGTTCGAGGTGGTCGCCATCGACCTGCCCGGCCAGCAGGACTCCGCCGGTCCCGACGACGAGGCGCTGTACCGGCCGGGCCCGCTGGGCGCGGTCGTGGCGGAGCTGGTCGAGAAGATCGCCGCGGAGGGCCGCCGGGTGCTGCTGCTCGGCCACTCCTACGGCGGTCTGGTGGCGCGCGCGGCGGTGTTCGCGGGCGCACCGGTCGCGGGGCTCACGCTGATGTCGTCCGGTCCGGCCGAACTGCCCGCCGGGGAACGCCGTTCGGTGCTGGAGGTCGGCGAGCACGTGCTGGCCGAGCAGGGCGTCGAGGGCACGCAGCGGCTGAACGAGCTGCGGTCGTCGCGGAACCCGGCGTGGGCCGCGCTGCCGCAGGAGCTGAAGGACTTCTACCGCAACCGCTTCCTCAGGTCGCCGGCCGCCGCGTTGCTCGGCATGGGCAACGGGCTGCGTTCCGAACCGGACCAGGTCGCGAAGCTGTCGCGGGCGCTGCGGTCGTCCGGTGTGCCGGCGCTGGTGGTGTGCGGTGACGCCGACGACGCGTGGAGCCCGGCCGTCCAGCGGGACATGGCCGAGCGGCTGGACGCGGACTTCGCGGTGCTGCCGGGCGTGATGCACTCCCCGAACACCGAGGCACCGCACGAGCTCATCGCCACGCTGCTGCCGACCTGGCGGGCCTGGCTGGCCCCGTGACGAGCACAAGGCCAGCCGGAACGCGCGGTCGGTGGCCGTCACGTCGAGCGTGACGGTCTCGAACCCACCGGAGCAGACCGGGCCCTCGCGGCAGGTGCCGCCGCTCGCGATGCCGCCGAGAGGACGAACGCGAGCAGCGCCGCCCAGTCCGCGCACCCGCCGTGCTCCTCGCCGACGCTCAAGCTCTCAGGCCCGAGCCCAGCCCCCTACGCCCACCAGAACGTCCACAGCGTCGCCCCCGACACCGCCAGCACCGCGAGCGAGGCCACCGGTGCGCGCCAGTCGGCGTAGCGGTCGGCCACGATCTGGCCCGCGATGACGAGCACCGCGGCCACCACGTGCGCGGTCACCGAGAGTCCGCCGGGGCCCGGCAGGTCGCGGGAGTTCGCGTAGAACTGGACGCCGATGTTCCCCAGGGCGAGCAGCACCAGGCCCACCGCGAGCACCCCGCTCACGGCGCGCAGGACTCCGCTCATCCGCGCCGGCCGCTTTGCTTCGACTTCCACCTCAGCCACCCTACGGGTCCCCGATCACCCGCGGCCGGAGGGCCGCCGGCGGTCTCACGGCGCCAGCAGCGACCACGGCTCGATGGCCGGTGCCGCCGCCTGCCCCTCCGGGCAGCTGCGCCGGAAGTCGCACCACTGGCACTGCCTTCCGGTCTGCGGCGGGAACAGGACGTCCTCGTCACCGCCCGCCTTCAACGTCTCCGCGGCCAGGTCGATCTCGTCCGCCGCCTCCTCGGCCCGCCGCACGTGCCGGGCCAGCGACTCCTCCGTGTGCTCCCACACCGCCACCGACCCCGACGGCAGGTGGTGCAGCTCGACGCGGCGGCACGGCTTGCGCAGCGTGCGGCGCGCGGCCAGCGCGTACAGCGCCAGCGCCTGCGAGCCGCGGGCGTCGTCGGCGTCCAGGACGTGCCGCCCGGTCTTGTAGTCGACGATCACCAGCTCGCCGTCGCGGTGGTCGATCCGGTCGACCCGCCCCTCGGCCACGATCCGCTCGGTCGGCGACGACACCCACCGCTCCACGCCCAGCGGCTCGAAGTCGACGTCCAGCCCCGCCACGTAGTCGTGCACCCACCCGCCGGCGCGGGCCCGGTACTCAGCGGCCTGCTCGGCGTCGCGGAAGCCCTCCGACTTCCACTGCCGGTTCACCAGCGCCACGGCCTGGTCCGGCGTGCGCTTCTCGGCGGGCAGGTCGAACAACGCCTTCAACGCGTTGTGCACGACCGCGCCGAGCGTGTTGTGCGCCCAGGCCCCGCCCCTCGGTGGAGTGGGCCGGTCCAGGTACGTCATCCGGTAACGGCGCCGGCAGCTCGTCCACGTCGAGAGCTTCGCGGGCGTGACGCGCACGAGCCGGCGTGGTGCCGCGGTGCCGAAGTCGAAGCCGAGTTGTTCCACCCCAACCAAGTTACTCAGTCACCCTGACATTTTTGGATTGCCCCTGCTTCGCGGGCGGCGGTGCGTTCGCGGAAGATGAACGGCATGGAGATCTGGCACAACCCGCGCTGCTCCAAGAGCCGCGCCGCCAAGCAGCGCCTCGACGACGAGGGCGTCGAGTACACCGAACGCCGCTACCTCGACGACGCCCCCACCGCGGAGGAGCTCGACCACGTCCTCACGCTGCTGGGCAAGGAGCCGTGGGAGATCGCGCGCACCAAGGAACCGGCCTACCCCGCCACCCTGGAGCACGACCGCGTGAAGTGGATCGAGCACATGGTCGCCAACCCGAGCCTGATCGAGCGCCCGATCCTCATCGACGGCGACAAGGCGCACATCGAACGGTAGAAGCGCTAGACGCCCGACGTGATGAAACCCTGCACGGACGACGCGACGAGCTGCACGGCGATCGCGGCCAGCAGCAGACCGGCGATCTTGGCCATCAGCAGGATTCCGCTCTCCTTGAACACCTTGATCAGCAGCCCGGCCGACCGCAGCGTCCCGAGCAGCACGAGGTGGACGGCCACGATCGCCGCGGCCAGCGCCAGGTAGGAGCCCACCGCCCCGTCGGCCTGCCGGACGAACACGATGGTCGCCGCGATCGCACCCGGCCCGGCCAGCAGCGGCGTGCCCAGCGGCACCAGGGCGATGTTGACGTCCTCGACCTCGGGGTGGTTCGTCGCGCCCTTGCCGGTGAGCAGGTCGAGTGCGATGAGCAGCAACAGCAGCCCGCCCGCGCCCTGCAGGGCGGGGATGCCGATGTGCATGTAGGCCAGGATCGAGTTGCCCGCGACGGCGAACAGCGTGATCACCAGGAACGACACCAGCACGCCCTGCCGTGCGGCGCGTTTGCGGGCGTCGCGAGACTTGCGGCCGACCAGCCCCAGGAACACCGGCACGGTGCCGGGCGGGTCCATGATCACCAGCAGCGTGATCGTGGCCTCGATGAAGAGCCGCACGTTGAACACGAGTCACCTACCCCACGAGGATCTTGCCGCCCGTCGCCCGTTCGGCCAGAGCATCCAGCACCTCCGGCGCCGTCGTCTCCGCGCCGAGCCGGACGGTCTTGTTCGTGCCGTGGTAGTCACTCGACCCGGTGACGAGCAGCCCCAGTGACCCGGCCAGCGACCGCAGCGCCGCCCGCGTCTCCTGGTCGTGGTCGGGGTGGTCGACCTCGACACCGGTCAGGCCGATCGAGGCCAGCCACTCGACCACCGAGGGCGCCACGACCGGGCCGCGCGACCGGGCGAAGGGGTGGGCCAGCACTGTCACGCCGCCCGCCTCGGTGATCATCTCGATCGCGCGCTCGACGGGGGTGTCCGTGCGGCCCACGTAGTAGGCGCCGCCGGTGAGGAACGTCGCGAACGCCTCGTCGACCGACGCCACGACCCCGGCGCGGATCAGCGCCTGCGCGAGGTGCGGGCGACCGGCCGGCGCGTCGAACGGCAGCCGCTGCATCAGGTCGACCGGGTCGACCGGGAAGCCGTCGGCCTGCATCATCTCGGCCATCTTCTGCAGCCGCTGCCTGCGCTCCTGGCGCAGCCGCGACTGCTCGACCATCAACGCCGCGTGCGTCGGGTCGTAGAGGTAGGCCAGCAGGTGGACCGTGATCGTGCGGCCGTAGCCGTCAGGGCACTCGCACGACAGCTCGGCGCCGCGCACCAGCCGCAGGCCGGGTGGCAGCGCCGCCGTGGCCTCCGCCCAGCCGGCCGAGGTGTCGTGGTCGGTGATGGCCACCGCGTCGAGCCCGGCTCTGGCCGCCGCCCTCACCAGCTCGGCGGGGCTGTCGGTGCCGTCGGACTCGGACGAATGGGTGTGCAGATCGATGACCACGTCGTCCAGTGTGGACGACGTGGTGCACAGCCCGTGTTACGGGACCATCTTCTTCCCGCGGGCAGCCCGCTGCGCCTTGATCATCGAGAACCGCTCGGCCTGCGCCTTCTTGTCGCCGAAGGTCAGCTCCGAGATGGCGTCGTAGACGTCCTCCGGGTCGGGCAGGAACTCCAGGCGGTTCAACGCCTGGATCTGACCGGCCGACTCGACGATCAGCGTGCCGTAGCCGAACATGCGGCCGGCCACCGTGCGCTCGTAGGTGAGGTCGGTGACCTTGCCGATGGGCATCATCGCGACCTTGGTCTCGAAGACGCCCGACGTCAGCATGAACCGCTTGTCGGTCACGACGATGCGCTCGACCCACCACTCGATGATGAAGTAGGCGAGCCGCAGGAGCACCAGCAGCGCGCCGTACCACAGCACGTTCTGGATCACTCCGGCGTTGGCCGGGAGCAGGTACGAGATCATCATGAAGCCGGCGAGCAGCGCCGCCGCTTCGAGCACGTCCCAGATCAGGTACGACCAGTGCCTGCGCACCCGGATGACCCGACGCTCACTCGACAGCAGGTAGTCGTCTGGATCACGTGGTGCGAACATGCGCTACCAGCCCTTCCTGGTACCAGCCAGTGCCCTGTCTGCCCTGCTCCTGGCCTCCCAGCGGGAGCCGGGGAGCCTAGAACAATTGTCGCACGAAGGTGATCAGGGCCTCAGCCGCAGTGCGGAGCGAGTTGAGGATGTTCTGCACCAGCTGCGCTGCTTGCTGGGGCTCCGCGATGAGGAAGAACAGCAGCAAGGCAATACCGGCGAAAGTGAGGATCTTCTTCAAGTTCACGGTGTCCACCCCGTCCGCGTTCGCACCCGTTTGGCGCCGTTCGTGACCGTTGTACAGCACGACCGATCGCCTTGGGAGATTTGTACCGCAGCTGGGGTAGTCCACCGCACCGCCGTTCCGGTGTGACTACGCTTCGTGATCATGACGGGGAGCAGCGGGGGCATGATCCGGTGTGTCGGCGGCGTCGTGCATGACTCGAACGGGCGACTGCTGCTCGTGCGACGGGCCAACGCACCAGGTGAGGGCCTGTGGTCGACACCGGGTGGGCGCGTGGAGCCGGGTGAGGCGGATGAGGCTGCTGTGACCAGGGAACTGCTGGAGGAGACCGGTTTGGTGGTCACGGTTGGTCACCTCGTCGGCAGCGTCGAGCGACCGGCCCCGAACGGGGTTTTCCTCATCCACGACTACGAGTGCCAGGTCAGGTCGGGTGTGCTCCGAGCGGGCGATGACGCCTCGGAGGTCGCTTGGGTGGACAGTGCGACCTTGGCCACACTTCGGACCGCCGAAGGGCTCGTGGAAACGCTCTCCGGCTGGAACTGCCTGCCCAGGACCTGATCGGGGTTCACACGAACGGGCGGCGGCCTTCAGCGCCAAACGAGACGTTGCCCGTGCGCCTCGGTCGTCGCCAGGGTCGCACTGGAGGGTTCGCCGTCACGCACCCGGATGAGGCGCACCTCACCCTCCTCGTGCGCCGCCCACCAGGAGTCCCTGCCCAAAGTAGACAAAGCGGGCACCAGGTCGAGTCCCGACCCGCTGGTGACGACCACGAGCGGCGCGTCGATCGGGTCGGCCGCCTTCGCGAGGTCGGTCACCGGGTCGCCGGCGACCAGGCGGGGCGGGTTCTTGCGCAACACCCCCGACGCGACGCCGAAGAGCCGCAGCCGCTCCGGCTGGTCGGCCCACACGCAGGCCTCCAGCCACGCGTAGGCGTCCTCGTCGGCCAGGTCGGCGGGCGAGACCCCGATCCCCGCCTTCGCGGCCACCTTGACCGCCTTGGGCAGCTTCGGCAGGACGGCACCGGGCGCGAGCTCCAGCGCGCAGTGCAGGCCCAGCGCGGCCTTGGCGGGCCCGGCGACGACCTGGCCGGCCTCGGCTGTCTGGTAGCGGTAGGAGTACTGGTCGAGCCCGAGCAGCAGGCCCGCGGTCGTGGCGGCCTCGACGAGCCCGATCGGCCCGCCGGCCTGCTTGGCCGCGGCGGCCACCGCCGGGTAGAGCAACGCGGCTCGGCGCACCTCGTTCGTCTGGACCACCTGGGTGGAGACCAACGCGCGCACGCGTTCGGAACGCTCCAGCAGGAAGTCCCGGAAGAGCGGCCACGTGCTCTCGTCCGCGCCGTAGGTGCCGCCCAGCGACGGGTAGTAGTTCGAGAGCCGGTGGAACGGCTCGGCCTGCACGAGCCGGTGCGCCGCCGCCAGGAGGAGCTCGCCCGTGGCGTGCTCCTCGCCGGCGGCGGTCAGCAGGTCGGCGACCTCCGGATCCTCGGCGGCGCGCGACGCGAGGTGCTCGTAGAGCGGCGAGGTCGCCGCCGCCTCCAGGGCGAACTCGCGCAGGCGCTGTCGTGCCAGGTCCAGAGAAGTCACTTCACTACCCCACAATCAGTCCGCCGCAGGTTCAGGGCGCCCGGGCTGCTCGCCACCGCGGGCCTCGCCGTAGGACTGCTTCGGCACCATGACCTTGCGCCTGAAGATGCACACGACCGTGCCGTCCTGCTTGTAGCCGCGAGTTTCCACGTAGACCACGCCCCTGTCGTCCTTCGACTTGGACGGCGTCTTGTCGAGCACCTCGGTCTCACCGTAGATCGTGTCGCCGTGGAACGTCGGCTTCACGTGCCGCAGCGACTCGATCTCCAGGTTCGCGATCGCCTTGCCGGAGACGTCGGGCACGGACATGCCCAGCAGCAACGAGTAGACGTAGTTGCCGACGACGACGTTCTTGCCGAAGTCCGTCGTGTTCTCCGCGTAGTTCGCGTCCATGTGGAGCGGGTGGTGATTCATCGTGAGCAGGCAGAAGAGGTGGTCGTCGTATTCCGTCACCGTCTTGCCGGGCCAGTGCTTGTAGACCGCTCCGACCTCGAACTCCTCGTAGTACCGACCGAACTGCACCGCGCCTCCAACTACGTGTGATCGAGATCTGTCCCAGGTGGGGAGACAGTGTTATGGGAGGGGGAGTAGTCTCGGCAACCGGTGTGTGAGGATTTCCACCACCGACGACTTCGCCCCGAGGAGGTGAGGACCCCTAAATGAGCAAGGACCCCCACCCTGCCAGTACCAAGCGCGTCCTCACCGAGGTGGCCCGCTAGATCGTTCCAGTTCTAGGCGGTTCGAGCTTTCCCGGTCAGGACGCCCGTCGTGTTCACGATCTTCGACGACGTGTGGCCCTGGAGGAACTCACCATGCCCAGCCTGCCCTCGATCCGCGGCCGCGGTGCGCAGCAGCGCCCCGCACCGCCGCACATCTCCGTGCCGTTGTCGCACTACGTGGTCGACTGCGCGGTCTACGTCGACGGCAAGCGCCTGCCCGGCCGCTGGACCCACACCGACGCGGTGAAGGAGGTCCGCAAGCGCAAGGACGGGTTCGTCTGGATCGGCCTGCACGAGCCGGACGCCGAGCAGATCGAGGGCATCGCCGAGACGTTCGGGCTGCACGAGCTCGCCGTCGAGGACGCGGTGCACGCGCACCAGCGCCCGAAGCTGGAGCGCTACGACAACACGCTCTTCATGGTCTTCAAGACCGTGCGCTACGTGACGAACGAGTCGCCCGACACCGCCAACGAGATCGTCGAGTCCGGCGAGATCATGGTGTTCCTGGGCAAGGACTTCGTCATCACCGTGCGGCACGGCAACCACTCCGGCCTCTCCCGGCTGCGCCACGTGCTGGAGGACGACCCGGAGCGGCTGGAGATCGGCCCCGCCGCGGTGATGCACGCGATCGCCGACCAGGTCGTCGACAACTACCTCGAGGTCACCGATCACATCGAGGACGACATCGACCGCATGGAGGAGCGGGTCTTCGCGCCGCGCACCGAGGTGAGCGCCGAGCAGATCTACATGTTCAAGCGCGAGGTCGTCGAGCTGCGCCGCGCGGTCATGCCGCTCGCGAACCCGTTGCGGCGCTTGGCGGAGGGCTACACGCCGCTCATCCCCGAGCAGGTGCGGGCGTTCTTCCGCGACGTCGACGACCACCTCACCGAGGTCTCCGAACGCGTCACGGCGTTCGACGAGCTGCTGACCACGCTGGTCGACGCGACGCTCGCGAAGATCACGCTGCAGCAGAACACCGACATGCGCAAGATCACCTCGTGGGTCGCGATCATCTCCGTGCCCACCATGGTCGTCGGCGTGTACGGCATGAACTTCGACTACATGCCCGAGCTCAAGTGGAAGTTCGGCTACCCCCTGGTGATGAGCCTGGTCCTCATCGCCTGCCTGACGCTCTACCGAATACTGCGCCGAAATCGCTGGCTGTGAGTCCTGATTTCGCACGCATTCTTCGTTGTAGAAGGGCCCCGTCATGACCAGGCTGCTGACCAACATCCGGTTCTGGATCCTCGCGTTCCTGCTCTGCTGGATCACCACCGTGTTCGTGCTGATCTCCGGAACGCCCTGACGTGCACGACCGGCTGCGCAACCTGCGCTTCTGGATCCTCGTCTTCGCCGTGGGCTGGCTCGCGATGGTGTTCGTCTCCATCGCGACCTGGTCCGAACCCGGTGAGGACACGCCGGAGGAGCTGGCGGCGGAGGTGACGAGTGCGTTGCGCGCCAACGACTTCCACCGGCTCCAGCCGTTGCTCGCCGTCGGCGGCGAGGACGTGGCGAAGTCGACGGTCGAGCACTTCGCGACCGCGCGCGTGGACGGCGGGTTCTACCGCGACGGCGCCGTCGTCGTGCAGTACACCCGTTACGGCACGCGGTCGGAGTTCACGGCGCCCGTCGAGGAGAGGGACGGCCGGTACGTCGTGAACCTGGTGGTCACTCCCACGGGGTGACGTTCCAGGTGAACGGGATGCCGTGGCCCTCGCCGACGCCCAGGCACAGCGAGATCCCGGCCGGCCAGAGCTTGAGCATCAGCGCGAACCTGTAGTCGATCTCGCGGCGCGGTTCGAACACCAGCAGCGCCAACGGTGCCGTGGGCGTCGCCCTCGCCGCCGCGTCGGCGAGCACGGCCCTGCCCATCGCCCGGTCGGCCGGTGAGACGTACTGCCAGACCACCGAGTGCCACACGACGGTGAGCACGTCGCGTTCGGCGCGGGCCAGCTGCCGCGCGAGCCACTCCGGGCCGGCCGACCGGTCGACCCGCACCGGGTCCGCCGCGGCGAGGTCGAGCGCGGCGCGCAGCCGGTTCCACCGCAGCGGCTGGTCGGCCCAGACGAACGAGCTCAGGTGCAGCCGGCCGTCCTCGGTGGACACGTCGACCGGGTCGAGGTCGCAGCCGGCGCGCCCGACGACGCGCAGCCGGTGGCCGAGGTCGGCGGGCGGGCGGCCGGTCCACTCCGGGTCGAGCACGAGGGTGCTGCCGGGGTCGCCGAGCACCCGGTCCGGCAGCCGGTAGCCGACGTGGTGCGGGCGCAGGTTGAGCCCGCCGCTCGCACCGACCTCCAGCAGCCGCACGCAGAACGGCACGTGCCGGCCCGCCGCCCTGGCCGCCTCCTGCGCCGCGACCAGCAGGCCGCCGTAGAGGGGCGCGCTGCGGCCGGGTTCGTTCGTCTGCACGACCGTGGCGCCGACCCGCCGCCGCAGCAGGTCGGCGTGCTCGTCGAGGGCGGGCAGCGCGTCCTCCCACAGCCGCGGCAGGTCGGGCCGGCCGCCGACGGACGGGTAGTGCTTCGCGAGCGCGGGCGCGCGTCCTTCGAGGACGAGCCGGTGCACGGCGCCCGCGAACCGCAGGCCGGGCACGCTGCCCTCGCGGTCGCGTTCGGCACCGGCCATGACCCGCGCGGTGACGCCGCCGCGCCGGAGGTCCTCGGCGGCGTCGGTGAGGAGTCGCTGGGTCAGCGGACTGCGGTCGCGGCACCCGTGGGCGGCCGCGGCGAACAGCTCGGCAAGCACGCCGTCGACGCTAGTGGCAGCGCTGTCCCGCGTCATCCCGGCGCAGCGTCATTACGCTGCTGGAATGCCTCGAATCCTGGCGGTGGCCGACGAAGTGGTCGAACAGCTGTGGACCGATCAGGTGCACCAGCACTCGGACGTCGACCTCGTCCTGGCGGCGGGCGACCTGCCGTTCGACTACCTGGAGTTCCTGGCCAACGCCCTGGACAAGCCGCTGGTGTTCGTCCCCGGCAACCACGACGCCGACCTGTCCGGCTACTCGAACGTGCGCGGCCTGTGGACCAAGGCGGGTGTGCCGGTCCGCTGGCCAGGTCCACCCGGTGCGGTGAACGCGGACGAACGCGTGGTCGACGTCGCCGGCCTGCGGATCGCGGGCCTCGGTGGTTCGATCCGCTACAACAGGGGTCCGAACCAGTGGACGGAACGGCAGCAGGCCCGCCGCGCCCGCCGGGTCTCCCGGCTGGCCGGGTGGCGCAGGCTGCGGGACGGACGTGGCGTGGACGTGCTGCTGACCCACTCACCGCCGCTCGGCTGCGGCGACGAGCCCGATGCACCCCACCGCGGCTTCTCCTGCCTGCACGACCTGGTCTCCCGCCTGCAGCCGGGCTTCCTGCTGCACGGCCACATCCACCCGCACGGCGTCCCTCGCCCCGACCGCCTGCTGGGCGGCACGCGCGTGGTCAACGTCGTCGGGCACAAGGTGCTGACGATCCCCGGAGCCCTCGATGAGACGTGACACCGGTTTCCCCCTCGCCGACGCCGAGAACGACTTCACCCGCGCCCGCCGCCGCCAGGTGATGTCCCGCCTGGCGGCCTGGCTGCGCCGCGAGCCGGACGACGTGAACATCATGCTGCCGTTCCACGAGGTCGTGGACGCCCTCGGCATGGTCTCGGAGAAACGCCTCGGCCTGCAGAACATCCGCCTCGACTCGATCGTCGGCAGCGTCGACCGCGGCCGCGACTTCGACCGCCGCTTCCGCCCGACCTCCGGCCGCGTGCGCGAACGCTGGCAACGCCTCGCCCTGGCCGCCCGGCGCGGCGAGAACGTCCCGCCGATCGAGGTGTACCGCATCGGCGAGCTGCACTTCATCATCGACGGCCACCACCGCGTGTCCGTCGCGCACGCCATGGGCCTGTCCACGATCGACGCCTACGTGACGCAGGTGATCACCCGGATCAACGCGGCCGGCATCCGCTACCGCGGCGACCTGATCGTGAAGGACTACCGCCGCCTGTTCCTGGACCGCGTGCCGCTGACCGGGGAGGCCCGTGCGGACGTCGTCCTGTCCGACCCGTGGGACTACGCCGAGCTCGGCGAGTGCGTGGAGGCGTGGGGCTTCCGCCTGTCGCAGGACGAGGGCGAGTTCCTGGACCGCGCCACGGTCGCCCGCCGCTGGTACACCGAGGAGTACCGGCCGGTCGTCGCACTGCTGCGGCAGGCCGACATGATCGGCGACCGCACCGAGGCCGAGGCCTACCTGTGGGTGGCGGCGGAGCGGTACCGCCTGATCAGGACGCACCGCTGGGACCCGGAGGTGATCAACGCCGTCCGCGCGGAGGCACGACCGCCCGGCCGGCCGACGCGCGGGTAGCGGGCTGGGAGTGTGGGGGCGCGGGCGGGGCGTGGGGTGCTGGGTTGCGGGCTAATGGCTTGCGGGCCGGGCGGGTGGCGGGCTGGCGGGTGGCGGGCTGGCGGGTGGCGGGCTGGCGGGTGGCGGGCTGGCGGGCTGGCGGGTGGCGGGCTGGCGGGTCACGGGCTGGCGGTCGCGGCCGAGCACACCGCCAACGCTGCCCGCGTGCCGGACACGGCTCGCGGGCGACGCGGGTCGCGGCCAAGCGGGTCGCGGCCAAGCGGGTCGCGGATGAGGCAGATCGCGGCCCACGCCGACCGCAGACCGGCGCCAACCGCAGACCGGCGCCCGTCGCGGACCGGCGGGACGCGAGCAGGCGGGACGCGGGCAGGCCGTGCGCCGACCACGGCTCACGGGCCGACGCTGATCGCGACCAGCGGGTCGCGGCTGAGGCGGATCGCGGACCGACGCCCGCCGTCACCCGCCCTCTGCCAGCCGCCCCTGCCAGCCGCTCGCTGTCAGCCGCCCACCGTCACCCGCCCACTGCCAGCCGCCCGCCGTCAGCCGCCGAACTCCCGCTCCACCACCTCCGGCCAGGTGCCGTCGGCAAGCCCGCCCGCCATCAGCACGTCCCGCCAGTCGACGTGGCTCAGCTCCACGAGCTTCCTCAGCTGCCCAAGGCTCCCTCCTGCCGCCAGCACCACGGCGGCGTGCACCCGTTCGACGTCCTGGTTGCCGGTTTCGGTGCCGGCCAGCTCCCGCAGGGCTTCGCCCGCTTCCTCGGGGCGGAAGTCGGCTCGCACCCGCGCGGCCACCCGCTCTGACGCGTTCATGACCGCGACGGTAACCGGCAACCAGCGCGGCTGGTCGGTGCGCGACCGTTCGGCCGACCACTCGGCGCGGCACGGCGAACGAACGGCCCGCCGCTGTCATGGGCACGCAGGACCACCCGCCCCGCACCGGGCAGCCGTCGACCGGTCGGCGCGTTCGTCCTGCCGGTCAGCGCGGTGCGACGCGGGGGCTGTCCGCGTCCGGCAGGGGGCGGGCCTGGTCCAGCACCTCGTCGGTGTACTTGTCCAGCAGCCGCGTGCCGATCTGCTGCGCGTAGCCGAAGATGACCGCCCACAGCAGCAGTGCCGCGGCCGAGGGGATGCCGATCAGGCCGCTCGTCACGCCCGCTCCCAGGGCCAGGATGCCGACCACCGCCAGTGCCGCGCCGAGCATGATCTTGATCAGCGCCTGGTAGCCGATCATCACGTACGGCGAGAGCGATGGCCGGCGGCGCAAGAGCAGGACCACGGCGGCCAGCACCGCGCCGAACGCGCCGAGCACCTGCACGAGCCAGACGTCCACTCCGGACGCCTTGGCGGTGCCGCCGGGGCAGACCGTCGGCAGCGCGTTCTCCTTCGGGTCCACGCACAGCGGGATGATGCCCGGCTTCACGATGCTCACGACGCCGAGCACGGTGTTGATGACGAACAGCACCAGTGACGCCGCGATCAGCTTGTTGCGCAACGCCCGCGAGCCCGCGTGGGCGAAGTCCGAGTTGTCGTACGCCGCCCGCAGGGCGTCGACCACGATCGCGCGTTCCACCGCGGGCGTGAACTCCCCCGGCCGCAACGACTCCAGGGCGCGGCGGCGGGGGTCGTCGTCGTCCAGGTACTGCGCCACGCGCGCCTGCAGGCCCGGCAGCCGGCCGAGGAAACCGCGCTCCGCCGAGATCGTCGCCACCTCGGCCTCGTGCAGCGCGCGCCAGGCCCGCTCGATGTACCAGCCCGACCACCACGACGGCACCATGCGCCACCACGGCTCGCGGTCGGTCAGCATCGCCTCCACCACGGCGGCCTGCTCCTCGGCCGTGCGGCGCCAGACGTCGCCCTCCGGGTCGACCGGGTCGGACGGGCCGAGCGCAGCCAGATCCGCGCGGACCCGGTCCAACCGGGACTGCACGACGAGTCGCCAGTCGGTGACTCTGGGTTTGCGATCGGCCATGGACCGATGGTGACAGGCACCACTGACAATTTCCGCAGCCATCCGTGTGACGTGCGGAAACGTCACCCGAGCGCCTCAATCGGTGATCACATGCCCTGGAAGCGGACCGTGACGGCAGGTCCGCGCGGCCGCCGCGGGCTCAGGCGGTCTGCGACGGCTCCACCAGTGCGCGGAGCCGGGGAGGCATCCTCTTCTCCAGCCCGTACGGTTCGAGGTGGGCCTGCAGCACGCCCGTGAACGCCCGCTCCACGGAGGCGGTGTCCCAGTTGTCGCTCTCCAGGATCGGTTGCTTGAAGTACGGCTGCCCCACGATGTGCAGCTGCCTGCCGTTGCACCGCACGACCTGCCCGGTGATGCCCTCGGAACGGTCCGACAGCAGGAACAGCACCAGCGGCGCCACCTTGCCCGGTGTGCGGTCGGCCGGAATGGCGCGCAGGGAACGTTCGGACTTCCACACCATTCGCGTGTGGGCGACGGGACAGACGGCGTTCACGCGGATGCCCTCGGACTCCAGGTCGAGCGCCCACGAGTAGCTCAGCGACGCGACCGCGCCCTTGGTCGCGGAATAGGTGCCGAGTTTGCGCTGGCCGAAGGAGGCGCCGGAGGAAATGTTGATGATCGAGCCGCCGCCGGACCCGCGCATTGCGCGCATGGCGGCGATTCCGACGTAGATGACGCCGAGCACGTTCACCTCGACGACCTCCCGGATGGTCTCCGGGTCGTCCTCCCACGGCAGCGTCTCGTAGTTCAGGCCCGCGTTGTTGACCAGGCCGTCGATGCGGCCGAACTCGTCGACGCACAGGTCCACGATCTTCGCGGCCTCGCTCGGGTCCGCCACCGTGTGGTTGGAGGCGACCGCGCGGCCGCCGTAGCCGCGGATGTGCTCCGCCACGTTCTCGGCCAGGTCACCGTCGTTGTCGTTGACCACCACCGAGGCGCCCGCCAGCGCCGCGTGCATCGCGTAGGCCTCGCCGAGTCCTCGGCCCGCCCCTGTGATGACGACGGCTTTTCCGTCCAGGATCCCCATTGCACGCTCTCTTTCGGTTCTCGGCGGTGGTTCCCCTGACCCCCCTGTGGCCCTGTACCCGCCTTCGACAAGCGTGCGGACCAACCGAAGCGGTGCTCACCACGTTTCGTTGAGGTGACGCTGCCGAGCGCCCAATGGCGCAGCGAGTTCACCCCGGCAGATGACCCCGACTGATCGGCCCGGTGGTACCCCGGGCTTTTGCCCTCACCTGTTCGAGTGACAAATTGCGAGGAAAACACCCAAATGGTCCCCGAAAGCATCGAAAAGGGCCGCCTCCCGCTGGGGGAGGCGGCCCTGAATTCGACAGTTCACCGGTCCGTGTAGGTCAGGTTCTTGCCGCTGGACGGGTCGAAGAGCTGGATCTTGTCGGCGTCGAACCAGATCTCCGCGGGGGAGCCCGCGGTGGCACCCGACGCCGACGACAGCCGCGTGACGAGCGAGATGCCGTCACCCGGCACGTCGTCCGCGCCCATGTCCGCCGCGAGGTCCTGCAGGTCGGCCGAGGTGACCTGCTCGCCCTTGAGGTTGAAGTAGGCGTACTTGTCCGAGCCCATCGACTCCAGCACGTCCACGTTGGACGTGAACTTGCCGCCGGAGGACAGCACCGCGCCGTCCACCAGCGCCGCGTCCTCGAAGTGCTCCGGGCGGATGCCCATGATCACCTCGCGGGGCGCGTCGGCACCCTCCAGCAGCTGCCGCACCCGGTCGGTCAGCGTCACGTCGCCGAGCGCCGAGCGCAGGCCGCCGTTCTCCAGCGACGCCGGCACGAAGTTCATCGACGGCGAGCCGATGAAGCCCGCGACGAAGAGGTTGGCCGGGTTGTCGTAGAGGAACTGCGGCGCGCCGATCTGCTGCACGATCCCGCCGCGCATGACGACGACCCGGTCGCCGAGGGTCATGGCCTCGGTCTGGTCGTGCGTCACGTACACCGTGGTCGTGCCGAGCTGCTTCTGCAGGCGCGACACCGAGGTGCGCATCTGCACGCGCAGCTTGGCGTCCAGGTTGGACAGCGGCTCGTCCATGAGGAACGCCTTGGGGCTGCGCACGATCGCGCGGCCCATGGCCACGCGCTGCCGCTGGCCACCGGACAGGTTGGACGGCTTGCGGTCGAGGTGCTGCGACAGGTCGAGGATCTCCGCGGCCTCCTTGACCTTCTTCTCGACCGTGGCGTTGTCGACCTTGGCCAGCCGCAACGGGAAGGCCATGTTCTCCTTCACCGTCATGTGCGGGTACAGCGCGTAGGACTGGAACACCATCGCGATGTCGCGGTCCTTGGGCGCCTTCTCGTTGACGCGCTGCCCGCCGATGCGCAGCTCGCCGTCGGTGATGTCCTCCAGGCCCGCGATCATGTTGAGCGTGGTGGACTTCCCGCAGCCGGACGGTCCGACCAGGATGATGAACTCGCCGTCGGCGATCTCGAGGTTGACCTCCTGGACGGCCAGCGCGCCGTCGGGGTACCTCTTCGTCACCTTGTCCAGAACGATCTCTGCCATTGGTCAACTCACCCCTTGACGGCGCCGGAGGTCAGGCCGGCGACGATCCGGCGCTGGAAGAACAACACGAAGAGGATGATCGGGATGGTGATCACGACGGCGGCCGCCGCGATCGACCCGGCCGGGTCCTCGAACTGCGAGCTGCCGGTGAAGAACGACAGCGCCACCGGCACGGTCCGCGACTGCTCGGTCGAGGTGAGCGAGATCGCGAAGAGGAAGTCGTTCCAGCAGAAGATGAACACCAGGATCGCCGTCGTGAACACACCCGGCGCGGCCAGCGGCGCGATGACGCGACGGAACGCCTGCCCCGGCGTCGCACCGTCCATCTTGGCCGCCTTCTCGAGCTCCCAGGGGATCTCGCGGAAGAACGCCGACAGGGTGTAGATCGCGAGCGGCAGCGCGAACGTGATGTACGGCAGGATCAGGCCGGGCCACGTGTCGAAGAGGCCGAGCGAGCGCTCGATCTCGAACAACGGCGACACGAGCGAGACCTGCGGGAACATCGCGATCAGCAGCGAGACGCCGACCAGCAGGTTCTTCCCGGGGAAGTCGAGCCGGGCGATGGCGTAGGCGGCCATGGTGCCGAACACCACGGCGATCGCGGTCGCGATGAGCGCGATGCCGATGGAGTTGATCAGCGCCCGCGTGAACTCGGACGTCGAGAAGATGTTGCGGTAGTTCTCCAGACTCCACTCGCGCGGGATGAAGTTGCCGTCCGCCAGCGTCGCCGACGACTTGAACGACAACGACACGATCCACAGCACCGGCAACAGCGCGTAGATCACCACGACGGCGTTGAGCAGGCCCCAGCCGACCTTCTTGCCGGTGGTCTCCGCTCCTCCGATTCCAGCCATCAGCGCTTCCCCCCGTCGTCACTGCCGGGGGCAGCGGTGCCGAAGAGCTTGATGAACACGAACGCGATGATCGCGACCATGATGAAGATCAGCACGGACATGGTCGATCCGATGCCGAGGTTCAAGCCCTTGATCAGGTTGTTGTAGGTCAGCATCGACACCGACGACGTGCCCTGCGAGCCCGCGGTGAGCACGAAGAGGTTGTCGAAGATGCGGAACGCGTCGAGCGTGCGGAACAGCAGTGCCACCAGGATCGCCGGCTTCATGATCGGCACGGTGATCTTGATGAACCGCTGCCACCCGCTCGCGCCGTCCATCGCGGCGGCCTTGAGCAGGTCGTCCGGCACCAGTGCCAGACCGGCCATCAGCAGCAGGGCCATGAACGGCGTGGTCTTCCAGATCTCCGCGAGGCCCACGACCATGAGCGCGGGGATCTTCTCGGTCAGCACCGGCTCACCGCCGAGGGCCTCCGCGAGGTAGCCGGTGCCGGGCGTCCAGGCGAAGCGCCAGGAGAACGCGGCCACGACCGTCACGATGCCGTACGGGATCAACGTCGTCGTGCGGACGATGCCCCGGCCGACCAGCGCGCGGTGCATGATCAGGGCGAGCGACATGCCCAGCACCAGCTCGATCGCGACCGTGACGACGGTCAGCACGACCGTCACCCACACCGCGTTCCACCAGTACGGGCTGCTGAGCACGGCGACGTAGTTGTCGAACCACACCCACTCGGTGCGGTCGGGGAACTTCAGGTCGAACTTCTGCATCGACAGCAGCAGCGAGTAGAGGATCGGCCAGCCGGTCACCGCGACCATGGTGAGCGCGGCCGGCGCGCAGAGCAGCCAGCCGAGCCTGCGCTCGGCCTTCTTGCCCTCGCTGAGCGCCACCTTCTTCTTGGGAGCGACGGGCTCCGCTGTCGCTGCCCCGGTCTTCTCCGCAGTCGCGTGGCTCACGGCAGCACCCCCTTGGAGTCGAGTGCGTCCTGGAGTTCCTGGCGCAGCCGGTCACCGGTCGCCTTGGGGTCGATGCTCGCCGGCGGCGACAGGACCGTGGCGATCACGGTCGACGCGTTCTGGTAGGCGGGCGTGCGCGGCCGCACACTCGCGTTCTTCAGCGTCTCCTTGATGGTGTCGCGCATCGGGTACGCCTCGGCCATCTCGGGCTCGTCGTAGACGGCCTCGATGGTCGGCGGCACACCGTCCTTGAGCGCGGCGAGCTTCTGGTTCTCCGCGCTGCGCAGGCACAGCACCGCCTCGAACGACTCGTCCGGGTGCCTGGTGTACGCGCTGACGGCGAAGTTGATGCCACCGACGGTGACCTTCGACTTGTCACCGCCGAACGCGGGGTACGGCGCCCACTTGAAGTTCTTCGCGAAGTCCGGCTTCTTCTGCGCCGCCGCGTAGACGTACGGCCAGTTGAGCTGGAACGCGGCGTTGCCGTTCTCCATGGCCAGGCGCGCGTTGTCCTCCGCGGCGTTGGAGAACGACGGGTCGATCGCCTTGGACGTGGCGAGCTTCTTCAGCGCCGCCAACGCTTCCACGGCCTTGTCGTCGACCACGGCCTTGGTGCCGCTCTCGTCGATGATCTTGCCACCGTTGGAGTTGACCAAGGTGTTGTACAGCACGACGAGCCCCTCGTACTGCTTGCCCTGCCCCACGATCCGGCCGGGTTTGCCCCGTGCGACCAGGTCCTCGGCCATCGTGATCATCTCGTCCCACGTCGTCGGCGCCTTCGGCACGAGGTCCGAGCGGTACCAGAGGAGCTGGACGTTCGTGTTGTCCGGGGCCGCGTAGAGCTTGCCCTCGTAGGTGGCGGTCTCCAGCGGCGTCCTCAGCGTGCCGCTCTCCACCTGCGACTTGACGGACCCGGTGAACTCCTTGAGCCAGCCCGCCTCCGCGAGCTCGGCCGTCCACGTGACGTCAAGACCGAGGACGTCCATGCTGTCGTCCTCGGCGGCGAGTCTGCGCACCATCTGCTCGCGCTGACCGTCCGCTTCCCGCGGCAGCTTGTTGTAGACGATCTTGTAGCGCCCCGCGGCCTTGGCATTGCAGTTGTCGACGATCGCCTGGAAGTTCTCCTGGGGGTATTTGTAGACGTTGACGGTGATGCCGTCGTCGCTCGACCCGCACGCCGTGACGGTTGATGCCGCGAGCAACGCGACCCCCACACCGGCGGCGAGTCGATGGCGTCGGTTCGCACCCATCGGCCCTGCCTCCTTCCCGACTGCACGGAGGAGCCAGACCGCAATGCCCGGCACCTCGTCGTGCCACCGGCCGCACCCGGCGGACCGGTGCACCGAACCTAGGCCTGGTGATCAGGAGCCGCAACCAAGAGAGGCAACGATTCAGAACCAATAGCTGTTCTTCATGTCTCAACAGCTAGGGGTTTGAAGGGCGCATGGCCAGCCTGGCCAGCAGGTCACGGCCCTTCTCCGCCGATTTCGGGTGGCACAGCACGTCGTACCGCCCTGCCACCAGCTGGCTCGCCGACTGGAAGTCCCGCTTGCCCCGCGCCGACCCGTAGCCGACCGCGGCGAACACGAGCCCGAAGAACACACCGGTGATCAGACCCGTGAGCACCGGCCCGACCGTCACCCCCGGTTCCGGGCTGAAGAGGGTCAGCAGCAGGCCGACGAACAGACCGAACCACGCACCGCTGGCGGCACCGGTCATGAGGACGCGCCCCCAGGTGAGCTTCCCGGTGACCCGCTCGACCAGCATCAGGTCCACGCCGACGATCGTCACGTCCTGCACCGGGAAGTCCTCGAGCGCCAGGAAGTCGACCGCCCGCTGCGCCTCCTCGTAGGTGGCGTACGACCCGACCGGCCACCCCGTCGGCGGCGTGGGCAGGCGTGGCGGGACACCGGGTCGGTTCGGGTTGGCGAACGGACTCGTCACAGGGGACCACCTCTGTCGGACGCGCTGATCGTCCCATCCTGCCAGTGCCCGGTGCGCCGTGCTGAGACGCCTACGGGTGTTTTGCCGGATTGCTCCACTGACCACGACGCCCACAGCGCGCTACTCGAACCAGACGACGAACCTGTGCTCCCCCGTGATCGACTTTCCGTCGACGACCACCTTCACGACTCCTCCTGATTCGAAGGACGCCCTGCTACCTCGCCGAGGACGACCGTGAGCTCGTCAGCGACGACCACCGCCCGCACGAGCACCGATCCGACCGAGAGCTCCACACCGGTCGTCTTACCGTTCTCGACCACCAGCGAGATGTCCTCGACCCGACGTCCTACGAGTTCTCGGTAGTCCCCCTCGGACGACACGTCGAAGGCGGTCCACTTCCCCGAGCGGGCCACGAAGTCCTGGTTCTCGGGGGACAGCGGACCAGCGAACGGGTCAGCCCATTCACCGGTGGACAGGCGGAGCGACTCACCATCGGAGCCCGACTCGAAGAGGAGGACCGCACCGTTCTCCAGGGTGAGCTCGATCGGTCCCTCCTCGGCCTCGCGGTGGCCGCCGGGACGCACGTAGTTGACGCGTCTGACCTTGGCGATCGCACTGCCCAGCAACTCATCGAGCCGTCCGACAAACATAGAAGCTTCTCCGGTGATGATCCGACGACTGCCCACACGATCCGTGGGCCACTTGCCGCCCTCGAACTTAGGCGAAGACCAGCCCGAACCGGTGCACGAACGCACGGTGGGCGCGCGCGTAGGCGTCCTTGCCCGCCCCCACCCGCTCCCGCTCCTCCTCGATCACCGCGGCGGCCTTGCCGAGGTCGCCGTCGACGACGTGGGTGATCGCCAGCGTGCGCGGCCGGTCGAAGCCGAGCAGCGAGCGGTCAGCGCCGGGTGGTCACCGCGGCCGCGGGAGGCAGGGTGTGCGGGGGTTCGTCGGTGACCCAGGCGTACTCGATGGCGGACAACCGGCCGTTGGCGACCCACAGCAGCAGTTCGCCGATGTGCTCGCCGTTCGAGTGCACCTCGGCGCTGACCGGCAGCACGCCGTCGGGCACGTCAGCAGCGGGGCCGGAGGTGTCGAGGTCGAGGCTGGCCGATCCGTCGTACCACGGTGCGCGCACCTGGACGTGGTCGAGCTGGGCGTGCAGGCCGGGGAAGTCGGTGAGCAGGAGAGCCAGCAGTTCGCGTTCGGACGGGGCCAGTGGGCGCGGGTGGGCCGGGAGGTGGCGCAGGAGCTCGGCGGCGAGCAGGCGGAGCTCGGCCCACTGCGCGGCAGTGGCCAGTGAGGTGACGTGCCACACCGGGCCGGGACCGCTCATCGTCTCCAGCAGGGTGTCGATGCGGTCGACGAACGGGCCGGCGGCCGGCGGGACCGGGTGCCGGCGGACGTCGTCGAACTCCAGGGCGAGCTCGTCGGTGGACGGAGCGGTGCCGATCGACTCCAGATGAGCGCGCTGGGCGGAGGCGGGCAGGGCGAGGCGGCGGGTCGGGCCGGCCAGGGGGTGCGTCATGAGGTCACCAGAGCATCGTCGAACGTGTGGTTCGAGTGTGGACCTGCGGGCAACCGGGTTTCAGTGCGGCACGGGCGGAGGAACGTCGTCAGCTCCGGCGGCACCTCGTCGAGGTGTTCGGTGAGCTGCAACAGGATCCGGCCACCGCCGAGGTGTTCGACGGCACGACGGGGTGCGGTGGCGAGAACCCGTTGCACGCCAACGAGCGCGGCGACCTGGCGCAGTCCCGGTGCGGGCCGGACGGGGAGCGTCAGGGGCCACTCCCGTGAAAGAGCGACCCCCAACGGGCTAACCCCGGCTCTGGTACTCCCGCAGCAGACCCCGGGAGATGATCGTCTTCTGGATCTCCGAGGTGCCCTCGCCGATCAGCAGGAACGGCGCCTCGCGCATCAGGCGCTCGATCTCGTACTCCTTGGAGTAGCCGTAGCCGCCGTGGATGCGGAACGCCTCCTGCGTCACCTCCGCGCAGTACTCCGAGGCGATGAGCTTGGCCATGCCGGCCTCGACGTCGTTGCGCTGACCGGAGTCCTTCAGGCGCGCCGCGTTGACCATCATCAGGTGCGCCGCCTCGACCTTGGTGGCCATCTCGGCGAGCTTGAACGCGATGGCCTGGTGCTCGGCGATGGCCTTGCCGAACGTCCTGCGCTGCTGCGAGTACTCGATCGCGAGCTCGAAGGCGCGGAGCGCGATGCCGCACGCGCGGGCGGCCACGTTCACGCGGCCCACCTCGACGCCGTCCATCATGTGCCGGAAGCCCTGGCCGGTGGCGCCGCCGAGGACCTGGTCGGCGGAGATCTCGAAGCCGTCGAACACCATCTCGGTGGTGTCGACGCCCTTGTAGCCCATCTTGTCGATCTTGCCGGGGATCGTGAGGCCGGGCAGGACCTCCCCGTAGCCCTCCGGCTTCTCCACCAGGAACGTCGTGAGGTTCTGGTGCGGCTTGTCCGCGCCCTCGTCGGTCTTCACGAGCACGGCGGTCAGGTTCGACGTGCCGCCGTTGGTCAGCCACATCTTCTGGCCGTTGATCGTGTAGCCGTCCGCGCCCTTGACGGCCTTCGTGCGGATCGCGGCCACGTCCGAGCCCAGCTCGGGCTCCGACATCGAGAACGAGCCGCGCACCTCGCCCGCGGCCATTCGCGGCAGGTACTTCTCCTTCTGCTCCTGCGTGCCGTGCTGCTTGAGCATGTGCGCCACGATGAAGTGGGTGTTGATGACACCGGAGACGCTCATCCAGCCGCGCGCGATCTGCTCGACGACGAGCGCGTAGGTCAGCAGCGACTCGCCGAGCCCGCCGAACTCCTCCGGGATCGTCAGGCCGAACAGGCCCATCTCCTTCATGCCCTCGACGATGTCGGCGGGGTAGGTGTCGCCGTGCTCCAGCGCCTGCGCGTGCGGGATGATCTCCTTGTCCACGAACGTGCGAACGGTCGCGAGGATTTCTTCCTGGATGTCCGTGAGACCCGCGGTCTGGGCGAGGCGCGCCATCGCACTTCCCTTCCGAAGCAAGAGTTACCGGCGAGTATGGACCGGTTAACGCTCGTTCGCGACCGTGGTGTGCTCTCCGCAACACAGCCATGGCGGCTGTACCGAAACAGCTTCCCCAACAGGTGTGATCGCGCACCCATGCGCGGCGAATGAACAGTGCGGACTTAAGATCCCGCCTCACCACACCTAGGGGGACCAGCGATGACCTACGACCCGTACAACCCGAAGCAGGACCCGTACGGCCAGCAGCCCGGCCAGCCCTACGGCCAGCAACCCGGCCCGTACGGCGCGCAGCCGATGTACGGCTACGGCTACCCGCCGCCCGTGCCGAAGCCGCAGACGAACGCGATCCTCGCGCTCGTGCTGTCCTGCGTGGGCATCGCGACCTGCGGCGTGACGTCCATCATCGGCGTCATCTTCGGCCACATCGCGATGGGGCGGATCAAGCGGGGCGAGGAGGACGGCCGTGGCCTGGCGCTCGCGGGCCTCATCGTCGGGTACCTGGTCATCGCCGGTTACCTGCTGTACTTCGCGATCGTCATCATCGCGATCATCGCGGCGGCCAAGCAGGGCAGCACGTACTAGCGGTGAGCTCAGCCCGCGAGGGCGATCTCCAGCGCACCACCGCAGTGGCGGCACACGTCGGCGAACACGTGGACGTCGGCATCGCATCCAGGGCAGCTGCGGAAGCTGCGCTCGAGCAGGTCGTCCTCGCGGCGCTTGAAGAGCCGCAGGCGCCTGCCCGCCTTGCCGTTACTCGAACGTGACATGCCCCAGAGCATGCACCCGCACCGGGGCGAGATCGCAAACCCCGGTCACGGATTGTGCGTCACCTCACCCGTTTTGAACGCAACCCGTGACGGTCGGCCACGTCCAGTGACATCAGGGGTGAAATGGCGCACAACCCGTGACGGAACTCAGTCCTCCGGGGGCGTCCACACGTTCGCACGCGACATGCCCGCGGCGCGTCCCTTGCCGGAGATCACGAGCGCCATCTTCCGCGACGCCTCGTCGATCATCTCGTCGCCGAGCATCACGGCGCCGCGCTTCCCGCCCGCCTCGGACGTGTAGTACTCGTAGGCGTCGAGGATGTTCTCGGCGTGGTCGTAGTCGTCCTGCTTGGGGCTGAAGACCTCGTTGGCCGCCTCGATCTGGCCGGGGTGCAGCACCCACTTGCCGTCGAAGCCCAGTGCCGCGGACCGGCCGGCGACGCGCTTGTAGCCCTCGACGTCGCGGATCTGCAGGTACGGGCCGTCGATGGCCTGCTTGTCGTGGGCGCGCGCGGCCATCAGGATCCGCATCAGGATGTAGTGGTAGGCGTCGCCCACGTCGTAGCCGGGCGGCTGCTCGCCGACGACCAGCGACTTCATGTTGATCGACGCCATGAAGTCCGCGGGGCCGAAGATGATCGTCTCGACGCGCGGGGACGCGGTGGCGATCGCGTTGACGTTGTTGAGACCCAGGGCGTTCTCGATCTGCGCCTCGATGCCGATCTTGCCGACCTCGTGGCCCATGGTCTTCTCGATCTGGGTGAGCAGGAGGTCGAGTGCCACGACCTGCTCCGGCGTCTGGACCTTCGGCAGCATGATGCAGTCGAGGTTCGCGCCCGCGCCCTCGACGACCTCGGTGACGTCGCGGTAGGTCCACTCCGTCGTCCAGTCGTTGACGCGCACGACGCGGGCCTTGCCGTCCCAGCCGCCCTCGTTGAGGGACGCGACGATGGTCTTGCGGGCGTCCGGCTTGGCCAGGGGCGCGCAGGCGTCCTCCAGGTCCAGGAACACCTGGTCCGCCGGCAGCGTGCGGGCCTTGTCGATCATCTTCTGGCTCGAGCCGGGGACCGCCAGACACGAGCGACGGGGACGCTGCTGGTCGACCACTGGAGTACCTCCTCGTACCGGCCGGTAACTATGTGGGCCACAGTGGCACGCATCGCTGCGGGGCGCATGTCCGCTGAGTCCCGTCTCACAGCCCCTGGCAGTCTGAACCGGTGGAGATCACGCGCATCCTCGACGCGGCGCTGCGGAAAGCGGCCGCCGTGTGGATCACCTCACCCGGCCGCGAACCGAAGCTGGTGCACGCCCACTGGCGCGACGACGCGTTGTGGGTGATCACCGGCGGCACGGAACAGCAGGTGCCCGGACTGGCCGACGGCGCCGAGGTCACCGTCACCGTCCGCTCCCCCAGCACGCACTCGCACCTCGTCGACGCGCAGGCCACAGCCCGGCTCGTGGAACCGGACGACGAGACGGCCCAGGCGCTGAAGACCGCGCGGCTCAACACGAAACCCGAGTGGGACGCGGTGTACCGGCTGGAGTTCGGCGCGTGATCACCGTGCCGGAGGGCTTCGGGCTCGAGCTCGGCGAGGGCGCGCCGGAGTGGGTCGCGAAGCTGCCTTCACTGGCCACGAAGGCGTGCGCGCGCTGGCGGCTCACCCCGGACGGCGCGCTGATGAACGGGTTCTGCGCCGTAGTGCTCCCGGTGCGCCGGCCGGACGGGCACCCGGCCGTGCTGAAGCTGACGTGGGTCGACCGCGAGACCGAGCACGAGCCGATCGCGTTGCGGCTCTACGACGGCAACGGCGCGGTCCGGTTGCTCGGCCACGACGCGGAACTCGGCGCGTTGCTGCTGGAACGCCTCGACCAGCACTCGCTCGACGACGAACCGACCGACCTCGCCGTCGGCGTGATCGGCGACCTGCTGCGCCGCCACCGGCACCTCGAAGCGCCCGCGGGCTTCCGCCGGTTCACGGACACGCTGAAGGAGCACCCGGCCGTTCCCCGCAGGCTGCTCGACGCGGCCGGGGAAGCGGGCACCCGGCCGATGGGCACGACGCTCGTCAACGAGGACCTGCACTACCGGAACGTGCTGCGCGGCGACCGGGAACCGTGGCTCGTGATCGACCCGAAGCCGCTGTCCGGTGACCCCGAGTACTGCATGATCCCGTTGCTGTGGAACAGGTTCGGCGAGCTGGACGGGCGCAGGGGGCTGACCGGCCGGTTCCTCGCGCTGTGCGACGCGGGCGAGCTGGACGTGGCGAAGGCCCGCGACTGGACGTTGCAGCGCGCGGTGGCGAACTGGATCTGGTGCCTGGAGGAGGACCTGCCGGACCAAGCGGCCATCTGCGCCGAGATCGCCGAGTGGGCGGTCAGGTCCTGATCTAGGCTCGCTGTCGTGGTGGCTGTGAACAGGGTCTACATCGCGCAGTTGGCCGGACTCCCCGTCTTCGGCCCCGATGGCGAACCCATCGGCAAGGCCAGGGACGTCGTGATCAGCCTCCGCATCGACCGGCAGCCACCGCGGGTGCTCGGCATGGTCGTCGAGCTCGCCACCCGCCGGCGGATCTTCGTGCCGATGCTGCGGGTCACCACGGTCGAGCCGAACGCGGTGACGCTCGCGACCGGGTCGGTGAACCTGCGGCCGTTCCACCAGCGGGTCAACGAGGTCCTGGTGATCGGCGAGGTGCTGGACGCCACGGTGGAGCTGGAGGACGGTTCGTCCGCGACCGTCACCGACGCCGCGATGGAGCTGACCCGCACCCGTGACTGGCGGATGGTCAAGGTCGCGGTCCGCCGGCGCTCCGGACGCCTCGGCCGGCGCGGACCGGTGCAGGTGTGGCGGTGGGAGGACGTCAGCGGTCTGAGCGTGAACCAGCTCGCCGGCCAGCCGCAGGGTGCGCAGCAGCTCGTCGCGGTGTTCGAGGGCATGCGCGCGGCCGACGTGGCCCACGCCCTCCACGAGCTGCCGCCCAAGCGCCGCCACGAGGTCGCGGACGCCCTCGACGACGAACGGCTCGCGGACGTCATCGAAGAACTGTCCGAAGAGGACCAGAAGGACGTCCTGTCGCACCTGGACGAGGAACGCGCCGCGGACGTCCTGGAGGCGATGAACCCGGACGACGCGGCCGACCTGCTCGCCGAGCTGTCCGAGGTGACGAAGGACCGGCTGCTCGACCTCATGGAACCCGAGGAGTCCGAACCGGTCCGCCGCCTGCTGGAGTACTCGTTCGACACCGCGGGCGGTCTGATGACGCCGGAACCGATCATCCTGACGCCGGACGCGACGATCGCGGAGGCGCTGGCACGGGTGCGCAACCCCGACCTCACGCCGGCGCTGGCGTCGATGGTCTTCGTCTGCCGCTCCCCCTCCGCGACGCCGACGGGCCGCTACCTCGGCTGCGTGCACATCCAGCGGCTGCTGCGCGAACCACCGTTCGACCTCGTCGCCGGCGTGCTCGACACCGACCTGGCCCGGTTGTCGCCGAACGCCTCGCTGAGCGACGTGACCCGTTACTTCGCCACCTACAACCTGGTGTGCGCACCGGTGATCGACGACACCGAGCACCTGCTCGGCGCGGTCACCGTCGACGACGTGCTGGACCACCTGCTGCCGGACAACTGGCGCGAGACGGGACTGAGCCATGCCTGAAGTACTGCCCCGCCGCAGGCTCGACCAGCCGCGCGAACCGAGGGGTTTCCGGTTCTCGATCGACCCCGACACGTTCGGACAGCTCTCCGAGCGGCTCGCGCGCTTCCTCGGCACCGGCAAGTTCCTGTTCTGGCAGACGCTGATCGTCGTCGTCTGGATCACGGTGAACCTCGTCGCGGTGTCGTTGCGGTGGGACCCGTACCCGTTCATCCTGCTGAACCTGGCGTTCTCGACCCAGGCCGCCTACGCCGCACCGCTGATCCTGCTCGCGCAGAACCGGCAGGACGACCGGGACCGGGTGTCGCTGGAGGAGGACCGCAAGCGGGCGGCGCAGACGAAGGCGGACACCGAGTACCTGGCGCGCGAACTGGCCGCGGTGCGACTGGCCCTCGGCGAGGTGGCGACGCGCGACTTCATCCGCGGTGAGCTGGAGAAGCTGGTGAAGGAGCAGGACAACCGCAAGAAGGTCAGGCCGTGACGACCGACCGGGACCAGCCGCTGCTCACGGCCTGACGTGCCCGGCCTCGACCAGGTCGGCCAGCACGTCGTGGATCGCGGGTGCCGTCTCGGCGTGCGCGCGGTACTCGTCGCGGGTGACGTAGGTGAGCTCGGCGATCTCGCTCGTCGGCTGCGGTGTGCCGAGCAGCTCCGCCGTGAAGCAGGTCATGTCGACGATCGCGCCCTCTCCCTCGCCGTACGCGGGGGCGACGTAGCGCTGAAGGACCTCGGGGCGGTCGAGGTCGATGCCGAGCTCCTCGCGGACCTCCCTGCGCAGCGCCTCGGCCGGGGTCTCGCCGGGTTCGATCTTGCCGCCGGGGAGGTAGAAGGCCTTCTTGTTGCGTGAGCGCACAACGAGGAGGCGGCCGGCCTCGACGTGCACGAGTCCCACGACGGTGATCACGGGAAGACGTCGTCCGCGGCCAGCCGGTCGCAGGTGCGTCCGAAGGCCTCCAGCTCACCGGGTCCGAAGCTCTCGCCGAAGTGCTCGGCGACGCCCGCCAGGTGGGTGGTGGAGGCGCTGCGGAGGCGTTCGGCACCGAGCGGTGTGAGCACGGCCACGATGCCGCGTCCGTCACCGTCGGCGCGTTCCCGCCCGACGAGCCCCGCGCGTTCCAGCCGGTCCACGAGCCGGGTCACGCCGGAGCGGGACAGCAGGACGGCGTCGGCGAGCTCGGTCATGCGCATGCGCGTGGAGGGCGACTCGGCCAGTTGAACCAGCACGTCGTACGCCGCGAGAGAAAGGCGCTGCTCAGCAATCAGTTCGGTCTCGAGGACCCGCGTGATCCGTGCATGCGCGCGGAGGAACGATCGCCACACCCCGAGCTCGACGCGGGTGGGCAATCGGGAACTACCCGATTCCGGCACGGACGTCGATGTTACGGACAGCGCTCCTCCCGCTACGACCTGGGCCTGCGCTGGAAAGTGACCGGCCGGTAGGACGGGCGTGAACCGGACGTAGCATGGATCGGTGACCACCACGCAGCCCCTCCCCACCGCGGAGGACGTCCGCAAGGCGCTCTCCGGTGTGCAGGACCCCGAAATCCGCCGTCCGATCACCGAGATCGGCATGGTCAAGGACGTCGAGGTGGCCGCGGACGGCTCGGTCGTGGTCGGGGTCTACCTGACGGTCGCCGGCTGCCCGATGCGCGACAAGATCACCGCCGACGTCACCGCGGCCGTGTCCGCGCTGGAAGGCGTCTCGTCGGTGCGCGTCGACCTCGACGTGATGAGCGACGCCCAGCGCACCGAGCTGCGCAAGACCCTGCGCGGCGGCACCGAGGAACCGGTCATCCCGTTCGCCCAGCCCGGCTCGCTGACCCGCGTGTACTGCGTCGCGTCCGGCAAGGGCGGTGTCGGCAAGTCCTCGGTCACCGTGAACCTGGCCGTCGCCATGGCCGCGCGCGGCCTGTCCGTCGGCATCGTCGACGCCGACATCTACGGCCACTCGATCCCCCGCATGCTCGGCGCGGACGGCCGTCCCACCCAGGTCGAGAAGATGATCATGCCGCCGCAGGCGCACGGCGTGAAGGTCATCTCGATCGGCATGTTCACCCCCGGCAACACCCCGGTGGTGTGGCGCGGCCCGATGCTGCACCGCGCGCTGCAGCAGTTCCTGGCCGACGTGTTCTGGGGCGACCTCGACGTCCTGCTCCTCGACCTCCCGCCGGGCACCGGTGACGTGGCCATCTCCGTGGCCCAGCTCGTGCCGAACGCCGAGATCCTGGTCGTCACGACCCCGCAGACCGCCGCCGCCGAGGTGGCCGAACGCGCCGGTTCCATCGCGTTGCAGACCCGGCAGCGGGTCGCGGGCGTGATCGAGAACATGTCGTGGCTGGAGATGCCCGACGGCTCCCGCATGGAGGTCTTCGGCGCGGGCGGCGGTGCGGCCGTCGCCGAGTCGCTGACCCGTGCGGTGGGCTCCGACGTGCCGTTGCTCGGCCAGATCCCGTTGGACCCGCGGCTGCGGGAGAACGGTGACGCGGGCACCCCGATCGTGCAGGCCGTGCCGGACTCGGCGGCCGCGCAGGTCCTCACCGAGGTGGCGACGAAGCTTTCGGTCCGCTCCCGCGGCCTGGCCGGCCGCCTGCTGAACGTCTCGCCCGCCGGGCGGTAGCAGAACGAGGACGAGGGGCCCCGCGTCACCGGACCGGTGACGCGGGGCCCCTCGTTCGTTCTCGGGTCAGGTGGCGTCCGGGTCGAACGGCGGGCGTTCGCCGGGGGCCAGAGGGCGCTGCTCAGGGGTGGGAGGAGTGGGCGGCGTCGGGTAGCCGTTCGCCTTCGTCGTCGGCTCCGGGTCGTCGAAGAGGTGCTTCGTCACCGCGCGCTTCGGATCGAAGTTGCGCAGCTCCCGCAGGTCCTCCAGGGGTTTGCGGAGCTGTTCGAACTCCGGGCCCATCTCCTGCTTGAGCTGCTCGCGTGCGCCGGTCGCGTACTCACGGACCTGGCGGACCGTCTTGCCCAGCCAGGCCGCCGCGGACGGCAGGCGTTCGGGGCCCAGGATGAAGAGACCCGCGACGACGATGATGAGGATCTCGACCCATCCGATGCTGTCGAACACGGGTCCCAGCCTACTTGTCAGTCGGACTTGAGCGTGACGTCGATTTTCAGCTCACGGCCCTGCCGCGCCAGCACGACCTGCACGGTTTCGCCGATTTCGTGTTCCCTGACCGCTACGACCAGTTCGGCGGCGTTGCGGACCATCCGGTCGCCGACCTTCGTGATGACGTCGCCCTCCTGGATGCCGGCGGTGGCCGCGGCCCCACCGGCGGGGACGTTCTGCACCTGGGCGCCCTCGGAGGTCTCGGCGGAGACCGACTTGACGTTGACGTTCATGTCGGCGTGCTTGACCGAGCCGCTGCGGATGAGCTCCTGGCCGATCTTGCGGGCCTGGTTGCCGGAGATGGCGAAGCCGAGGCCGACCGAACCGCCGGTCTCGGTGCGGATCGACGAGTTGATGCCGACGAGGGCACCGCGCGAGTCGACCAGTGCGCCACCGGAGTTGCCGGGGTTGATGGCCGCGTCGGTCTGGATGGCGTCGTAGGTGACCTGGGGGCCGCCGTTCTCGCCCGCGGCGGTCACGGGGCGGTGCAGCGCGGAGACGATGCCCTCGGTGACGGTGTTCGACAACTGCAGCGGCGAACCGACGGCGATCACGGAGTCACCGACCTGGAGCTCGTCGGAGTTGCCGAACTGCAGCACCGTCGGGTTCGTCACCTCGACCTTGATGACGGCGAGGTCGGTCTTCGGGTCGCGGCCCACGACGCGGGCCGCGGCGCGGGTGCCGTCGGTGAACACGGCGCTCAGCTTCGCCGAGGAGTCCGCGGCGGCGGGGGCGACGACGTGGTCGTTGGTGAGGATGTAGCCGCCGCTCTCGATGACGACGCCGGAACCGACGCCCGCGACGTTCGCACCCTTGAACTCGATGGAGACGACGCTCGGGGTCACGCGCTTGGCGATGTCGGACACCGAGCCGGCCGGGCGTTCCTTGCCCTCCGAGACCTCGGCGAGGGTGACCGTCGAGTCGGTCAGCGGGTTGCCGGCGCGCCCGATCAGCCAGCCGACGAGGCCGCCGACGGAACCGACCAACAGGGCGGCGACCATCAGCAGGGCGAGGGCGGTGGGCTTCACGCGGCGGCCGAACAGCAGCTCGGGGACGCTCAGCTGGGGACCGGGCTCCTGGGCCTTCTCCGGCTCTCCCGGCGGGTCCTCGCCCACGGCGGGCGGGCCGATGACGGCACCGGCGGCGGGGTCGCGCCACGGGTCGGCGGCGGGCTTGCCGTCCCAGAAGACCGGGTCGACGTCGGGGTCGGGCGTGCTGTGCGGCTGGTGGCCGGGCGGGCGCTGCAACAGCTCACCGGAGCCCTGGCGGCCGAACGCGGTGGCCAGCGACTCGGGTGGCGGTGGCGCGGACTGCACCTGGGGAACCTGCACGGTGCGCGCGGCGAACGCGCCGTCGACACCGGCGGGGCGGCCGAAGGCGGTGGCGTGGGTGGGGTCGACCGGCGGCTGCACGAGCGGTCGCGGGCGCAGCCTGCGGTGTGCTCCGTCGTCCACTCCGGACACAGGTGTGGGCGTCTGGCCGTTGGGCGACTGCTGGCTCATCTCTCCCCGAGTTTTCCGCTAGGAGTGCTGAACCACAGCCTGCCTGACGAGCGGTGAAATAGCTGTCAGCGGGTGCCGACGAGCGCGCCGGTCAGGTCTTGGTGGATCAAGGGCGCCGGCTGCGCGGGCAGCTTCGGCTCGCCGTCCGGGGTGGCGAACGCGAGCGCGCCGAGCAGCATGCCGCTCACGACGACGCCCGCTCCCTGGCGGGCCCTGCGGCCGGTGAACCAGCCCTGGCTGCCCAGCGGCTTGGACGACCCCAGCACGGGACCGGAGCCGAACGCGGGCTTGTCGGTGCGCTGAACGGCGACGAACTGGCCGTCCTCGGTGATCGCGAGCCCGTCCGGTGCGGACGGCAGCTCGACCTCCTGCGGGATGGCGCCGAGCCGGTCGAGCAGCGAGGCCGACGCCGTGGGCGCCGACGCGGTGCGCACGGCTGCGCGCGCCTGCTGCTGCGTGTAGGTCTCGAACGCGCAGAAGCCGCAGCGCTGGATGTGCGCAGAGGCTCGCTCGTGTGCGACCGAGGACAGCTCTCCGTCCACGAACGCGACCACGGCATCCGGCAACAGGTGCTGCTCAGGCAGGCTCCAACCACGGAGGTCGGTCATGCAGAGTCCTCCAGCAACGATTCCCGACGACGGCGTTCCAAAGCGACCTTCAGGGCCTGGCGGCCCCGGTGGATCCTGCTCCTCACGGTACCCATCTTCACCCCGAGAGTGGCGCCGATCTCCTCGTAGGAGAGTCCTTCCACGTCACAGAGCACGACGGCGGCCCTGAACTCCGGGGGGAGCTCGTCGAGCGCGGCCTGCAGGTCCGGGTCGAGGTGGTTCTCGTCGTAGATCTCCTCGGGGGACAGGTCGTCACCCTCGAGGCGGTCGTTGTCCTCGGGCAGCGCCTCCATGCGCACGCGGCTGCGCCGGCGTGCCATGTCCAGGAAGAGGTTGGTGGTGATGCGGTGCAGCCACCCCTCGAAGGTGCCCGGCTTGTACGACGCCAGGGAGCGGAAGACGCGGATGAACGTCTCCTGCGTGAGGTCCTCGGCGTCGTGCTGGTTGCCGGTCAGGCGGTACGCGAGCCGGTAGACCCTGTCCGCGTGCTCGCGGACAATGCTGTCCCACGAGGGCGGCGTCCAGTCGGCCGTCTCGATGGGCGCGACGGCCTCCGGCGAACTCGACTGCGTGCGCATCAGGTGTTTCGGCACCTCCATGTGGGCCGCCCGGCGACCCTTGTGCGGCTCAACGGACGGCGGGTCCGGCTTGTTCCCGACCAGAGCCTGGCTTCTTGCCCCTGTACCTTCTCCCGCGCGGTTTAAACGATCGTGAGAGCTGGCTGAGAGCACCCTGAGAATCTCGGTTCGGGCGGCGTTCACCCGTTTTGGGCACAAGTGGCACTAGCCTTCGTCCTTGTGACACCGGAATCGGCCCTGCGGGAGTACGTCGAGCAGTACCTCCCCGAGGACGACGTGCACCTCGCCGCGCGCGCACGCGGTGAGGAACTGGGCTGCGTGCCCATCGGCGCGGGTGGCGGAGCCGCTCTCAGGTTCCTCGCGGCCGCCCTGCAGGCGAAGGCCGTCGTCGAGATCGGCACCGGCGCCGGCACCAGCGGCCTCTACCTGCTGTCGGGGATGCCGAGGTCCGGCGTGCTGACGTCCATCGACGTCGCCCCCGAACACCAGCGCGCCGCCCGCGAGGCGTACGCCGCCGCCGGCATCTCACCGTCGCGGACCCGCCTGATCATGGGCAAGGCCCTGGAGGTCCTCCCCCGTCTCACCGACGCGGCCTACGACCTCGTCTTCGTCGACGCGTACAAGCCCGAGTACCCGCAGTACCTCGAACACGGGGTGCGGATGCTGCGGCCCGGCGGCGTCATCGCGTTCGACAACGTCCTCTGGCACGGCAAGGTCGTCGACCCGAAGGTCAAGGACGAGTCGACCCTGGCCATGCGCGAGATCGCGCGCTCGTGCCGGGAGGACCCGCGCCTCGTTCCAGTCATCCTGCCGCTGGGCGACGGCCTCCTGGTCGCCGCCCGCCGCCCCTAGGACGGTCACGCGGGGCCCCCACGTGCCCTCCAGGGGAACGCGGGACTCCCGCATGCCTTTTTGGAAGGGGACGCGGGGCCCTTTCGTGCGCTCCTGTCGCACGCGGGGACCTTTCGTGCGATCCGCGCGTGCGCGGGTTATCGGCGCATGCAAGGGGTGTGTAAGAGAAGAAGGGTGTGGGGCTAGTAAGCGCGGACGCCCTTGCCTAGGACTGTGACGCCGCCTGCTGAGACGGTGTAGCGCTCACGGTCCATCGGGGCGTCCACGCCGATCAGCGCACCGTCGGGCACCACGACGTTCTTGTCCAGGATCGCCCGCCGGACCACCGCGCCCTTGCCGATCCGCACGCCCGGCAGCAGCACCGAGCCCTGCACGACCGAGCCGACCTCGACCACCACGTCCGACGAGATCACCGAGCCGTGGATCTTGCCGGAGATGATCGCGCCGGGGCCGACCATCGAGTCCTCAGCGGACCCTCCCGCGATGAACTTGGCCGGCGGCAGCGGCGGCGTCGCCGTGCGGATGGGCCACAGCTGGTTGTAGAGGTTGAAGATCGGGTGGACGGAGACCAGGTCCATGTGGGCGTCGTAGTAGGCGTCGATCGTTCCCACGTCGCGCCAGTAGCCGCGGTCGCGGTCCGTTGCGCCCGGCACCTCGTTGTCCTGGAAGTCGTAGACGTGCGCTTTGCCGCGGTCGACGAGCATCGGGATGATGTCGCCGCCCATGTCGTGGTCGGAGTCCGGGTTCAACGCGTCCCCGCGCAGCGCGTCGAGCAGCGCCTCGGTCGTGAAGACGTAGTTGCCCATCGACGCGAACGTCACGTCCGGGTCGTCCGGCACGTGCGGCGGCTCCGACGGCTTCTCCAGGAAGCGGGTGATCTTGCCGGAGGCGTCGGAGTCGATGCAGCCGAACGCCTTGGCCTCGGTCCGCGGCACGCGGATGCCGGCGACGGTCACCGCGGCACCCGACTCGACGTGCTGCGAGATCATCTGGCCGGGGTCCATCCGGTACACGTGGTCCGCGCCGAAGATCACGACGTGGTCCGGCTTCTCGTCGTGGACGAGGTTCAGCGACTGGAAGATCGCGTCGGCCGAGCCGGTGTACCAGCGCGGGCCCAGGCGTTGCTGGGCCGGGACCGGCGTCACGTACTGACCGAGCACATTGGACAGGCGCCACGTCGTCGAGATGTGGCGGTCCAGTGAGTGCGATTTGTACTGCGTCAGCACGCAGAGCTTCGCGAGCCCGGCGTTGACCAGGTTCGACAGCACGAAGTCGACCAGCCGGTAGTTGCCCCCGAAGGGCACGGCCGGTTTCGCGCGGTCTGCCGTCAGTGGCCACAGGCGCTTGCCTTCACCACCGGCAAGCACAATTCCGAGGACGTGCGGCTGCCCCTTCACAACACGTGACCCTATCCGGGCGATCGTCCGCGAACCAGACGCAAAGCAGTTCGTCCCACCGTGTCGCGCTGTGATCTACGGTGGGTGCGTGCGAGTTGCGCTCATGACGCGGGAGTACCCGCCGGAGGTCTACGGCGGCGCTGGTGTGCACGTGGGATTCCTCGTGCCGCACCTCAGAGAGCTGGTCGATGTCGACGTGCATTGTTTCGGGGCGCCCAGGGGAGACGCCACGGCGCACAACCCTCCCCATTCTTTGGAGCACGCAAACGCGGCGTTGACCACACTTGCCGTCGACCTCGAAATGGCGGCGGCGGTGTCCACGGCGAACCTCGTGCACTCGCACACCTGGTACGCCAACATGGGCGGCCACCTCGCGAAGCTGCTGCACGGGGTGCCGCACGTGGTGACCGCGCATTCGCTGGAGCCGCGCCGGCCGTGGAAGGCCGAACAGCTCGGCGGCGGGTACCGGATCTCGTCGTGGGCGGAACGCACCGCCTACGAGCACGCCGACGCGGTCATCGCGGTGAGCGAGGGTATGCGCGCGGACGTCCTGGACGCCTACCCGGCGCTGGACCCCGCGAAGGTCCACGTCGTCCGCAACGGGATCGACTCCGTCGCCTACCACCCGGTCTCCGAGACGGACGCCCTGACGTCCCGTGGGATCGATCCCACGAAGCCGATCGTCGCTTTCGTGGGGAGGATCACCCGGCAGAAGGGCGTCGGGCACCTCGTCGCCGCTGCGCACCAGATCTCGCCGGAGGCGCAGATCGTGCTGTGCGCGGGCGCGCCGGACACCCCGGAGATCGCCGAGGAGACCCGGCTCGCGGTGAGCGAGCTCGCGGCGGCACGCGAGGGCGTGTTCTGGATCCAGAAGATGCTGCAGCCCGCGGAGGTCCGGCAGATCCTCAGCCACGCGACGGTGTTCGTGTGCCCGTCGGTCTACGAGCCGCTCGGCATCGTGAACCTGGAGGCGATGGCGTGCGGCACGGCGGTCGTGGCCTCCGACGTCGGCGGCATCCCCGAGGTCGTCGCGGACGGTGAGACCGGGCTCCTGGTTCACTACGACGAGCACGACCCGTCGACCTACCGGCTGCAGTTGAGTGAGGCGATCAACTCGCTCATCGCCGACCCGGAGCGGGCCAAGCGGTTCGGCGCGGCTGGCCGCAAGCGGGCTGAGCAGGAATTCTCCTGGGCCGCGATGGCGGAGCAGACGGTCGAGGTCTACCGCAGTGTGATTTGAGCCACACACGTCCGGGGCAACCCTGAAGTGTGAACGCCGCCTTTAACCAGTAGTGACTTTTGGTTCCAACTGGTGAGGGGCGCGAGGACTGTGCGTTGTGCGGTGCTGGGTCTGGCGGTCGTCCTGGCGGCGGCCGGATGTGCGTCAGCACCGAAGGCGGCCCCGCCCGCTCCCACGCTCACGGTCGACGGCAAGAAGCTCGCCGGCGCCTCCGACCTGCAGTCGGAGGCCGAGGCGCAGATCTCGTTCACGCTGGAGTACGGCTACGTGGCACGGGCGGGTGCCGCGGCGGTCAGCTGCTGGTTCGCCAAGACCGGCGTCGACTCCGAGGTGGACCGGCGGCTGTGGTGCGGCCCGGTGCAGGTGCCCGGCACCGGCGCCTCGACCGACTGGGTGCCCGTGCCGCTCAAGGAGGTCGGCAAGACCGACGACGAGGTCCGCTTCGAGGTCCAGTCGCCGCAGGTGCCCGAGAGCGGCAACCGCAGTTCCCCGGTGGGCACGCTGATCCGCACCGACGGCAAGCAGTTCGACCCGGCCAAGCAGCAGGACCTGACCGCGGGCAGGGACTTCCTCGCCGTGCTGCCCGACGACGGCAAGCGGTCGAACTCCGACCTCGGGCTCGGCAACGTCGACGTGCGGGTGCGCGACGACCTGCTCTCCACGGCCGTGACCGGCTGGGCGAACCCGGACCTGTGGCACACCTCCGACGGCACCGTGCGCGCAGAGCCGGGTTCCCGGCTGCGCGTGCTGCGGATGAAGGTCGAGAAGCTCAACGAGACCGACAGCGGCTACCTGCGCACCAACTGGCAGGGCTTCGCCCCGCAGCCCTCCGAGCTCGCGCTGGAGCTGCCCGGCAAGCGCCAGGTGCTGCCGCAGGACCGCCTGCCGGCCAACGGTTCGGTGTTCGTCGTCTACACCGTGCCCGACCCGCAGGCCGGCACCGAGACGCTCGCGCTGGGCACGCTCGGCGCCAAGTCGCTGGAGCAGCGGGTCGAGGTCCCGTCCGGCAAGCGCGCCGAGAACCCGCCCGCCGTGCTGCTGCGCGCGGCCGGTCCGGCGCAGTTCGCCGAGCAGACGCAGAAGTTCCGGCTCGGCGGCAACGCCATGGGCATGAAGGTCACCGGCGTCAAGCTCGGCCGGCAGCGCCCGGTGAAGCTCGGTCCGAGCCAGTACGACGTCGCCACGGCCTCCGCGCCCGACAAGGCGCTGCTGGAGGTCCGGCTGGAGGCCACCGGTGACGTGCCGGACACCGCGGGCGGCCTGCTGACGAAGGACCTGGTCACGGTGACCCTGCCGGACGGTTCGGCGGCACCGCAGGTCGGTGCCCGCTACGACGGCGGCCCGCTGCCGTTCGCGGTCGTGGTGGAGATCCCGGCGGACACCCGCTCGGTCTCGGTGGGGCTGGTCGACGGCAACCCCGACCTGCCCCGGCTCGGCAAGGTCGCGCTGGTGCCGGTCGACGCGCGCCTCACGCTCGCGCTGGAGTTCTGAGCGAGCATCGCGGCGAGCGCCAGCCAGCCCACGACCACGGCGACCAGCCCGCCCCAGCCCCACTCGCCGAACGCCGTGCTGCCCGCCGTTCCGCCGACGCTGCTGCCCACGTAGAAGCCGAGCAGGTACAGCCCGGACGCCTGGCCGCGGGCGTGTTCCGGAGCGCGCGCACCGACCCAGGCGCTGGCCGTGGCGTGCGCGGCGAAGAACCCGCCGGTGACGACCGCCAGCCCGAGCGGCACCCACACCAGGCTCGCGAGCGCGCCCAGCGCGAGGACCCCGATGCACGCGAGCAGCACCCTGCCGCGGCCGAACCGGTCGGAGAACCGGCCCGCGAACGCCGACGCCACGCTGCCGACGCCGTAGAAGAGGAAGACCAGCGACTCGATCCACGTCGGCCCGCCGAGCTGGAAGCCGACGACGTTGTAGAACGAGATGAACGACCCGACCAGCAGCACCGACACCGCGTAGAGCGACAGCAGCACCGGGTCGCGCAGCGCCGCCTTCAACGCCCGCGGCGCCCGCTTCGGCCGGGTGCGCGCCGGCGGCAGGAAGAACACCACCACGGCCGCAGCCACCAGCCCGAACACCCCCGCCGCCAGCAGCGAGCCGCGCCACCCCAGCCAGTCCGCGGTCAGTCCGGACGCGAGCCGGCCGAGCATGCCGCCCGCGCTGTTGCCCGCGATCATCGCGCCCATCGCCGCGCCGAGGCCGCCGCCGCCGTCGAGCTCGTCGGCCAGGTACGCCATGGCCGCTGCGGGCACCCCGGCGACCGCCGCGCCCTGCAGCACGCGCAGCACCAGGAACACGTCGTAGTTCGGCGCGAACGGCAGCGCGAGCCCGACCAGCCCGGCCAGCAGCACGCTCGCGACGATCACCGACCGTCGCCCGATCCGTTCGGACAGCGCCGCGACCGGCACGACCACCAGCGCGAGCGCCAGCGTGGACGCCGAGATCGCCAGCGACGCACCGCCCGGCCCGAGCCCGTACTCGTCCGCGATCAGCGGCAGCAGCGGCTGCGGCGCGTACAGCAGCGCGAAGCTCGCGAGTCCGGACGCGGCGATGGACGCGGTCAGCCTGGTCATGCTTCCGACGCTAAAGCATCCGTCCAATACGGAAATGCGTCAGAATCAATCCGTGGACGAATTGGAGCTGGCTCCGAAGCTGGCCGTGCTGAAAGCACTTGCCGCCGACGAGCACGTGACCCGTGCCGCGGAGCGCCTCGGCCTGCCGCAGCCCACGGTCAGCCGCTGGCTCGCCGAGCTCGGTGACGCACTGGGCGCCCCCGTCGTGGTCAGGTCCGGCCGCCGCGTCCGCCTGACCCGCGCGGGCCGCCTGCTCGCCGACGCCGCCACCCGGTCGCTGGCCGCGCTGGAGACGGGCCTGCGCGAGGTCGAGGAGGAGCTCGACCCGGAGAAGGGCCGCGTGGTGCTCGGGTTCCTGCACATGCTCGGCCGCTCGGTGGTGCCGGAGCTGGTCCGCGGCTTCCGCGCCGAGCACCCGCACGTGCGGTTCGGCCTGGTCCAGGACGCGCGTCAGGGCGTGGTGGACAAGCTCGTCTCCGGCGAGATCGACCTCGCGCTGGTCGCCCCGCCGCCGTCCGGCCCCGAGTTCTCCTCGGTGGTGCTGTTCGAGCAGGAGCTGATCGTCGTCGTGCCCGCCGCGCACCGGCTGGCCGCGCGCGGGGCGGTGCGGCTGACGGACCTGCGGGACGAGGACTTCATCGTCCTGGAGCACGGCTACGGGCTGCGGCAGATCACCGACGACCTGTGCGCGGCGGCCGGGTTCACGCCGCGCATCGCCTTCGAGGGGCAGGAGACCGAGACCGTGCGCGGGCTGGTGGCGGCGGGACTCGGGGTGGCGTTGCTGCCCCACCCCGAGTTCACGCCACCGGCAGGCGTGCGGGAGCTGCCGCTGACGCCGCGGTCGAGCCGGGTGTTCGGGTTGTCGTGGCTGACGGACCAGCCGCTGCCACCGGCGGTCAGGGCGTTCCGCGAGCACGCCCTGCGCACTCACGAGGTCCAGCGCTGAGTCCCCGACCACGTGCGCAGGTACGACTCCGCCCCGCCCAGCAGGTCCGCCACGACCTGGTCGCCGCCGAGCTGCCGCACCTGCTCGACCCAGTCCGGCAGCAGCCCGATGTGCGCGCCGCCGTCGGTGTTGACGTCCCACACGCGTTCGCCGGTGCGCTGCCGGTCCACCAGCGGGCCGTCCGGGTAGCTGCGGAACGGGTAGATCACGCCGGTGCGCGGAGCCGGGTGGGAGCCGACGCCGTTGAAGTCGGAGCCGAAGCCGAGGCCCACGTCGTACCTGCGGCGCAGGGCCTCGGTGGCGGCGGCCTGGGCGACGTAGCTGTCGGGGTCGTTCTCGTAGCCCGCGATGAACCCGCCGAGCCGGTAGACCTGCTCGGTCCACTGCGCGTCCATCCAGCCGTGGCTGGACAGGACACCGGGGTAGCGCGCGGCGGCGGCCAGCTCCAGCGTGCGGCCGGCGGCCTTCACGCTCATGTGGTCGACCTCGATCATCATGTGCCTGCGCATCATGCCCTGCACCGCGTACTCGCCCAGCGCGGTCAGGCCGCGCACGTTGCAGCGCCGGTCCGGGTCGTACGCCGGGGCGACGACGGTGGCGGGGATCAGGGCGTTCGGGCCGGCGAAGCCGATGGGGTTGTCCTGCTGCGGGCCCCTGCACCGCTCGGTCTGCCACCACGTGCCGGTGCGCAGGAACTGGCCGGCGTTGAGCACGCCGCCCTGCACGCCGGAGTCGAAGCGGACGCCGCACAGGGCGTTGTCGAACTTGTGGCACAGGAACGCGCTGCGCACGCCGAGCGCGTAGACCTCGTCGAGACCGCGGTCGATGTCACCCCGGCCGCACAGCGGGAGGTCCAGGAGCTGGCGGCAGCCGAACAGCTCCGAGGTCTCGATGCCGAGGACGACGGCGAGCTTGCCCTGCTCCACGACCGACCGCGCCTGCTCGGACGTCGTCACGATCCGGAACCAGCCCTTGCCGGGGCCGCCGAACATCCGGTCGACGTGGTCCTGCAGCTCGTACGTGCGCTTGGCCTGCAGCCGCACCGACGTCATCTCGTCGCACGGCCGGTCCTTGAACGGGTAGATCACGCACAGCTCGGCGTTGCTGGTCAGGTCCGTCACCAGGATTCGCTGGCCGCCGCGCCACGCCCGCTCCAGCCAGGCGTAGTAGTTCTGCTGGTGCGAGACGGTCGTGTACGACGGCCAGTCGCGGAACGTCGGCCAGCCCACCGGGTCGTGGCCGTCGAGGTCCGAGGTCACCACGGCCTCGAAGATCGCGCCGAGCCCGGCGGGGTGGTGCTCGGGGCAGTCCCGCAACGCCTCCGGCGCGCCACCCTCGGCGAACGGCGCGCCGCAGATCAGCCGGCCGCCGAACGCCTCGCTGGTCATCAGGTGGTTGTGCGCGTCGACGAGGCCGCGCACCCGGCCCTGGCCGTCGGTCCCGCGGAACGGCTCGCCGGTCACCCCGATCTGCGAGTCCTGCGCGGGCCGGGCCACCGGCTCCCACCACGGCGTGCTCGCCACGGCGGGGGTCAGCGCGGTCAGGAGCAACGAGACGGCGAGTGCCAGGCGGAGTAACACGAGCGCTCCTCTACGGCGTTGTGAAGGAGCTCACATCATGCCGTGAGGCACCGCCGTCTCGAACGGTCCGATCGGCTACTAACGCGAAAAATGTTCAGCAACTTCGACGAGGGTCCGCGCACCGAAGCCCGTGGCGCCCGCGACGACCTCCTCGTAGACCTTCTCCGACCGCGCCGGACCCGCGATGTCGAGGTGCGCCCACGGCACGTCGCCCGCGAACTTCTGCAGGAACAGCGCCGCGGTGATGCCGCCGGGACCGGGCGGGCACTGCCGGTAGTCGGCGATCTCGCTGGTCACGGCCTCGACGTGCTCCTCCAGCAGCGGCATCCGCCACCACTTCTCCCCCACCCGCGCACCCGCGTCGACCACGGTGCGGGCCAGCGTGTCGTCAGCGGTGAACAGGCCGCCCGTGCGCAGGCCGAGCGACACCTTCATGGCACCGGTCAGCGTCGCCACGTCCACGACGAGGTCCGGCTTGAGCGTCTTCACCGCGTACGCCATCGCGTCGGCGAGCACCATGCGGCCCTCGGCGTCGGTGTTCTGCACCTCGGTGGTGGCGCCGCCGTAGTGCCGCACGACGTCGCCCGGCCGGTACGCCGAGCCGGAGACGTGGTTCTCGGCGCACGGCACGAGACCGGTGACCCTGATCGGCAACCCGCGCCGGGCCACGGCCAGCAGCGCGGAGATCACCGTGGCGCCACCGGCCATGTCGGTGCGCATGAGGTGCATGCCGTCGGCCGGCTTCACGGAGATGCCGCCGGTGTCGAACGTGATGCCCTTGCCGACGAAGACCAGGTGCGGGCCGGTGCCGCCGTCGTAGGTCAGCTCGACCAGCCGCGGCGGGCGGGACGAGCCGCCGCCCACGGCGAGGACGCCGCCGAAGCCCTGCTGTGCCAGCCACTTCTCGTCGCGCACGACGGCGGACAGGCCGGGCACCCGGTCGGCGAGCTTGGCCGCGGTGGTCGCGAGCCAGCGCGGGTCCTTGACGTTGGACGGTGTGTTCGCGAGGTCGCGGGTCAGCGCGGTGGCCGTCGCGAGCGCGTGCGCCTTCAGCGCGGCGGAGGTCAGGACCTCCTCGAAGCCCTGGTCGGGCGTCACCAGGCGGAGCGAGCCGACCCGGCGGGGCGCCTCCTCGCCGGTGACCTTGAAGCGGTAGCCGCCGAGCGCCGCGCCCAGCACGAACGCCCGCACCTTGTCGGCGTCGAAGTCGGCGGTCAGCAGCACGTCGGCGGTCTTGGGAGCGTCGTCACCGCCCAACGCGCGCACGAGCGCCGCACCGGCCGTGCGGTAGTCGCTGAGCGTTCCGGTGCCCACACCGAGCGTCCACGTGCCGGTGGCCCGGTGGCGGACCGCCTCGCCGGCCTTGCCCGTCAGGTCGGCGGTGTCGATGCCCTCGCCACCCGGACCGAGCGCGGGACCGGTGCCCGCGAGCACGACCGCCGGCACGTTGCGCCGCGGCGTCACGGCCACCTCGACGTCCACGAGCTTGGTTGGCACTGCCGGAACCGTCGACCCCACGACCTGGACCTCTCGTTGTGCATCAGGGACCGCTCATTCTCACCCAGCGGCGCGGCCGTTCGCCCCCGCCCCTGGTTGCAACAAGCGATGCCCCGGTCTCCACTGTGGAAACCGGGGCTTCACGTGCTTCTCTCGCCGGGTGCCTCAGCCGGCGGCGGCCTTCAGCGCGTCGCCCAAGGCGCTGGCCTCGTCCGCCGACATCTCGACGACGAGGCGCCCACCACCCTCGAGCGGCACGCGCATGACGATGCCGCGTCCCTCCTTGGTGACCTCGAGGGGACCGTCGCCGGTCCGGGGCTTCATGGCCGCCATCGCGTGCTCCCTCCGTCAACTCTTCCCCGTCCGGCCAGGCCGGATCTGCTCCATTCTCCCCTATCGCGACTCAGGGGCGAAACCGAACCGATCTTTTGGCGAGTCCGGGTGACAGTTGTGGATCTTCACTTGTCCCTGGTCAGTACCCGGTTTCACGACCGCGCAACACTTTCGGCACTCCACGGCGCGGCGTGACAGACTCAACAGGGTGCGAGCCCGTTCCGCGCTATTCGACGTCTACGGCGGCCACCTGCGCGAACGCGGTGGTGCCGCCACCATCGCCGCCCTCGTCCGGCTGCTGGAGCCGCTGGGGTTCGCCGCGCCCGCCGTCCGGACGGCGGTCTCGCGCACCGTCCGGCAGGGCTGGCTGCACCCCGTGCGGCTGCCCGACGGGCCCGGCTACGCGATGACACCCCGCGGGGAACGGCGGCTCGACGAGGCCGCTGCCCGCATCTACCGCACCCGGCCGTCCACCTGGGACGGTCGCTGGCACGTCGTGGTACTGGAGGAGCTGCCCGGCCGCGACTCGCGCGACCACCTGGCCTCCGAGCTCCAGCTGCTGGGCTACGGCGCCCTCGGCCCGGTGACGTGGATCGCACCCCGGCCCTCGCCGGAGCTGGCCGACGTGCTGGCCGCCGGAGAAGTTCCCGCACGAACTTTTCACGGTTCACACGACGGCGCGGACGCCGAGCTCGCGGCGAGGGCCTGGGACCTGGACGGACTGGGCCGCGACTACGCCGCGTTCGTCGCGCACTGGCAACCGGTGGTGTCCGTTGTGGACGAATCGGACGACGCGGCCGCCTTCGCCGCCTCCCAGCAGCTGCTGCACGCGTGGCGCAAGTTCCTGTTCCGCGATCCCGGTCTTCCTGCTGAACTGTTGCCCCAGGACTGGCCGGGCCGGGCGGCAGCGTCGTTCTTCGACGAACAGACGCTGCGGCTGGCACCGGGCACGAGCCGCTTCGTCGACGAGTGCCTGCGCCCGGTCCGCAACGTTTCCACTGCTTGATGGAGGTCCCGAGTGTCCGAGCTCCTCGTCGACGACGCTGACGGAGTGCGCACGTTCACGTTCAACCGCCCGGAGTCGTTCAACGCGTTCACCGTCGCGTTGAAGGTGGCGTTCCTGGAGGCGTTGAAGGAGACGGCTGCCGACTCCTCGGTGCGCGCGGTGGTGATCACGGGCGCCGGCCGGGCGTTCTGCGCGGGCCAGGACCTCAAGGAGCACATCGGGTTGCTCCAGGCCGGTGACCCCGCGCCGCTGCACACCGTGGAGCTGCACTACAACCCGATCGTGCGCGAGCTGATCGGCATGCCGAAGCCGGTGATCGCGGCGGTCAACGGCAGCGCGGCCGGCGCGGGCGCGTCGTTCGCCTACGCGGCCGACCTGCGGATCGCGGGCGCGTCGGCGAAGTTCCTGATGGCGTTCGCGAACGTCGGGCTGACCGCGGACTCGGGTGCCTCGTGGACGTTGCCGCGGCTGATCGGGCACGGCCGGGCGATGGAGATGATGCTGCTGGCGCAGCCGGTCGGTGCCGAGGAGGCGCTGCGGATCGGCATGGTCAACCAGGTCGTGCCGGACGCCGAGCTGCTCTCCACCGCGCACCTGCTCGCCGCGAAGCTCGCCGCCGGTCCGACGACGGCCTACGCGAAGATCAAGGAAGCCCTCGCGGCCGCCGCCGACGGCACGCTGGAGGACGCGCTGGAGGCCGAGCGCCGCACCCAGGCCGACTGCGGCGCCACCGCCGACCACCGCGAGGCCGTGGACGCGTTCGTGACCAAGCGCGCCCCGAAGTTCACCGGCCGCTGACCCCTGCTTGTTCCGGCATCTGCAAGTACCACCAACTCGCAGTTGGCAGTACTTGCAGATGCCCTCAGGAGGAGGCGCGGAAGCAGGTCGCGATGTGGTCGTCGACCATGCCGGTGGCCTGCATCAGCGCGTAGCACGTGGTGGGGCCGAGGAACTTGAAGCCGCGGCGCTTGAGCTCCTTGGCCATCGCCTTGGACTCGGGCGTGATCGCGGGCACGTCGGTGATCGTGGCGGGGCGGACGTGGTCCTGCGGCGCGAACGACCACAGCAGCGCGTCGAGGTCGAGGTCCTGCTCGGTGATCACGCGGGCGTTGTGGACCACCGCGTCGATCTTCATCCGGTTGCGGACGATGCCGGCGTCGGCCATCAGCCGTTCGACGTCGGCCGGTCCGAAACCGGCGACCAGCTCCGGGTCGAAGCCGGCGAACGCGGCGCGGAACGCCGGCCGCTTGCGCAGGATCGTGATCCACGACAGCCCGGACTGGAACGCCTCCAGCGACATCCGCTCGTACAGCTCGTTCGTGCCGTGCAGCTCGACGCCCCACTCGGTGTCGTGGTAGTCGACGTAGTCCGGCGTGGAGCCGCCCCACGGGCAACGCTCACGCTCGCTCATGGCTCTCCGGCTCCAGCTCCCGCACGCGCGCCCGCAGCGTCTCCACCTCGGTCGCGAGCCGTTGCAACGCCCAGTCGACCTCGCTCATCTTGTAGCCGCGGAACACCTGCTGGAACTTCAGCTCGCGGACGTCCTCCGCGGTGATGTCGTCGGCCGGCAGCCGCGTGGGCGAGGCGCCGGGCGGCAGCGGGGCGAGCTCCTCGCCGCGCCCGAACACCAACGCCGCGAGCAGGAACACCACTGCCGCGACGGCCACCATCACGATCAGGTAGATCAGGGCGTTGGTCACGCGACGATCGTGGCACAGCTCAGGCAGCGGCGAGCGAGCAGACCGAGCCGGACGATCACGGTCCAGGTGATGAGGCTGGCGACGCTCATCGGCACCGACTGCAGCAGCCGCGCCGGGTCGAGGTGCGCGGTGGCCGCGATGATCGCGAGGTTGCCCGCGAGCACCATGCCGACCGCGCCCAGCGCCACGCCCGCGCCGAGCCGGGCGAGCAGCCTCGTGTCGCACGTGCGCGCGAGGACCCGGCCGAGCACGAGGGCCACCAGCGCGATCCCGGACGCGACACCGCCGGCCAGGTCGTTCGCCTTGGCGATGAACAGGTACCACTGCGGCGGCACCGTCCCGAAGTCCTGCCACGGCCCGATGAGCAGCATCCGGACGAGCTCCCACGCCATGTGCAGCAACGGCAGCACGATCGCGAGCCAGATGAGCGTCCGCGTGCCGTACGCGACGGCCAGTTCGGCCTGGTACTCGTTCGCGATCTCCTTGACCGGCCCGAACTCCGCGACGGCGCGCCGCTGCGCCTCCTGCTCGGTGAGACCGCTCTCGACGTGGGCCTCGGTGGCGTCGGACAGGCTGTCGCGGGTCTCCGCGAGGAGGTCGCGGACCTGCCGCTTCGAGCCACGCAGCCGGGACCCGAGGTCGGTCACGTACCGGTCGATCACGCGGTGGTCGATCACGTCCGGGCCCACCCGCCACCACCTCCCAGCACCCCGTCGATGACCGTAGTGAACTCCCGCCACGCGGTGCGTTCGGCGCTCAGCGCCCGCTGGCCGGCCGAGGTGAGCCGGTAGGTCCGCCGCTTGCGCCCGCCGACCGTGCTCCAGTCGCTCGTGACGTGGCCCGCCCGCTCCAGCCTGCGCAGCGCGGGGTAGACCGTGCCGGTGGGCAGGTCCAGCGCACCGCCGCTGAGCTGCTGCAACGCCTCGATGATCGCGTAGCCGTGCAGCTGCTCGCCGTCGAGCGTGGCCAGCAGCAACGCGTCCAGGTGGCCACGCAGCGCGTCGGGCTTCATGAGTAGCGACTCTACTGATGCGCCGCCTCCGGGGAGCCCTGAGATGTCCCTGATGTTGCGGCAGATCCGCCTTGCTGTAGGCACGCTACATATAGCGTCCCTACTCATGAGCGCAGCAGACCTCGCCCGTCTCCAGTTCGCGTTGACGACGTCGTTCCACTTCCTGTTCGTGCTGCTCACGCTCGGGCTCGTGACGCTGCTGGTGGTCATGCAGACCCGGTACGCGGTCACCGGGAACCCGGTGCACGAGCGGATGACGCGGTTCTGGGGCCGCGTCTACGTCATCAACTACGCGCTGGGCATCGTGACGGGCATCGTCATGGAGTTCCAGTTCGGCCTGAACTGGTCGGGGCTCGCGACCTACGCGGGCGACGTGTTCGGGGCGCCGCTCGCGCTGGAGACGCTCGTCGCGTTCTTCCTGGAGTCGACGTTCCTCGGCCTGTGGATCTTCGGCTGGGGCCGGCTCAACCGGTGGGTGCACCTGAGCCTGCTCTGGCTGACGGCGTTCACGGCGTTCGCGTCGGCGTTCTGGATCATGGCGGCGAACGGGTTCCTGCAGCACCCCGTCGGCTACCGGGTCGAGGGGAACGTGCTGCGGCTGGACGACTTCTCGGCCCTGCTCACCAACCCGACGTTCACCAGCGCGCTGATGCACGTCGTCTTCGCGTCGATCACCACCGGCGGCGTGTTCGTGACCGGCGTGTCGGCCTGCCACTTCCTCCGGCGCACCACCGAGACCGACTTCTTCCGGCGGTCGCTGCGGCTGGGCGTGGTGAGCACCGCGCTGGCCACGCCGTCGCTGATCGGCGCCGGGTTCGCGCAGTTCCCGGTCATCGCGCGGTACCAGCCGGGCAAGGCCGACGCGGCGCAGTGGCTCGGCGCGCCACTCGGGTTCATGATCATCATCGGGATGGTCCTGACGGCGGTCAGCTGGCTCACGCTGCCGCTGCTCCTGCGGGACGCGGTGATCCGCCTGCGCTTCCCCCTGCACCTCATGGTGGTCGGCATCCCGCTGCCGTTCGCGGCGGCGGTCTTCGGGTGGGTCTTCCGCGAGGTCGGCCGGCAACCCTGGCTCGTCCAGGGGCTGCTGCGGACCGAGGACGCGGTGTCGCACGTGGACGCCGGGCAGGTCCTGTTGTCCCTCATCGTCTTCACGTCCCTGTTCGCCGTGCTGGCCGTCGTCGACTGGACGCTGATCGCACGCGCGGTCCGCCGCGGTCCGGACACGACGCCCGCCCCTGTCTCGCCGTTGGTGGTGACGCTCTGATGGAAGCGCTGTGGCTGACGGTCCTCGGCACGCTGACGGCCGGCTACTTCGCGTTGGCGGGCTTCGACTACGGCAGCGGACTGCTGCTGCCGTTCCGCCGCCGGGACGAGGTGCTGCGGAGGATGACGCCGTTCTTCCTCGGCAACGAGGTGTGGCTGGTCGCCGCGGTCGGGGTGCTGTTCGCGGCGTTCCCGCGGCTGGAGGGCGAGCTGTTGTCCGGTGCGCACAGCGTGTTCACGCTCGTGCTGGCCGGGCTGGTGCTGTTCATGGCCGCGGTGCAGCTGCGGTTGTGGTGGTGGCTGGTGTTCACCGGCGCGCTGGCGGTGTCGGTGGGGTGGGGGCTGTTCCTCGCGCACCTGCTCGACGCGCCGTGGCCCGTCGCGCTGGTGATGCCGGTGCTGTTCGCGGTGCACGGGTGGGTGTTCCAGAGCGGCCACCGGCGGCTGTTCCCGGTGACGGCACTGCTGTGCGCGCTGCCGATCCCGCTCGCGTTCACCCGTGTCGACACGACCGGGCTCATGGCGCACGCCGACACGCTCGGCCTGCTCGCGTGGGTCGCGGTCCCGGTCATCCCGCTGGTGGTGGTTGTGCAGTGGTCGATCGTCGCCATCTCCTCGCGCTGATCCCGGTCCCGTTCCTGGTGCTGGCGCAGGCGGAGCTGCTCGCGTCGGTGCTGGCAGGCGGCACCGGGTACGCCCTGCTGTGCCTGGTCGTCGGCGCGCGGGTGCTGGTGTGGTGGGGGCACCGGGAGTGGGCGCACCGGGCCGCCGAACGCACCCGCACCCGGCTGCGGGAGGCGTTCCTGCGCGACCCCGGCACCAGGGCCGGCGAGGTCGCGACGCTGGTCACGCGCGGCGTGCACGACGTGACGCCGTACGTGACCGGGTACCTGCCGCAGCAGGTCCTCGCCGTCGTGGTGCCGCTGGCGGTGGTCGTCCGGCTGGCGTTCGCGGACCTCGCGGCGGCGCTCACGATCCTCGTCACGCTGCCGTTGGTCCCGGTCTTCGGCGCACTGGTCGGCGCGCACACCCGTGAGCGGACCGCACGGCAGTGGGACGCGCTGGCGACGCTCGGCGGGCACTTCCTGGACGTCGTCAAGGGCATCGGCACGCTGCGGGCGTTCGGGCGGGCGCGGGCTCAGTCGGCGACCGTGCGCGCACTGGCCGCCCGGCACCTGACCGAGACGATGTCGGCGCTGCGGGTCGCGTTCCTGTCGGCGTTCGTGCTGGAGCTGGTGGCCACGATGGCGGTGGCGCTGGTCGCCGTGCCGGTCGGGCTGCGGCTGCTCGGCGGCGGCGTGCCGCTGCACACCGCGCTGCTCGTGCTCTTCCTGGCGCCGGAGGCGTTCCTGCCGTTGCGCGCGGCCGGTGCGCAGTACCACGCCGGCGCGCAGGGCCGTGCGGTGCTGGACCGGGTCCCGGTCCGCGCCGAGCACACCGGGGTGGCGCCGCCGGACCTCGCCCGCGCCGAGATCGTGCTGGACGGCGTGAGCGTGCGCAGCCTGCGGAACTTCTCGCTGCGGATCTCCCCCGGCGAGCGGATCGCGCTGGTCGGCCCGAGCGGCGCCGGCAAGAGCACGGTCCTGGGGCTGCTGCTGGGGTTCGTGCGACCCGACGAGGGCCGCGTGCTGGTCGGTGGTGTCGACCTCGCGAAGATCGACCACGCGCAATGGCTCGCCGCGCTGTCGTGGGTGCCGCAACGCCCCACGCTCGTGCCGAAGGACCTCTCCTCCGGCGAGCAGCAACGGGTCGCGCTCGCCACCGCGCTCGACCGGCGCCACGCCGGGCTGTTCCTGCTGGACGAACCGACCGCGCACCTCGACGCGGAGACGGAGGCGCTCGTGCTCGCAGCGGTCAGGGAGTTCACCAGGGGCCGCACCGCCGTGGTCGTGGCGCACCGGCCGGCGCTGCTCGCCGAGGTCACGAGGGTGGTGGCGGTGTGAGGCTCGCGATCGTCGTCGGCACCCTCGCCGAGCTCGCCGGCGTCGGCCTCACCGCGACCGCCACGTGGCTCGTGCTGCGGGCCGCCGAGCACCCGCCGGTGCACGCGCTGACCGTCGCGATCGTCGCGGTCAGGGCGCTCGCGCTGGCCAAGGGCGCACTGCGCTACCTCGAACGCCTCACGAGCCACCGGGCCGTGCTCGGCGAGGCCGTCGAGCTGCGCGGCCGGGTCTACGACGACCTGGTGGCGCGCCGGCACGTCCCGTCCGGCACCGCGCTCACCCGGATCGTCACGAACGTCGACCAGCAGCTCGACGCCCGGCTCCGCACGACGTTGCCGTGGTGCACCGCCGTCCTCGCCGGCGTGGTCGTGGTGGTCGTCTCCGGCTTCTCGGTGCCGCTGGTCGCCGGTCTGCTGGTGAACCTCGGCCTGCTCCCCTGGCTCGCCACGCGGCGGGCGGAGGACCTGACGCCGTTGCGCGCCCTGCTCACCGAGCAGACCACCGAACTGGTGCACAGCCGTGAGGAGCTGATCGCCCACGGCCTCTACGACGCCCGGTTCGCGGTGGCGGCCCGGACGGCGAAGACGTTGTCCCGCGAGGAACGCGCCCGCGACCTGACCCCGCTCGCCATCGCCGTCCAGTTCGGCGCGGCGCTGCTGGTGCTGGCGCAGCACGAACCCGCGTGGCTGGTCATGGCCGCCATCGCGACGTTCGAGATCACCGTCCCGCTGGCCGCGCTGAGCAGGCCCGCCCCCGAACCGACCGGCGAACCCGAGCCCTCCGAACCCGCCGACGTGCCGGTGCTGCGGGGGAAGACCGCGGTCGTCGGCCCGAGCGGGGCGGGCAAGACCACGCTGCTCAACGCCGTCGCGCGCCGGCTCGAACCCAGTGCGGGCGCGCTGGCCGACGCCCACGTCTTCCACACCACGGTCCGCGCGAACGTCCTGCTGGCCAAACCCGGTGCCACTCAAGAGGAACTGGACCGGGCCGCCGAGATCGCCGAGCTGGACCTCGACTGGGACCGGGTCGTCGGCGAACGCGGTGAGGAGATCTCCGGCGGCCAGCGGCAACGGCTCGTGCTCGCCCGGTCGGTGCTCGCCCGACCCGAGGTGCTGCTGCTGGACGAGCCGACCGAGGGCCTCGACCCCGAGCAGGCCGACCGGGTGCTCGGCAAGGTGCTCGGCCACTGCCGGGGAACGGCGCTCGTCGTGACGCACCGCGAGGAGCAGCTAGCGCTCTTCGACCACGTGCACCATCGGGGGCCGGTCCGCGACGACCACGTCGGTCGAGTCGGGTAGCCACTCGCCGTCGACCTGCACGAACTGCGTCAACGGCCCGGAGTCCGCGGACACCCCGCACCGGGCCAGCGCCGTTCCCATGATCTGCGCGGACATCACGCCGAGCTGCAGCAGCGACCGGTTGCGGTGCTTGCGCACGCCCAGGTTCACCTGCGCCAGCCCGGCCAGCCCGTGCAGGCGGTGCACGTCCAGCAGCAGGCCGATCTCCACGCCGTACCCGGCGGCGAACGGCACGGACTCCAGGAAGGAGCGGGTCGCCGCGTACTCGCCGCCGAGGGGTTGCACCACACCGGACAGCTCCGGCCGCAGGGTGTTCAGCAACGGCCGCGCCACCAGCTCCGTGACGCGCCCGCCGCCGGTGCTCTCCAGCCGCAGCGGCCGCCGGTAGAAGCCCTTCACCAGGTGCACGCCGGGGTCGAGCAGCAACGGCCCGAGCAATGCCGTGACGAACGCGGTCTCCGGGTCCACGAGGTCGGAGTCCAGGAAGACGACGAGGTCGCCGGTGGTCGCCGCGAGCGAGCGCCACAGCACCTCGCCCTTGCCGGGTACCGGTTCCAGCCACGGCACGACGTCCTCGCGCAGCACCACCCGCGCCCCGGCCTCCGCCGCCACGGCGACGGTCCGGTCGGTCGACCCGGAGTCCACCACCACCAGCTCGTCGACCAGCGTGCCGAGCAGCGGCCGCACGATCGCGACGACGGCGCCGACGGTCTCCTCCTCGTCCAGCGCCGGCAGCACCACGGACACCGTGCGCCCGCGCTTCAGCGCCACCAGCTCGTCGACCGTCCACGGGGGCTGCTGCCAGGTGTGCGTGCCGAACCAGGCTTCGACGGAGGGCAGCATCAGGCCAGCGCCCGCACCGCTCGGGCCGGCGGACGGGTGCCCGCCACGCTCGCGACCATCTCCACGACCTTCCTCGCCTGCCGCACGTCGGACGCCCGCACGGCGCGTGCTCCGGACAGCGCGGCCACCGTCGCGGCCGCCAGGGTGAAGTCCTCGTCGCCCGCGGGGACGGTCACGACGTCCAGCGTCCCGGTGAGCGGCGGCAGCTCCAGCTCGCCGTCGAACTCGACGACGTCGGCACCGTCGGCGACCGCCTGCTCCAAGGCATTCGCGCTGGTCAGATGCGCAACGACCAGCACCCGGTCTTTCGGCAGCTCACTGACGCGGAATCGGTTCACGCCACCCAGCGTAAACAGTGACCTGACTCACAGCTTCTTGCTACTCGCGAGTAGCCATCTGCTTTACTCCCGAACAGCAACCCTGTGTGATCTACGTCATGGTCAAGGAGGACCAGCGTGCGCCGGTCACTTGTTCTGTTCCTGGCACTCCTCACCACCCTGCTCGGTGCACCGGCGGCCATCGCGGCGCCGGGACACCAGATCACCTACCGCACCATCCCCGGCGTCGGCGGCACCGCGCTGAAGGCCTTCGTCATCGAGCCCACCGGCCGGGGTGACGGGCCGTTCCCGCTGCTCGTGATGCCGTCGAGCTGGTCGGTTCCGAACATCGAGTACGTCGGTGCCGCGGCCAAGCTCGCCAAGGAGTCCGGCTACGTCGTCGTGAGCTACACCAGCCGCGGCTTCTGGGACTCCGGCGGTGAGATCGACATCGCCGGTCCGGAGACCGTCGGTGACGTCAGCAAGGTCATCGACTGGGCGATCGCCCACGCCCGTGCCGACGGCACGAAGGTCGGTGCGGCCGGGATCTCCTACGGTGCCGGGCAGTCGTTGCTCGCCGCCGCGAACGACCGGCGGATCAGGGCGGCAGCGGCGCTGAGCACGTGGACCGACCTGGCCCGCTCGCTCTACCCCAACGACACCGTGAACAAGCAGGCCGTCGAGGTCCTGCTGGCGGCGGGCCACGCCACCGGGCGCCCCGGTCCCGTTCTGCTGGAGGCCGAGGACGCCTACCGCGACGGCCGGTTCCACGAGGTCGTGCCGATCTCCGCGGGCCGGTCAGCCGCCTCGAAGATCGCGCAGCTCAACGCCAACGGCACCGCCGTGCTGCTCGGCAACGCCTGGAACGACGGCATCTTCGCCCCCGGCCAGGTCGCGGACCTCTACTCGCGGCTGACCGGGCCGAAGCGGCTCATGCTCTCGCCCGGTGACCACGCCACCGCCGAGCTGTTCGGCGCGGCCGGTCTGCCCAACGAGATCTGGGAGTCGGTCGGCCGCTGGTTCGACCGGTACGTGAAGGGCACGGCCAACGGCATCGATGCCGAGCAGCCGGTGCAGCTCAAGCCCAACAACGGCGGCACGTGGAGGAAGTTCGGCGCCTGGCCGGACGGGGCCGCCGACACGGTGCAGCTCGAAGGCAAGCGGATCCACGCCGGCTGGAACACCGTCGCCGACAGCGGCACGATCCTGCTCTCCGGTGCGCTGCAAGGGTTCCTGAACATCCCGACCGGCGTCTCGCTGCCGTTCGTCGACCGCAACGTCGCCGGCGTCTGGTACGGGCCGCAGTACCCGGCCGGTGCCACGCTCGCCGGCACGCCGCAGCTGCGGTTGACGGTGACGCCGAGCGCGGAGGTCACCACGTTGTTCGCGTACCTGTACGAGGTCGGCCCGCTCGGACTGGGCGCGCTGGTCACGCACAAGCCGGTGAAGGTCACCGGTGCCGGCCGCACGCAGACGCTGGACGTGCCGCTGGAGCCGACGGTGTGGAACGTCGGCGCGGGCAACCGGCTGGCACTGGTGGTCGACACCGTGGACCCGCGGTACCTCAGCGAGTCGACCCGCGGCTCGACCGTCACCTTCGGACCGTCGAGCCTCACCGTGCCGAAGGCGTAAGAATGTCCGGGTGGACCTCACCCGGCAGCAGGTGCTCCTCCACCGGATCCACCAGCACGAGCTGGACCGGCGCGTCGGCGACGCGGCCGAGCTGGCGGTGTTCTCCCTGGGCGTCCAGGACAACACCGCCGGCTCGGCGTTGCTCAGCCTCGCCGCACGCCTCACCGCGCCGGCCACCGACGACTTCACCGTCACGTGGTCGGTGCGCGGTGCCCCGCACCTGCACCGGGCCGGTGAGCTGAAGGCGTTCGCCCGCGCGCTGTGGCCGTGGAGCGACGCCGACGCCCGTGCCCGCGCCTCCCGGCCGAAGGTCGACGACCTGCTGGCGGCGTTGCGGCACGTCGCCACGGCCATGCGGTCGATCGTGACGAAGCCGATGACCAAGGGCGACGTCAGCGCGGCACTGACCCCGTTGGCGCCGAAGCAGACCGTCGAGGACTGCCGGGGCTGCGGGACCGCGCACGTCAGCGACCCGATCTTCCGGCTCGCCGCGCTGCCCGCGGGTTTGCGAATCCTGCCCGAGTGCAAGACCGCCACGTTCGAACGGATTCACGGCTGGCCGGGGGTGCCGCGGCAGACCGCCGGGTTCGACGAGCTGGTGCACCGCTACCTGGCGCTGCACGGCCCGGCCGGACCGTCCGAAGTGGCCTCCTACTTCGGCACGACCGTGCGCGAGGTCAAGAAGAGGTGGCCGGACGACCTCGTCGAGGTGGCCGTGGAGGGGCAGCAGGCGTGGCTGCCGGAGGGTGTGGAGATCGCCGCCGCCGACCCGCCGGAGGTCAGGTTCCTGCCGCCGACCGACCCCTACCTGCAGGCGCGCGACCGCGACCTGCTGCTGCCGGACAAGGCCGCGCAGAAGGACGTCTTCCGCGTGCTGGGCCGGCGCGGCGCCGTGCTGGTGGACGGCGAGATCGCGGGCTCCTGGCAGGGCAGGGTGGTGTCCGGCAAGCGGTTCGCGGTGGCGGTCACGCCGTACCGGCCGCTGCCGGACCTCCTGCCGGAGGCCCAGTTCCTGGCCAGGGTCAGGGGACTAGCGGACGCAAGCGTCGAGAGCCGCTGACACGTCGCCGGTCACGACCAGCGAGGCCAGTGCGGCGGGCGAGACGAAACCCTTGTCCCGCAGCTCGGTCAGCCACTCGACGAGGCCCTTGTAGTGGTCGTCGACGTCGAGCAGCACGACCGGCTTGTCGTGCATCCTCAGCACCCCGGCCGTCCACACCTCGAAGAACTCCTCCGCGGTGCCGATGCCGCCGGGCAGCGTGAGGAACGCGTCGGCCTTGTCGTCCATCATCCGCTTGCGCTCGCGCATGGTGTCGACGACGTGCAGCTCGGTCGAGTCGGTGTCGGCGATCTCCCTGGTGGCCAGGCCCTTCGGGATCACGCCGTAGGTGCTCGCGCCGCCGGCGCGCGCCTCCCGTGCGACCGCGCCCATCATCGAGGTCTGCCCGCCGCCCCACACGAGGTTCCAGCCGCGTGCGGCGATCTGCCTGCCCACCTCGGCGGCGACGTCCACGTAGCTCTGGGGAACGGTGGCGAGACTGCCGCAGTACACAGCCACGTACATCAGTGTGCGTCCGCCCATGCCTTGTGCGCTTCCTTGACCACGCGCACCGCGTCGTCGATGTCGTCGGTCAGGTGCAGCAGCGCGAGGTCCTTCTCGCCGACCTTGCCGCCCTCCAGGACCGAGCTCTGGATCCAGTCGTACAGGCCCTGCCAGTAGCTCTTGCCGAACAGCACGACCGGGAACTTCGTGACCTTCTTCGTCTGCACCAGGGTGAGCGCCTCGAACAGCTCGTCGAGCGTGCCGAAACCACCCGGCAGGCAGATGAACGCCTGCGAGTACTTGATGAACATCGTCTTGCGGACGAAGAAGTAGCGGAAGTTCACGCCGAGGTCGACCCACGGGTTGAGCCCCTGCTCGAACGGCAGCTCGATGCCCAGCCCGACCGAGAACCCGCCGGCCTCCGAACACCCGCGGTTGACCGCCTCCATGGCGCCGGGACCGCCACCGGTGATCGCCGCGAAACCGGCCTCCGCCAGCGCTTTCCCGAGGTCGCGCCCGAGCTGGTACTCCGGGTGGTCCCGCCCGGTCCGCGCCGACCCGAACACGGTCACCGCGCTCGGCACCTCGGCGAGCGCCCCGAAGCCCTCGACGAACTCGGCCTGGATGCGCAGCACCCGCCACGGGTCGGTGTGCACCCAGTCCGACGGCCCGCGCGAGTCGAGCAGGCGCTGGTCGGTGGTGGTGAGCTCGTCCTTCTGGTCGCGGCGCAGCACGACCGGCCCGCGCTGCTTCTCCTTGGGATGCTCGTCCACCGCGCCGTTGCTGTTCTTCTCTTCCGTCATCCGATGATCCTAATGATCAGGCCAGCAGAAAACGCTGAAGCACGGTGAAACACCCGGTGATCTGTTCGACCGGCACGTTCTCCTCCTGGGTGTGCGCGAGCGTCGGGTCACCCGGCCCGAAGTTCACCGCGGGCATCCCCAGCGCCGCGAACCGCGCCACGTCCGTCCACCCCAGCTTGGCCACCGGCGTGCCCCCCGCGGCGGCCACCAGCTCCTGCGCGGCGGGGGCGTGCAACCCCGGCAACGCGCCGCCCGAGAAGTCCGTGACCGTGACGTCGTAACCCGCGAAGACCTCCCGCAGGTGCTGCTCCGCCTGCTCCACCGACCGGTCCGGCGCGAACCGGTGGTTGACCGTCAGCACCGCCTCGTCCGGCACGACGTTGCCCGCGACCCCGCCGCTGATCTTCACGGCCTGCAGTCCCTCGTGGTAGCGGCAGCCATCGATCTCGGGCTGCCGCGGCTCGTAGGCGGCGAGCCGGTTCAACGCCTCCCCGAGCCCGTGGATGGCGTTCTGCCCCATCCACGCCCGCGCGGTGTGGGCGCGCTTGCCGGTCGTCCTGATCTCGATGCGCATGGTGCCCTGGCAGCCGGCCTCGACCGTGCCGTTCGACGGCTCGCACACGATCGCGAGGTCGCCCCTCAGCCACTCGACGAGCTCCCGTTCGATGCGGGTGAGCCCGTTGCGCTCGGCCTCGATCTCCTCGCAGTCGTAGAAGACGAACGTGAGGTCGTGGCGCGCGTTCCGGCTCTGTGCGGCGATCGCGAGCATGACCGCGTCGCCGCCCTTCATGTCGACGGTGCCGCACCCGTGCAGCACATCGCCCTCGCGGCGGCTGGGGAAGTTCCGGTTGACCGGCACGGTGTCCAGGTGCCCGGCCAGCACGATCCTCTTGTCCTTGCCGAGGTTCGTCCGCGCCAGCACGGCGTTCCCCGATCGAGTGATCTCCAGGTGCGGCGCGTGCAGCCGCAGCGAGCGTTCGACCAGATCGGCGATCTCGTCCTCCTCCCCTGACACGCTGCGCACATCCACCAGCGCGGTGGTGAGCTCGATCGGGTCGGCGAACAGGTCAAGGGTGTCGGACACGACCGCCACCCTAGCGCCGCGCGTTTCGCGCCTGCCCGATCAGCCGCTAGCGTGCGGTGCGTGACCAAACGCACACTCCTCGTCACCGCGCTCGTGCTGACGGCGACCGGCTGCGGCGAGGCGCCCGCGGCGTGCGACCAGCAGTGCGGCGAGATCAGGGCGCTGTTCGCCGCCCCGTGCGGCTCCCAGCACAGCGGCACCCCCGCCGAGTGTGCCGCGTGGGTCTCCCGGGTCGGCGGCATGACCCGCGCGCTCGACCGGTCGTTGCAGGGCAAGGAGGTCGAGCCCGGCGTGAACGAGGTGCTGCCCCGCCTCAGGACCTCGGTCGGCGACTTCGAGGCGAACCGCTGCGGCGAGGTGGCGGTGGACAACGTGTCCAGCACCGACGCCCGGCAGTGGAAGTGCAACGAGGCCCTGATCGCGACGCGCGGCGACCTCGGTTCCCTCTACTTCACAGCCGACGTCCCCGACTGAGCACGACCGCCGCCACCGGCGGTGACCTGCGGAACCCGGCCCCGTCCCACCAGGACTAAGCTCGGTCTCCGTGAGCACCGCATACGGCATCGGCTTGGCCACTGTGACCCCGGACGGCACCGTCCTCGACACCTGGTACCCGTCGCCCGTCCTGGAGGAGACGCCGGACCTGGGCACGACCCGGCTGGCCTCCACCGAGATCGCGGCAGCCCTCGGAGAGGCCGCGGCCAAGCTCCTCGGCGAGGACCCCGAGCGCGGCGTCGAGGTGGTCGGCGTCCGCGTGGCGGTCGACCTGGACGCCGCCCCGGCCGACACCTACGACGTCTGGCTGCGACTGCACCTGCTCAGCCACCGGTTGATCCAGCCGCACGGCGCGAACCTCGACGGCATCTTCGGCCTGCTCACCAACGTCGTGTGGACGAACCACGGCCCGTGCGCGGTCGAGGGCTTCGAGCAGACCCGCACCCGCCTGCGCGTCCGCGGGCCGGTGACGGTCTACGGCGTCGACAAGTTCCCGCGCATGGTCGACTACGTGGTCCCGTCCGGTGTGCGCATCGGTGACGCGGACCGGGTGCGGCTCGGCGCGCACCTCGCGTCCGGCACCACGGTCATGCACGAGGGCTTCGTGAACTTCAACGCCGGCACGCTCGGCAGCTCGATGGTCGAGGGCCGCATCTCCGGCGGTGTCGTGGTCGGCGACGGCTCCGACGTCGGCGGCGGCGCGTCGATCATGGGCACGCTGTCCGGCGGCGGCAAGCAGGTCATCTCGCTCGGCGAGCGGAACCTGCTGGGCGCCAACGCCGGCCTGGGCATCTCGCTCGGCGACGACTGCGTGGTCGAGGCCGGGCTCTACATCACCGCCGGCACGAAGGTGACGCTGCCCGACGGCACGGTCACCAAGGCCGTGGAGCTCAGCGGGCAGTCGAACCTGCTGTTCCTGCGCGACTCCACCGACGGCGTGGTGAAGGTGAAACCGCGCAAGGGCACCGGCGTCGAGCTGAACGCCGCGCTGCACGCGAACGACTGACCGGAAACCAGGTGTCCGGGGCCCGGTCTGCGCAGGCAGGCTGGGCCCTTGCCGTCTCGACCCGCAGGAGGTGCACGTGCTGAAACAGCGACTCGAGTTGAACGCTCGCGCCGCCATCGAGCGTGCCCTGCAGGGTGCGCAGTCGGAGGACTCGTTCGTCGAGTTCAAGACGCAGTGGCCGGTCGACCACGGCAAGGCCGCACGGCAGATCGCCGCCCTCTGCAACGCCGCCAGGGGCTCCGAGGCGATGTGGGTGGTCGGTGTCGACGAGAAGGGCCGCTACGTCAAGGGCGCGCCGGCCGAGGAGCTGTCGAGCTGGTGGCCCAAGGTGGAGAGCCACTTCGACGGCGTCGCGCCCGGCCTCACGACCGTCGCGTTCGACTGGGCTCCGCGCCGGACGGTCGTCGTGCTGTCCCTGCAGACCGACAACGCGCCGTACGTGTTCGTCACGAAGAAGGAGCCCTACAGCCGGGAGATCCCGTGGCGTTCCGGTGAACGCACGCGGTCAGCACGCCGCGGCGAGATCCTGGAACTGCTGCTGCCCAGGCTGGAGATGCCGGGCTGGGAGTTCGTCAGCGCCCGCGCGACGCTCAGCCAGCACTCGCCGACGCTGCGGTTCGAGGGCGACCTCTACCTGGAGACGAACCAGCCGCTGAGCCTGCCGCACCACCGCTGCCACTCCTACGTCACGTACGGGCTGGACAGCGAGACCGTCGACCTCGGGTTCAGCTTCCGCACCAACAGCAGGGACGTGCGGGCCGTCGAACGGGTCGTGCGGGTCGCGGAACCGGCCGTGCTCCACGTCAGCGCGGACACCGACGTGGAGCTGGACGCCTTCCAGGACCTGTGGGACCTGCACTGGCACCTCGTGCTGGGCCTCGGCCTGAGCGGCGAGGAGATCAGCACGAGCGTGCGGCTCACCACGGACGCGGTGCCGCCCAACCAGTTCACCCGCCGGGTGTGGTCGGCGCTGAAGCCCTGACGCCCCTGACGCCCTGACGCCGCGCCGGCAACGCCGGGTCAGGCCTTCAACCGCTCCGCGGCGGCCGCGACCCGTTCGTCGGTGGCCGTCAGCGCGATCCGCACGTGCCGGGCACCCGCGGGACCGTAGAACGTGCCCGGTGCGGCCAGGATGCCCCGGTCCGCCAGCCAGGCGATGGTCTCCCAGGCGTCCTCGTCGCGCGAGGACCACAGGTACAGCCCCGCCTCGGAGTGCGACACGGTGAACCCGGCCGCCTCCAGCGCGGGCTTGAGCACCTCGCGCCGGGCCTGGTACCTGGCCCGCTGCTCGGCCACGTGCGCGTCGTCCTCCAGGGCGGCGCGCATGGCCTCCTGCACCGGCCGCGGCACGATCATGCCCGCGTGCTTGCGCAGCTCCAGCAGGCCCGCGACCAGCTCGGGGTCGCCGAAGACGAACCCGGCCCGGTAACCGGCCAGCGAGGACGACTTCGACAGCGAGTGCACGGCGAGGACGCCGTCGAAGTCGTCCACGACGGACGGGTGGAGCACCGACACCGGCGCGGAGTCCCACGGCAGTGCGAGGTAGCACTCGTCCGACGCGACAACGGCTCCGGCCTCGCGCGCGGCGGCGACGGCGGAACGCAGCTGTTCGGTCGACAGGACACGGCCGGTCGGGTTCGACGGCGAGTTCAGCCACACCAGCTTCGTGCCGGGCGGAGGCCGCTCGTCGTCGGCCAGCCGGACGACCTCGGCACCGGCGAGCAGCGCGCCGACCTCGTAGGTCGGGTACGCCACCGACGGCACGGCCACGACGTCACCGGGACCGACGCCCAGCAACGTCGGCAGCCACGCCACCAGCTCCTTGGAGCCGATCGTGGGCAGCACCGCGTCGGCGGACAGGCCGGTGATCCCGTAGCGCCGCCGCACGGCCGCCACGAAGGCGGCGCGCAGCTCGGGCGTGCCGTGGGTGGTCGGGTAGCCGGGAACGTCCGCGACGGACGACAGCGCGGACTGGATCACCGCGGGAACCGGGTCGACGGGTGTGCCGACCGACAGGTCGACCACACCGCCGGGGTGCTTGCGCGCCTTGGCGGCGTGGCCGGCCAGCGAGTCCCACGGGAAGTCCGGCAGGCCCGGACCTCGGCGTTGGATGATCAATGCCCCTCAGCAGCCTGCGGTGCGAGTGCCTTCACGAACTCCGGGTCGGCGCTGACCTTGCCGACCTTCGAGGCGCCACCGGGTGAGCCGAGCTCGTTGAAGAAGTCGACGTTCGCCTTGGTGTAGTCCTTCCACTCGTCGGGGACGTCGTCCTCGTAGTAGATGGCTTCCACTGGGCACACCGGCTCGCACGCGCCACAGTCCACGCACTCGTCGGGGTGGATGTAGAGCATCCGGTCGCCTTCGTAGATGCAGTCGACGGGGCACTCTTCGATGCACGCCTTGTCGAGCAGATCCACGCACGGCTGGGCGATCACATAGGTCACTGCGCTCTCCTGCTTCTCACTGGTCCACACCGCGCAAGCCGGAGAGTACGCGGCACGTTCGAGTATCACCCGGTCAGGCTTGCCTTAGCTGCCTGGTGCGCCACGTCACACCACCCACCCCGGCTCGCTCCCTGAGACGAGGATGGACCCGTGCACACAGTGGATCACCTGGAATCGCTCTGCGCGCGAGCATGGCCCGCGGTGGCAGAAGAACGGCTTGGAGACTGGTTGATGCGCGCGGCCGCCGGCTTCACCGGCCGCGCGAACAGCACGCTCACCTGCGGCGATCCCGGTGCACCGGTTCCGTCGGCGCTGTCGGCCGTCGAGAGGTTCGCCCGTGCGCACGGCATCAAACCCACTGCTCACGTCGTGCGCGGCAGCGGTCACGAGCGGGCGATCACCGACGCGGGCTGGCGGGTGGACCTCGACCACCCCGGCGGGGCGGAGTCGCTGGTCATGACGGGTCCGCTGGAGAAGTTCGCCGACGGTGCCGCCGAAAGCCGCGATCTTCCCGGATGGTGGGAACTGACGGCCGGATCCGAGGTGACCGCCGCGATGCGGCACGTGCTCGGCACCGGCCGGGTGTGCTTCGCGGGCGTCGAGGAGGACGGGGTCGTGGTCGCCGCCGTGCGCGGGGCGGTCGTCGAGGACGTGCTGCACGTGGCCCGGCTCGCCGTGCGGCCGGAGCACCGCCGCCGCGGTCTGGCCACGCGCCTGATGGGCGAGCTGGCCGGGTGGGGTCTCGCCGAGGGCGCCACGACGTGCGCGCTCCAGGTCGCCGAGCACAACACCGCGGCGATCCGGCTGTACGAGGAGCTCGGCTGCTCCGAGCACCACCGCTACCGCTACTGGGTGCCCGCGGGGTCGTAGAGACCGGGCCGGTTGGCCGCGTTGCGCGCCATCGCCGCGCTCACGGCCACCGCGCCCGGCAGCGCGCCGCCGGCGATCAGCAGCAGCGTGCGCCAGTCGCCCAGCAGGAAGCTGACGCGGGCGACCCGGCCGGGCTCCAGGTAGGCGAGCGCGAAGATCGTGAAGAACCACACCAGCAGCGGCGCCGCGGCGGCGGACACCCGGTCCGACAGCGCCGCGGCCCACATGACCAGCACGGGCGTGGTGACCACCGCCACCACGACCATGACCGGGAACGGCCACGCGCCGAGGTCCGGCAGCAGCGTCCCGTCGAACCGGACGAGCAGGAAGAACACTTCCAGCACAGCGAGCACCGCTGCCTCGACGCACAGGAGCAGCAGCAACACCACTCGCCAGCTAGCGCTCACCCAGTCCTCCGAACAGATCCGCGGCGACGCCGTCCGCCGGTCCCTTGGCGAGCACGTAGTACTCGTTGCCGACCAGCGGCTGGGCGATGCCGTTCGACAACGCGTACCCCTCGTCCCACACACTGACCTGCGTGGAGTGCGCGCGCAACGCACGGCGCTTCGCGATCAGGTGCTCCGAGATGTCGATCACGGTGGTGATGTCCTCGTCCGGCGTCACCGGCAGCTCGCCGGGCTCCGGCAGCCGGAACGCCTCCGGCACCGCGGACAGCGCCGCGACGCCCGCCTCCGTGGCGTCGCGCGAGGTCACCGCGTAGAACACCCGCTCGACGTCCGAGACCTGCGCGCAGGCGGCCATCGTGATCTCGTGCGCGCGGATGTGGTCCGGGTGCCCGTACCCGCCGAACGCGTCGTAGCTCACCACGACCTGCGGCTTCACCTCGCGCAGCACGTCGGTGAGCTGCGCGGCCTGCTCCTGCACCGAGCCCTGGACGAACGCGCGCGGGTGGGCGTTGGACGGCACGTCGACCATGCCGGAGTCGCGCCACCTGCCGATGCCGCCGAGGAACCGGTGGTCGGTCACGCCCAGTGCCGCGCAGGCGGACCTCAGCTCCCCGACGCGGTAGCCGCCGAGCTGGTCGGCCTCCGCGGCGGCCAGGTGGGCGAGTGCGGGCGGGATGATCTCACCCTCCTCCCCCAGCGTGCACGTGATCACCGTGACGTGGGCGCCGGCCGAGGCGTAGCGCGCGATGGTGCCGCCCGTCCACAGACTCTCGTCGTCTGGGTGGGCGTGCACGAAGAGCAACCGTGGTGGGGCAGTCAGCGTCACCAGAAAAGAGTAAAGGCCACCTTTGTCCAGGGACGAAGGTGGCCTTCACATCGGTCTCACACGACCGTTTTTTCCTCAGCGAAGTGGCAGGCGGACAACGTTCCGTCCGGCGCACCTCGCCTTTCCAGCTTCGGTTCTTCGGTGGCACAGATGTCCTGGGCCTTCCAGCACCGCGTGCGGAACCGGCAGCCCGACGGCGGGTTCACCGGCGACGGCACGTCACCGGTCAGCACGATCCGCTGACGCTTGCGCTCCTGCTTGGGGTCCGGCATCGGCACCGCCGACAGCAACGCCTGCGTGTACGGGTGCATCGGGCGGGTGTAGATCGCCTCCCGCTCGCCGATCTCGATGATCTTGCCGAGGTACATCACCGCGACCCGGTCCGAGATGTGCCGCACCACCGAGAGGTCGTGCGCGACGAACAGGTAGGCCAGCCCGAGCCGTTCCTGCAGCTCCTCCAGCAGGTTCACGACACCGGCCTGCACCGACACGTCCAGCGCGGACACCGGCTCGTCGAGCACCAGGAAGCGCGGGTTCAGCGCCAGCGCGCGGGCGATGCCGATGCGCTGCCGCTGACCGCCGGAGAACTCGTGCGGGTACCGGTTGCGGTGCTCCGGGTTCAGGCCGACGAGCTCCATCAGCTCGTTGACCCGCCGCTGCACGCCGCCCTCGACCCCGTGGATCACCAGCGGTTCCGCGATGATGTCGTTGACCTGCCACTTGGGGTTCAGCGACGCGTACGGGTCCTGGAAGACGATCTGGATGTCCTTGCGCAGCGGCCGCAGCTGCTTGGTGCTGAGCGACGTCAGCTCGCGGCCCTCGAACTTCACCGAGCCCGAGGTGGGCTTGTGCAGCTGCAGGATCGCGCGCCCGGTCGTGGACTTGCCGCAACCGGACTCGCCGACCAGGCCGAGCGTCTCACCGGGGCTCAGCGTGAACGACACACCGGACACGGCCTGCACGGTGCCGACGTTGCGCGGGATGATCCCCTTGCCGCGCACCGGGAACTCCTTGACGAGGTCGGTGACCTCCAACAGCGGGGTGGTCACTTCGACTCCTCGTCCAGCAGGGTTCCGTGCACGGCGGTGACTTCGAGCGACTCGTCGGGGTTGGCCGCGGCGAAGACCGCCGGGTTCTCCACGGTGCCGATCTCGTCGTGCAGGAACAGCCTCTGCGGCTGCTCGTGGGCCGCCAGGTGCTCCCAGCGGTGGCAGCGCGTGCGGTGGTCCGGCCGGCCCGCCTCCTCCAGGTGCGGTTCCCACTCGTGGCACACGTCGGTGACGAGCGGGCAGCGCGGGGAGAACGAGCAGCCGGTCGGCAGGTTCACCAGCGAGGGCGGCGCGCCCTTGATCGGGGTGAGCCGCTTGCCCAGCGAGGCCGGGTTCGGCACGGAGCCCAGCAGGCCCACGGTGTAGGGCATCCGCGGCCGTTCGAACACGTCGTCGACCGGGCCGGACTCCACCACGGTGCCGCCGTACATGACCTGGACGCGGTTGACCATGCCGGCGACGACGCCGAGGTCGTGGGTGATCATGATGATCGCCGCGTCGGTCTCGGCCTGCAGCCGCAGCATGGTGTCGAGGATCTGCGCCTGCACCGTCACGTCGAGCGCGGTGGTCGGCTCGTCCGCGATGATCACGCTGGGGTCGTTGATGATCGCCATCGCGATCACCACGCGCTGCCGCATGCCGCCGGAGAACTCGTGCGGGTACTGCGCCGCGCGCTTGTCCGGCTGCGGGATGCCGACGAGCTCCAGCGCCTCGACCGCCTTCGCCCACGCCGCCTTCTTCGAGACGTCGTGGTGCGCGCGGTAGGTCTCGGCGAGCTGCCACCCGACGCTGTAGACCGGGTTCAGCGACGTCATCGGGTCCTGGAAGATCATCGCGATGTGCTTGCTGCGGAACGGCTGCATCTGCTTGTAGGTGCGGCCGTTGAGCTCCTGGCCGCGGTAGCGGATGGAGCCCTCGATCCGCGCGCTGCCCGGCAGCAGGCCCATGATCGCCATGGACGACACCGACTTGCCGGAGCCCGACTCGCCGACGATGCCCAGCACGTCACCGGCGTTGAGGTCGAACGAGACGTTGCGCACGGCGCGGACGTCGCCGTCGTCGGTCGGGAAGGTGACCGACAGGTCCTTCACCGACAGCAGCGGTGCGGTGGACCCGTTGTCGGCCGGCAGGAAGTCCTCGGTCAGTTCGGGAACAGTGGTCATGGTCAGGCACGCACCTTCGTCTGCCGCGGGTCGAACGCGTCGCGCAGGCCGTCACCGATGAAGTTGACGGCGAGGGAGAGCGACACGAGCACGATGAACGGACCCCAGAACAGCCAGGGCCGGTTCAGGAACTGCCCGTAGTTCTCCAGCACGATCACGCCGAGCGAGGTGTCCGGGGGCTGGACGCCCAGTCCCAGGAACGACAGCGCGGCTTCGGTGAGCACTGCCGCCGCGATCGCCAGCGTGGCGTTCACGGTGATGCTGCCGATCATGTTCGGCACCAGGTGCTTGAAGATGATGCGCGGGGTGGTGGCACCGCAGGCGCGGGCCGCCTCGACGAACTCCCGCTGCGCGAGCGAGAGCGTCTCACCGCGGGTGATGCGGGCGATCTGCATCCACGCGAACGCGGCGAGCACCAGCGCGACCACGTACCAGCTGCCGGAGAAGCCCTTCACCACGATCGCGGCGACCGCGATCTGCGGGATGATCAGCAGCAGGTCGACCAGGCGCATCAGCGCCGCGTCGACGAACCCGCGCAGGTAGCCGGCGAGCGCGCCGAACGTCACGCCGATGGCGGTGGCCAGCGCGGCCACGATCAGCGCGATCTGCAGCGAGTAGCCGGTGCCGCGCATGAGCAGCGCGAGCATGTCCTTGCCGACCTGGGTGGTGCCGAGCGGGTGGGTGCCGCTCATCGGCTGGTAGGACCTGCTGGAGACGTCCTCGAAGTCGTAGGTCCAGATGAACGGGCCGACGAACGCGAAGAGCACCAGGAAGACGAACACGCCGAGGCTCACCATGGCGAGCCGGTGGCGCAGGAAGCGGCGGATGACGAGCTGCCCCTGCGTGCGGGTCTTCGCCGAGTCGAACTCGTGGGCGCCCGCCTCGGGCGCGGAGCTGACCACGCCGCCCTCGGACGCCAGGTTGATGTTAGCCAAGGCGAATCCTCGGGTCGAGGATGCCGTACACGACGTCGGCAACCAGGTTGAACAGCACGATCAGGGTCGCGGTGACCGCGAGCCAGCCCATGAGCATCGCCGGGTCGAACTGGCGCACGGAGTTCACGAGCAGCGTGCCCATGCCGGCCCAGCCGAAGACGGTCTCGGTGATGATCGCGCCGGAGAGCACCGCGCCGAAGTTCAGCGAGAACAGCGTGGCGACGGGGATGAGCGCGTTGCGGAACGCGTGCCGGAAGACCACCCGGCTCTGCGAGATGCCCTTCGCCCGCGCCGTGCGCACGAAGTCCGAGTGCAGGATCTCCAGCATGGAGGCCCGCTCGAACCGGCTGTAGGCGGCGAAGCTGATCAGCATCAGCGCGACCGTCGGCAACAGGAACGTGCCGGTGTACTTGAAGATCACGTCGCCGAGGTCGCCGCTGAAGCCACCCGGCCGCGGACCGGCGGTGGTGAGCCAGCGGTCCAGCCCCATCGACTCCAGGACGTTGTTGAACTGGATGCCGTAGTTCTTCACGATCACGGCGACGCAGAAGATCGGCATCGAGAACATGAGGAACGCGGTGCTGGTGGCGAGGTAGTCGAAGATCGAGTACTGCTTCACCGCGGCGAGCACGCCCACCGAGACGCCGAGGGTCAGCGCGAGGAGCTCGGCCCCGATGACCAGCCGCCCGGTGGTCCACAGCGCGTCGGTGACCGCCGGGAAAACCGCTTGCTTCGCCTGGCCGAGTGCGATGCTCTGTCCCCAGTCACCGGACAGGAAGTCGGTGAGCCAGTTCCAGTAGCGGACGACGATCGGCTTGTCGAGACCGAGCGAGATCTCGGCGGCCCTGATGTCGGCCTCGGTGACACCGGGGCGGAACCGCATCTCCGCCAGCGGGTTGCCCGCCGTGGCGACGAGGACGTAGCAGGCGAAGCTACCGATCAGCAGGATCGGTATGGATATGAGCAAACGACGAATGATGTAGCGAATCACGACAAGCTCCTGTTGGGCGGCACCCGGCTGCCGGGGGGTGAGGCCGGGCACGGGAACCCCGCAGCGCGGAATGTACGCGCGGTGGTGGCGTGCGGGGAACCCAGGCGAACGGGGCCGGACCTGTAGGCCCGGCCCCGTCCCCTCAGTTCAGCCTCGTGTACTGCTCAGGCCCGTCTAGTTCTTGGGCTGCCACTCGTTGGCGTTCCAGAGAGCGCCGTAGTAGCTCTGGAAGTACACGCGGTCGAGACCCTTGAACGCCCACATGTTCGGCATCTGGAACAGCGGGAGCGAACCGTACGCGTTCGCGATCTCCTCGTCGGCCTTCTGGAAGTACTTGAGCGAGTCCGCGATCGAGGTCTGGGACACGGCCGTCTTGAGGGCCTCGTCCGCGGCCGGGACGCTCATGTTCTGCCAGTTCTGGCCACCGCCGGTCTCGTAGATCGACTTCTTGGAGCTCTTGAACGGGTCACCGGACCACGCGAACAGGGCGACGTCGTAGTCACCGTTGGACACGCGCTCGTCGAGGAAGTTCGGGTCGGTGTCGTCCTTGACCTCGATGCCGGCTTCCTTGCACTGGCCCTGGATCAGCTCGACGGTCTGCTTGCGCCGCGGGATGTCGGTGTGGCTGATCCGGAAGGAGGCGCGGACGCCGTCCTTCGCGAACACGCCGTCCGCACCCTGCGTCCAGCCCGCGTCGGAGAGGATCTTCTTCGAGGCGGCCGCGTCACCCTTGGCCTTCTCGCCGTAGACGTCCTTGTAGCCCTCGTCCTTCGGGAAGAAGATCAGGCTGCCGAGCGGCTTCGCGTCGGCCTGGACCTCGGAGATCAGCTTGTCGATGATGTCCTGGCGCTTGACGCACATGAAGAAGGCCTTGCGGATCTCCTCCTTGGACAGCGCCGGGTGCTTGAACTGGATGTCCAGGTGCTCGAACGACAGGCCGGGGCCCGCGCCGAACGTGACGCCCTGGGCGTTCAGGCTCTTCAGCTTGGTGGCCGCGTTCGCGTCCGGCTGCGCGAAGGAGTTGACGGAGACCTCACCGTTCTCCAGCGCCTGCGCCTGCGCGACGGGGTCCGGGATCGCCTTCAGGATGATCTTGGCGGGACCACCGGGCTTGCCGGCCCACTTCGGGTTGCGCTCCAGCGTGACCGACTGGTTGGCCTCGTAGCTCGTCAGCATGTAGGGGCCCGCACCGGGCATGAGCGCCTTGTCGAAGCCGTTCCACTTCTCGTTCCAGAAAGCGGAGGCCTTCTCGAGCTCGGCGGGGTCGCTCGTCGCGGTCAGCTTGGTGACGTCCGCGACGCCGGCACCCTTCTCCAGGATGTGCGCGGGCAGGACGTCGCTGTTGAACAGGCCCTCGTAGTCCGGGTACGGGCTGTCGAAGGTGCCCACGAACGTCTGGTCGTCCTTGCACGAACCGGTCATCAGGTCGTAGCCCGTGGTACCGGCCGGCTTGAAGTACTTGCTGCCGTCGGCCTTCTTGGCCTTCGTGCTGGCCGAGAACCAGGCCAGGTAGAAGTCGTCGCAGTCCCACGCCTCGCCGTCGGACCAGGTGACGCCCTTCTTCAGCTTCCAGGTCACCGTCTGCGGGGACTTCGAGGTGAGCTCGACCCCGTCCATGACGTCCTTGTTCAGGATGACCTTGTTGTTGCCGTTCAGGATGTGCGCACCCGGCTGGACCAGCACCAGCGCGAACGTGTTGTACGAGTTGTTGCCGTCTTCCGTCGCGTTGTTGTACGTCGTGTACGGCTTGTCCGTGGACACGACGACCTGCTCGCTGGACTTCGTGTCCGGTGCGGTGTAGCCGTCTCCGGACTCGCCGCGCGCGGTCGCCATCTCGGCGACGGTCGCGTCGTTCCCGTTCGCGTCCGTGTTGCCGCCGCCACCACCACCGCACGCACCCAGCACGAGCGCCGCGCTGGAGATCAGCGCGATCGCCGGCAGTGCTTTGGTCTTCCTCATCGACACGTGCCCTCCTAGCACTGGGCGGCCGCACCTTCATCCGGTGTGCACACCCGTGACCGTGATGTGCCATACGCGCCCCGAACCGGCACATCGTGGGCAGCACCGTAAGAACCCGTTGAGGCGGCGGTCACTACCTGGGAGGGCGATCGTGACCCAATGGTGACGCCTTGTAGCCCAATGCAATGGCCCGATTACCGGGCGAAGGCGTTCGTTAACCGGGCACAGGGAATTCTGTCAACGAAGGCGACCGAACGTACCAACGCGGAATTGGGCCCACCCGGCCGTTTTCCCGGCACGACGAGCCCGTTTCGAAGATCGACTTCCTCAGCGGCCGCAGCGAGGGTGCCCACTTCTCCACCGGTTGAACCTGCTCGACGACGATCCCGTGCGCGGTGTGGCCGGACGGCCGGGCGGCCCGTCACTTGGTGTCGAGGCGGCGCCACTCGGGCGCACCGCTCAGCACACCCGCGAGCGGCGCTCCGGTGTCCACGCCGGACACCGTCGGCAGCACCCCGAGCAGGTCGGCCACCTGGAACAGCGGCAGCGCCACCGCCTGGGCCTGCAGCTGCGGCTCGATCCGGGTGAGCGCGTCGGCCAGCAGCACCTTGCCGCCCAGCGCCGCGTCGATCTCGGCCTGCAGCACCGGGTCGCAGAACCCGGCGGCGTTGGCCGGGTTCGGCGTGGCACCGTCCGGCGCGTCCCCGGTGCACCCGAACTGGCTCGCGAGCCCGGCCGCCGAGTCGCCCGCGTCCACGCGCGGCCCGACGACGACGTCGACGTCCTTCTGCAGCAGCTGGACGGTGAAGAGCTCGTCGGCCTTGGGCGTGACCACCTCGGCCGCGATCCCCCTGGCCCCGAGCTGCGCCTTGACCTGGTTCGCGACGGTCACGTACGGCTCGATCCCGTCCGCGGCCGCGATCCGCAGCTTCAGCGCCTTGCCCGCCTTGGTCCACCCCTCGGCGCCCTTGGCGTACCCCGCCTCGGTGAGCAGCTGCTCGGTCGCGGCCGGGTCGAGCGTGTTGCCCTGGATGACCGGCCGGTACCCGGCGCGGCTCGGCGGCACGACGTAGGAGTCGGCCCGCAGCTGCGCGCTCGGCCCGCTCTGCGCACCGCTCGCGATCAACGCGTCCCGGTCGAGGGCGGCCACGAGTGCCTTGCGCACCTTGAGATCCGCGAGCTGCTGGCTGGCCGGCCTGAACAGGACCTGCACGACCTCGTTGCGCGGCACGGGTTTCGTGTCGAGACCGGCGACCGTCCTCATGAGGTTGACGTCGGCGGCGTCCGCTCGCAGCAACACCACCTGGTTGTCGCCTTTGGACAGTGACTCGGCCATCGCGCTGTGCGTGGCCCGCCGCAGCACGAGCCGGTCGAGCGTGGTCGGCACCTCCCAGTACCGGTCGCTGCGCTCCAGGATCACCTCGCCGCGCGGCTCGTCGAGGCTCCGCACGGCGAACGGCCCCGCGGTGGCCGGGAAGTTGGTGGCGAGCACGTTCGACCACGTGCCGGGAGCGTCCTTGAGCAGGTGCGCCGGCAACAGGTTGCCGAACAGGCTGCGCCACCCCGGGTACGGCGTGCCGAAGGCGACCTCGACGACCTTGCCGCCCTCGCGGGCGCTGATGTTGTCGATGAGCCGGTAGCCGGCCGGGTCCACCACGCCGGGCTCGCTGCGCATGCGCTGCCAGAGGTAGTAGAAGTCCTCTGCCGCGATCGGCGCGCTGTCCGACCACGAGGCGTCCTTGCGGATCGTGTACGTGACCGTGAACGGCTCGGCCTTGGTGACCCTCGCGCTCACCATGAGGTTCCGGTCGAGCTCCGGCGCACCGTTCGGCCCGCTGCGGAACACCGACGGCAGCAGCAGGGAGCTGAGCGCGGTCGTGATCTGGCTCTGCGTCGCGGTGGCGTGCGGGTTGTAGCCGCCGGCCACGTCGTCGACGCCGACCACCACCTCCTTGACCTTCGGTCCCGTCGTGGTGATGACCGGGGCCTCGGACTTGGGGACCAGCGGTGGCGGAGGCGCGTTCGTGCAGGCCGCAGCGCCGCACAGGACGGCGGCTGCCAGCACTCCCCCGAGACGCCTCATGGGTCCTCACATTGCCAGAAGTGGTGTGAACGCGTGCGGGCAACCCGGTGTACCTGTCACCCGCGTCACTGGGAGGACGTCCCGGTCCGCGGCGGGGTTGCGTCGCTGCCGGGTAGTACGGCTCACCCCGGTGGGCGGTTCGGGCGGGTTCACCGGTCAGGCGGGCCCGACCGGCCGCCAAACGCCGGTGGGCGGCCCGGCAGGAGCCGGACCGCCCACCGACCGGGCGAAGATCAGCCGCGCTGCTTCAGCCGCGACCGCTCACGGCCGCGCATGTTGGCGTCCAGCGTCACCTTGCGCACGCGCACGACCTCCGGCGCGACCTCCACGCACTCGTCGGAGGCGCAGAACTCCAGCGCCTCCTCCAGCGAGAGCTTGCGGGGACGGGCCAGGGTCTCCATCACGTCGGCCGTGGAGGACCGCATGTTGGTGAGCTTCTTCTCGCGGGTGACGTTGACGTCGAGGTCCTCGGCGCGCGGGTTCTCGCCCACGACCATGCCCTCGTAGGCGTCCGCGCCCGGCTCGACGAAGAACGTGCCGCGGTCGGCCAGCTGGATCATCGCGTAGGCGGTGATGGAGCCGGCGCGGTCGGCGACCAGGGAGCCGTTGTGGCGGGTGCGGATCTCGCCCGCCCACGGGCCGTAGCCCTCGGCGACGGCGTTGGCGATGCCGGTGCCGCGGGTCTCGGTGAGGAACTCGGTGCGGAAGCCGATCAGGCCGCGCGACGGGACCACGTAGTCGAGCTTGATGCGGCCGGTGCCGTGGCCCGACATGTTCTCCATGCGGCCCTTGCGGTTGGCCAGCAGCTGCGTGACGGCGCCGAGGTGCTCCTCCGGGCAGTCGACGGACAGGCGCTCGAACGGCTCGTGGACCTTGCCGTCGACCGTGCGCGTGACCACCTGGGGCTTGCCGACGGTCAGCTCGAAGCCCTCGCGGCGCATCTGCTCGACCAGGATGGCCAGCGCCAGCTCACCGCGGCCCTGCACCTCCCAGGTGTCCGGGCGCTCGGTCGGCAGGACCTTCACCGACACGTTGCCGACGAGCTCGGCGTCGAGCCGCGCCTTGAGGACGCGGGCGGTGAGCTTGGTGCCACCGTTGCGACCGGCCAGGGGCGAGGTGTTCACGCCGACGGTCATCGAGATGGCGGGCTGGTCGACCGTGATCCGGGGCAGCGCCTCGGGGTTCTCGGCGTCGGCCAGCGTGTCACCGATGGTGATGTCCGCGATGCCGGCGATGGCGACCAGGTCGCCCGCGCGGGCCGACTCGGCGGGCACGCGGTCCAGCGCCTCGGTGATGAGGAGCTCGGTGATGCGGACCTTGACGGGCTCGCCGTCCTCGCGGCACCACGCCACGGTCTCGCCCTTGCGCATCGTGCCCTGGTGGATGCGGCACAGCGCGATGCGGCCGAGGAACGTCGAGGCGTCGAGGTTCGTGACCAGCGCCTGCAGCGGGCCGTCCACGTCGACGTGCGGCGCGGGGATGTGCTCCATCAGCACCTGGAACAGGGTGTCCAGGTTCTCCTCGTCCGGCAGGCCGCCGTCCTCCGGCTGGGTCAGCGAGGCGCGACCGGCACGCGCGGAGGCGTAGACGACCGGCAGGTCCAGCACGGACTCGTCGGCGCCGACCTCGGTGGCCAGGTCGAGCAGCAGGTCGTGGGCCTCCTCGACGACCTCGGAGATCCGGGCGTCGGGGCGGTCGACCTTGTTGACCAGCAGGATCACCGGCAGGCCGGCGGCCAGCGTCTTGCGCAGCACGAAGCGCGTCTGGGGCAGCGGGCCCTCGGACGCGTCGACGAGCAGCACGACGCCGTCCACCATCGACAGCGCCCGCTCGACCTCGCCGCCGAAGTCGGCGTGGCCGGGGGTGTCGACGACGTTGATGATCACGTCACCGTCGGGCGTGTGACGACGCACGGCGGTGTTCTTCGCGAGGATGGTGATGCCCTTCTCGCGCTCGAGCTCGCCGGAGTCCATGACCCGGTCGACCAGCTCGGCCCGCGCGGAGAAGGCGCCGGACTGGCGCAGCATGGCGTCGACGAGAGTCGTCTTGCCGTGGTCGACGTGCGCGACGATAGCGACGTTGCGCAGGTCAGTGCGCGTCTGTAGGGCGGACGCGGTGGCCGTGGGCACGCAGAACTCCTAGAGCTTGAAAGTCGTGGAGGGGGCTCGCGCCGGACACGTCGATGCGCACAGCCGTACACCAGAGTACCGGCCGGGGCGGCATTACCACACAAGAGTGCCAGTGAAGTGAGCCTCACCTACTGTAGCGGCAGGAGTGAGGGGGAGTTCAACACGTGGGTAAAAAGCTCAAGAAGAAGTGCTGCAGGTCGAAGCCGCAGTGCAAGCGCTGCCCGGTGCCCTTCCTGCTCAAGGAGCGCGACAAGGCCAGGAAGAAGGCCGCGAAGAAGGCGGCGAAGGCCGCCAAGAAGGCCCAGAAGGCGGCGTGAGACCGCCTGCCGTCCACGCGTGGACGGGCCGTTCCACGTGCGCAAGCTCACTCCGCGAGGCCGTTCCCGGCACGAGCGGCACCCGCGACCGGGTGCTCGACGCCTCGATCGGGTGGGTGGCCGGTCGGCCGGGCTAACCGGCCGGCAGCACGGCCTCGTTCAGCTTGGCAAGCTCGTCGGCGGTCCGCGTCGCCTCGAACTCGATGATCTTGTACTTCACCAACTTCTGCTCGGCCCACGGGTCCGTGGCGAGCAGCGCTTCGAGCCTGCCCCGGGGCATCGGGCGTGTGATGATCACGCCCCCGGTCCTCGGCACCTGACGCCCGGACGCGAGGAAGAGCCCCCGCTCGTACTGCTCCTCGACCCACTCGCGGTGGTCGGGGAGGGCGTAGTCGATCTGTTCCAGCGGCGCGGCGTACTCCAGCAACACTATGAACATGGAGCAACGGTAGTCCTATACTGCCGGGCATGCGCACGATGAACGCGTTCTGGCGGGCCGCTTCCAGGCGGCCGTAACAGCTGTGCGCTGACGCGAACACGGGCCGCCCGGCAGGGGCGGCTTTTTCATGCGTTCCGTGCGGGCGGTCCCGAACCTCGAAGGGACCCGACCATGATCAGGCTGTCGGCCATCACCCCGTCCGGCCAGGTGCACCTGGGCAACTACCTGGGGGCGCTGCGCACGTGGGCGCGTGAGGGCACCAAGGACGACGTCTACTTCATCAGCGACCTGCACGCGATGACGTCCTCGCACAACGCGCAACGGCTGCGATCGCTCACCAGGGAGCAGTTCGCGGTGCTGATCGCGTGCGGCATCGAACCGGAGAGCACCTGCGTGCAGTCCGACCTGATCCGCGAGCTGGGGGCGTTGAACTGGGTCCTGGAGTGCACCTGCACCTACGGCGAGGCCGCGCGGATGATCCAGTTCAAGGAGAAGTCGCTCGGCCGCGAGTCGGTGCGGCTGAGCCTGCTCACCTACCCGGTGCTGATGGCGGCGGACATCCTGCTGCAGGGCACCGCGGAGGTACCGGTCGGGGAGGACCAGCTCCAGCACGTCGAGCTGGCCCGCGCGCTCGCCCGGCGGTTCAACCACGCCTACGGCGACGTGTTCGTCGTGCCGACCGCGGTGGTGCCGAAGGTGGGCGCGCGGATCAAGGACCTGTCCGACCCGGCGCGCAAGATGGACAAGTCGGCGCAGAGCTCGGCCGGCGTGGTCTTCGTGCTCGACGAACCGGACCTGGTGCGGCGCAAGATCCGGCGCGCGGTGTCGTCGACCGACGGCATCGCGAACCTGACCGACGTCCTCGCCTCGTGCACCGGTGCGGAACCGGAGGACTTCACGGGCCGGTTCTCCGAGCTCAAGGAGGCCGTGGCGGAGGCGGTGGTCGAGGAGCTGCGCCCGGTCCGCGACCGCACGCTCGCGCTGCTCGCCGACCCCGCGGAGCTGGACCGCATCCGCCGCGCGGGTGCCGACCGGGCCCGTGAACGCGCGCAGCCCCGCCTCGACGCGGCGCTGCGGTTGTCCGGGCTCAGCTGAGGAGGTCCAGCAGGGCCGGCACCAGCACCCGGTCCGCCGGCAGCCAGGGCAGTCCCGGCAGCTCGTCGGCGGTGAGCCACCGGACGGCGTTGTGCTCCAACGCCTCCGGCTCACCGCCCGCGGGGTCGAGCCGGGCGGCGTGGATCCGCAGCACGAGGTCCCGCTTCAGCGGCACGTCCGGTCCGACCCGGTCGCCGACCACGACCGGCACACCGAGCTCCTCGACGCACTCGCGCACCAGCGCGTCCTCCGGCCGTTCCCCGTCCTCGACCCGGCCACCGGGCAGTTCCCACTGCCCCGCCTGGCCCTCCGGGTACGACCGCTGCTGCGCGAGCAACCGTCCGCCCCGGACGACGGCCGCTCCGACGACGACCCGCGCGGCCACCAGCTCGGCGCACCGCCTGGCCAGCGCCGCCGACCGCTTCTCCAGCAGGCGCAACGCCATCCCGCGCCCGACCACGACGTCGGCGAACCGCCCGACCGCGCCGCCGACGGTCGTCCAGCCCACCCGGTCGACCACCATCGTCCCGGCACCGGTGACCACGAGGTCCGTGTGCAGCTCCAGGAACGCCCCCGCCGCCGACACCCCGGACAGGTCGGCGCGCGTGACGGTGAGCTTCACCCCGAACGGCCCGGTGAGCACGTCCCCGGTGCACAGCAGCGGCCCCGGCACCCTCACACCGAGACCGGTCAGCAACGAGGTGTCCAGCAGGGCACCGGCGACCACCGCGACGGGCGCGTCGACCAACGCCGACGCTCGCAACTCAGGCACCCGCGTTGACTACCAGGACGGCCAGCGGATCTCCAAACGCGCGCCACCGGCCGGTGACTCGGCCGCGAGCACGGTCCCGCCGCGCCGCTGCACGAGGTGCGCGACCAGCGCGAGCCCCAGCCCGAAGCCGCCGGAGGCCCGCCCGCGGTCCTCCTCGACCCGGTAGAACCGGTCGAACACCTTCGCCCGGTGCTCCGCGGGGATGCCGTGCCCGTCGTCGTCGACGATGAGCCGCACGTCCCGCCCGACCGGCGCCAGCGTGACGGTGACCGTCGAGTACGCGTACCGCCCGGCGTTGCGCAGCAGGTTGTCCAGCACCAGCTCGACCTCGGACCGCGTCGCCGACACCAGGCACGCCGAGGGCGGCGCGTTCAGCCGCACCAGCAGCTCGGTGTCGAGCCGGGAGATCGCCGCCTCCGCCTCCAGCACCAGGTCGACCGCCTCGGCCCGTCCCGGTGCCGCGGTGTCCGCCCGCGCGAGGATCAGCAGCGAGTCGACGAGCCGGCTGAGCCTGATCGACTCCTCGACCACCGACTCCAGCACCTCGATGGAGAAGTCCGGGTCCGGGTGCGCCACCGCGACCTCGGCCTGCGCCCGCACCGACGCCACCGGCGACCGCAGCTCGTGCGCCGCGTCCCCGGTGAACCGCCGCAACCGGTCCGACGCCTCGTCCCGCCGCGCCAGCAACGCGTTCAGCGCCTGCGCCAGCGCCTGCAGCTCGTCGCGCGACGGCGGCACCGGCAACCGCTCCCCGTGCGGCAGCGCCCCCGCCGCCACCCGCATCCGCTCCACCGGCAGCAGCGACGACCGCACCGCGAGCCACGTGGCGGTGCCGACCAGCCCGGCCACCAGCACGGCGGCGACCGCGAGCCACCGCGTGCCGACCGTGTTGGCGTTCTCGTACCCCAGCAGCTTGTCGCCGTAGACCTCGAGCCGCGGCGTCCCGTCGCCGAGGAACACCACCTGCCCCCGCCACCGGTACGCGGACGCCCCGTCGAGCCGCAGCACCGGTTCCCCCGCCTTCAACGCGCGGACGTCCTGCCCGGTCAGCGGCAGCTCCGGCTTGCCGTCCACCGGCGTTCCCGCGAGGTCCAGCACCCGCGGCGGCTCCTGCGCCAGCTCCCGGTCCACCGCGGTGAGCTGGACCAGCCCGATCAACGACGGCGCCAGCCCCGTGAGCGCCAGCAGGCACAGCAGCGCCACCCCCGTCGCCACCACGGTGATGCGGAACCGCAGGCTGCGCCGCGACCACCAGCGACGAGGGTTCACCTGTTCCCCAGCGCGCTGTCCAGGTCCGGAGTCGACGCGATGTACCCGTGCCCCCTCACGGTCCGCACCACCTCCCCGGCCCCGACCGCCTCCAGCTTCCGCCGCAGGTACCCCACGTACACCTCAACGGCGTTGCGCGTGGCCGCCTGCTCATCGCCCCACACGGTCCGCAGCAGCTCGTCCTTCGTCACCACCGACCCGGCCCGCGACGCCAGCACGTCCAGCACCGCGTACTCCCGCGGGCTCAGCGACACGTCCTGCCCCGCCCAGCTCACCTCCCGCAACCCGCGGTCGATGACGAGCTCCCCCAGCGTCAGCCTGCGGCGCGCACCCCCGCCCCTGCGCAGCAACGCGCGCACCTGCGCCACCAGCACCACGAAGCTGAACGGCTTCACCAGGTACCCGTCCGCCCCGAGGTCGAGCCCGTCGGCCTGGTCGACCTCACCGTCCTTGGCCGACACCATCAGCACCGGCGTCCGCACCCCGTCGGCCCGCATCCGCTGCAGCACCCGGTACCCCGACAGCCCCGGCAACATGATGTCCAGCAGCACCACGTCGAACGCCCCGGTCAACGCGACCCGCAACGCCGTCGGCCCGTCCGCGGCCGTGACGACTTCCATGCCCTCGGCCGACAACCCGCGCTCCAACGCCCGGCGCACGCCGGCTTCGTCGTCCACGACCAGCACTCGAGGCTTCACGAGATCAGCATGCACCCACGCCACCCCGGTCGCTCGCACGGTCTCAGCCGACTCTCAGCGGACCGGTGCCGGGCACGGTGCGACGCCGCGTCCCGATGCCGCCGACCAGCGACGACGTTAGTCTCAGCACCATCTCAGCTCGCCCCCAGCAAGCTGGTCCCACAAGCCCATGGAGGAGGGGACCACAGCGATGAACAAGCGAAAGGTGACCCTGGCCGCGGCAGCGGCCACGGTGGTCACCGGCGCGGCAGGCCTCAGCCTGCTCGCCATGCCCGCAGGCGCAGGTCAGCCGCCGACGCTTCCGCCCATCACCCCGGAAGCGCTGGTCGAGCAGGTCCTGACGACGAAGCCGGCCGCGTTCGGCGGCACCGTGCAGGCCGAGAACAAGCTCGGGTTGCCTGCGATCGCCGAGATCCCGCAGCTGGCCGACGGCAACCACACCGCGCGGATCTGGACCGACGGGGACGAGAAGTTCCGCCTCGCCCTGCCGACGGGCCAGTCCGAGCAGACGATCGTCAACGACGGCAAGACCACCTGGTCGTGGAACTCGCAGACCAACGAGGTCACGAAGGCCGAGCACGGGGCCGACGCCGGGAAGGCGCCCGCGGAGGCGAAGGCCGTCGACCCGACGACCGCGGCCAGGGAGATCGTGAACCTGACGAAGGAGTCGAGCGACCTCAGCGTCGACGGCACCGCGCGGGTCGCCGACCGCGCGGCCTACGAGCTCGTCCTCACCCCGAAGCCGACCGAGAAGACCCTCGTCCGCGAGGTCCGCATCGCCGTCGACTCCGAGACGAAGATGCCGCTGCGGGTCGCGATCCACACGAACGGCGCCAGCTCCCCCGCTGCCCAGGTCGGCTTCACCCAGCTGACCGTGGGACCGCAGGACGCGAAGCTGTTCGAGTTCACGCCGGCCGCCGGTGCGAAGGTCACGACGCCCGAGGCGAAGGAGCAGCGGGGTGACCGCAAGCCCGAGGCCGCGCTGGAGCAGGCGTTGCAGGGCAAGGACCCGCAGTTCTTCGGCGACGGCTGGGACACCGTGGTCGGCGCGCGCATCCCTGCTCAGGCCATGACCCGGGTGCCCGCCGAGGCGCAGGGGCTGGTCGACCGGTTCACGAAGAAGGTCAGCGGCAGCTGGGGCACCGGCAAGCTGTTCACCACGAAGGTCGCGAACGTCCTGATCGCGGACGACGGCCGCGTGGTCGCGGGTGCCGTTCCCGAGCAGGTCCTGTTCGACACGATCGGACAGGTGAAGTGACCACCTCGACCAGCGCGCCGGCGGCCGCACCGGTGCAGACCGGGGTCGCCGCGCGGACCAGGGGTCTGCGCAAGGAGTACGGGAGCACGGTCGCCGTGGACCGCGTCGACCTGGAGCTGCCGGAGGGGGCCGTGCTCGGCATGCTCGGCCCCAACGGGTCGGGCAAGACGACCACGATCCGGATGCTGCTCGGGTTGGTGCGGCCCACCAAGGGGGAGATCGAACTGCTCGGCCGGCCGCTTCCGGACGGGGCCGAGCAGGCGCTGCCGCACGTGGGCGCGCTGGTCGAGGGTCCGGGGTTCCACCCGTTCCTGAGCGGGCGGGAGAACCTCATCCGCTGTGCCGCGTTCGAGCCGCTGCTGCCGAAGAAGCAGGTCAAGCAGGCGGTGGAGGACGCACTCGAACGCGTCGGGCTCGCCCAGGCGGCCCACCGCAGGTTCCGCGGGTACTCGCTCGGCATGAAGCAACGTCTCGGCCTCGCCGGGGCGTTGCTCGTGCCGCGCAGGCTCGTCGTGCTGGACGAGCCCACCAACGGGCTCGACCCGGCCGGCACCAGGGAGATCCGCAAGATCATCGCCGAGCTGCACGCGAGCGGCAGCACCGTGATGGTGTCGAGCCACCTGCTCAGCGAGGTCGAGGCGACCTGCACCCACGTCGCCGTGCTGCACCGGGGAACCGTTGTGGCGCAAGGAGAGCTGACCGAGCTGCTGCAGGCGGGCGGTTCGGCGCTGCAGGTGGTCACGCCGGACGTGGAGGACGCGCTCGGCGCACTGCGCCAGGCCCGCATCTCCGCGCGACCGCTCGGCGAGGGCCTGCGGGTCGAGCTCGCGGGGACCAGTGCCCCGCAGGTGATCGAGACGCTGGTCAAGGCCGGCGTGCACGTCCACGAGGCGACGCGCTGGAAGACCGGCCTGGAGGAGCTGTTCGCGCGGCTCACCGACGCCGAGGAGGCCGAGCGCGGGATGTCCGCCGTGGACACGCTGGACGGGGGAACGCGATGATCACGCGTCAGCTGGGGTCCGAGGTGCGCTGGATGCTGCGCAGGCCGCGGACCCTCATCGGGTTGTTCGGCCTGGTGCTCGTGCCCATCGTCATCAGCTTCGGCATCTGGACGGCCGACGGCGACGGCGGCGGGCCCGGCCTGTCCGCGATCCTCACCGGCAACGGCCTGGTCGTGTCCATCTTCACGCTGTTCCTGTCGCTCAACCTGCTGCTGCCGCTGGTGGCGTCGATCTGGGCGGCGGACGGGCTCGCGGGCGAGGCGCAGCACGGCACGTTGCGCGGGCTGCTGGTCGCGCCGGTGTCACGGGTGCGGCTGCTGTTCGTGAAGCTGTTCGGCATCAGCGCGATGTCGCTGCTGGCCGTCACGCTGATGGCGGTCGTCGGCATGGCCGCGGGCACGGCGTTCCTGGGCAACGACGGCATGATGACGTTGTCCGGCAACACCCTGTCGACCGGTGAGGGCCTGCTGCGGATCGCGTTCTTCATCGTGCTGGTGACGTTCCAGATGATCGCGGTCGGCGCGGTGGCGCTGGCCGTCTCGTCGACCACCGAGCACCCGCTGGTGGTGCAGGCGGCCACGATGACCGGGATCATCGTGTTCCAGGTGCTGGGGCAGTTCCCGTCGCTCGACTGGCTGCACCCGTTCCTGCTCACGACCGGGTTCCCCGGCTTGGTCGACGTGATGCGCGACCCGATGCCGCTCGACCAGATCTGGGACAGCACCCTGCTCGCGGGCTGCTACCTGCTGATCGGCACCGGCCTGGCGGCGGCTCGCCTGATCACGAAGGACAACTGACGTCTGCCTGGGCAGGCAGGGGGGTCAGCGGAAGCCGCCCTCGCTGTTGATGACCTGGCCGGTGACCCAGCCGGCGTCGTCGGTGCAGAGCCAGGAGACCAGCCGGGCGGCGTCGTCCGGCCGGCCCCAGCGGCCCAGCGGCATCCGCTCCCGCACCCACTCGTGCGCCTCCGGCGTCGCGTAGCCGGTGTCCGTCGGGCCGGGGTTCACGGCGTTGACCGTGATCCCCTGCCTGATCAGGTGGTGCGACAACGTCGGCAGGATTCCCACCAGGGCCCCCTTCGACGCCGCGTACGCGACCTCACCGGGCATCGGGCCCAGGTTCTGACCGGACGTCATGAGCACGACCCGTCCGCCGCGAGCGCCGTCGTGCTGCCGGGCAAACGCTTGCGCGAGCAGGATCGTCGACCGCGTGTTCACCGCGTGGTGCGCGTCGAGCATCGCCGCGTCCAGCTCGCCCAACGGCCCGTCGCCGCCGGAGCGGGCGTGGTTGCAGACCAGGACGTCGACCCGGCCGTACGCCTCGACCGCGGCCGCCACCAGCCGGTCGGGCGCGTCCGGCTCGGCCAGGTCGAGGCCCAGGTGCTCGACCCGTCCGCCGATGCCCGCGACGACCTCGTCGACCGAGTCGGCCCCCCACGGCTGTTCGGCGTCGTGCGGCACGTGGTGCTGCACGAACAGGTCGGCGCCGAGTCCGGCCAGGCGCGTGGCGATCGCGTACCCGATGCCCTGCCGCCTGCTCACGCCCGTGACCAGCGCGACCCGCCCGTCGAGATGTCCCATGGGCCAACAACTACCCGACGCGCGCGACACCGTCCAAGTCGATTGCGAGCCGCACCCGGTCACCGACCGACACCGGTCCGACGGCCTCGTACTCCTCGCCGTCGATCTCCACGAGCAACCGCACGTGGTCGCGCCGGTGCACCCGTTCCACCACCGTCCCGGACAACGGCCCGTCGGCGTCGACGCGCAACGCCGTCGCCCGCAGCCCCACTCGCGCAACGTCCAGCCCGACGAACGAACCGGGCACGAACTTGCCGCACCCCAGGAACTTCGCCGTCTCCACGTCGACCGGCGCCGACCAGACCTCCGCGGGCGGCCCGACCTGGACGACCCGGCCGCGCGACATGATCGCCACCCGGTCGGCCAGCGTGAACGCCTCGTCGTGGTCGTGCGTCACGACCAGCGCCGTCGTGGCCGACTCCCGCAGCAGCCGCGCCAGGTCCACCGCGAGCTGCTCGCGCAACGCCCGGTCCAGCGCCGACAGCGGTTCGTCCAGCAGCAGCAACCGCGGTGACGGCGCCAGCGCCCGTGCCAGCGCCACCCGTTGCTGCTCGCCGCCGGACAGCTGCGTCACGCGCCGGTCGGCGTACCCGTCGAGGCCGACGAGCTCCAGCAGCGACACCACCCGCTTGTCGCGCTCCTCGCGGTCGACGCCCTGCATCCGCAGCCCGAACGCCACGTTCCCGGCCACCGACCGGTGCGGGAAGAGCTGCCCGTCCTGGAACACCAGCCCGAACCCCCGCCGGTGCACCGGCACGCCGGCCAGGTCAGCGCCGTCCCAGCGCACCGCGCCCGCGGACGGCTTCTCCAGTCCCGCGACGGTGCGCAGCAGCGTCGACTTGCCGCAGCCGGACGGCCCGAGCAGCGCCACGACCTCGCCGTCGGCGACCTCCAGCGACACGCCGTCGACGGCCGTCGTCCGTCCATATCGGACGGTGATCGAGCCGAGTGCCAGTGCCATCAGAACTCCCCGCTGCTCGGCACGCGCAACCGCTCGATCAGCAGCACGCACCCGACCGTGACGACCATCAGCAGCGCGCACGCCGCGTAGGCCATCTGGCTGTTCAACTCCCCCGGCCGCGACATCAGCCGCGCGATCACCACCGGCAGCGTCGGCGACTCCGGCCGCGCCAGGAAGCTCGTAGCACCGAACTCCCCCAGCGCCACCACGTACCCGAACCCGGCCGCCGCCGCGAGCGAGCGCCCGACCAGCGGCAGGTCGACCTCGCGCCACACGCGGGCGGGCGAGGCGCCCAGCGTGGCCGCCGCCTGCCGCAGCCGTTCGTCGACCGCCCGCAGCACGGGCAGCACCATCCGCACGACCAGCGGCGTCACGACCAGCGCCTGCGCCAGCGGCACCAGCAGCGGCGAGGTGCGGAAGTCGCCCGGCAGCGCGTCCATCGTGATGAGGTACCCGAAGCCGACGGTCACCGCGGACACGCCCAGCGGCAGCATCAGCGCGGTGTCCAGCACCTCGGCGAACCGGCCGCCCGCGCGCCGCAACCCGACCAGCACGACCGCCGAGAACACCCCGACCACCAGCGCCACCGCGGTCGCGTCGAACGCCGTGCGCACCGAGTTGAGCGCCGCGTCGACCCCGGTGACCGCGAGCGTCCCGCGGTCACCGCGGGTGGCCAGCGCGGCGTACCCGGCGAGGCTCCAGCCGTCCCTTGTGGACAGCGAGCGCGTGACCAGCCCCACCACCGGCGTCAGCAGCGCGGCCACGACGGCGAACGCCGCGAGGACCACGCACCACTCACCACCGGACGGCCGGCGTGCCAGCTCCTCCCTGCCGCGCAACGACAACGCGGTCTCCCGCCGCCTGCGGGCCAGTGCTCCGAGCACCAGCACCGCCAGCACTGCGGCGAACTGGAGCAACGACAGCGCGGCGGCACCGGACAGGTCGAACAGCTCGACCGTCCGCAGGTAGATCTCGGTCTCCAGGGTCCGGTACCGCGACCCGCCGAGCACCAGCACCACACCGAAGCTGGTGGCGCAGAACAGGAACACCACCGCCGCGGCCGACCCGACGGCGGGGGCCAACGCCGGCAGCACCACCGACAGGAACGCCCGCGGCCGTGACGCCCCCAGCGCACGGGCGGCGTCCTCGGCCCGCCGGTCCGTGTGCGCCCACAGCCCGCCGACGGTCCGCGCGACCACGGCGACGTTGAAGAACGCGTTCGCCAGCACGATCGGCAGCACCCCGCCGTCGGGCCAGAACGTCCGGAACGCCAGGCCCACCACCACGGTCGGCAGCACGAACGGCACCATCACCGCCGCGCGCACGAACCCGAGCCCGCGAATCCGGCACCGGGCCAGCACGAACGCGAGCGGCATCCCGGCGAGCACCGCCACGGCCGTCGAGGCGAGGGCCTGGCCCAGGGTGAACCCGACGAGCTCCCAGGTCTCCCCGGCGAGGACCGCGTCGAGCACCCCGCCCTCGCGCAGGCCGAGGGTGACGATCGCCAGCACCGGCCACGCGAAGAAGAGTCCGAGGAAGGCCAGCGGCAGCAGCGCCGCCGCCGACCACCCGGTGCGGGCCGACAGCAGCGTCAGCCCTGCACGAGCTTGCGCCACTGCTCGACCCAGGCTTCGCGGTTGTCCTTCACCTTGTCGGCGGGCAGCGTCTGCGGGTTCGCCGGCAGCGGGGCGTCCTTCGTCCACGACTCGGGCAGTGCGACGCCCTCGCGCGACGGGTAGACGTACATCTGCTCGGCGACCTGCGCCTGGAACTCCTCGCCCAGCAGGAAGTCGAGGACCTTCTTCGCGTCCTCGGAGTTCTTCGCGCCGGACAGCACGCCCGCGTATTCGACCTGGCGGTAGCAGGTGCCGAGCACGGCCTTGGTCTTGCCGCCCTCCGCCGACGGCGACGACGCGTACGACACGACGATCGGCCGGTCGCCCTTGGTGGCGGAGAACTCCTGGTTGTAGGCCTCTTCCCAGCCGCTCACGACCTTGACGCCGTTGGCCTTGAGCTTGGTCCAGTACTCCTGCCAGCCGTTCTCGCCGAACTTCGCGATCGTGCCGAGCAGGAACGCGAGACCGGGCGAGGACGTGGCCGGGTTCTCCACGACCAGCTTGTCCTTGAACTTCGGGTCGACCAGGTCCTCGTAGGAGGCCGGCTCGACGCCGCCGAGCTTAGCCGGGTCGATGTTGAGGCACACGTCACCGACGTCGACGGCCTGCAGCCGGTTCGTGCCGTCGACCTGGTAGCGCTGCGCGCCCTTGGCCGCCTCCGGCGAGGCGTACTCGGCGAAGACGCCCTCGGCCAGCGCCCGCGACGCGAACGTCGAGTCGACGCCGAACGCGACGTCGCCGATCGGGTTCGACTTGGTGAGCACCAGCTTGTTGGTGAGCTCACCCGCGTCACCGCTCGCGATCTGCTTCACGGTGATGCCGGTGGCCTGCTTGAACTCGTCGAGCAGGCCGTCCTTCACCGCGAACGAGTCGTGCGTCACCAGCGTGACCTCGCGCGCCTGCGGGGCGGTCGACGTGCCGGCCGAGCACCCGGTGACCAGCGCCGCAGCGGTCAGAGCAGCGAAAATCCTTCTCATCATCTCTCCCTACGCCGGTATGACCCGGATCAGGTGGACGGTCGAGGGCTTGCGAGCCCTCCTCTCAGCCCGGCGCTTCACCGGACTCCCGTGGCGAACGCGCAGCTTACGTGACGTGGTGGGACGATCAGGACATGGCCGAGCTGTTGAGCGACGATCAGTTGAACGACGTGCTGCCCAAGCTGCCCGACTGGACCGCCCAGGACGCGGCACTGGTCCGGACGGTGGAGCTCGCGAGCTTCGCGCAGGCGATCATGGTCGTGAACCGGGTCGCGGAGATCGCGGAGAACGACAACCACCACCCGGACGTCGACATCCGGTACAAGACGCTGACATTCCGCCTGAGCACGCACTACAAGGGCGGGATCACCGCGCTGGACGTCTCCCTCGCCGAGGAGATCGACGGGGTGGTGGACGCGCTCTCCTGAGGGAAGGCTGCCGTCAGCCGGCGACCCGGCTCGGTGCGCCGTCCGCGGCCTTCTCCTCACCGGAGGGCGGGCCGCCGGCCCGGCGCCGGGCCGCGAGCCCGATCGCGACCAGCGTCAGCAGGCCCGCGGCCGGGTAGCCCCAGCCGAGCACCACGAGGTACCAGGGGCGGGCGAAGTCCCAGATGTTCGGCTGGGCGAGCAGCAGGAACGAGATCAGGAAGCCGCCGGTCAGCAGCACCCACAGGCAGGCGGTGATCGTGCAGAGCACGTGGCCGCCCTCGTAGACCAGCCACAGCAGGGCGGGCACCACCCACACCCAGTGGTGGCTCCACGAGATCGGCGAGACCAGCAGGCCGAGGAACTGCACGCTGACGATCAACGCCAGCACGTCCCTGGTCCTGCTGACGGCGAACCACGTGAGCGCGGCCGCGACGACGACGGCGACGAGGTAGAGCGGCCCGGTCTGCACGTCGTGGCCGACCGTGCGGCTCAGCGCGCCGCGCATCGACTGGTTGATCGCGCTGCCGACCGGCCCGACCCGGCTCGCGTCGCCGAGCAGCTGGAACCAGAACCTGTCCGACTGCGACGGTGAGATCGCCCAGCCGATGCCGTACGTGGCCGCGAAAGCGACGAACGACCAAACGGCCGCCATCCACCTCTTCGTGATGAGGAAGTACAAACCGGAGATTGCGGGCGTCAGCTTGATGCCCGCGGTGAAACCGACACCCGCGCCACCGACCCAGTTGCGCGCGCTCGCGAGCGTGCCGATGAGGATCGCGCACAGCACCAGGTTGATCTGCCCGTAGTTGAGCGTGGTGCGCACCGGCTCGATCCACAGCACCAGCGCGGTCCACAGCATCGCGCGGCGCGGGTCGTCGAGCCTGAGCAGCTTCAGGCTCGTGCGGACGATGAAGTACAGGCACCCGAGGCAGATCAGCTGCCAGATCCAGCGGGAGGCCTCCCACGGCACCCAGCTCATCGGCGTGAAGATCGCGGCCGCGAACGGCGGGTAGGTGAACGGCAGCGGGAAGACGTCCGCGTACTGGTCGAGCCGCCACTCGTAGAGGTCGCCCCGGAACAGGTGCGGTGATCCGTTGCGGTAGACGAGCAGGTCGATCATGGTCATCTTCGCCTGGAAGGCGACCATGAGCAGGTGCCCGACCACCGACAGGGCGAGCAGCCACGGCGCTACGGAGAGCACACGCGCTTCCACAGCACGGAGTTTCACGCGGAAAACGTTACTCGATGCAACGCGAGTGGGTACCCGAGCGTCATCAGAACGGGAGAGATCGCTGTAGGGAGTTTTTCTGATCATGTCTGTTGATCTTGTTGTTGCCGCTGTCGCCGCTCTGGGCATGCTGGGAGTCGCGTTCGGAGTGTTCGCGGCGGCCGCTCGGAGCAAGAGCAGCCTCTAGGCAGCTGAAGCCGGAGCAACGTCCACAAACCGTTGCCACCCAAGCCGAAAGGGGGAGCCTCCACAGTGGAGGCTCCCCCTTCTGGCTTCGTAGCCCTGCTTCAGGACCGCGGTCCTGGCGTCAGGACCTTCTTAGAAGTAGTGCGCGCGACCGCCGATCGGCTTGCCGACCGCGCCGAGAACGGCGAGGATCGCGCCGATGACCAGCAGCACGACACCGATGGTCGTCAGAATGCTGATACCGGCGAGCCATCCGACGACGAGCAGGATCAGTCCGAGGACGATCATGACACCTCCAGGTGGGGAAATCCTCAACTCGGATACCCCACGAAGGTCGGTACAAACACGAATTTTCTAGCCCCGCACGACATTCAGCTCTCTGCGCACGTCTCGTGACGATCCGTCATCACGTTCGCCGATGATGTATTCCGCCTCGCGCAGACATTCCTCGCACCGCCGCAGGTCACCGGTCTGCTTGAGGACCTTCCCGAGCAGCACGAGCGTGTGCGCCAGGTCGTACGTCGCCCGCATCTCGCGCAGCAGGCCCACGGACTCCTCGTAGTACGCGATGGCCTCGGCATACCGCCCGGCCTTCAGGTGCAGGGCGGCGAGCCCCTCGATGTTGCGGCACAGCACCGGGGTCGGCCGGACGCCGGCCTCCCGCATCGCCACCCGCGCCTGTTCCCCGACCACGAGCGCCTGCTCGTCGTCACCGGACATCAGGTAGAAGTCGCCGAGGCTCGCGAGGTAGTTCGCCCGCTCCACCCGGTCGGCGAGCCCATCGGCCAGGTCCCGCACCCCGAGCAGGGCGGCCAGCCCGTCCGCAGGACGGTCCTGGAACTGGTAGATCTGGGCGAGGCCCCTGGTCAGGTTCACCCTGGAGGCGGGGTCGTCCTCCTCCAGCCGCAGCGCCGCCCGCAGGTGCAGCTCGGCGTCGTCCAGCGCCCGCATGGCGATGTACGTGCCGATCAGGCAGCGGTGCATCCGCGCACGGCCCCAGCGGCTGCCGGCGCGTTCCGCCGCCGTGAGCCCCTGGAGGTTGAGCGCCACGGCAACGGCGAGGTCACCGGCCCGCAGGACCGCCAGGTGCATCGAGAACGCCAGCGCCCACGCGACGTCGTCCGCGCCGGACCGGGCCGCGTGCGCCACGACCCGCAGCAGCGCCGGTTTCTCCGCGGCGAACCACTCCCCCGCGGCGGCCAAGTCCGCGACCGGCCGGACCACCGCGTGCGCGACCGGCGGTGCGACCGGCGGCTCGACGACCACCGACCGGACCTGCGCCCAGGCGAGCAGCGAGGTGTGCAGGTAGTGGTCGAACATGCCACGCAGCGCGTGCTCCCGTTCGGTCTCCGGCAGCTCGGCGGCCCGTTCCGCCGCGTAGTCGCGCAACAGGTCGTGCAGGGAGTACCGGTCGTCCGCGCCGTGCTGGACGAGGGTGCCGGCGACGAGCTCGCCGAGCGCCGCGCGAGCGGTCTCCACCGGCACCGCGGCGAGGCTGGCCGCGGCGTCGGCCGTGAAGTCGGGGCCGGGGTGCAGGCCGAGGAGCACGAACACCCTCGCCGCGGTCGCGCTGACCGACCGCAGCGACCACGAGAACACGCCGCGGATGCCGGTCGTGGGGTCGTCGATGTCCAGCGCGTCGAGCCGTTCGCCGTCCAGCTCGCCGGCGAGGGTGCCCAGCGCGTCGCCGTACGCGGCACGGGCAGCGACGATGCTCAGCGCGAGCGGCAGACCCGCGCAGCGCCGCACCAGGCGGGCCACCGCCTCGGGTTCCGCCGCCACCCTGGCCGGCCCGATCCGTTCGACCAGCAGGTCGACCGACTGCCGGTCGTCGAGCACGTCCAGCGCGACCGGCAGCGCACCCTCCCGTTCCACCAGCCCGCTGAGCCGGTTGCGACTGGTGACGACCACGAGGGTCGCCGCACCGCCGGGCAGCAACGGCCGCACCTGCTCGACATCACGCGCGTTGTCCAACAGCAGCAGCACGCGGCGTTCGGCCAACGCCGACCGATAGGCCGCGAGGAGGGCGTCCTCCGCCACCGGCACACCGGCCGCGGCGAAACCGAGCGCCACCAGGAAGTCACGGGCCACCGACAGCGGGTCGACCGGCTCGGCACGCGAGTCGAACCCGCGCAGGTTCACGTAGAGCTGCCCGTCGGGGAACCGGTCAGCCTGCTCGTGCGCCCACCGCACGGCCAGCGCGGTCTTGCCGACCCCGCCGATCCCGTTGATCGCCGAGATCAGCACGGGCTCACCCGGCCGCGCCCGCACCAGCTCGGTGAGCCGGTCGAGCTCCCGCTCCCTGCCCACGAAGTGCGGCACACCGGCCGGCAGCTGCCGGGGCACGTCGTCGGGCGGCACCTCACCGCTGAGCACCTGCCGGTGCGCGTCGCGCAGCCGTTGCCCCGGACCGGTTCCCAGCTCGGCGGCGAGGCGGGCGCGGACCTCCTCGTAGACCGCCAGCGCCTCCGCCTGCTGGTCCGACCGGTGCAACGCCAGCACCAGCTGCGCCCAGAACACCTCCCGCAACGGGTACCGCGCGACCAGCGCCCGCAGCTCGGGCACGAGCGCGCCGGTGTCGCGGGCGAGGTCCTGGTCGATCCGGCGTTCCAGCGCCACGACCTGTTCTTCGAGCAGCGGTGGCACGTCGTCGCGGTGCAGCGGCTCGGAGACCACGTCGGCCAGCACCGGGCCGCGCCACAGCGCCAGCGCCGCGTGCAGCTCCCCTTTTTCCACCAGCACGCGGAACCGCGTGAGGTCCAGCTGTTCCGGCGCCACCACGGCCGCGTAGCCGCCGCTGCGGGTGGTGACGCAGCCGGCCGCGCCGAGCGCCTGCCGCAGCCGCGTCACGACCATGTGCAACGTCTTGTGCGCCCGGTCCGGTGCGGGCGGTGCGCCGTCCCACAGCCGGTCCACCAGCTCGTCGACGGACACGAACTCGTTGGCGCGCAACAACAACGTCGCGAGCAGCACCCGGCAGCGGCCGGCCGGGACGGTGACCGGCGCACCGTCGAGCAGGACCTCCAGCGGCCCCAGCACCCGGTACTCGGCCTTCACGCCGGCGTCCCGTCGGCGTCCTCGATCCGGTCGAGCCGGGCGAGCAGGTCCTGCAGGTCCTCCGCCCCCTGGTAGTACGTCGAGTCCTGGCTGCCCTTGATGATCTGCACGGCTTCGAGGAGGCACTCGCGCGCCTGGACGGCGTCCCCCATGGCGATGAACGCCTCGCTCATCTTGCGCAGGCAGTCGGCGATGTTGGTCGCGGTCCGCATGTCCCGCCACATCTGCAGCGCCCGCCGGTAGATCACGACGGCCTCGGTGTGCCGTCCCAGCGCGTGGTGGATGTCACCCAGCGTCTCCGTGTTGCCGCACGGTCCCTCGTCCTGGCCGTTGAAGTCGGTCTCCGCGAACTTCTCGGCCGCCTGCAGGCAGAGCTGCAGGGCCCGCTCGTGCTGCCCGACGGTGTGGTGGGCACGGCCCAGTGCGGCGAGGTGGCGGCCGACCTCGTAGCTGTCGTCCTGGCCCACGATCCGCGGGTGGATCTCCGCCAGCACGTCGAGCGCGTCCGCCAGCCGGCCCTGCCGTTCGTAGGCGAACGCGAGCCCGCGCCGCAGGTGCGCCTCCGCGAGGACGTTGCCGCCGGGTCGGGCGCACCGGATCGCCTCGCGCAGGTGGAACTCGGTCTCCCCGTAGTCGTCGAAGCTCATGAGGATCGCGGCGATCCTGCGGTGCATGAGGCTCTGCGCCTCCACGTCGCCGAGCCGCTGCGCCGCCGCCAGCCCGAGGCGGTGCAGGCCCACCGCCTCCCGCATGTAGCCCTGCCGGGAGAGGTAGCCGTGCAGCATGAACGGCACCCGCCAGACGACGTGGTCCGCTCCCAGCTCGTTCGCGCGCTCGACGGTGCCGAACAGCACCGGGTACTCGGCGCCGAACCGCGCCCACGCCACGTCCGAGTCCGGGACCTCCTCGACGACCACCCCCGGCGAGGGCGGCTCCGTGACGACCGGCGGGATGTTGAACTGCAACCGCTGCCAGCAGTTCTGGGTGAGGTGCAGGTAGTGCTCGAACATCCGGTGCACCGCCGCGTCCCGCACCTGCGCCGGCAGCTCGGCCGCCCGTTCCGCCGCGTAGTCGCGCACCAGGTCGTGCTGCGAGTACCGGCCGCTCGCACCGACCTGCACGAGGCTGCCCGCGACCAGCTCGGCGAGCGCGCGCCGGGCCTCGGCCGCCGGCAGCGCGGTGAGGCTCGCCACGGCGCTCAACGCGAAGTCGGGGCCGGGGTGCAGCCCGAGCAGCACGAACGTCCTGGCCGCCGGCTCGCTGACCGACCGCAGCGACCACGAGAACACACCGCGGACGCCGGTGGTCGGGTCGTCGATGTCCAGCGCGTCGAGCCGTTCGTCGTCCAGCTCGTCGGCGAGGGTGCCCAGCGAGTCCCCGTACGCGGCACGCGCGGCGACGATGCTCAGCGCGAGCGGCAACCCGGCACACCGCTTGACCAGCCGCCGCACCGCGTCCGGCTCGGCCTCGACCCTGGCGGCGCCGACGCGTTCGACCAGCAGGGCGACCGCCTGCCGTTCGTCGAGCACGTCCAGCGCGACCGGCAGCGCCCCTTCCCGCGCCACCAGCCCGGCGAGCCGGTTGCGACTGGTGACGACCACCAGGTTCGCCGCGCCACCGGGCAGCAACGGCCGCACCTGCTCGACGTCACGCGCGTTGTCGAGCACCAGCAACATCCGCCGCTCGGCCAGCGCCGACCGGTACGCCGCCACGAGCGGCTCCCCCGACGTCGGGATCTCGTGCGACGCGAAGCCCAGCGCTACCAGGAAGTCGCGGGCCACCGACATCGGGTCCGCGGGCTCGGCCTGGGAGTCGAACCCGCGCAGGTTCACGTAGAGCTGCCCGTCGGGGAACCGGTCGGCCTGCTGGTGCGCCCACTGCACCGCGAGCGCGGTCTTCCCGACGCCGCCGATCCCGTTGATCGCCGAGATCAGCACCGGCTCACCCGGCCGCGTCCGCAACAGCTCGGTGAGCCGGTCGAGCTCCCGCTCCCGACCGACGAAGTGCGGCACACCGGCCGGCAACTGCCGCGGCACACCGCCGGACGGCACCTCACCGCTGAGCACCTGCCGGTGCGCGTCGCGCAACCGCTGACCGGGGTCGACCCCGAGCTCGTCGGCGAGGCTCCTGCGCACCTCCTCGTAGACGGCGAGCGCCTCCGCCTGCTGGTTCGACCGGTGCAACGCCAGCACCAGCTGCGCCCAGAACGTCTCCCGCAACGGGTGCTTCCCGATCAACGCCCGCAGCTCGGGCACCAGCACGTCGGTGTCCCGCGCCAGGTCCTCGTCGATGCGCCGCTCCAACGCCACGACGTGCTCCTCCACCAGCGGCGGCACGTCCTCGCGGTGCAACGCCTCCGAAGCGACGTCGGCCAGCACCGGCCCCCGCCACAACCCCAGCGCCGCCCGGAACTCCCCCTGCTCCACCAACGCCCGGAACCGCGTGAGGTCCAGCTGCTCCGGCGCGACCTCCGCGCGGTACCCACCGGACACCGTCCGCACGCAGTTGGCCGCCCCCAACGCCCGCCGCAACCGCAACACGACCGTCTGCAACGTCTTGTGCGCCCGTTCCGCAGCCGGCGGCGCCCCTTCCCACACCCGGTCCACCAACTCGTCGACGGACACGAACTCGTTGGCGCGCAACAACAAGGTGGCCAGCAACACCCGTCCCCGCCCAGCCGGGACGGCGATCGGCTCGCCGTCGGCCAGCACCTCGAGCGGTCCCAGGACGCGGTACTCGACGATCACACAGCGAGAGTCTAGGTGTGATCGTCAACCGAGTACCCGCGCGTTCCGACCGCGCGGGCCGGGAGTCCAGGTCACCGTCAGGACGCGTACGGGTCGATAAGCGTCAGCGGTGTCCGAGCCGCTTCGAGGGCCGGTTCCGGAAAAGCCGAACCGGCCGTGTAGAAGCGCGCACGGGTGCGACCGACAGGTGTGAGGACCCCGGCGGCGACCAGGTCCCTGAGATCACGCTGGGCTCGTTGCAGGCCCAGGTCCTCGGCTCGCTCGTAGCGGGTACGGCGCACCCGGCCCGACATCGCGACGTCGTGCAGAGCCGACACCACCCTCTGCTCCAGCCCCCGGGACGCGGCGAACTCGTCGAGCAGCACCCACACGCGACCAGAACGGTCCAGGCGACTGCGCACGGTCTGCGCCTGCTGGTGGTAAGCGGTGAGGTTGAACCGAACCCAGCCGGAGACGTCCTGGTCAGGACGGTAGATCGCCCCGCGGCTCTGCAGTTCGCGGTAGTACTCCCAGGTGTTGCCCGGCCGCCCGAGCCACGCCTCGATCGAGGAGAACTCCGGCGCCAGCTCTCCCTCCCTGGCGATCATGAGCGTCTGGAGCGACCGGGACATGCGGCCGTTCCCGTCCGCCCACGGGTGGATGGAGACGAGGTGGAGATGCGCCATCGCGGCACGCACGAGCGGATGACTGCCGTCGTCCGCGTTCAGCCACTCCACCAGCTCGCCCATCAAATCCGGCACGTCGGCCGCTTCGGGCGCCGTGTACACCGCGATGCTGGGGTCTCGGGCATCCGTCACGTACACCGCGCCGCGACGCCACTGGCCAGCCGGCTTGCGCGGGGTGTTGCGGTGCCCCTGCAGCATCCAGTGGAGCGCGTTGAGGAGCTCCTTGCCGTACCGGAAGTCCTCGACGTCGTGCAGCGTCTGGATGTACGTCATCATCCGCTGGTAGGCGAGCGTCTCCTCGCGATCTTCTTCGGAGACGTCGACGTCCCGTTCACCGTCGATCAGGTCCTCGACGTCCACGGTGGACACCTTGAAGCCTTCGATCGAGTTGGAGGCGGCCACCGCGTCAGCGGTCAGGAACTTGCGCAGCCCGTCGGTCCACTTCGTCGGAGCGGACCGGACCTGGAGGCGCAACGAGCGCCGCAGTTCCTCGATCTCGTGCAGAACACGCTGATCTTCAGACCTGAGGACGGGCGTGGGGTACAGCATCGACCAACAATAGAATGACGCAAACATTGCGTCAATGCGTCAGGTGCCGGACCTCGACGATCCGGCACCGTCGTCCGGGGTCAGACGTTGAAGCGGAACTCCACCACGTCGCCGTCCGCCATCACGTAGTCCTTGCCCTCCATGCGGACCTTGCCCGCCGCCTTCGCGTCGGCCTTCGAGCCCGCGGCCACCAGGTCGTCGAACGACACGACCTCGGCCTTGATGAAGCCCTTCTCGAAGTCGGTGTGGATGACGCCCGCGGCCTGCGGGGCGGTCGCGCCCTGCGGGATGGTCCACGCCCGCGCTTCCTTCGGGCCCGCGGTCAGGTAGGTCTGCAGGCCGAGGGTGTGGAAGCCGGCGCGGGCGAGCGAGTGCAGGCCCGGCTCGTGCTGGCCGATGGACTCCAGCAGTTCGAGGGCCGACTCCTGGTCGAGCTCCAGCAGCTCGGACTCGACCTTGGCGTCGAGGAACACCGCGTCGGCCGGGGCGACCAGCTCGCGCAGCTCCTTCTGGCGGGCCTCGTCGCCCAGCACGCCCTCGTCGGCGTTGAAGACGTAGAGGAACGGCTTGGTCGTGAGCAGGGACAGCTCGCGGATCAGCGCGTGGTCCACCTCGGACTTCGCGGAGAACAGCGTGCGGCCGGAGTCGAGGATCTCCTTGGCCTTCTGCGCGGCCTCGAGGGCGGGGCGGCGGTCCTTCTGCATCCGCGCCTCCTTCTCCAGGCGCGGGACGGCCTTCTCCAGGGTCTGGAGGTCGGCGAGGATCAGCTCGGTGTTGATCGTCTCCATGTCGGAGGCGGGGTCGACGCGGCCGTCGACGTGCACCACGTCGGGGTCGTCGAACACGCGGATGACCTGGCAGATCGCGTTGGCCTCGCGGATGTTGGCGAGGAACTTGTTGCCGAGGCCCTCGCCCTCCGACGCGCCCTTGACGATGCCTGCGATGTCGACGAACGACACCACGGCCGGCACCTCGCGCTCCGAGCCGAAGATCTCGGCGAGCTTGGTGAGGCGCGCGTCCGGCAGCGGCACGACGCCGACGTTCGGCTCGATGGTCGCGAACGGGTAGTTCGCGGCGAGCACGTCGTTGCGCGTCAGTGCGTTGAAGAGGGTGGACTTGCCGACGTTGGGCAGGCCGACGATACCGAGGGTCAAACTCACGGGTGACGAGTCTACGGCAGACCACGGTGGTGTCCGATTCCCGCGAGCCATAGCGCGTTCCCGCTGGCAGGATCGCTGACATGGTCATCGACGAAGAGCACGCGTACCGGGTGTGCGCCGCACGTGACGCCCGGTTCGACGGGTGCTTCATCCACGCGGTGCGCACGACCGGCATCTACTGCCGGCCGTCGTGCCCCGCGGTGACCCCGAAGCGCCGCAACAGCCGGTTCTTCCTCACCGCGGCCGCCGCGCAGTCCGCCGGCTTCCGCGCCTGCCGCCGCTGCCTGCCCGACGCCACGCCCGGTTCGCCGGAGTGGAACCTGCGCGCCGACCTGGCCGCCCGCGCGATGCGGCTGATCAGCGACGGCGTGGTCGAACGCGACGGCGTGTCCGGCCTGGCGACGAAGCTCGGCTACTCGGAACGCCACCTCACGCGGGTGCTGACCGCCGAGCTGGGCGCGGGTCCGCTGGCGCTGGCCCGTGCCCACCGCGCGCACGCCGCCCGTTTGCTGATCGAGACGACCGAGATGGCATTCGCCGACATCGCGTTCGCGGCCGGGTTCGCCTCGGTGCGGCAGTTCAACGACACCATCCGCATGGTGTTCGCCTCCACGCCCTCCGACATGCGCGGCCGCGGCAAGGCGCCGGTCGGCACGCCGGGACGGATCGTGCTGCGCCTGCCCTACCGGCCCCCGTTCGACGCCGTCGGCCTGCTCGCGCACTTCCGCGCGCACGCACTGCCCGGCGTCGAGGAGGTCACCGACGACTCCTACGCGCGCACGCTGCTCCTGCCGCACGGCGAGGCGACCGTGCGGCTGACGTTCCCGGCCGACCACGTCCTGTGCTCGCTGCGCTTGGCCGACGTCCGCGACCTGGGCGCCGCCGTAGCGCGGGTGCGGCGCCTGCTGGACCTCGACGCCGACCCGGTGGCCGTGGACTCGTTCCTCGGCGCCGACCCGCTGATCGGCCCGCTGGTCCGCGCGGTCCCCGGCATCCGCGTCGCGGGCAGCGTCGACGGCGCCGAGACCCTGCTGCGCCTCGTGGCCCCGTTCGCGGGCGTCCCGCTGCGGGTCCCGGACGGCGCGCTGACGCACCTGTACTCGGCGGGTGACCACCCGGTGGCCGAGGCGCTGGCGAGCGGCAGACTCGTCGTGGACGTGGGCCGCTCCCTCGAAGACCTGACCGAAGAGCTCGCACCCCTGGTCGGCGCCCAGAACGCCGACGAGGTGGCCATGCGGGTCCTGGGCGCACCGGACGTCCTGGTGCTCCCCGCGCGACTGCGCGACCTGGCTCCCCACGGCCCGGACTGGCGGCCGTGGCGCTCCTACGCGAGCGCACACCTGACGAGGAAGGCAGCAACCCCATGAGCGTCGCCCACACGTCCACCGTGGACACCCCGACCGGCCCGTTCACCGCGGTCGTCGCGGCGGACGGAGCGGTGCTGGCCAGCGGCTGGACCGCGGACCTCGCCCTGCTGACGCCGCAGATCCACGCCTCGCTGATGCCGTCGGAGATCGTCCCGCGCCCCGACCTCGGCACCGTAACGAAGGCCGTCGAGGCTTACCACGAGGGTGACCTGGAGGTGATCGACACCGTCGAGGTGCGGCAGAGGTCGGGACCGTTCCTGCAGCACGCGTGGGACGTCCTGCGGACCGTCCGCGCCGGCGAACCGGTCACCTACAGCGAGTACGCGTCCCTGTCCGGGCGTCCGGCGGCGGTGCGGGCGGCGGCGTCGGCGTGCGCGCGGAACTCCGCGGCGTTGTTCGTGCCGTGCCACCGCGTGATCCGGATCGGTGGGGACCTGGGTGGGTTCCGCTGGGGGCTGGACGTGAAGCGCTGGCTGCTCGCGCACGAGAGCTGAGCCCCGGGCGATAGGGACCGGGCGCGGAACGGCAGTTCGGGCAAGGCGGCGGAGCGAGACGCGTCCGGGCGAAGCGGAGCCAGCGACGAAGCGCGGCGCGTACGGGCGAAACACGAGCGGGCGAGGCGCAGGGCCGCTGTGCGGGCGGAGCGGTCGCGAGTGGCACCTGAGCAAAGCGGGTGGACGCGAGCGGAGCGCGAGCCTGCGGGCGCGCAGGCGAACCGCGTGCGAGCCGACGGCGGCGCGACGAACACCGAGCGAGCTGGTCGCGGCGCGACCAACCGCATGACACCGGCTCCGCGCTGGAGGTGGTGCGGGACGGTCAGGCCAGCGACACCTCCAGCGTGGAGCCGGTGCGGGCCTTGCGGACGCGCAGGCGGGTGGGGATGCGTTGGCGGAGTTCCTCGACGTGGGAGACCAGGCCTACGACGCGGCCACCGGCGCGGAGCTCGTCGAGGGTGTTCATGACGATGTCGAGGGTGTCGGAGTCGAGGGTGCCGAAGCCCTCGTCGACGAACAGGGTGTCGAGGAGGGCGCCCCCGGTCTCGTTGGCCACCACGTCGGCGAGGCCCAGGGCCAGGGAGAGGGAGGCGAGGAACGACTCGCCGCCGGACAGGGTCTTGGCCGGGCGTTCGCGGCCGGAGTAGTCGTCGAGGACGTCGAGGGTGAGGCCGCCGCGGGTGCCGCGGGCGCCGGCCGAGTCGGAGTGCACGAAGCTGTAGCGGCCCTGGCTCATGCGGTGCAGGCGGGCGGAGGCGGCGACGGCGACCTCCTCCAGGCGGGCGGCCAGGACGTAGGAGCGCAGCGTCATCCTCTTCGAGTTCTGGCCGCGGCCGTTGATCACGTCGGTGAGCGCGTCCAGCTCGGCGTAGGCGGCTTCCAGCGGTTCCAGTGCCTTGCGTTCGGCGCGCAGGCGGGCGGCCAGTTCGCCGACGCGGTCGAACGCGCCGCGGGCGCGGGCCAGGCGGGTGGCGGCCTCCGAGGCGGTCGTGCGGGCCGCGGTGGCCTGGGCGACCACCTCGTCGAGGTCCACGGCGGTGGCCGGGTCGACGCCAGCGAGCTCCTCCAGGGTGGCGGTGGCGCTGGCGCGAGCGCGTTCCCAGGCGGCGATGCGGTCGTCCAGGGCCTGCAGCTTCACCGGCGGGCGGGCGGCGGCCAGGGCGGTGGGCACGTCGGCGAAGCCGGCTTCCGCGGCGAGAGCGGCGACCAGCGCCTCCTGCTCGGTCACGCGGGCCAGCGCGGCGTCGCGGGCGGAACGGCGGTCGGCCAGCTCCACCAGGGCCTTGGCCAGGCGCAGGAGGTGGTCGCGGCGGGTCAGCACGTCGTCGTGCTCACCGCGCGCGGCGTCCAGGCGGGCGGCGCGGACCTCGACGGTCGTGGTCAGGGCGGTGTGCTCGGTGCGCAGGCCGACCAGGTCCTGCTCGACGCGCGACTTCTCCGCGCCCAGGTCGCGGGTCTTGGCCTCCAGCGCCACGAACTCCGTCTGCCGCTGCGACCGGGTCCGGGCGAGCTCCGCCGCGGCGCGGTGCTCAGCTACCACGACGCCGGGCTCGTCGGAGCCCAGCACCTCCCAGCACGACTGGATGCGCAGCTCGGCTGCGTGCTGGGCCTTCTCGGCCGCGTTGCGCTGCTCCAGCGCGGCCTGCTCGTCGCGCGCCGCGTCCTCCTCGTCGGCGGCACCGACACCGCCCAGCATCGGTTGCGCGGGAGCGGGGTGGCTGGGCGACCCGCACACCGCGCACGGCTTGCCCCGCTGCAACGCCGACGCCAGCTCGATCGCCATGTTCTCCAGGCGCTGCTGGCGGACCTGCTGCAGCACGTCCTTGGCCTTCTGGTGCACGTCGATCGCCTGGTGCAGCTCGTTCTTGCGCGCCTCCAACGCCTGCAGCGCACCGGGCAGCGCCTCGGCCGCGTCCGCCTTGGCCTTCAGGCCCTCCAGCCGCGCGGACGCCTCGGCCGCGGCGTCGAGCTGGGCACGGCACCGCGCCAGCTCCTCCGGCAGCACCTCCAGCTCGGCGTTCACCGCGAGCAGCCGCCGCTCGACCTGGTAGGACGCGTGCTTGAGCTCCGACAGCCGCCGCTCGTCGGCCTTCTGCCGCTCGGCCTCCGCGGCCAGCTCCCCGAGCCCACCGGCCTCCTCGCGGAACCGCTCGGCGTCGGCCCGCAGCTCCGTACCCGCGTACCCCAGCCGCTCCAGCGCCTCGGCGGCCCGCGCCTCGTCGCGCAGCGCGAACTCGTGGGACTGCCGCAGCTTCGCGATCTCGCCATGCGCGGGCACGACCGGGACGGCCCGGCGGGCGGCGTCGCGTTCGGCGAACCAGGCGGCGGAGTCCGCGTCCTCCACCCGCTGCAACAGGTCGCGGGCCTCGCGGACGCGGCGGATCTGGTCGGCCTGCACGCGCGCCTGCGCGAGCAGCGCGTCGGCCGAGTCGGCGAGCCCCGCGGTCTCCACCGACCGCTCCTCCAGCTCCTTCACCGCGCGGGACAGCCGGTCGAGCAACGACTCCAGCCAGTCCGGCTCGTCGGACGGCTCCTCGCCTGCGGCCTCGGCGACCCGGTGCACCAGCTCGTTCGCACCGCGCCGGCGCTCGTCCAGCGCGCGGCCGGCCGTCAGCCGCCTGTCGCGGAACCACTTCTCCACGTCGAGGAACCGCTCGGTGCCGAAGAGCTTCTCCAGCAGGACCTCCCGCTCGGCCGTGTCCGACCGCAGGAACTTCGCGAACTCGCCCTGCGGCAGCAGCACGACCTGGAAGAACTGCTCGTACGACATGCCCAGCAGGTCCTCGACCGCGCGTGCCACGTCGTCGATGCGGGTGATGCCCTCGCCGTCCCAGCCCTCCAGCCAGGTCAGGGAACACTTCGCGGGCTGCGTGGTGAAGCCGCCGCCGCGCTTCTTCGGCCGGTCGAACTCCGGCGAGCGCACGATCCGGAACCGACGCGCCTGCACGGTGAGCTCCAGCGACACCTCGGTCGGCGTCTGCGGGTCGGCGTACTCGCAGCGCAGCTTCTTCACGTCGCCCCGAGCGCCAGGCACCCGGCCGAACAACGCGAACGCCACCGCGTCGAGCAGTGTCGTCTTGCCCGCGCCCGTGTCCCCGTGCAGCAGGAACAGCCCGTCCGCGCCGAGCTGGTCGAAGTCGACCGCCTCGGGTCGCGGGTAGGGCCCGAACGCCGTCAGCTCCAGGCGGTGCAGCCTCATCGCTCCCGCTCCCTCGCGACCGACGCGAAAGCCTCGCGCAGCAACGCCTTCTCCGCTTCCGACGGCTCGGACCCGCGCGCGTCGGAGACGAAGCAGCAGGCCACCTCCTCGTCGGTGCGGCCGCGCACCCGCTCGGCGTAGGTCATGGTGTGCTGCTGGCCCTGCTCCGGCCGCCACTCCACGTGCACCGCGTGCTCGAACCGCTTCTGCAGCTGCCGCAACGCGTCCATCGGCCGCACCCGGTCGGTCAGCACCACCGACAGGAAGTGGTCCTCCAGCGGCGTGTGCACCGGGTCGGACAGCACGTCCTCCAGCGTGCCCGTCACCGTCGCGAGCGCCCGCGGCACCGGCAGGTCGCGCCGCTCCACACCGACCAGGCCGCCCTCGTCGAGCTCCACCAGCCACACGGACTTGCGGTGCCGCGCCTCGGAGAACGAGTAGGCCAGCGGACTGCCCGAGTACCGCAGGTTGTCCGCCAGCGTCTGCGGCCCGTGCAGGTGCCCCAGCGCCACGTAGTCCACGCCCTCGAACACCCGGGAGGACACGTCCTGCACGCCGCCGACCGCGATGGTGCGCTCCGACTCCGACGGCGCCCCGCCGGTGACGAACGCGTGCGCCAGCACCACCGACCGCGCCGCGCGACCGGCCAGGTCGGCCCGCACCCGCCGCATCGCCTCGGTCAGCACCCCGGCGTGACCCTTCTCCACGACTCCCAGGACGTGCCGGGCCGGCTCCGGTTCCAGGAACGGGATGCCGTACAGCACAACGGGTCCGTGCTCGTCGGCCAGCTCGACGGGCGTGGCCAGCTCGGCGATCGAGGTGCGCAGGTGCAGCCCGCCGGCCGCCGCGAACTCGCCGAACACGCCGATCCGCGCCGCCGAGTCGTGGTTGCCCGGCGTGATCACGATCCGCGCGCCGGCCGCCCTGATCCGCATCAGCACCCGCGCGCACAACGACACCGCGTCCGCCGACGGCACCGCCCGGTCGTACAGGTCGCCGGAGATCACGACCACGTCGACCCGCTCGGAGGCGACCAGGTCGGCGAGGCCGCCCAGCACCAACTCCTGCTCCACGAGCAGGTCCCGGCCGTGGAACGTCCGCCCCACGTGCCAGTCGGAGGTGTGCAGGATCCGCATGGGCCCAACCGTAGAGACGGGGTCCGACAAAACTCCGCCAGGGTTCCCGGCGTGTCACCCGATCGAGTTCACATCGGTGGTGGAGCATCATCGGTGCCGTGACCGCAGTGATCATCACCGCCTCCCTCGTCCTGGCCCTCGTGTGCGCCGGGGCGCTGGTGTTCGTCTGGCGCCTGTACCAGGACGGCGTCCGCCGGACCGACGAGGCCATGCTCGCCATCCAGGCCGAACGCGCGCGCGTGGACGCCCAGCAAGCGGCTTTGCAACGGTACGAGGTGGCGTTCTCCAGCGTCTCCGGCCGCGGCGAGCTCGGCGAACAGGTGCTCGTCGAGACGGCGCGCGCACTCGGCCTGAGGGAGAACCTGCACTACACGTTGCAGACGGACGTGGCCGGCGGCGGCTCGGTGCGGCCGGACATGGTGCTCAACGTCGGCGGCGGCCGCGCGGTCCCGGTCGACTCGAAGATGTCGATGGCGACCTGGGCGGAAGCGGTCGAGACCGACGACCCGCAGGAACGCCGGGACGCGCTGCGGGTGCACGTCCGCAACATCCGCTCGCGCGCCGCGGAGCTGGCCGGCAAGGGCTACCAGCGCTGGGCCGACGCGATCTACGGCACGATCATGTTCGTCCCCAACGACGGCGCCGTCGTCGCCGCGCTGGACACCGACCCGGAGCTGCTGCGCTGGCTGCTCGACCGCCGGGTGTTCCTGTGCGGCCCGACCGGGTTCGCGGTGATCGCGTCCTCCGCGATGTTCGCGGTGACCGAACGGGCGCTGGCCGACGACGTCGAACAGGTCCGCGTGCAGGCCGGGCGCGCCCACCGGGCCGCCGACGCCGCGATCGACGCCGTCAACCTCTCCTCCACCCACCTGCAGCGCTTCCTCAGCGCGCGGCGCCGTGAGCTCGACGCGCTGGAGGGGTTCCGCGCGAGCGTGGAGCCGCTCACCGACGCCTCCGCCACCCCAACGCCCCTCCCGATCGTCCGAAGGGCGGACGAACAGTCCGCATAAAACGCACGGAGCGTGCGGTCGGGTTGCTTTCTCGTGAGATAACCACGGACTGACGAACACCGAATGGCCGAACGGCTACCGTGTGCCTCGTGAGTGAGCTGCGTGACCGTCAGGACGACCTCGACGAGGTCGAGGACTACGACGCCGTGCCGTGGAACTACCGGGCCATCGGCGGGTCGTTCAAGGGCATCCCGTGGTGGGCCGCGATCCTCTGCGCGTTCATCCCGGCGGCCATCAGTGCGTTCATCGACATCAGCGGCACCAAGACGGTCGGCTGGACGTTCAACGTGGCGTTCTTCCTCGGCGCGCTCGCCGCGATCCTGCTGGTGCAGCGCCGCAGCCTGTTCGCGCCGATGGTGCAGCCGCCGCTCGTCCTGGCCGCCACCGTGCCGCTGCTGGTCCTGATGACCGGCGGGGTGGAGAAGGGCGGCCTCGCCGCCATGGCGCTGGGCCTGGGCAAGCCGCTGATCGACAGCTTCCCGGTCATGGCGATCACCACCGCCGTCACCGTGGCGCTGGGCATCGTGCGGATCTTCCTGCAGAAGGACCCGAACCGGCCGAGCGCGGACGAGGTCCGCGAGGCGAAGGCCGAGATCAAGTCGCGCAACAAGCCCGCTCGCAAGCCTGCGCGTGAAGAGGCCGTCGACGAGCCGGAGGAGCGTCCGCGCCGCCCACGTCCCGAGGGGGCCCCTGCGCGCCGTCCGCGTCCGGAGGGTGCTCCAGCACGCCGCCCGCGCCCGGAAGGTGCCGCCCGCGGCGAGCGCCCGGCCGGCCAGCGCCGTCCCCGCCCCCCACGCGACGACCGCTGAGCTGCTGAAACACCCTGACTCATTTGTCCGGACCCAGCCCGCTCAACCACACCCCGCACAACCTCGGCTGAACGCACGCGGGGACCTTTCGTACTCAGTGAGAGTACGAAAGGTCCCCGCGTGCACTTCGGAGGACTAGCGGACGAGGTCCTTGCGGAGCTCGCGCGGCAACGAGAACGTGATCCGCTCGTTCGCCGTGGTGATCTCCTCGACCTCGCCGAAACCGTGCGTCTCCAGGAACTTCAGCAGCTCCATCACGAGCAGGTCCGGCACCGACGCGCCCGAGGTGACGCCGACGGTCTCGACGCCTTCGAGCCACGCCAGGTCGACCTCCTTGGCGTAGTCGATGAGGTACGAGGCCTTGGCGCCGTGCTGCAGCGCCACCTCGACCAGGCGGACCGAGTTGGAGGAGTTCTTGGAGCCCACGACCAGCACCAGGTCGCACGACGGCGCCATCGTCTTCACCGCGGTCTGGCGGTTCGACGTGGCGTAGCAGATGTCGTCCGAGGGCGGGTCCTGCAGCTCGGGGAAGCGGTCCTTGAGCTGCCGGACGCGCACCATGGTCTCGTCGACCGAGAGCGTCGTCTGCGACAGCCAGATCACCTTGTTCGGGTCGCGCACCTCGACGGTGGCCGCGTCCTCCGCGGTGTCGACGAGCTGCACGTGGTCGGGTGCCTCACCGGCGGTGCCCTCGACCTCCTCGTGGCCCTCGTGGCCGATCAGGAGGATGTCGTAGTCCTCCTTGGCGAACCGCACGGCCTCCTTGTGGACCTTGGTGACCAGCGGGCAGGTCGCGTCGATGGTGCGCAGCGACCGCTGCTCGGCCTCCGCGTGCACCGCGGGCGACACGCCGTGCGCCGAGAACACCACGAGTGCGCCCTCGGGGACCTCGTCCGTCTCGTTGACGAAGATCGCGCCTCGGTCGGACAGGGTCTCCACGACGTACTTGTTGTGGACGATCTCCTTGCGCACGTAGACGGGAGCGCCGTACTTCTCGAGGGCGAGCTCGACCGTCTCGACGGCACGATCAACGCCCGCGCAGTAACCACGCGGCTTCGCCAACAGGACTCGCTTGGGCATGCCTCCAGGGTACCCAGGACCGTTCCTAGGCATTTGCCGCGCTGGTGCGGCAGGCTAGGCGGTATGAAGCCACTGCCACTGGGTGTCCGAGTCGCCGCCGGGCTCGCGGTGACCGCCCTCGAACAGGCCCGCAAGCTGCCGCAGCAGCTGGCCGGACTTCCGTTGACGGTGGTCAGCGAGGCTATGCAGCTCTCCATGCGGGTGCAGCAGCATGTGACCGAACTCGCCATCAAGGGCGACGACGTCCTCTCCGGACTGAGGCCCGCGGAGGAGGAGCCGGAGTGGGCGACGTTCGACGAGGACGAGACGCCGGTCACGACTTCTCAGGAAACCCCCGCCGGTGACCCGTGGGAGGAAGAGGAACGCGCGCTCGCCGAGGTGCCGGAGTTCCTGCCGTCCTACGACGAGCTGACGATCGCCCAGCTGCGCGCCCGGTTGCGGAACCTGTCGCTGGAGCACCTCGAAGAGCTGTTGCGCTACGAGCTGGACCACGCCGCGCGGCCGGAGTTCATCGGCATGCTCAACCGGCGGATCGCGACGGTCAAGGCTCAGTGACCGACAAATCCACGCCGGAGAACCCGTGGCCGGTGCGGACGGTCGCGCGCAAGCTGCTCGACTGGATCAACCGGCTCGGCGAGGTCTGGGTCGAGGGCCAGGTGACGCAGCTGAACGCCCGCAGCTCCACGGCGTTCCTGACGCTGCGCGACCCGAGCGTCGACATGTCCATGTCGATCACCGCGAGCTCGGGGATGGTGCGCGAGCTGCAGCTGACCGAGGGCAGTCGCGTGATCGTGCACGGCAAGATCAGCTTCTACCCGAACCGCGGCACGCTCTCGTTGCGCGCGGACGAGATCCGCGCGGTCGGCATCGGCGAGCTGCTCGCCCGCATCGAACGGCTGCGCAAGCTGCTGCACGCCGAGGGCCTGTTCGACCCGCGCCGCAAGCGCAGGCCGCCGTTCCTGCCGCAGAAGATCGGGCTCGTCACCGGACGCGCCTCCGCGGCGGAGCGGGACGTGCTGACGAACGCGCGGAACCGCTGGCCCGGCGCGCACTTCCGCGTCATCAACGTCGCCGTGCAGGGCCCGACCGCGGTCACCCAGGTGATCACCGCACTGTCCACTTTGGACCGCGATCCGGAGTGCGACGTCATCATCATCGCCCGCGGCGGCGGCAGCGTGGAGGACCTGCTGCCGTTCTCCGACGAGGCGATGTGCCGCGCGGTCGCGTCGTGCCGCACGCCGGTGCTGTCCGCGATCGGGCACGAACCGGACACCCCGCTCATCGACCACGTCGCTGACGTGCGGTGTTCGACGCCCACCGACGCGGGCAAACGGGTGGTTCCCGATGTCGCCGAGGAGGGTGAACGGGTCAGGCAGATGCGCGACCGCGGCCGGCGCGCGCTGCACGGCTGGGTCGACCGCGAACGCCGCTTGCTCGACCAGCTGCGCTCACGACCTGTGCTTTCGGACCCGCACGGTCCGCTCGACCGCAGGGCAGAAGAGGTGAACCGGCTGCGGGAGCAGGGACGGCGAGCGGTCACGCAACGTCTCGACCGCGAGGACGTCCACCTCTCCGGGACGAAAGCCCGCTTGACGACCCTCGGACCAGCCGCCACGCTGGCGCGCGGATATGCCGTTGTGCAACTCGTCACACCCGACGGGCCGGACGGTGTGTTGCGGTCCGTGACGGACGCCCCCGGCGGAACACAGCTGCGGGTGCGCGTCGTTGACGGAGCAGTGCGCGCTGTGGTGACCAGCGCGGGAACCGATGCGGGAGGGGGAGGTACCGATGATGCGTGATGCCGTGTTCCTGCCCCTGACCATGGAGGCGGCCGGCGCGTGCGCGTCCGGGCTGCGCACCAAGGCGGAGGCGGCGAACAGGGCCGCGGCGGAGTGCTGGACCGATCTGGTGGGCGACTGCGACACCGCGAGCCGCCGCACGCTGATCCTGACGTTGCACGACCTGAGCGAGGCCACCGCGGGCACGGTGCAGTACCGGCGCGTCGCGGAGGCCGAGGCGCTCATCGACGAGGCGGTGCGAGAGGGTGACGGCGAGGAGTTCGCGGAGGCGCTGGTCGGGTACGACCTGGCCGTCGCGACCGTGCTGAGCCGTCTGAGGAGCCAGTCCGCGTGAGTCCGGAAGCACAGAAGGAAACACTGGGTTACGAAGCCGCCCGCGACGAGCTGGTCGAGGTGGTCCGCAAGCTGGAGGCCGGTGGCCTGTCGCTGGAGGACTCGCTCGCGCTCTGGGAACGCGGTGAGGCGCTCGCCAAGACGTGTGAGCAGCATCTCGCCGGTGCGCGCGAGCGAATCGATGCAGCTCTCGCCGTGGTCGAGGAGGACGTTTCGCAGGCGTGATCCCGTGCAAGGATTCAGATTGCCGATCACAAACCCGGCACGCTGAGTAGTCGCATGGAGGCGCGCAATGGTGAACACCCCCGCGGAACGACGTCGCGAAGCCCCGGACCGGAACCTGGCGCTGGAGCTCGTGCGCGTCACCGAGGCCGCGGCGATGGCCGCCGGCCGGTGGGTGGGACGCGGCGACAAGAACGGTGGTGACGGCGCCGCGGTCGACGCGATGCGCAAGCTGATCCACACCGTGTCGATGCGCGGTGTCGTCGTGATCGGCGAGGGCGAGAAGGACGAGGCGCCCATGCTGTTCAACGGCGAGGAGGTCGGCAACGGCGAGGGCCCCGAGTGCGACGTGGCCGTCGACCCGGTCGACGGCACCACGCTGATGTCGAAGGGCATGCCGAACGCGCTGGCCGTGCTGGCCGTGGCCGAGCGCGGCGCGATGTTCGACCCGTCCGCCGTGTTCTACATGGAGAAGCTGGCCGTGGGCCCGGAGGCGGCCGACGTCATCGACATCACCGCCCCGATCGCGGAGAACATCCGCCGGGTGGCGAAGGCCAAGCACAGCGACGTGTCCGACGTGAACGTGTGCATCCTCGACCGCCCCCGGCACGAGTCGATCGTGCGGGAGGTGCGCAAGGCCGGCGCGCGCATCCACTTCATCTCCGACGGCGACGTGGCGGGCGCGATCGCGGCTGCACGCCCCACGTCCGGTGTGGACATGCTCGTGGGCATCGGCGGCACGCCGGAGGGCATCATCGCGGCGGCGGCGCTCAAGTGCGTCGGCGGTGCGATCCAGGGCCGGTTGTGGCCCAAGGACGACGAGGAGCGCGAGAAGGCGATCGGCGCGGGCCACGACCTGTCGCGCGTGCTCACGACGAACGACCTCGTGTCGGGTGACAACGTCTTCTTCTGCGCCACCGGCGTGACCGACGGCGACCTCCTGCGCGGTGTGCACTACCGGGCGGGTGGCTGCACGACCCAGTCGATCGTCATGCGGTCCAAGTCCGGCACGGTGCGCATGATCGACGGCTTCCACAGCCTGCACAAGCTGCGCGAATACGCCTCGGTGGACTTCGACGCGCCCGAGAACGTCCAGCAGCCGCTGCCGTAGGTCGCTGTGAATCTGTGAACCGTCAACGGACCGTCACCCTCCGAGTGACCCTAGTGACCGGGTCGGTTTTGTCCTTAGTTTCCGTCCTGACCCCGGCAACCCTGCGCCGGGTTCAGGAAAGGAACTCAACGATGAGGGCACGTTCGTTGTTCTCCGCATTCGTCGTGGCCGCGGGCGCTCTGCTCGCCTCGGCCGTCTCGGCGACGGCGGCCCCCACCCCCACCGCTGACGGCGAGGTCTCGCCGATGATCGTGGGTGGCGGCAACGCCACGCAGGTCTACTCCTGGATGGTCTCCCTGCAGAGCACCTCCGGCAGCCACTTCTGCGGCGGCACGCTGATCAAGGCCAACTGGGTCGTGACGGCGAAGCACTGCGTCCAGGGCTCCTCGGCGGCCTCGATCCGCACCCGGATCGGCACGACCAACCGCACCAGCGGCGGCACGGTCACCGGCGCGTCCCGGATCGTCACGCACCCGTCGGCCGACCTGGCGCTGGTGCAGCTCAGCACCTCGGTCAGCCAGGCGCCCGCCCCCGTCGCGGCCACGTCCGGTCCGGTCGGCACCGCCACCCGCATCATCGGCTGGGGCCAGACCTGCCCGGTCCGCGGTGCCTGTGGCGCTCCGGTCACCCTGCAGGAGCTGAACACCTCGATCGTCTCGGACAGCCGTTGCTCCGGCATCAGCGCCGCGTCGGAGATCTGCACCAACAACACCGACGGCAACAAGGGCGCCTGCTACGGCGACTCGGGTGGCCCCGAGGTGAAGTCGATCAACGGCCGCTGGGAGCTCATCGGCGCGACCAGCCGCTCCGGTGGCGGCGCGAACTGCGCCCAGGCCCCGTCGATCTACGTGGACGTCCCGTACTTCCGCTCGTGGATCAGCCAGTACGCCGGCACCGTCTAGTCGCACGGCGGTAAGCGCAGCCCCGAGGACCCGTCTCCCCTTCATCGCGGGAGGCGGGTCCTCCGCGTCGCGACCGCCGCTCGTGCCGTGGCCGGGGTGCATCCGAACATGATTGAAGTCACCTGAGGGTGGTTATCCCATCACCGAGGGGTGATGAGGATGCGAGTTCTGATCACGACGGTGCTCCTGCTCCTCGGTGTGGCGGCCTTCGCCACTCCCGCTCAGGCTCAGGCGGGGTGCACCGTCTACAACGGAGCGTGCCTGGAGAAGCACTCGAACCTGGCATGGCTCGTCTACAACGGGAAGACGAGCTACGGCCCGGTGAAGGTGAGCCACGGCAAGCCGGGGCACGAAACCCCTGTCGGCACGTTCTCGGTACTGCGCAAGGTGAAGAACGACTGGAGCGTCCCCTACAACGGCCCGATGCCGAACGCGGTGTACTTCACCACGACCGGTATCGCGTTCCACCAGGGTGACATCGCGGTCCAGTCGCACGGTTGCATCCGGATGACGCTCGACGCCTCGCAGGTGTTCTACGACAACCTGGTGGTCGGCGAGCAGGTGCAGGTCCTTCCTTGATCGAGCGGTGACGAGCCCGCCGGGGTCCGAAGTGGACTCCGGCGGGCTCGTCGCGCGGTCAGCCGCCGTGCAGCAGGCGCCGGACGGTCCCGGCGATGCCGTCCACGCGCTTGAGGGCCGACTCGTGGTCGAGACCCTCGTCCTCCCGTGCGAGCGTGTAGACGACCCCGCCCGCACCCGCGACGTGGTCGGGCACCCACACGATCCCGCGTTCGGCCAGCAGGTCCGCGACACCGTCGTCGGTCAGCTGGTTGTTCGCCGGGCCGACGACCAGCCGGACGTCCAGCGACCGCACCACCTCCGGGCTCAGCACGCCGCCGACGGCCGCGGGCACCAGCACGTCGGCCTTCGTCGTGCACGCCTGCTCCGGCTCCACCCAGCCGAACTCGCCGGTCCGCCTGCTCCGGTCCACATCGGACACCACGACGTCCGCGCCAGGCAGCCCCCGTGCGACGAGCTCGCCGACCGACCCGAACCCGCTGATGACGACCTTCCTCCCGGTCAGGTCCGCGCTCCCGAACACCTCCTCGGCCGCCGCGTGCAGCGCCGCCAGCACCCCGCGCGCCGTGGGCCCGCTCGACGAGCCCGTGCCGCCGTGCTCCTCCGGCAGGCAGTACGCGTGCGGGGTGATCTCGCGCAGCACCAGCATGTCGTCCGGCCCGGTCCCGACGTCCGGCCCCGCCCGGTACTGCCCGCCGAACTCCTCGATGAGCTCCGCGTGGTCGAGCAGCACCGCCCGCCGCAGCTCGGGCATGAGCGGCCGGTCGGCCACGATCACGCTCTTCGCGCCTCCGTGCGCGAGGCCGGCCGCGGCGCACTTGAGCGTCATCGCCCTGGACAGCCGCAGCACGTCGGCGATGGCGTCCCCGACCGCTGGGTAGGCCTTCATCCGGCAGCCGCCGACCGCAGGGCCCGCCGCGGACGAGTGGACGGCGACCATGGTGGTCATGCCCGACCTCCGCCCGGTGCGCACGACCAGCTGCTCGTGTTCCCACATCTCGTGTCCTCCCCGAACTTCCGACAACATCCGCGCTTGAAGTTAGGGTGATGACCAAGGCCGTGGATGCTCTGCTGAACGTTGTTCGGCAGAGGCAGGCAGGAGGCGTGGTGGACGAACTTGATTCGGCGATCGTGCGGGAACTGCAGCGCGATGCCCGGCAGTCGAACCGCGACATCGCGCGCAAGGTGGGCGTGGCGCCGTCGACGTGCCTCGAACGCACCCGGCTGCTGCGCGAACGCGGCGTGATCCGCGGCTACCACGCCGACATCAACCCGATCGCGCTGAACCGCTCGGTGCAGGCCCTGGTGTCGGTGCAGGTCCGCCCGCTCAGCAGAGCCGTGATCGACGCGTTCCAGAACTTCGCCGCCGGACTGCCGGAGGTGCAGTCGGTGTTCGTGATGGCGGGCAGCGACGACTTCGTGATCCACGTGAGCGCGCAGGACAACGAGCACCTGCACGCGTTCCTGGTGGACCGGCTGAGCCAGCGCAAGGAGATCGTCGGCTTCCGGACGTCGATCATCTTCCAGGCCATCGCGAAGCACGACCCGGCACCGCTGCCGTAGCGCGCGGTGCCGGGTCGTGGTCAGCCGGCGTTGCTGGAGTGCCCCGGGAAGAGGTGGGCGCCGGGGTTGAGCGCCACGGCGATGTTGTTGACCGCCGTGGCCGCCTCGCCGAACCCGGTCGCGATCAGCTTGACCTTGCCGGGGTACTGCGCGACGTCACCCGCCGCGTAGACGCGGTCGATCTTCGTCTGCATGGTGGTGTCGACGACGACCGCGCGGTGGTCGAGCTCCAGGCCCCACGACTCGATCGGCCCGAGGTCGGCGGTGAAGCCGAGCGCGGCGACCACGGTGTGGGCTGGCAGCGTCTTGACGTCCTCGCCCTTGACCTTGACGTCCACTTCGGACAGCGGTGTGCCGCGCAGCGCGAGCACCTCGGCGTCGGTGATGATCTCGATGCCCAGCTCGCGGACCTGCCGCACGGTCGCGGCGTGCGCGCGGAAGTTCGCCCTGCGGTGCACCAGCGTGACGCTCGCGGCGATCGGGTGCAGCGCCAGCGCCCAGTCGAACGCCGAGTCGCCGCCGCCGACGATCACGACGTGCTGGTCGGCGTGCTCGGCGAGCACCGGGACGAAGTGCACCATGCCACGTCCCAGCCAGCCGTCGCCCGCGGGCAGCGGACGCGGGTTGAACTCGCCCATGCCGGCGGTGATGAGCACCGCGCCGGCGTTGAGGGTGGTGCCGTCCGCGAGCCCGACCCGCAGACCGTCCTCAGTGGACTCGCAGGTGCGGGCCTGCCGGCCGAGCAGGTAGGTGGGCTTGAACTGGCCCGCCTGCTCGACGAGGCCGTTGACGAGGTCGCGGCCGCGGACCGCGGGGAACCCGGCCACGTCGAAAATCATCTTCTCCGGATACATCGCCGTCACCTGGCCGCCCGGTTCGGGCAGGGCGTCGACGAGTGCGACGGAGAGTTCCCGGAAGCCTGCGTAGTAAGCGGCGAACAACCCCGTGGGACCAGCGCCCACGATGAGGAGGTCGACGTCACGCTCCATGAGTGGTGCCCTTCTGCCAGTGGTGGGTGGCAGTGCTGTGATCGAGCGTAGAGACTCGGGGTATGTCTGAACAGGAGTACCGCGTCGAGCACGACACGATGGGCGAGGTCCGCGTGCCGGTCGACGCATTGTGGCGTGCCCAGACCCAACGCGCGGTCGAGAACTTCCCGATTTCCGGTCGAGGCCTGGAACGCGCGCAGATCCGCGCCCTCGGCCTGCTGAAGGCCGCGGCGGCCCGCGTGAATGCCCGCCTCGGCGTCCTCCCCGACGACGTCGCCGCCGCGATCGCCGCGGCCGCCGACGACGTCGCCTCCGGCGCCCACGACGAGCACTTCCCGGTCGACGTCTTCCAGACGGGCTCCGGCACGTCGTCGAACATGAACGCCAACGAGGTCATCGCCACCCTCGCCACGCGCTCACTGGGCCGTGACGTCCACCCGAACGACCACGTCAACGCCTCCCAGTCGTCCAACGACACGTTCCCCACGACCCTGCGCGTGGCCGCCACGGAAGCCGTGGTGACCGACGTCGTCCCGGCACTGGAACACCTGGAGTCGGTGCTCGCGCAGCGTGCTCTTGAGTGGTCCGACCTGGTCAAGTCCGGCCGCACGCACCTGATGGACGCCGTGCCGATCACGCTGGGCCAGGAGGCGGGCGCCTGGGCCGCCCAGGTCCGCTACGGCGTCGAACGCCTGAACGCCTCGATCCCGCGCCTGGCCGAGCTCCCGATCGGCGGCACCGCCGTGGGCAGCGGCCTGAACGCCCCCGAGGGGTTCGGCGCGGCGGTCGCCGCCGAGCTCGCCACCGCGACCGGCCTCCCCTTGACCGAGGCCCGCGACCACTTCGAGGCCCAGGCCACCCAGGACGGCGTGGTCGAGATCTCCGGCCAGCTCCGCGCGACCGCCGTGGCCCTGTTCAAGATCGCCAACGACCTCCGCTGGCTCGGCTCCGGCCCCCGCACCGGCCTCGGCGAGCTCGCACTGCCCGACCTCCAGCCCGGCAGCTCGATCATGCCCGGCAAGGTCAACCCGGTGATCTCCGAGGCCACGATGATGGTCGTGGCCCAGGTCATCGGCAACGACGCCGCGGTCGCGTTCGCCGGCTCCCAGGGCAACTTCCAGCTGAACGTGATGCTCCCGGTGATCGCCCGCAACGTCCTGGAGTCCTCCCGCCTGCTCGCCGCCGTCGCCCGCCTGCTCGCCGACAAGGTGCTCGCGGGCGCCGAGGCCCAGGAGTCGCAGATGCGCGAGTACGCGGAGTCGTCGCCGTCGATCGTGACGCCGCTGAACCGCTACCTCGGCTACGAGGAGGCCGCCTCCATCGCCAAGCAGTCGCTGAAGGAGCGCAAGACGATCCGCGCGGTGGTGCTGGAGCGCGGTCACGTGCCTGGGAAGCTGAGCGAGGAGCAGCTGGACGAGGCGCTGGACGTGCTGCGGATGGCTCGCGGCGGACGTTGACGCCGCACCCCGTCAGGCCGTGCCGGTTCCGGCACGGCCTGACGGGGTGAAAGTCCTGGAACGGCTGGTCAGGAGTACATCGCGCGCCAGATGGCGAGTTGTGATCGCCAGGGTTCGTTGTAGGCGTGGATCTTGGCTTGTATGGCTGTTGAGCTGCGGTTTTGGTGCTCAACAGTTCTCACTGATTTTCGACGCTTCGGGACGTCTCACGGCCTGGGGACGGCCCGGGAGTTGATCAACCACTGCCGGGGCATCATCCCGACACCGAGCCGATCTCGCGGTCAGTGGTGGCGGGTCAAGACACGCTTTCCCGCAGCGGCGGACAGTCAGGCCTGCACGTCACTCGGGTTGTCGTGTCCGGCTGGCCAGCACGCTCCATCGCTTCACCGCCGCGACAGGATCATCTGCTGAGGCCACCATCTCGACGCATAGCGGTGTTGCCGCCGCACGAAGTCTGCCGTCGTTCGCGTAGCCCAAAACGATGCAACGCAGCCGCTGCCCCACCGCAGGCCACGGCTCGCCCGGCTGGTCTGTGATGTACGAGCTGTCCACGAATCCGCGTTCACCGTTCTCGGATTCGATCAGGAGCCCGTACCGAGCATGGCCAGTGACCAAGCAGTGCACGATGTCGTACCTGCTGCGCGCCTGGATCTCCATGTCTCGCTCCCACAACGTCGATTGCCGCACGCAGTACCACCGTAGCCGCGATCGGCGGGGGCTACGACGAGCTGTCGCTCTACCGGATCGACCAGGTCTGGCGTCAAGCTTCAGGTGAAGCCGAAACGTCAACCATCACCTGAAGCTCGAGGGCGGCGTCTCAGTCAAGACTCTGAGCGTGAACCTGGGGCACCACGACCCCGGCTTCACGCTGCGCGTCTACACGCACCTGATACCCGTCCAGCGGCAACAAGAGCCGCAAGGCCGTCAACGCGCTCTTCAAGCCGAAGAAGCGGGCTGACGGCCTGGAGACGGTGTGATGCCACAGCTAGGCACGGATGAGCTGACTTGGCGCGACCGTGAACTGGTCTCGGCCGGTCTCCATTTCAACGCCCTGGGGACGTCGAGTCGAGATGGTGATCAGATCGCGACCGTCGGCGTCGGCTTGGCGCGACACGATCTCGCAGTCCAGCTCGACTTCGACCGGGTACACCGCGTCGGGCGTCAGCCGGTCATCCGCGTCGAACACCGGCGGCTTGTCGAAGAGGCTCCAGACCGCTCCGTCGGCGTCGGTGAGCTGAACCTCGACCCAACCCGGCTGAGGTTCATCGCTCACCCAGCGCACCGCTTGGCATCTCACTCGTGTCATGTGGACGAGTATGACGGCCTGGAAGATCCGCTAGACCGAAAACAGCAGGTCAGGAGTACATCGCGAGCCAGGTGACGATGTGGTGGTCGCTGAGATCTTGCTAGGCGTGGATCTTGGGTTGTATGGCCGTTGAGCTGCGGTTTTCTTGCTCAGTGGTTCTCAGTGGTTTCAACGCTTTGGGACGTCTTACGGCCTGGAGACGTGGCCGGTGGGCGGAGCGAAGCGGGGATTCGACGTGCCTGGATGAATGCGGGCCACGCTGGTAAACGACCGGCCCGCTGCGCGCCGCCGACGGCGGCGCGTTGATCCCATAAAGCTGAATTCAGCAGCGACTGACACGACTGGTCGGAGGCTACGCTTTCTGACCGTAGTGTCAGACCTACTATGATGAAACTTCTTCAATCGCTTGATAGATCAAAAGTGGACATACCTCCAATGCGGCGTCGAGAGCCAACTCAAGAGGCACCGCAGTGGCAGCACTGTCCACATTGAGATGCCGGACCCAGCTTCCTGGATGATAGCGAGCCATCATTGAGAGCGCATACAGGATCCCCCACCAGGAAACCAGAGGATGAATGGGAAGACTCTGACCTAGAGGCGCAGGGAAAACCCACCTTTCCTTCGAAGATCCATATTCCCGAGTTCGAGACATCCAAAACTTTCGAGCATCGCCGTCTTCAGGGAAATCCCAATACCTAAGAATCGTTGCGCGTAGAGGAGAGCCGGGCTCGACATACCAAGGTTGCGCGCGCGCAAGATCCTCCCCGGGATCAACGTCCTTAAATCCAGACAAAGTTGGGTAATTTCTAATCAGTTCAGTTATGTCATCTTTTGTTACGGATTCATCGAGAAAACGATCAGGGATCCGTCCCAGACGACAGAGCATTCCCTCAGTGCCGGCCGACTGCACTGTCACCGTTAGGACATTCGGAACCTGCTCTTGTCCTACTAGCGGATAGTCCTGGAGCTCAGGTATGCAGGCCCACAGAAACCGCATATCCACGCCACTCAAAAGCGTGGCAGACCCCAAAAACTCTGCAATCTTTACGAAGCTTCCCTTGCCTTCATCCCGCAATTCTATTTTAGGGAAAGATACGTCTTGAGCAAGGTTGACGGCCTTGATGCCGTGCCCCGACAGCTTCCAGGCATCATTATTACCGGCCGCACTCGTTGCAGCCGCCGCGATAGCTCGCCCAGCCTGACTTAGCCCGTAGAACGCCAGCAGTGGACGCGATGCATAACCCGTGTTTGCCGCAGCAAGGAAAAGTTGCTCAGATTGCTCAAGAGCAGCGCTGAAAACCGCGTGCCGCACACCACTTGTAGCACGCCCAGGCGGCTGATACCGCAGGGCGCGTAGGCGTCTCCAAGGAAGCTGGCCGAGTCGCTTTTGTTCATCCGCAGTGTTCGAGTTGCCAAAAATTGAAGGAATAAGTGGCATCTACACCTCCAAGGTCAGTCGGAGGCTTTTATACCATCATGCAACCTTGTCTGGACGCCAGATTTGAAGGCGTCGGCGCTTGAACCTCGGCCACCACGACCCCGGCTTCACCCTCCGCGTCGACACCCACCTGATGCCGTCCAGCGGCGACAAGAATAGAACGGCCGCCAACGCGCTCCTCAAACCGAAGCGGGCTGACGGCCTGACAAGATCAAGCAATCACGAAAGCCAGGTCAGGAGTACATCGCGAGCCAGATGGCGATGTAGTGGCAGATGGCCGCCACCACGGTCGCCGCGTGGAAGAACTCGTGGTACCCGAACACCTGCGGCCACGGGTTCGGCCACCGGGTCGCGTAGAACACGGCCCCGGCGGTGTACAGCAGCCCGCCGACGAGCAGCAGCACCAGAGCGGCCGCCCCGGCGTGGTGCAGCAGTTCGGGCAGGACGAAGACGGCCACCCAGCCCAGGGCGATGTAGATGGGCACGCCGAGCCAGCGGGGGGCGTGCGGCCAGACCAGTTTCAGGGTCACGCCGGCCAGTGCGCCGAGCCAGACCACCCAGAGCACGACGTGGCCGGTGTCGCGGTCCATCGCCAGCAGTGCGAACGGGGTGTAGGTGCCGGCGATGAACACGAAGATCATCGAGTGGTCGAGGCGCTTCATCCACGTGCGGACGCGTTCGGACTGCCACGTCACGCGGTGGTACAGCGCGGAGACGCCGAACAGGCCCACGACGGTGGCGCCGTAGACGGAGGTCGCCAGTGCGGCGAGGCCGGACACCGTGGAGGCCGCCAGCGCGATGAGCGTGGCACCGGTGGCGACGGAGACTATGAAGGACCAGAGGTGCAGCCATCCACGCAGGCGCGGCCGCAGTCCGGGCTGTGGGGGAAGAGGCGCAGCAGCGGTCACAGGACAACAGGTTACGCCACCGTAGGTTTCCGACCATGGATCAGTGATGAACTCCGCACGGCGTACGCTGTTCGGACGTGGCACTCCGCACGCGTGTGAAAGACGTCGCTATCCACCTCTACGAGTGGATTCTCCGGCGCGAGCTGAGCGGGACGCAGGTGCCCAAGCACGTCGGTGTCGTGCTCGACGGGAACCGGCGGTGGGCTCGGGAGGCCGGGTTCACCGACGTCGCGCACGGGCACCGGGCGGGGGCGCGGAAGATCCTGGAGCTGCTCGAGTGGTGCGGTGACGCGAAGGTCGAGGTCGTCACGCTCTGGATGTTGAGCACGGACAACCTCAACCGGCCGTCCGACGAGCTCGCGCCGCTGCTGGACATCATCGCCGACATCACCGACGAGCTCGCCGCCGACGGCAACCCGTTCCGGGTGCGGCACGTGGGTGCGATCGACATGTTGCCGCGGGAGCACGCCGAGCGGCTCACGACCGCGGCGGCCAAGACCAGGGACCGCACCGGCATCCAGGTCAACGTCGCCGTGGCGTACGGGGGGCGGCAGGAGATCGCGGACGCGGTCCGCAAGCTGTTGCAGGCGCACGCCGAGCGCGGCGGGACGATCGAGGAGCTCGCGGAGGTCTTGGACGTCGACCACATCGCCGAGCACCTCTACACCTCGGGGCAGCCGGACCCGGACCTGATCATCCGCACGTCCGGGGAGCAGCGGCTGTCCGGGTTCATGCTGTGGCAGTCGGCGCACTCGGAGTTCTGGTTCTGCGAGGCGTACTGGCCCGGCTTCCGGCGCACGGACTTCCTGCGGGCGATGCGCGAGTACGCCAAGCGCCACCGCCGTTACGGCGGCTAGTGACCCGCACGCGGAACGGGGCGCCCACGGCGAAGGTGGGCGCCCCGTTCGTGCGTGAGGACGTCAGCCCTCGAAGTTGACGTCGTCGCCGTCCACGATGCCGCCGGCGGCGCAGGTCTCGGTGATGCTCGGCGAGTTCACCGGCACGGCCGCACCCAGCACGCCGACGTTGTTGCCGCAGACACCGACGACGGCGTCGACGTTGTTGCCGTTCAGCACGCTCAGCAGCCCGCCGTTGGACTGGTCGAAATCGGGGGCCGCGGAGGCCATGCCGACGCCGAGCATCATCAGGCCAGCCGCGGCGGCCGCAGCGGCACACGCCTTCTTCAGCATTTCTTCTCCTCGTGAACGGGTGCTACTGCCGGAAACGGTCCAGGGACGCCATCAAATGACGTCCCTGGACCCGGGAATTAACCCGAAGGCGGAAATCAGCCCTCGAAGTTGACGTCGTCGCCGTCCACGATGCCGCCGGCGGCACAGGTTTCCGTGATGCTCGGCGAGTTGATCGGCACCGCGGCGCCCAGCACGCCGACGTTGTTGCCGCAGGCGCCGACGACGGCGTTGACGTTGTTGCCGTTCAGCACGCTGAGCAGCGGGCCGTTCGACTGGTGGAAGCCGTGGTAGTAGTTGTGGTGGCCCTGGTCGTGGCCGTGGTGGTCGTCACCCTCGCCGGCCATGGCGGCCGGGGCGAACGCGAGCGACAGAGCGGCAGCAGCGGCGACCGCGGCGAAAACCTTCTTCACGTCGTTCTCCTTCATGTCGGGTCTCCCCGTCATTTCCGGAGTCTTCGGGGATCTCCGGACGGTGGGGTTCTCGTGCAGAAAAGCTACCCGCGGGAATCTGGCTTGATGCTCCCGTTGCCCCCATTGTGTGACGGCATGATCAACAACATTCCCCCTTCAGGTGGTGTTCGTTTCGCGATTCGGCCGCGACCGGGACGCTGTGGTACACGCTCTACGCTCTCCTGCTCATGGACGCAGGCGAGCTGGTGCGCAGGTACCTGGTGCTGGGGCTGCGGCTCGGGCGGCTGAGGTCGGGGTTCGTGGACTCGTACACCGGCGACCCGGCGCTGAGCCGCGCGGTCGACAACGAACCGCGCCTGGACCCGCGGGCGCTCGCCGGGCACGCCCGGCAGCTGCGCGCGGAGTTGCTGGACTGCGCCGACCTCGCCGACCAGCGCAAACAGTTCCTCGACGCGCACCTGAGGGCGATGGAGTGCAACGCGCGCAAGCTCGCCGGCGAGCGCATCTCGTTCGTCGACGAGGTGGAGCAGTACTTCCAGGTGCGCATCCGCCCCGGTGACGAGGACGCGTACGCGCAGGCGCACCGCAACCTCGACGCGCTGCTGCCCGGTCGCGGGTCGCTGGGCGACCGGCTGGCCGACTTCCGCGAGGAGGACGAGGTGCCGAAACGGCGGCTCCAGGGGTGTGTGCAGGCCCTGTCCAGCGCACTGCGGGACCGCGTGCGGCACCGGTACGCGCTGCCCGAGCAGGAGATCGTCGAGTACCAGGTCGTCACGAACAAGCCGTGGAGCGGCTTCAACTACTACCTGGGCGGCTACCGGTCCAGGGTCGCGATCAACGCCGACATGGGCCACCGCATGTCGAACCTGCCGCACCTGGTCGCGCACGAGTCCTACCCCGGCCACCACACCGAGCACTGCCGCAAGGAGGCCGGGCTCGTCCACCGGCGCGGGCACGCCGAGCAGTCGATCTTCCTGATCAACACGCCGCAGTGCCTGATGGCCGAGGGCATGGCCGACCTGGGGCTGCACGCCGTCGTCGGGCCCGGCTGGGGCCTGTGGACCGAGGAGGTCCTGCGCGACCTCGGGTTGCGAATGGACGGCCGACTGTCCGAAGAGGTCGAGGCCGCGGCGGCCGGTCTGCTCACCGTGCGGCAGGACGCCGCGCTGATGCTGCACGACCGAGGTGCCGACCAGGACGACGTCGTCGCGTACCTGCGCAAGTGGCTGCTGGTGCCGGACCGCCGCGCGCGGCAGATGGTGCGTTTTCTGGCGGACCCGCTGTGGCGCGCGTACACGACGACGTACGTCGAGGGGGTGCGCCTGGTCAGGGCCTGGCTGGACGTCCGCGCGCCCGGTGAGTCGCTCGAGTCCCGGTACCTGAGGCTCCTCGACGAGCCGCTGGTGCCGGAGTCCTTGCGGGCCCAGGTCCGCGAAGGGCTGTCGTGGCTCGCCCGCAACGCCGCCGAGAGCGGCTCCTGACCTGCGGATAAACCTCTGCGACCACGTTTCGTCCAGTTTTCGCGGAGATGACAAGTTCGGATTCACCTGTGTGGCTTCATGCACACGTGGCACTTCCGCAGGTAACTTCGGAAGTGGCGGGACGCGACCACTGCGGACCGCGCAGGGAGGCTCTGATCGTGGCAGACGACGTCGCGAGGGGGCCGGCACCCGGCCCTCGTGGCCGACCAGCCTGAAAGGGCGGGACGGTCGATCAGGGTGGTGCCTGGCCCAGCGAGGAGCGGACGCGGGTGCCGCGTTCGTGAGGGAGTTGCCGTGAACGCACGACGTCCCGCGAGCCGTTCCTCAGGCTCATCGCGCACATCCTCCTCCCGGCGCAAGTCCGCCGCTCCGGCCATCACCACGTATGTGCTGGACACGTCGGTACTGCTGTCCGACCCGCTCGCCCCCACCCGGTTCGCGGAGCACGAGGTCGTGCTCCCGCTCGTGGTGATCAGCGAGCTGGAGGGCAAGCGCCACCACCCCGAACTGGGCTGGTTCGCGAGGGAGGCCCTGCGCCTGCTCGACGACCTGCGCTTGCGGCATGGTCGCCTCGACTCGCCGATCCCCATCGGGGATCTGGGGGGCACCTTGCACGTCGAGCTCAACCACTCCGACCAGGAGGTGTTGCCATCAGGCTTCCGAACGGACTCCAACGACGCCCGGATCCTCGCGTGCTCCCTCAACCTCGCTGCTGAGGGGCGCAACGTCACCCTGGTGACGAAGGACATGCCGCTGCGGGTCAAGGCCGGATCGGTCGGCCTGCCCGCGGAGGAGTACCGGGCGCACGACGTCACCTTGTCCGGCTGGACCGGGATGTCCGACCTGGACGCTCCGCAGTCCCTGGTGGACGGCCTGTTCAAGGAGAACGTCGTCGACCCGGCCCAGTACGAGGGCCTGGAGCACGTCGCCGAGCTGCCCTGCCACACCGGTCTGCGGTTGCTGGCGGGCACGTCGAGCGCTCTGGGCCGGGTGACCGCGGACAAGCAGATCAGGCTGGTGCGCGGGGATCGGGAGGCGTTCGGACTGCACGGGAGGTCCGCTGAGCAGCGGATCGCGCTGGACCTGCTGCTCGACGCCGATGTCGGCATCGTCTCGCTGGGCGGACGTGCGGGCACCGGCAAGTCGGCACTGGCGCTGTGCGCCGGTCTCGAAGCGGTGATGGAACGACGGCAGCACCGCAAGGTCGTGGTGTTCCGGCCGCTCTACGCGGTCGGCGGCCAGGAGCTCGGGTACCTGCCCGGCAGCGAGAACGAGAAGATGGGACCGTGGGCGCAGGCGGTGTTCGACACCCTCGGCGCGCTGGTGAGCCAGGCGGTGCTGGAGGAGGTGCTGGACCGCGGGATGCTGGAGGTCCTGCCGCTCACCCACATCCGCGGCCGCTCGCTGCACGACTCCTTCGTGATCGTGGACGAGGCGCAGTCGTTGGAGCGCAACGTCCTGCTGACCGTGCTGTCGCGGCTGGGCAGCAACTCGCGGGTGGTGCTGACGCACGACGTGGCGCAGCGCGACAACCTGCGGGTCGGGCGGCACGACGGCGTGGCGGCGGTGATCGAGAAGCTGAAGGGCCACCCGCTCTTCGCCCACATCACCCTGACCCGCTCGGAGCGGTCGCCGATCGCGGCGCTCGTCACGGAGATGCTGGAGGACTACGCCTCGTAGTGTCCTGAGTGGACGGAACGGCCCCGCGTTCCCACCGCGCGGGGCCGTTTCCCGTTCTCTGCCAGGACACAGGCCCTAGTCGAGCGCGCGCCTCATGAAGCCGCGCAGACCCAGCCCGCCGAAGCCCGCGATGGCCACGACGAGCACCAGCAGCACGACCGGCAGCGGCATGTGCGGCACCTCCGGCACCAGCTCCGCCCGCATGCCCTCGCTGACGTACGTCAACGGGTTCAGCGCGCAGACCACCTTGAACCACAGCAGGTCGTCGCTCAGCGACCGCCACGGGAACTGCGACGAACCGGTGAACAGCAACGGCGTCAGGATCACCGCGAACATCACGTTGACCCGGCGGGCGGGCACCGACGTGCCGATGACCATGCCGACCGACCCGCCCGCGAGACAGCCCAGGACGATCACCAGCAGCGCACCGGGGATTCCCGACCACTGCCAGGAGACGTCGAGCATCACGAACCCGACCGGCACCATCAGCACCGCGGCGAAGAACCCGCGGATCGCGCCGAACACGATCTTCTCCACCGCGACCAGCGGGATGGAGATCGGCGCCAGCAACCGGTCCTCGATCTCCCGCGTCCACGAGAAGTCCAGCACCAGCGGCAGCGTCGTGTTCTGCAGCGCGCCCAGGAACCCGTTCATCGCGATGATGCCGGGCAGCAGCACCTGCGCGAAGTCGTCCTGGACGTACCCGATGTCCCCCAGCACCTTCGCGAAGATGAAGAGGATGAAGAACGGCTGGATGATGACCTGCGCGAGGAAGCTCGGCAGCTCGCGGCCGGTGACGAAGACGTCGCGCCACAGGATCGCCTTGAACGTGCGCAACTGGCTCACCGCAGCTCCCGCCCGGTCAGGTGGATGAAGACGTCCTCCAGGCTGGGCTTGCCGATCGCCACGTCGCTGACGACGACGTCGAGGTCGCGCAGCACGTTCAGCACCGCCGGCAGCGTGACCGCGGTGTCGGCGTCGGTGTACACGCGGTACATCCCGCCGACCTCCTCGACCCGCTGCGCACCGTCCACCTCGGACAGCACCTGGTTGATCTTCGCAGGCTCGTGGCCGTTCGGGCTCACCGTGACGCTGACGGTGTTGCTGCCGGGCAGGTTCCTCGTGAGCTCCGCGGGCGTGTCGAGGGTGAGCAGCTTGCCGTGGTCGACGATGCCGACCCGGTCGCACAGCTTCGCGGCCTCGTCCATGTCGTGCGTGGTCAGGACGACCGTGACGCCCTCGGCGTGCAGTGCGGCGACGCGTTCGTGGACGAAGAGCCGGGCCTGCGGGTCGAGTCCGGTGCTCGGCTCGTCGAGGAACAGCACCTTCGGGCGGTGCATGAGCGCGCGGGCGATCATCAGCCGTTGCGCCTGACCGCCGGAGAGCGTGTCCACGAGCGCGTTGCGGTGGTCCTTCAGCCCCATGCGTTCGAGGATGTCGTCGGCGAGCTGCTGGCGTTCCTTCGGTCCGATGCCGTGGTAGGCGGCGTGGAACAGCAGGTTCTGCCGTGCGTTGAGCGAGCGGTCGAGGTTGTTGCGCTGCGGCACGACCGCGAGCAGCTGCCGTGCGCGCTTGGAGTCGGCGACCACGTCGACGCCCTCCACGAGCGCCTGCCCCGAGGTGGGGCGGACGCGCGTGGTGAGCACGCCGACCGTGGTCGTCTTGCCGGCCCCGTTCGGGCCGAGCAGGCCGAACACCTCACCGCGGCGGACGGTGAAGCTCAACCCGTCCACCGCCGGCTTTTGTCCTGGTTTGTAGATTTTGCGGAGTTCTCTCACGGAGACCGCGTCGTCCATTTCTCACCAACCCCCTGGCAACGGCCGCCCTTCCGCGAAGCCAGCAGCGGACTGGATGCCGAGAACTGCCTTGTCGTGGAACTCCTCCAGCGAGGTCGCACCCGCATACGTGCAGGCCGAGCGAACGCCGGACGTTATCGCGTCGAGCAGATCCTCCACGCTCGGGCGCGCCGGGTCCAACCGCATTTTCGACGTCGAGATGCCTTCTTCGAACAGGCCCTTCTTCGCACGGTCGAACGCGTTGTCGCTGCGCGTGCGCGCCGTGACCGCCCGCTTCGACGCCATTCCGAAGGATTCCTTGTAGAGATTCCCGCGTTCGTCGCGCTGCAGGTCACCGGGCGACTCGTAGGTGCCGGCGAACCAGCTGCCGACCATGACGCTGCTCGCGCCCGCCGCCAACGCCAGCGCCACGTCCCGCGGGTGCCGCACGCCGCCGTCGGCCCACACGTGCTTGCCGAGCCCGCGCGCCTCGGCGGAGCACTCGGCGACGGCGCTGAACTGCGGCCGGCCGACGCCGGTCATCATGCGGGTGGTGCACATCGCGCCCGGTCCGACGCCGACCTTGATGATGTCCGCACCGGCCTCGACGAGGTCCCGCACGCCCTCCTTCGTGACCACGTTGCCCGCGGCGATCGGCACGGTCGGGCTCGCCTCGCGAACCGCGCGGATGGCGCCGATCATCTTCTCCTGGTGCCCGTGCGCGGTGTCGACCACCAACACGTCCACCCCGGCCTTGAGCAGCGCCTCCGCCTTGGCCCTGACGTCGCCGTTGACCCCGACCGCCGCGGCGATCCGCAGCTGCCCGTCGTCGTCGGTGGCGGGCTTGTAGATCTCCGCCCGCAACGCCGAGAGCTCGGTCAGCACGCCGCGCAGCCGTTGCTGCTCATCGACGCCGAGCGCGATCTTGTGGGTGCTGTGGTGCAGGTGCTCGAAGACGTCCTGCGGCTTGGTGTCGAGCGGCAGCAGGAGGACGTCGGTGTTCATGACGTCGCCGATGCGCGCGAACCGGTCGACCCCGGTGCACGCGGCCTCGTCCACCACACCGATGGGCCGCCCACCGTCGTCGACGACGACAACCGCGCCGTGCGCACGCTTGTGCATGAGGTTGCGCGCGTCCGCCACGGCGTCACCGGTGGTGAGGGTGAGCGGCGTGTCCCAGACCGGGTGCCGCTCCTTGACCCAGGCGGTGATCTCCGCGACGGCCTCCGTGGGCACGTCCTGCGGGATGACCACGATCCCGCCGCGCCGCGCGATGGTCTCGGCCATCCTGCGCCCGGCCACGGCCGTCATGTTCGCCACGACGATCGGGATGGTGGCGCCGGTGCCGTCCGAGGTGGACAGGTCGACGCCGAACCGCGACTCCACGGCGCTGCGGCCGGGGACGAGGAAGACGTCGTCGTAGGTCAGGTCGTAAGAGGGTCGATGCCCTTCGATGAACCGCACGTGCTTCCACGATACGCGCAGCGCCCGGGATGGCCAGCCGCGTCTACGGCCGCCACACGTACGGCGTCGTGGTCGTCACAGCCGTGAACCCGAGTCGTTCCAGGATCGGCCGCGAGTCCTCCGACGCGTCCACCTGCAGGTACCGGACGCCGCGCTCGACCGCGATCCGCGCCCGGTGCGCCACCAGCGCCCGGTAGATGCCGCGCCCGCGCCACCGCTCCAGCGTCGAGCCGCCCCACAGCCCGCCGAACTCGGTGCCCGGCACGACCTCCAGCCGGGCCGACGACACGACCACGTCCCCGGCCTCCGCGACGACGATCACCACGTCCGGGTCGTCCTTGATCGACACCAGCCGGTCGACGAGCGCGCCGCAGTCCTTGCCCCACACTTCGCCGAGGCAGTCGCCGATGCGCCGCAGGTCGGCCTCGGCCCGCGTCTCCCGCAGCACCACGCCGGCGACCTCGACCGGCGCCGTCATCTCCTCGGCGAGGCCGATCAACACCGTCTCCCGGTCCTCGGCGGCGAACCCGGCGGCCTCCAGGCGCCGCGGCAGGCCGGCGGGCCGGTCGTGGGCCCAGGTCTTCCACTCGACCGGCTGACCGCGCCGCGCGAAGACGTCGCGCTGCCGTGCGATCAGGGCGTCCAGCTCGGCGCCGGTGACGCCCAGGTCGGGCAGGCCCGCGACGGTGCCGCCGTGCGGGCCCTCCACCCGGAACACCGGGCCGTCGCGGTGCACGGGGGCGCCGGGGACCGCGTTCGCCCACTCGGCGGGACGGGCCTGGGTGTCGTAGGCGCTCAGCAGAGCGGCAGCGTCGGTCACTGACCCAACGCTATGGGCGCCGGTTCCTCGACCGCACGCGATTTACCGCCCTTGTGCAGCGCGATGCCGCACCCGAGCGTCACGGTGACGACGCCGACCGCGGACGCGAACGTCAGGTCCTGCACGCCGAGCAGCACGGACGCCGCCAGCCCCGCGACCGGCATCAGGCCGATGAGCACGCCCGCGCGGTCGGAGCCGAGGCGGTGCACGGCGAAGTACCAGAGGCCGAACGCCAGCGCGGTGACGAGGACGGCGAGCGACACGAGCGCAAGCGCCTGCTTCGCGTCGGGCACCTGCCAGCCGCCGACGAACGTGCCCAGGACGGACCCGATGACGGCCGCGATGATGCACGTCCAGGTGGCCACGCCGAGCACGCCGAGCCGTTTCACCACACCGACCGCGAACAGCGTGAAGCAGACCTCGCCGGCCATCGTGAGCAGGGCGAGCAGCAGGCCGGGGCCGTGCCACGCGCCACCGCCGGACAACACCACCACACCCGCGGCCACCACCACCGCGCCGACGATCGCGGCAAGCGACCGTTGCCGGGCGAGCAGGGCGAGGGCGATCGGCGAGGCACCCATGACGGCGGCGACGAAACCGGGTTCCGCGTACTGCTGGGCGGCGATGAGCAGGGCGTTGAAGCCGAGCATGCCGGTGAGCACCACGCCGAGCAGCGGCGGGAGGTCGCGCCACGACGGCACCGGCAGCCGGCGCGCGACCAGCAGCAGGATGGCCGCCGCGAGGGCGTAGCGCAGGGCCTGGCCGGTCAGGACCGGGTAGCCGGCCAGCATCCCCGTGATCGGAACCGACGCGCCGACGATCGTTGCCGCTGTCGCTCCCGCGGCCACCCCGAGTCTCATGCACCAGAGCTTTGCCGCGGACTGGTCCAGATTTAAGCTCCACTTCGATGTCTGCGAACTGGACCACTTTCCGCGAGCTGCTGCTGCCCGAGCACCAGCGGCGCCGTGGCGTGGAGGCAGCGCTGCGGCGGGCGGTCCGGGACGGGCGGCTCGCACCGGGCACGCGGCTGCCGTCGTCGCGCGACCTGGCCGCGCAGCTCGGCGTCGCGCGCGGCACCGTCACGTCGGCGTACGCGCAGCTCGTGGCGGAGGGCTACCTCACGGCCCGGCGCGGGTCGGGTACGACGGTCGCGGCGCTCGGGCCGGCCGGGGTGTGCGGGGTGCCGGAGCCGCCGCGGCGCTGGCGGTACAACCTGCGGCCGGGACTGCCCGCGCTGAGCGCGTTCCCGCGCGCCGACTGGGTCGCGGCGCACCGCGCGGCGCTGGCCGAGCTGCCCGACGACGACCTCGCCTACCCCGACCCGGCCGGGTTCGTGGGGCTGCGCAAGGAGATCGTCGACTACCTGGCGCGGGTGCGCGCGGTCGTGGCGCGCGACGCGGTGATCACCAACGGCTCGGCGGACGGGCTGCAGCTGACCGCGCGGATGCTGAACGGCAGCATCGCGATCGAGGAGCCGAGCCACTTCGGCGGCGCGGACCTGCTGCGGTCGCACGGCCTCAAGCCGGTGTCGGTTCCCGTTGACGACAAGGGAATCCGGGTCGACCTGTTGTCCAGAACGGACTGTCGCGCGGTGCTGGTGACGGCGGCGCACCAGTTCCCGCTGGGGGTGGTGCTGCACCCGGAACGGCGGCGGGCGCTGGTGGAGTGGGCGCGCGAGCGGGACGGCCTGATCATCGAGGACGACTACGACGCCGAGCACCGCTACGACCGGCCGGCGCTGGGCGCGTTGCAGGCGCTGGCGCCCGACCACGTCGTGTACCAGGGGACGACGAGCAAGGTGCTCGCGCCGGCCCTGCGGCTGGGGTGGCTGGTGGTGCCGGAGCGGTTGCGCGCGGGTGTCGTGGACCGCAAGAAGTACAACGACATGGGCACCGGCACGATCCCGCAGGCCGCCTTCGCGCACCTGCTGCGGACCGGTGGTTACGACCGGCATCTGCGCCGTACGCGCGCGCTCTACCGCAAGCGCCGGGATGCGTTGCTCGACGCCGTTGCGACGCACTTGCCGTCGTGGCAGCCGATCGGTGTCGCGGCCGGGTTGCACGTGGTGCTGCGCATGCCGGACGGCACGGACGACATGGCGTTGAAGCGCGCACTGGAGGCGCGAGGTGTGCACGTGTGGGCGCTCGCGCAGTACGCGCGCACGCCCATGTGGCCCGGACTGGTGCTGGGCTACGCCGCGCTGACGCCGGACCGCCTGCGCGAGGCAGTCCGCGAGATCGCCGCGGTGGTCTAGAGGGCTGGTCTGAGCACCTGGCCAGAAGCCTTGCCCGCCCCTCCCCCTCCTTGCAGACGCCAGCAGAGCCAGGAGTGGGAGCTCGGAGGCGTCACAGGCACAACAGCTGGCAAGCTGCTCAGAGGATGTGTTCGCGCTTCTCAGCGGCGGTGTTGCCCTGGAGGATGTGCTCGCGGGCCTGACCGGCGGTGGCACCGGCCGTGACAGCGGCGACGGCGGCGACGAGCAGGGCGGCGGCGATGATCTTGACGGCTCGCATGGCGCGGTGAACCCCCAGGTAGAACGAATGTCGGGCCCAGCCTAGTCCGGCCCTCGAGAAATTGTCAGTGCACGGGTGCACCATGAAACCGTGCACCTCTCCGAAGTAGTCGACACGTCGGCCGCGGTGGCCGCGACGCGGTCGCGCCTGGCCAAGGTCAAGGCGCTGGCCGCGGTGCTGCGCGCGGCGGTGGCCCCCGCGGACGCCGAGGACGTTGCAGGGGCCGAAGGCGCCGCTGGCACCGGGGACGCCGCAGGAGCCGAGACCGCCACCGGCACCGCGGGCGCCGCAGTCGCTGCAGAAGCCGAGGGCACCGCGGACACGGTGGTCGCCGTCGTGTCGTTCCTCATCGGCACGCCCCGGCAGGGCCGCATCGGCACCGGCTGGCGGACGGTCCTCGACCTGTCCGTGCCCCCGGCCGCGGAGCCGTCGCTGACCGTGGCCGAGGTCGACCTGACCCTGGGGGCCGTCGCCACGACGTCCGGCAAGGGGTCGGCGCAGCGGCGGGTCGACCTGCTGGTCGGGCTGTTCGGCCTGGCCACGGCCGCCGAGCAGGACTTCCTGCGCCGCCTGCTGACCGGTGAGCTGCGGCAGGGCGCACTGGAGGGCGTGATGCTCGACGCCATCGCCTCGGCGGCGGACGTGCCGGGTGAGGCGGTCCGCAGGGCGTTCATGCTGTCCGGTCGCCTGCCGGAGACGGCCGTGGCGGCGTTGCGGGGCGGTGCCGGGGAGCTGGAGGCGTTCCGGCTGGAGGTCGGCCGGCCGCTGCGCCCGATGCTGGCCTCCCCCGCCGAGTCGCTCGACGCGGCGCTGACCGAGCTGGGCGGCTGCGTCGTGGAGCACAAGCTCGACGGGGCCCGCATCCAGGTGCACCGCTCCGGCGACGAGGTGCACGTCTACACCCGCACGTTGCGGGAGATCACCAAGACCGTGCCGGAGCTGGTCGAGCTCGTCCGCGGCCTGCCGTGCACCTCGGTCGTGCTGGACGGCGAGACGCTGGCGCTGACCGACGAGGGCCGCCCGCGCCCGTTCCAGGAGACGATGAGCCGCTTCGGCGCGCAGGACGAACGCGAGCTGCTGCTGCACCCGTACTTCTTCGACTGCCTGCACCTCGACGGGGAGGACCTGCTCGACGAACCGCTGCGCGACCGCCTCGCCGCCCTGCGCTCGGTCGCGGGTGAGCACGTCATCCCCGGCGTCCTCGACCCGTCACCGGAGGAGGCAGGCGCGGTGGTGGCGGCGTCGCTGGGCGCTGGCCACGAGGGTGTGATGGTGAAGTCGCTGTCCTCGGTCTACGCGGCGGGCCGGCGCGGCCGCTCCTGGCAGAAGGTGAAGCCGGTCCACACCCTCGACCTCGTGGTCCTGGGCGTCGAGTGGGGCTCCGGGCGCCGCCGCGGCTGGCTGTCGAACCTCCACCTCGGCGCCCGCGACCCGGACGGTGGCCCGCCGATCATGGTCGGCAAGACCTTCAAGGGCCTCACCGACGAGCTGCTGACCTGGCAGACGAAGGCCCTGCAGGAGATCGCGGTCTCCGAGGACGAGTGGGTCGTGATGGTCCGCCCGGAGCTCGTGATCGAGATCGAGCTGGACGGCGTGCAGGTCTCGCCGCGCTACCCCGGTGGCGTGGCCCTGCGTTTCGCCCGCGTGGTCCGCTACCGCCCGGACAAGGACCCGTCCGAGGCCACGACGATCGAGGAGGTGCGCGCCCTTCTGCCGACGGCGCTCAGCACCGGCCCGTGACGACCGCGATCTGCGCGGCGAGCGCGAGCAGCTGCCGCAGCTCGTCGTAGTGCTGGTAGTCGTGCGTGCCGGCGGCGGCGAAGCGCTCCTCCAACCCGGCGTGCACCTCGTCTAACACGGCGAGCTGCATCGCCGTGAGCCGTCCGCGCCGCACGAGCGCGGCGGCGAGGCAGTGCAGGTCGACGTCGGCGATGGTGCCCTGCGAGTACCGGAACCAGACGGCGTGCAACGCCGCTTCCCGCCGTGCGCCGTGCCAGTGCGACGGCCGGTTGGGGTTGGGCGCGGCCGGGTGCGGCACCCGCAGACCGAGCCGCTTGGCCCTCCGCCGCAGCACGGCGTAGGCGCGGACCTCGGCCTGCCACGCGTCCCGGCCGGCCGTGAGCACCTCCACCGCCAGTGGCAACGCCGCCGGGTCGGAGGCGAAGTCACCGGCCACGGCCTCCAGGAAGCTCATCGACGCCGCGAACCCGATGGGGTGGTAGCGCTCGACGCAGCCCTTCGGGCCGTTGACCCGCTGGTTCAGCGGCAGCGAGACGTCGAGCGCCTTCCTGGCCGATCGGGCGCAGCTCACGCCGCAGGGCAACCGGACGGCGGCACCGAGCCGGGGTGCGGCAGCGGCTCCCCCGCGGGCGGAAGTCGCGGGGGAGCCGGTCCACGCCGCCCTGGACCTCAGGTCAGGTCCGGGCCCTGCTCCCGCAGGTCGTCCACCTTCGACATCGCGTCCCTCAGCTCGGCCAGCCACGAGTCCGCGTGCTCCCCGACCAGCCGCACGGCCCACGCCAGCGCGTCGGCCCGTGACCGCGCCACACCGGCGGCCACCAGGGTGTCGAGCACCTGGCGCTCCGGCTGGCGCAGGCGCGTCATCACCGGCACGGCCAGGTGCGTGAAGAGCTCGCGGGTGCCGCCCTGCACGGCGCCCCACGCCACCTTGCGGCCGTAGCGGTGCTCGGCCTGGCGGGCGATCTCGATGCGTTCGTCGCGGGTCTGCTCGCGCCACCGGGAGATGCGGCCCGACTCGGCCGCCGCGCGGGAGGCGTCGTCGAACTCGCCCTCCAGGTCGGGCAGCGTGCCGACGACGGTGATCTCCTCGCGGTCGACGACGACCTCGGGGGCGCCGGTGAACCAGCCGTCCGGCAGCCGGCCTGCGAACCAGGCCGCCGCGTCGTCGGCCGGTGGCAGGTCAGCCTGCTGCCAGCCTCCTCGTCCGCGCCATCCACGTCCCATTTCCACCACACCCTTGATTACATGATTACGTCGTTACTGACGTTACGCCTGCAACCAGTCAGAGGGTGTTCGCCGACAGTGAAGTGACCAGCGCGTCCACCGACACCACTGGCCGGTCGCACACGTAACCGCGGCACACGTACGCGGCGGGCGCTTCGTCCACCAGCGGACGGTCTTCCAGCAACGGCGCCGAGCCGGGTTCACCGGCCACCACGACCCCACCGCCGGGCACGTGGGCCACCGCCGTCGCGAACAGCTCGACCAGGCGCGGATCGTCGACCGCCCCCACCACGGCGACCTGCACCGGGCCCGCCACCAGCGCCTCGGCGACGGTGAGCCAGTGACCCGCGAACCGGGGCGCGCGTGCGGCCAGCAGACCCGCGCGGGTCACCGCCGCAGCGGCGGCCTCGGCGTAGTGGGCCGACCGGTCCGCGCCGACCAGCAGGGACGCGGTCAGCAACGCCGAGGCCAGCGACGAGGCACCGGAGGGCGAGGCGTTGTCGGTCGAGTCGGCCGGGCGGCGCACCAGCGCCTCGGCGTCGTCCGCGGTGTCGAAGTAGGCCCCTGCGGTGCCGGGGACGGCGAAGCGCGCCAGTGCCGTGTCCAGCAGGCCGCACGCCGTGTCGAGCCACCGCACCGACCCGGTGACCTGGTGCAGCGCGAGCAGGCCGTCCGCCAGGCACCCGTAGTCCTCCAGCACGCCCGCGGACGGGCCGGCGACGCCGTCGCGCGAGGTCCGCAGCAGCCGTCCCTCGACCAGGTGCACGCCGGTCAGCGTCGTGGCCGCCGTCGTCGCCGCGAGCACCCAGGACGTCTCGCCGAAGAACGCGCCCGCCTCGGCCAGCGCCGCGATCGCCATGCCGTTCCAGGCCGCGACCACCTTGTCGTCGCGGCCGGGCTGCGGGCGCTCGGCACGCCGCGCGAGCAACGCCGCCCGCACGTCCTCCCCCGGCTCGGACACGAACCGCAGCGTGGACCTGCCGTCCTCGAAGTTCGGCTCCTCGGTGACGCCGAAGGCTTCTGCCGCCGCCGCACCCAGCTCGTCGTACGACCACACGTAGGTCAGGCCCTCGACGCCCTCGGTGTCCGCGTCCAGCGACGCCGCGAAGCCGCCCTCGTCCGTGCGCAGCTCGCGCAGCAGGAACCCGGCCGTGTCACGCGCGACCCGCTCGTAGCGCGAAGAACCCGTGACACGCGTGAGGTGCGTGTAGAAGCGGAGCAGCAAAGCGTTGTCGTACAACATCTTCTCGAAGTGCGGCACGACCCAGGACGCGTCGACGCTGTATCGGGCAAACCCACCACCGAGCTGGTCGTACATGCCGCCGTCGGCCATCGCGTCGGCCGTGACGGTCGCCATCGACAGCGCCTGCACCGAGCCCGTGCGTTCGTGGTGGCGCAGCAGGAACTCCACCACCATCGACGGCGGGAACTTCGGTGCGCCGCCGAAGCCGCCGTTGCGCCGGTCGAACTCGCCCAGCAACGACACCACCGCACCGCCCAGCACCTCGGCGTCCACAGTGGACGGCGGTAGCGGCGTGGCGCGGCGCGAGATCTCCTCCACCACGGCCGAGGCGGACGCCAGCACCTCGTCACCCTGCGTCGTCCACGCCGAGGAGACCGCCTCGACCAGCTGCCGGAACGACGGCATGCCGGGCCGCGGCGACGGCGGGTAGTAGGTGCCCGCGTGGAACGGCTTGGCGTCGGGGGTGAGGAACACGGTCATCGGCCAGCCGCCATGGCCGGTCATGGCCTGCGTGACCTCCATGTACACCGCGTCGACGTCCGGGCGTTCCTCGCGGTCGACCTTCACCGCCACGAAGTGCTCGTTCACGTACACGGCGATGCCGGCGTCCTCGAACGACTCGTGTGCCATGACGTGGCACCAGTGGCAGGCCGCGTACCCGACGGAGAGCAGCACCGGGACGTCGCGCCGCCGGGCCTCCTCGAACGCCTCGGGGCACCACGGCCACCAGTCGACCGGGTTGTCCGCGTGCTGCAGCAGGTAGGGGCTGGTCGCGTCCGCTAGCCGGTTCGTCATGCGAACAACACTAAATGAGCAGCGGAAACGGCGACTCTCGATCAGACTCGACCGGGTGTTGCTCACCATGACCACCACCCACCGGCCGGCGACCGACCTCGGTCACCTGCTGCACAAGCACCCGGACCGGGCCCAGTCGTTCACGACGAGCTCGGGTGTCGCGCACGTCTTCTACCCGAAGGCGACGCACGAGGAGTGCACGGTCGCCCTCCTGCTGGAGGTCGACCCGGTCGCGCTGGTGCGAGGTCCCGGCAGCACGCTCACCCAGTACGTCAACGACCGCCCGTACGCGGCCGGGTCGTTGCTCACGGTCGCGCTCGGCAGCGTGTTCCGCACCGCCATGAACGGCCGCAGCGACAGCTACCCGGAGCTGGCGCGCACGCCGATCCCGCTGGTGGTCCGCATTCCCGCGCTGCCGCACCGGCTCGCCGACCGGCTGTTCACGCCGCTGGGCTGGACCGTCGAGGTCGACGAGCACGGCGACTCCCGCTACGGCGACGTCACGCTGACCGGCACGGTCAAGCTCAGCGACGCGCTCCGGCACCTGTACGTGCTGCTGCCCGTGCTCGACGGCGGCAAGCACTACTGGGTCGCCGCCGACGAGGTCGACAAGCTGCTCAAGGCCGGTGACGGCTGGCTGGCGCGGCACCCGGACAAGGAGCTGATCACCACCCGGTACCTGGCGCGCAAGCGGCCGCTGGTGCTGTCGGCGCTGGAACGGCTCGCCGAGGTCGACGAGGTCGAGCCGGAGGAGCTGGACAACGCGCTGGCCGAACCGGAGGTCTCGCTCGCCGCGCAGCGCAAGGTGGCCGTGGTCGAGGCGCTCAAGCAGGCGCGGGCCAAGCGCGTGCTCGACCTCGGCTGCGGCGGGGGCGCACTGCTTCGGGTGCTCGTCGACGAACCCGAGTTCACCGAGCTGCACGGCGTCGACGTGTCCGCGAAGGCGCTGCAGGAGGCCGCGCGCAAGCTGAAGCTCGACCGCGTGAACGACCGGGCGCGCGAGCGGATCACGCTGCGGCAGTCGGCTCTGACCTACGCGGACCCCGAGCTCGCCGGGTACGACGCGGCGGTGCTGATGGAGGTCGTCGAGCACGTCGACCCGTCGCGGCTGCCCGCGCTGGAGCACTCGGTGTTCGTGGTCGCGCGCCCGGCGACGGTCCTCGTGACCACGCCGAACGTGGAGTACAACCCGCTCTTCGACACGTTGCCGGAGGGCCGGTTGCGGCACTCCGACCACCGTTTCGAGTGGACTCGCGCGGAGTTCCGGGAGTGGGCGGGAGGTGTGGCCGCACGACGCGGTTACACCGTGCGACATGTGCCGATCGGGCCGGAGGACGCCGAACGTGGCGCACCGACCCAGATGGCCGTGTTCAGCCTGGGGGCGGAGAACTGATGGAACTGAAGATCCCGGACCTGTGCCTGGTGGTGCTGGTGGGCGCCTCCGGCTCGGGCAAGTCCACGTTCGCGCGCAGGCACTTCCTGCCCACGCAGGTGCTGTCCAGCGACTACTTCCGCGGGCTCGTCTCCGACGACGAGAACGACCAGTCGGCGTCCGCGGCGGCGTTCGACGTGCTGCACCACGTCGCGGCGAAGCGGCTGGAAGCCGGCAAGGTCACCGTGGTCGACGCGACCAACGTGCAGGCGCCCGACCGCGCGAAGCTGGTCGAGGTCGCGAAGCGCGCGAACGTGCTGCCGGTGGCGATCGTGCTGGACACGCCGGCCGACGTCTGCCTGCGGCGCAACGCATCGCGGCCGGACCGCGACTTCGGCGCGCACGTCGTGAAGCGGCACCGGGCCGCGTTGCACCGGTCGTTGAAGCATCTGGGCAAGGAGGGCTTCAAGCGCGTGCACGTGCTGCGCTCGGAGTCCGATGTGGACAACGCGACCATCGTGTACGAGAGGCTGCTCAACGACCTGCGGCACGAGACCGGCCCGTTCGACGTGATCGGTGACGTGCACGGCTGCCGCGCCGAGCTGGAGGAGCTGCTCACCGAGTTGGGCTACGCGCTGGTCCGCGACGAGGAGGGGCGCGCGGTCGACGCGCTGCCGCCGGGTGACCGCAGGGCCGTGTTCGTCGGCGACCTGGTCGACCGCGGCCCGGACACGCCCGGTGTGCTGCGGCTCGTCATGGGCATGGTCGCGAACGGCCACGCGCTGAGCGTGCGCGGGAACCACGAGGAGAAGCTGGTCCGCGCGTTGCGCGGGCACAAGGTGACGGTCCGGCACGGGCTGGAGAAGTCGCTGGAGCAGCTCGCGCACGAGCCGGAGGAGTTCCGCCTGGCTGCGCAGAAGTTCTGCGACGGGCTGATCGCGCACTACGTGCTGGACGACGGCAAGCTCGTCGTGGCGCACGCGGGCCTGCCCGAGCGCTACCACGGCCGTGCGTCGGCGAAGGTGCGCAGCTTCGCGCTCTACGGCGACACGACCGGCGAGACCGACGAGTACGGCCTGCCCGTGCGGCTGCCGTGGGCGAACGACTACCGCGGCTCCGCGATGGTGCTGTACGGGCACGTGCTGGTGCCCGAGGCCGAGTGGGTCAACAACACCATGTGCCTGGAGACGGGCGTGGTGTTCGGCGGGAAGCTGACCGCGTTGCGCTACCCGGAGAAGGAGCTCGTCTCCGTCAAGGCGCACCAGGTCTGGTACGAGAACGACCGGCCGTTCCCGCCGCCGGTCGCCGAGCGCACGCCGGACGTGCTGTCGCTGACCGACGTCACCGGCCTGCGCCGGATCGAGACGTCGGTGATGGGCGCGGTGACGGTGCGCGCGGAGCAGTCGGCCTCGGCGCTGGAGGTGATGAGCCGGTTCGCGATCGACCCGCACGACCTGCTGTACCTGCCGCCGACGATGGCGCCCACGGCGACCTCGCGGCACGAGGACGTGCTGGAGCACCCCTCCGACGCGTTCGCGGAGTACCGCGCGGCCGGTGTCGCGCAGGTCATCTGCGAGGAGAAGCACATGGGCTCCCGCGCGGTGCTGCTGGTGCGCGAGGAGGGCGGGGCGGTGTACACGCGCACCGGCCGCGCGTTCTTCGACGGCGCGTTGGGCGAGGAGCTGCTCGACCGGGTGCGGGAGGCCGTCCGGCCGCTGTTCGCCGAGCTCGCCACCGACTGGCTGCTCCTCGACGCCGAGCTGCTGCCGTGGAACGCCAAGGCCTCCGGCCTGATCCGCGAGCAGTACGCGGCGGTCGGCGCGGCGGCCGGTGGCGCGCTGCCGGTGGCGGTCGAGGCGTTGTCGGCTGCGGCGGCCCGTGGTGTGGACGTGTCGGACCTGCTGGCGCGTACTTCGCGTCGTGCCGCGAACGCCGTTGCGTACCAGGAGGCCTACTCGCGCTACTGCTGGCCCACGAACGGCCTGGAGGGCGTGCGGATCGCACCGTTCCAGCTGCTGGCGGCGGCCGGGCAGACGTTCCACGACCGCTCGCACCTGTGGCACCTGGAGAAGCTGGGTGCGCTGGAGGGTCCGCTGTGGCAGCAGACGCGGCACCTCGTGGTCGACGTCACCGACGAGTCCTCGGTGGCGCGCGGGGTCGAGTGGTGGGAGTCGCTGACAGCGGACGGCGGTGAGGGGATGGTCGTGAAGCCGCTGGCGAACCTGACCCGGCGGGCACAGCCGGGCGTGAAGGTGCGCGGGCGCGAGTACCTGCGGATCATCTACGGCCCCGACTACACCGAGCCGGCGAACCTGGCCCGTCTGCGCAAGCGCAGCCTCGGCCGCAAGCGCGGGCTGGCGTTGCGCGAGTACGCACTGGGCATCGAGGCGCTGGAACGGGCAGCACGCGGCGAGCCGTTGTGGCGCGTGCACGAATGCGTGTTCGGCGTGCTGGCACTGGAGTCGGAACCGGTGGACCCGCGCCTGTGACGGCCGGGCCGCACGCCTGCCTCCTGGCGGGCGTGCGCCGGAACCCGGTCAGTCCTTCTTCGGCGCCTTCGCCGGCTCCGCGGTCTCCGCCGGCTCGTCGAACGACGCGGGCAGCTTCCTCAGGTGCTTGTTCATCGAGCGCACCAGGAAGAACACGGCGACGAAGAACAGGATGAGCAGGACGAGGCCGACCGGGGAGGACTTGCCGAAGTCCTCCCCCTGGCCGCCCTTGTCGTCGTTCGTGTTCGACGGCTGCTGAACAGCGACGATCGCAACCGTGTCGGTCCAGGGGTTCACCCCTAGACCTTAACTCCGGCGAACAGGTCGTCTTCGGGCAGCGTCGAGTCGACCTGCGAGCGCACGAGCTCGTACTCCTCGGTGGGCCACACCTCGACCTGGATGTCCATCGGGATGGCGAACCAGCGGCTGGTCGGGTCGATCTGGGTGGCGTGGGCCTTGAGGGCCTCGTCACGGACGTCGAAGTACTCGGAGCACTGGACGCGGGTGGTGACGCGGTCCATCACGTCGGGACGGGCGGCGTCCCAGTTCGCGAGCCACTCGGTGTAGGGCGACTCCAGGCCGCGCGCCTCCAGCGCCTCGTGGAACGCCACCAGCTTCGCGCGGGAGAACCCGTGCGAGTAGTAGACCTTCACCGTGTCCCACGCCCCGCCGAGCTCCGGCTTGTACGAGGCGTCGGCGGCCGCGTCGATCGCGGCCATCGAGATCTCGTGCGTGCGGATGTGGTCGGGGTGCGGGTAGCCGCCGTTCTCGTCGTAGGTGACGATCACGTGCGGGCGGAAGTCGCGGATCGCCTCGACCAGCGACGGGACCGACTCCTCCAGCGGGACGAGGGCGAAGCAGCCCTCGGGCAGCGGCGGCTTCGGGTCGCCCTCGGGCAGACCGGAGTCCTTGAAGCCCAGCCAGCGGTGCTGGATGCCGAGGATCTTGGCCGCGTTGGCCATCTCCTCGCGGCGGACCTCGATGATGTTCTCGAGCACGTCCGGCTTGTCCATCGCCGGGTTCAGAATGCTGCCCGCACCACCGTCGGTGCAGGTCACAACCATGACGTCGTGCCCTTCCGCGATGTAGCGGGCCATCGTGGCCGCGCCCTTGCTCGACTCGTCGTCGGGATGTGCGTGCACTGCCATAAGGCGCAGCTTGTCGGCCATGACCCCCGTGGTCCTCCTGTGTGAACGGTCCTGCGACACTCAACAACTGAACGTCGAGCACCATTGTTCCCCAGAGGCTTGAGGAGGCGCGGGATAGTGGCACAGCGCGCTCTCCCCGAGGGGCGGTACGGCAAGAGCAGCCGCGCGGCGATGCCCAGGCTCGCGCGGTGGGCGTTACTCGCCGTAGCCGTGGTGGTCGGTGCGGTCGTCGCGTTCGTCGGTTACCGAAATCTCGGCACAAAACCGATCGAGGCCGAACAGACGGCGTTCCAGATCCTCGACAGCGAGCGGGTGCAGGTCACTTTCCAGGTTTCCCGAGACCAACCGGAGCGACCGGCCGTCTGCATCATTCGGGCCCGGTCCAAGGACGGGGACGAAGCGGGTCGGCGTGAAGTTCTGATCCCGCCGGGGAATTCGACCGTTGTCGAGACAACTGTTGTTCGCGGTTCGAAGCCGCCGGTCACCGGCGAAGTGTTCGGCTGCTCCTACCAGGTTCCCGCCTACTTGTCCACGACCTAGCGGCCAAGCGGGTGATCTGCGGTTTAAGCGGCGAGATGAGGAACAAATCGCCGTCGCTGAACGTTGTCTCCGTGTTACTATTGCAGCTCAAGCACGGCCCCGGCGCGGGCCGTGTTTTTCCGTTCCGGGCTGGCGGCCCGGGAACTATCTGGCACACACGCGTGCGCCGGAGCAAGACGAGGAGTTGGTGACCGTGAGCGACACCCAGGTGACCTGGCTGACCCAGGAGGCCTACGACCGGCTCAAGGCTGAGCTGGACGAACTGATCGCGTACCGCCCGGTCATGGCTGCCGAGATCAACGCTCGTCGCGAAGAGGGCGACCTCCGCGAGAACGGCGGCTACCACGCGGCTCGCGAGGAGCAGGGCAAGCAGGAGGCGCGCATCCGCCAGCTGCACGAGCTGCTCCAGGCCGCGAAGGTCGGCGAAGCTCCCACCACGAAGGGTGTCGCGGCACCGGGCACGGTGCTCACGATCCGCTACGAGGGCGACGACGAGACCGAGACCTTCCTGCTGGCGACGCGGGAAGAGGGCGCGCACGGCGAGATGGAGGTCTACTCCCCGTCCTCACCGCTGGGCAAGGCGCTGAACGGCTCGAAGGACGGCGAGACCGTCGAGTACGAGCTGCCCAACGGCAAGCTCCAGAAGGTCACGCTGATCTCCGCGGTGCCGTACTCGGGCTGATCACACGACGTTGCGGAGGGGCGGTCACTGCGGTGACCGCCCCTTCACGCGTTCCAGGAGCGGTCGCACCCGCGGCGGCACCGGCGTGGAGAGCGCGATGGAGGTCGACAGCCTGCGCACGTGCGGCACGTCGACGATATGGTCGACCACGCGCTGCAGGTCCGCGTTGGACCGCGCGACCATCCGCACGAAGAGGTCGCCCTGCCCGGTCGTGGCGTGCACCTCGCACACCTCGCTGATCGCGGCCAGGCCCTCGCACACCTCCTGCCGGCGGCCCTGCGCGATCTCGACCGTCGCGAACGCGGTCAGCCCGTAGCCCATCGCCCCCAGGTCCAGCGCGGGTGGGAACCCGGTGAGCACACCGCGGCCGGTCAGCCGGTCCAGCCGGGCCTGCACGGTGCCACGTGCGACACCGAGCCTGCGGGAGCATTCGAGGACGCCCAGCCGCGGCTCGTCGGTGAGGAGCAGCAGCAGCCGTGCGTCCAGTTCGTCGACTGTCTGGTCAGAGTGCTCACTCTGCTGGTCTTCGGCCACGCATCACTGTACAAAATGCGCAGGAAAATTGAAGACTGTTGCTCACCCTGTCGGGTCATCTCATGCTGATGAGCATGACGCAGCAGCTTGACGACGTGAGCTACGACCAGCTCCGGCAGCTCGTGGGGTTGGTCGACTACGACGCGACCAAGGACCCCTTCCCCGTGCGCGCCATGGACGCCGTGGTGTTCGTCGCGGGCAACGCCACGCAGACCGCGTGGCTGTACCAGGTGGCGTTCGGCATGGAGCTCGTGGCCTACGCGGGCCCCGAGACCGGCCAGCGCACGCACAAGTCGTTCGTGCTGAAGTCGGGCTCGGCCCGCTTCGTGATCCACGGCGGCGTGCAGCCCGGTTCCCCGCTGCTCGACCACCACCGCAAGCACGGCGACGGCGTCGTCGACCTGGCGCTGGAGGTCGGCGACGTCGACCAGTGCATCGAGCACGCCCGCGCGCAGGGCGCGACCGTCCTGGAGGAGCCGCACGACGTCTCCGACGAGCACGGCACCGTCCGCCTCGCGGCCATCGCCACCTACGGCGAGACCCGCCACACCCTGGTGGACCGCTCGAAGTACACCGGCCCCTACCTGCCCGGTTACGTGGCCAAGACGTCGACCGTGAAGCGGCCGGAGGGTGCGCCGAAGCGCCTGTTCCAGGCCGTCGACCACTGCGTCGGCAACGTCGAGCTCGGCAAGATGGACTACTGGGTCGAGTGGTACAACCGCGTCATGGGCTTCGTGAACATGGCGGAGTTCATCGGCGACGACATCGCCACCGACTACTCGGCGCTGATGTCCAAGGTCGTCTCCAACGGCAACCACCGCGTCAAGTTCCCGCTGAACGAGCCGGCGGTCGCCAAGAAGAAGTCGCAGATCGACGAGTACCTCGAGTTCTACGAGGGCGCGGGCGTCCAGCACATCGCGCTGGCCACCAACGACATCATCAAGACCGTCACCGCCATGCGCGAGGCGGGCGTGGAGTTCCTGGAGACCCCGGACTCCTACTACGACGACCCCGAGCTGCGCGCCCGCATCGGCGAGGTCCGCGTGCCGATCGAGGTCCTCAAGGAGCACCGCATCCTGGTCGACCGCGACGAGGACGGCTACCTGCTGCAGATCTTCACCAAACCGATCGGCGACCGCCCCACCGTGTTCTACGAGCTGATCGAACGGCACGGCTCGCTGGGCTTCGGCAAGGGCAACTTCAAGGCGTTGTTCGAGGCCATCGAGCGGGAACAGGAGCGCCGCGGCAACCTCTGATGCGCGTTCCCCGGTAGGCTGCCTTACGGGGGACTCACATCGTGGGGAGGTGGCATGGCACTCGTACGACGCGTGGCCGCGGTGATTCCGCTGGTCGGAGCCGTGACCACGGCTGCGGCGCTGACCGGCGCGGCGTTCCTGACCGTGGCCCACGCGGGTTGCGACGAGGCCGGCCGCTTCGTCCGCACCGGCGAGTCGATCGAGTTCGTCGGCGGCTGCGTCAACGGCGCCGACCTACCGGCGGCGCCCACAGCCGACACCGCGGACAACGTGGACAGGTTCGGCGGCTCGAAGAAGCCGTAGTAGCGCTGAGGGCGTCTGCAAGTACCACCAACTCCACGTTGGCCGTACTTGCAGACGCCCTCTTCCCGTTGCTCGGAGTGCACGCGGGGCCCTTTCGTGCACCAGGAGCGCACGCGGGGAGCTTTCGTACTCCTGGTGTACGCGGGGAACTTTCGTGCTCCTGAAAGTGCACGCGGGGAGCTTTCGTACACCAGGAGCGCACGAAAGGGCCCCGCGTGCGGTGAGGCCCCGCGTGCGGTGGGGCAGCGGTGGGCGGGGTTAGCCGAGGGCGGCCAGCAGGTCGGACACCAGGTCGTCGCCCGACTCGATGCCCACCGAGACGCGGACCAGGTCGGCGGGGACCTCCAGCATCGAGCCCGCGGTCGAGGCGTGCGTCATCTTGCCGGGGTGCTCGATCAGCGACTCGACGCCGCCGAGCGACTCGGCCAAAGTGAAGAGCTTGGTGCGCGCGCAGACCGCGAGCGCCGCCTCCTCGCCGCCCTCGACGAGGAACGAGATCATGCCGCCGAAGCGGCGCATCTGCTTGGCCGCCACCGCGTGGCCGGGGTGCGACTCCAGGCCGGGGTAGATGACCTTTTTCACGCGCGGGTGGCGGGTGAGGGCCTCGGCGACCAGCTCCGCGTTGTCGGAGTGCTTCTCCATGCGCAGCTCGAGCGTCTTGAGGCCGCGCAGGGTCAGGTAGGCGTCGAACGGGCCGGGGACCGCGCCCGCGCCGTTCTGCAGGAAGCCGAACGCCGCGTCGGTCTCCTCGTCGGAGGTGACGAGGGCGCCGCCGACGACGTCGGAGTGGCCGCCGACGTACTTGGTGGTGGAGTGCAGCACCACGTCGGCGCCGAGCTCCAGCGGGGTCTGCAGGGCCGGGGACGCGAAGGTGTTGTCCACCACCAGCTTGGCGCCCGCGGAGTGGGCGACCTCGGCGATCGCGGCGATGTCGCCGATGTTCAGCAGCGGGTTGGTCGGCGTCTCGATCCACACGAGCTTCGTGGCCGGCGTGATGGCGGCGCGGATCGCGTCGACGTCGGAGACCGGGGCCGGCGAGTGGGTGACGCCCCACTGCGAGAAGACCTTGTCGATCAAGCGGAACGTGCCGCCGTAGGCGTCGTTCGGGATGACGATGTGGTCGCCGGGCTTGAGGAACGCGCGCAGGGCCGTGTCGGTGGCACCCATGCCCGACGAGAACGCACGGCCGAAGCGGCCGCGTTCCAGGGAGGCGAGGGCGGTCTCCAGTGCGCGGCGGGTCGGGTTGCCGGTGCGCGAGTACTCGAAGCCCTGGCGCAGCCCACCGACGCCGTCCTGGGCGTACGTCGACGTCGCGTAGATGGGCACGTTCACCGCACCCGTGGTCGGGTCCGGGTCCTGACCGGCGTGGATCGCCCTGGTCGCGAAGCCGTATGGGGTGCTCATGTCCGCAGGGTACTCACCCGTCCGGCCGCCGACCGGCAGGAGTGCGGAACAGAACAGCCCCCGGTCACAGGGACCGGGGGCTGTTGCTGGTGAGGTCTTACCAACCCTGCTGCTGGCCGTAGCCCTGCTGCGGCGGCTGGCCGTAGCCACCCTGCTGCGGGTAGCCGCCGGTGCCCGGCTGCTGGAAGCCGCCGGTGCCACCGCCGTACGGCGAGGCCGTCTCCGGGGCGTTGATCACGATGGTCTTCATGATCTTGTCGGCCCAGGTCTGGTTCTTCGGCTCCCACAACGGGGCCAGGAAGCCCGCGTTGCACGGCAGCGAGTCGACGACGTGGCACAGCTGGCGCACGAAGGTGGTGCCGGCGCCGAGCGGCTGCAGCGTCTCCTCGGAGACGAGCTTGATCTTGGCGATCTTCTTGCCGATCGTCTGACCGGTCGCGCCCTGCCTGATGATCAGGTTCCAGATGTAGAACCCGAACAGCGCCAGGTAGAGCACGATGCCGATGATCGCGAAGATCCACGCGGCGTCGGGGCCGATGCCCGCGCCGACGAGGCCCAGCACGAACGCGACGAGCCACACCACGACGACCGGCGCCGCGACGTCGATCAGGTAGCCCACGAACCGCGAACCCCACTCGGCGTAACCGGTGGGAGGCGGCGGCGGGAAGCCGGGAGCGCCGCCGTAGGAGGGCTGGCCGTAGGGCTGCTGCTGCGGCTGACCGTACGGCGAGCTCTGCGGAGCGCCGTAGGGCTGCTGCTGGTGCTGCTGCGGCTGGCCGTACGGGCTCGACTGCGCGGGCTGGCCGTACGGGTTGGACTGCACGGGCTGCCCGTACGGGTTCGACTGCGGAGCGCCGTAGGCGGGCGGCTGCGGAGCACCGTACGGGGGCGGCTGCTGGGCGGGGAACCCGCCGGAGCCGGGACCCTGTGCCGGGAAACCGCCGGAGCCGGGAGCGCCGGCCGGGGGCACCTGCCCCGGGCTGACGACCTGGGTGGCGTCCGCGTTCTGCTGCGGCGCGGCAGGCGTCTGACCAGGCGAGACGACCTGCGTGGCGTCCGGGTTGTGGGACGCCTGCGGCTGCCCACCTCCTGGGACGACCTGCGTGGCGTCCGCGTTTGGCTGCTCGTGCTGCGGCTGACCGCCGAACGGATTTCCTGGCGGCTGCGGAGCGTTCATCCGGTTTCCAACCCCCTTGGCTGGGCCGTGTGTGTATGAGTCTGGTTGATCTGGGGCGTCACGCTATCGGACGTACGGCCTTCTACGTTCAGCGACCAGCCAAGAAACCGAGAATGTCCTGCCTCGTCACGACACCGGCGGGCTTTCCGTCCTCCAGCACCAGCGCGCCGTCGGCGTGGGTCATGGCGTTCATGGCCACACTCACCGGCTCACCGGCGCCCAGCGTGGGCAGCGGTGCGCCCATGTGCTTGTCGAGGCGGTCGGCCAGCTGGGCCTTGCCGGTGAACAGCGCGTCGAGCAGGTCGCGCTCGTTGACCGCGCCGGCGACCTCGGCCGCCATGACCGGCGGTTCGGCGTTCACGACGGGCATCTGCGAGACGCCGAACTCGCGCAGGATCGCCACCGCGTCGCCGACGGTCTCGTTCGGGTGCGCGTGCACCAGGTCGGGCAGCTGGCCGCCCTTGCGGCGCAGCACGTCGCCGACGGTCGCGCCGGTCGAGTCGGGCGGCAGGAAGCCGTAGGAGGCCATCCAGCGGTCGTTGAAGACCTTCGACAGGTAGCCGCGGCCGCCGTCGGGCAGCAGCACGACCACGACGGCGTCCTCGGGCAGGTCGCGGGCGATGCGCAGCGCCGCGGCGGCGGCCATGCCGCAGGAGCCGCCGACGAGCAGGCCCTCCTCGCGGGCCAGGCGCCGGGTGACGTCGAACGAGTCCGCGTCGGAGACCTCGACGATCTGGTCGCAGACGGTCTTGTCGTAGGTCTCCGGCCAGAAGTCCTCGCCGACGCCCTCGACGAGGTACGGCCGGCCGGTGCCGCCGGAGTAGACCGAGCCCTCCGGGTCCGCGCCGATGATCTTCACCGCGCCGTCCGAGACCTCCTTGAGGTAACGGCCGGTGCCGGAGATCGTGCCGCCGGTGCCGACGCCCGCGACGAAGTGCGTGATCTTGCCCGCCGTCTGGCGCCACACCTCGGGGCCGGTCTGGTGGTAGTGGCTCGCCGGGTTCTCCGGGTTCGCGTACTGGTTGGGCTTCCACGCGCCGGGGATCTCGCGGACCAGCCGGTCGGAGACGTTGTAGTACGAGTCCGGGTGCTCGGGCGCGACGGCGGTCGGGCACACCACGACCTCGGCGCCGTAGGCCTTGAGGACGTTGCGCTTGTCCTCGCTGACCTTGTCGGGGCACACGAACACGCACTTGTAGCCCTTGCGCTGGGCGACCAGCGCGAGGCCGACACCGGTGTTGCCCGAGGTGGGCTCCACGATCGTGCCGCCGGGCTGCAGCTCGCCGGACTTCTCGGCCGCCTCCACCATGCGCAGCGCGATGCGGTCCTTCACGCTGCCGCCCGGGTTCAGGTACTCGACCTTGGCCAGGACGGTCGCCTTGATGCCCGAGGTCAGGGAGTTGAGCTTGACCAGCGGCGTGTTGCCCACCAGGTCGACGACGTGCTCGACGTACTCCACCGCTGTACTCCCCACTCCCACTCTCCGAGATAGCGCACGAAGCGTAGCTCTAGTGGCAGCGGAGGTTGATTCGAACGGTGATGCCGACGATTCCAGGGGAGAGGGGGTGGTGCGGATGCTCGGCACGGGACACCTGCGCGCGGCCGCCATGACCGCCGCGACGCTCGGCGGGCTGTCCGGGGCGCTCGTCGGGCTGCTGAACGAGCAGGGCAGACGGGCCCGCGTGGCCATCGGCGTGCTGGAACACCTGTGGCCCGCACCCGACGGCGTGTACCGCGACGACGGCCGGGACCCGCTGCGGCTGGCGGTGCTCGGCGACTCGATGGCGGTCGGCGTCGGTGTGACGCACCCCTCGCAGATGCCGGGCGTGTTGCTGGCCGGGGCGCTGGCCGAGGAGGCGGACCGGCCGGTGCGGCTGTCGACGTACGCGATCAGCGGCTCGACGACCCGCGACCTGGTGCCGCAGGTCGACGCGGCGCTGCCGGGCGAGCCGCAGGCGGCGCTGGTCATCATCGGCGCGAACGACGTGACGACGCGGACGCGGGTGCGCGACTCGGCGGCGTTGCTGGGCGAGCAGGTCCGCCGGCTGCGCGCCGCCGGGTGCGGTGTCGTGGTCGGCACCTGCCCCGACCTCGGGATCGTGCGGCCGATCCCGCAGCCGCTGCGGGCGATCGGGCGGCGGTACAGCCTGCGGCTGGCGGCGGCGCAGACGGCGCAGGTGCGGCGGGCCGGCGGTGTCGCGGTACCGCTGGGGAACCTGCTGGCACCGGAGTTCACCGCGCGGCACGCCGACATGTTCAGCTCCGACCGCTTCCACCCCAGCGCCGCCGGCTACGAGGCGGCGGCCGGTGTGCTGCTGGCGCCGTTGTGCCGGGTGGCGGGGTTCCTGCCGGAGTGGGCGGCGGCGCCGGTGCCGTTGCGCTCGGCGGCGGCGCTGGCGGTGGGCGCGTCGCGGTGGCCCGCGTGGCTGCACCGGCGGCACGCGTGAGTTCCGGAAATCCTCGTCACGTGCGCTGGCCGGGGTGAGCGGGCGTTAACTAGGCTCGGCTGCGACCTTGACCCCCAACGAGGAGCTCCCCGATGCCTGAGGCCGTGATCGTCTCCGCCGCCCGCTCCCCCATCGGCCGCGCGGGCAAGGGCTCGCTGAAGGACGTGCGGCCCGACGACCTCGCCGCGCGGATGGTGAAGGCGGCGCTGGACAAGGTGCCGCAGCTCGACCCGGCGCAGATCGACGACCTGATGCTCGGCTGCGGCCTGCCCGGCGGCGAGCAGGGCTTCAACATGGCGCGCGTCGTGTCCGTGCTGCTGGGCCACGACACCCTGCCCGGCACGACGGTCACCCGCTACTGCGCCTCGTCGCTGCAGACCACGCGCATGGCCCTGCACGCCATCAAGGCGGGCGAGGGCGACGTGTTCATCTCCGCGGGCGTCGAGACGGTGTCGCGCTTCGCCAAGGGCAGCTCCGACTCGTGGCCGGACACCCACAACCCGCTCTTCGCCGACGCCGAGGCCCGCACGGCCTCCGTCGCCGCCTCCGGCGCCTCGACGTGGGACGACCCGCGGGTGTCCGGTGCCCTGCCGGACGTCTACGTCCCGATGGGCCAGACCGCGGAGAACCTGGCACTGCTGAAGGGCGTCTCCCGCAAGGAGATGGACGAGTTCGGCGTCCGTTCGCAGAACCTCGCCGAGAAGGCGATCGCCGACGGCTTCTGGGCCCGCGAGATCACCCCGGTGACGCTGCCGGACGGCACTGTCGTCTCCACCGACGACGGCCCGCGCGCCGGCGTCACCTACGAGGCCGTGTCACAGCTCAAGCCCGTGTTCCGCCCGGACGGCCGGATCAACGCCGGCAACTGCTGCCCGCTCAACGACGGCGCGGCCGCCCTCGTGGTCATGTCCGACACCAAGGCCCGCGAGCTCGGCATCACGCCGCTGGCGCGGATCGTCTCCACCGGCGTCTCCGGCCTGTCGCCGGAGATCATGGGCCTCGGCCCGGTCGAGGCCTCGAAGCGCGCGCTGGCGCTGGCGGGCCTGTCGATCTCCGACATCGACCTCGTGGAGATCAACGAGGCGTTCGCGGCCCAGGTGATCCCGTCCTACCAGGACCTCGGGATCGACCTGGACCGGCTGAACGTGAACGGTGGCGCCATCGCCGTCGGCCACCCGTTCGGCATGACCGGCGCGCGGATCACCACGACCCTGATCAACTCGCTCCAGTTCCACGACAAGCAGTTCGGTCTGGAGACGATGTGCGTGGGCGGTGGCCAGGGCATGGCGATGGTGCTGGAACGCCTCAGCTGATCCTGGACCGATTCCAAGATCTGCAATTTGCCACTTGCAAGTAGCTCCGTTTCACCCGAACGGAGCTACTTGCCCACCACCGTTCTGCCGATGACCTGAATCGTCCAGCAATGGCGTCATCGGGCGAGGGGAAGTCCGTCCCTACCGACGAGTCAGGAGGTTGGGACATGCCCTATGTGTGGTGGCAAAGCGAATACGACCTGCAATGCCACGCGTTCTCGCTCGACCAGGCCCGTGGTTCCCGCCGCAGTTTCTACGAGGCGGTGTGCGAGCACTCGGTGCCCGATGAACGGGTGTCGCGTTCGCAGGTGGGGGCCCTCTGCACGGACTGCCTGATCAAAATCGGCACCGAGCTGCCGGACGTGCGCTGGCGGGTCTAGCGCACGAGCCGCATGCCGACCGACACCGGGGCGCTCTCGGTGAAGCCGTGCCGTTCGTAGAGACGACGGCCGGGCGGGTCGGCGAGCAAGCTGACGTACGCGTCGGGCGAGTGGTCGCCGATGCGGTCCAGCAATGCGGTCATGATCGCGTCACCGATGCCTTTGCGCTGGTGGCGCGGCAACACCGCCATGTCGATGATGTGGAAGTACCAGCCACCGTCGCTCAGCACGCGACCCATGCCCACGGTTTCGCCTGATTCCGCGTGAATCGCGCGAACAGTGGCCCACGCGCCGTTGATGCCGTTCTCGGCTTCCTCACGACTGCGCGCGCTCAGGCCGGATTCCTCGCGCAGGCGCAGGTAGTCGTCGACGGTCGGCGGACTCATCTCCAGGCGGTACCCGTTTTCCACGCGACCCAGCCTACAAATGCAGAAGGGCGCCCCGCCGCAGCGGAACGCCCTCCGATCGGATGCCCGGACGTCAGTCCGAGTTGAAGTACGAGAGCAGGCGCAGGATCTCGGTGTAAAGCCACACCAGGGTGACCGTGAGACCGAACGCGATCTGCCACGCGAACTTGGCCGGCACGCCGGCCCGGATCGCCTGGTCCGCGGCGTCGAAGTCGATCAGGAAGCTGAACGCCGCGAGGCCGATGCAGACGAGGCTGAAGATGATCGCGAGCGTGCCGCCGGAGCGGAGGCCGAGGCCGCCGGTCGTGAAGAAGCTCATGATCAGGTTGAAGAGCATCAGGACGGCGACGCCGATGATCGCGCCCGTGATCCACTTCGTGAACTTCGGCGTGACGCGGATCGCGCCGGTCTTGTAGACGACCAGCATGCCGGCGAAGACGCCGATCGTGCCGATGATCGCCTGGCCGATCACCACGACACCCTGGCCGGGGTTGCCGGTCCAGCCGTCGATCAGCCGCCCGATGATCCCGCTGAACGCGCCGAGGAAGACACCCTCGACGGCGGCGTAGGCGATGACGAGGGGCGGGCTCGGGACGCGCTTGAACGAGATGATCAGCGCGAGCACGAGTCCGATGATCGCGGCCGGGAACAGCAGTACCCAAGCCTGCATCAGGTAGGTGATGACGGCGGTGACCGCCACCACGGCCAGCGTGATGCCGGTCTTGGTGACGACGTCGTCGATCGTCATCGGCCGCTCGCTGGTCAGCGGCGGCGGGGCCTGCTGGTAGCCGGCTTCGGGCTGTCCGAAGCCTGCATAGCCTCCGTACCCGCCGCCGGTCGGCAGGTTACGGAAAGCCGGGTTGCTGCTGGAGCGCACCTGGTCCTCCTGGGGCGTTGCTTTACGCCGTCACGGGTACAACGAGCACGCTGGGTGCCAGGTTCCCCGTCGGTAAAGCCGACTTTACTCGCACAAGCGATCACACGTGCGCTAATAGTGTGCGAACTCGCGCGAAGACTCCGGAGCGTGACCTGACCACGGCGTGTTGCGGCGTGTCCGGCCCCGTGCGCGTAACGCCGATCACATAACATTCACGATCACACCCTGCGCAGCGCCCTAGTTCCCCCTCGTGGCGGCTTGTCCCCGAAGTGGGCTACCGACAAGCTCGCACGCGGGATATGTACAGGTCAGAGGGGACCACGATTCACCATGGGCTGGAAACGTCTTGCCGCAGTGGCTGCGGTCTCGGGGCTCGCGCTCCTGACCGCCCCCGCGACGGCGACAGCGGTCGGCGTCAAGGGCATCGGCTACAACGCGACAGAGGTCCAGCCCAACGCCACCACGGGTTCGGAGTGGCACGGGTCGTACGTGTGGCAGGACAAGCACGTGTGGTGCGTGCAGTACGCCCTGCCCGCTCCCGACAGCGCGGTGGGCTACCAGCCCGGTGACGAGCTGCTGACCAAGGCGGGCAAGAAGCTCGCGCCCGACGTGGCCGCGAACATCTCCTACCTCCTGCTGCGCTACTCCACGACCAAGTCGGCGGAGGAGGCGGCGGCGCTCGCGCACCTGCTGCACAGCTGGACCGCGGCACCGGACGGTGCGGTGAACTTCGACACGAAGGACCCGCGCTACCTCGCCTACAACGCCGAGTGGTACGCCGCCCGGCTGCCCGCGCCCGTGCTGGAGGCCGTCGCGCGGATGCGGGCCGACGCCGAGGCCAACCGCGGCCCGTGGAAGCTCGCCGCGACCGCGCCGCAGGAACCGCTCGTCATCGGCACCGAGTCGACGTGGACCGTGTCGCTGCTCAAGCAGAACGACAAGGGCGTCTCCGGCGCGCCGATCAGCTTCGCGCTGACCGACGCCACGCTCGTCGACGGCAGCGCGGAGGGCAAGGTCACCACCGACGCGAACGGCAGCCCGGTCGCGCTCAAGGTCGTCCCCACCGGCCCGAAGCCGGCGATCGCGGTCACCGCCGACTCCCCCGCGGACAAGCCGGTCGTGCACCAGCCGATCCAGACCGAGAACATGCAGCGGATCGTCACCACCGGCGGCGAGAAGAAGCTGACCGCCGCCGCCAACGCCCAGGCCAAGACCGCTCCGGGCGCCGTGAAGATCACGAAGATCGACTCGGAGACCAAGAAGGCCATCGCGGGCGTCGCGCTGCGCGTCACCGCCAAGGACCAGACGAGCCCCGCGCTCAAGCAGGACGACAGCCCGCTGGTCGGCACGGACGGCAAGCCGCTGGTGCTGCAGACCGGCGCCGACGGCACGGTCGAGGTGCCGGACCTGCGCACGCCGCAGGAGATCTGCCTCGTCGAGGTGGCCGCGCCGAAGGGGTATGAGGAGTTCTTCGACGCGAAGGCACCACCGGCCGCGTGCGGGTCCGTCGGCCCCGGCTCGACGCTCGCGCTGGAGCTGGTGAACAAGCCGAACACCCCGGTCGTGCCCAGCACGATCCCGGCGGGCACGGAGGGCAGCACGCCGGTCGCGACCGCGTCGTTCGACTCGCAGCTGCGCCCCGGTCTGCTGCTCTCGGTGGGTGGCCTGGTGCTGCTCGGCGGGGCACTGGCAGGCTTGCTGGTGTGGCGCAGGCAGTGAGTTCCCGGGCTTTCCTGACCGGCGTGCTGGTGGTGGGCGTCGCCGCCACCAGCGTGCTGGTCACCTCGTCCGAGACCGACGTCCTCGCGGGACGGCCGGTCGCGGACGAGATCCCCGTGGTCGGGCCCGGTCCTGTCGGCGACAGCATGAGCACCGGCAGGGGCGCCGACCTCACCGGGTTGATCGGCGGCGCGAACACCGGCAACGCCAAGCCGGTCGAGCCCGCACCACCGCAGCAGCAACAGCCCGCGCCGCCCAAGGCCGGTCCCGGTTCGGTGCGGCTGCCCGCCGGTGGCTCGGCCACTCTGGTGCGGCGCGAGGTCAAGGACGGCGTGCTGCCGGTGCCCGACGGCATCGGCGAGGCGACCTGGTGGGGCACCGAGCTGGCGGGCGCCGAGGGCGCGACCGTGCTGGCCGGGCACGTCGACTGGAAGGGCGCGAAGGGACCGTTCGCCGAGCTGTGGCAGGCGCAGAACGGCCGTGAGGTCGTCGTCGCCGACAGCGCGGGCGAGGAGTTCCGGTTCAAGATCCGGCAGATCGAGACGGTCCGCAAGGAGGAGCTGCCGGCCCGCGCGCTGGAGCTCTTCGGGCCGCGCGGCCCGCACCGGCTGGTGCTGGTCACGTGCGGGGGTACCTGGATCGGTGGGCAGCAGGGCTACGAGGCGAACCGAGTGGTGATCGCCGACCCCGTCAGGTGACCAATCGCCTCCCCGGCGCAACCCGTTCGGGTGACCGATCGTCTCCTACTGTGTGAAGCGCTGGGGATGGTTGACCACGGGCGTGGCTCTGGCACTGGCACTCGTGCTGGTGATGACGCTGAGTCCGCACGACGACCCGGACCAGCAGGCGGAGAACGGCCCGCTGCCGATGGCGCCCCGCCTTCCGACTCCGAAGGAGTCCGGGCCCGCGCCGCGCGTGCCCGGCCCCACGCCGGAACAGCTCGCGAAGCAACCGTGGATGCACAAGCTGGCGCAGGGTGAGAAGCCGCCGCAGTTCGTGCTCTTCTCCTTCGACGGCGCGGTGTCCAAGCAGCACTGGGACAAGGTGCTCCCGGTCGCCAGGCAGACGGGCGCGCACGTCACCGGCCTGCTGTCCGGCGTGTACATGCTGGCCGACCAGGACCGGACGCTGTACCAGCCGCCCGCGGGTCTCAAGCGGGGCCGGTCGGACATCGACTTCGGCGGCAGCAGGCAGGACATCGAGGCCAGGATCGGCTACCTGAACCAGGTGATCGCCGACGGCCACGAGATCGGCACGCACTACAACGGCCACTTCTGCTCCGGTGGCAGCCAGCCCTCGGTGGACAAGTGGGACAACGCCGCCTGGAACGCGGAGCTGGCGCAGTTCCGCCTGATCGTCGACAAGGCGCGGTCCGAGGGCTTCCGGTTGCCCGCCGACGCGGTCCGGGGTGGACGGACGCCGTGCCTGGAGGGCAACTGGGACGAGGCCTTCCCTGCGATGGCCGCCCACGGCCTGGTCTACGACACCAGCCAGGTCGCGCTCGGCGTCCAGTGGCCGTCCGTCCAAAGGGGACTGTACGAGTTCCCGATGCCCGAGGTGCGCGTCCCCGCGCTGGGCCGGCAGGTCGTGATGATGGACTTCAACCTCTGGTACGCGCTCAACGGCGCCAAGGAGGAACCGGCGCGCGCCCCGGAGTTCACGCAGATCGTCGTCGACACGTACCGGTCGGTGTACCGGGCGGCGCTGAACGGCAACCGCGCGCCGCTGGTGATCGGCAACCACTTCAACGAGTGGAACGGGTCGGCGTTCTCCACGGCGATGGAGCAGTTCCTCGGCGAGGTGTGCGGCAAGCCGGAGACGGTGTGCGCCACCTACACCGAGGTCATCCAGTGGATGCAGCTGCAGGACCCGGCGGTCCTCGACCAGCTCCGCCGAATGCCCGCCGCCCGCAACTGACCCCACCTCCCGACGTCACCCACTCGTGTCCGCCTACGGCACGCGGGGACCCTTCGTACCCCAGAAGCGCACGAAAGGTCCCCGCGTGCCGAAGCAGCGGTGCGCGAACGGGTGGGTCAGGCGTCGGTGGAGACGATGCGGTCGTCGGTCGAACCGGGTTGGCCGTTGGCGTCCTGGTTGGACGTGCCGAACCACAGGGTGCCGTCCGGTGCGGGAGCGATCGAGCGCACCCGGCCGTAGGCGCCGGTGAACAACGCCTGCGGCGTGCCGAGCGTGGTGCCGTTGACCGGGATCTTCCAGATCCGGCGGCCGGTGACGGCGCCGACGTAGAGCGCGTTCTTGTGCAGGGCGATGCCGGTCGGGCCCGCCAGCCGGTTGGACCACGTGACGGCCGGGTTCGTCATGCCGGCGACGTTGCAGTTGCCCTCGCACGTCGGCCAGCCGTAGTTCTTCCCGGCCTCGATGCGGTTGATCTCGTCGGTCGTGTTGTTGCCGAACTCGGTGGCGTACGCGGTGGTGCCGACCCAGGTGATGCCCTGGGGGTTGCGGTGGCCGATCGTGTACACGACGCTGTTCGCGCGCGGGTTGCCGCTCGCCGGCCTGCCCGCGGTGTCGAAGCGCAGCATCTTGCCGCCCAGCGAGTTCCAGTTCTGCGCGTTGGCCGTGTTCTGCGCGTCGCCGGTGGTCGCCCACAGGTAGCCGTCCGGACCGAACTCCAGGCCGCCGCCGTTGTGGTAGCGGTTCTTCGGGATGCCGGTGACGATCGGCTGCGGCGTGCCGCCCAGCGCGAGCTTGGCGATCCGGTTGTCGGTCGCCGTCGAGTAGTAGATGAAGACCGAGTTGTCGGTCGCGAACGTCTTCGACACCGCGAGGCCGAGCAGTCCGCCCTCACCGCCCGTGCTCTGGGCCGCTTCCACGGTGTCGAGCTCGGTCACGGTCGTGCCGCTGAGCTTCTTGATCTTGAACGTGTCCCGTTCCGTGAAGATGCCGCTGCCGTCGGGCAGGAACTCGATGTCCCAGGGGATGTCCAACCCGCTGGCGAGGGTCCGCTCGGCCTGCGCGGAGGGTCCGTCCTGCGCGGAGGCCGGGATCACGCAGAGGGAGGCGGCGACGGCGGTGCAGGCTGCCGCTGCCGCGATACGACGAGCACGCATGTGTGCTCTCCTTCGGGTCCGCTCGTGGTTTCAGTCTGCGGCGGAGGTGTTGCAGGGCGTGTTTACCCAATCACAGCTCGCACAAACCCACAACGCTCATCGGATGTTTCGATACAACCATCCGTCTTGCAAGGCCTGAAAGGCGGTTCCGCTCCGATGATCTTTGGGAACCTTGTGAACGGTCTAGCGCGATCCACGCGGGACGTCCTACGGTGAAAGTCGCCGCCGCGCCCCACGGAAGAGCCGCGCGTGCCCTTCCCGGGCACGCCGTAGACCCGAGGAGTCGCGCATGAACGTTGCCGCTACCGCTACCGAGCACAAGCTTCCCGAGGTCAAGCGCGAGTGGGTGAAGCCCGACTTCCGCGACTTCGACACGCCCATGGAGGTCACCGCCTACGCGGCCCGCAGCTGACGCGGCCCGCACCGGGACCCCCGCGGCGGCGGGGGCCCCGGTCTCCCGCACTCCCCTGCTGGCAACGGCATCTGCAAGTACCACCAACACATGATCGAATCGTCGTCGAAGCCAGGGGAGCGAACGCGACGGGTACGACTTCTGGCCAACCGCTGAGGAGTGCACGCTGATGAAAGCCGTGTCCGCCCAGGAGTTCGTTGCGGAGCTCCGCGCGCTGGCCCCGCGGTACTGGGACAGCCACCCGTTCCACCTGCGCATGCACGAGGGCGGCCTGAGCAAGCACGAGCTGCAGGCGTGGGCCGCGAACCGCTGGTACTACCAGCGCTGCATCGCGCAGAAGGACGCCGCGATCCTGTCGAACTGCCCGGTGCCGGAGGTCCGCCGCCAGTGGCGCGAGCGGATCGTGTGGCACGACGGCACGGGACCCGGTGAGGGTGGCGCCGAGAACTGGCTGCTGCTCGCCGAGGCGGTCGGGCTGACCAGGGACGAGGTGCTCGACGAACGGCACGTGCTGCCCGGCGTCCGGTTCGCCGTCGACGCCTACGTGAACTTCGCGCGCACCAGGCCGTGGGTCGAGGGGGTCGCCTCCGGGCTGACCGAGATGTTCTCGGGTGCGTTGATGCGCAAGCGACTCGCGGCGTTGCGGGAGCGGTACCCGTGGATCGCCGAGGAGGGGTTCGCCTACTTCACCGACCGCATCCGGGCGGTCGCCGGCGAGGGACAGGCCACTGTGGACGTCGTGGTCGGGCACGCCCGCACCCGCGAACAGCAGCTGGCGGCCGTGGCGGCGCTGGCGTTCAAGTGCGACGTGCTGCGGGCCGTGCTGGACGCCGTCGACTACTACTCGGGCAGGGGCAGGCCGTGCTAGCACTCGGCGCCGTGCCGCGCATCCGGCGTGGGGTGAAACGCGGCTACGACCAGATCCGCTCCGCGCACGTCGTGCTGTTCCCCGAGGGCGTGCTGGTGCTCAACGAGACCGCCGCCTCCGTCGTGGCGCTGTGCGACGGCGTCCGGTCGGTGGGGGACATCGCGCTGGCGCTGGGCGACGAGTACGCCGGCGTCGAGCCCGCGGACGTGGCGGAGCTGGTGGCGCGGCTGGTGGACCGGAGGGTGGTCGACGTCGATGGCTGAGGCACCGTTCGGCCTGCTCGCCGAGCTCACGCACCGCTGCCCGCTGCAGTGCGGGTACTGCTCGAACCCGGTGGAGCTGGTGCGCAGGGACGCCGAGCTGCCCACCGAGGACTGGCTGCGCGTCTTCGACCAGGCCCGCTCGCTGGGCGTGTTGCAGGTCCACCTGTCCGGCGGGGAACCGCTGCTGCGACCGGACCTCCCGGAGCTGGTGGCGCACGCGAACAGCCTCGGCTGCTACGTCAACCTCGTCACGTCCGGTGTGGGCCTGTCCCGCGACCGGCTGCACGACCTGGCCGGGCGCGGCGTCGACCACGTGCAGCTCTCCTTGCAGGACGCGACCAAGGCAGGCAACGACCGGATCGCGGGCATCAAGGCGTTCGACCGGAAGGTCGAGGCAGCGGCCCTCATCCGCGCCGAAGGCCTGCCGCTGACCGTGAACACCGTGCTGCACCGGCAGAACCTCGACAACGTCGCCGGGATCATCGCGCTGGCCGAGCGGCTGGGCGCGGAACGGCTGGAGCTCGCCAACACCCAGTACTACGGCTGGGCGCTGCGCAACCGGGCGGCGTTGCTGCCCACGCGCGACCAGCTGGCGGCGGCCGGCCCGGTCGTCGCCGCGGCGCAGGAACGGCTGCGCGGGGTGATGGAGATCGTCTACGTCATCGCCGACTACCACGAGGCGCACCCGAAGCCGTGCATGTACGGGTGGGGTGCGCGGCAGCTGACCGTGGCGCCCGACGGCTCGGTGCTCCCCTGCCCCGCCGCCACCGTGATCCCGACGCTGCCGGTCGAGAACGTGCGCGACTCGTCGTTGCACGACATCTGGCACGACTCGCCGTCGTTCACCGCCTTCCGCGGCTTCGACTGGATGCGGGACCCGTGCCGGTCGTGCCCGCGCAAGGAGGTCGACTTCGGCGGCTGCCGGTGCCAGGCGTTCCAGCTCACCGGTGACGCCGCCGCCACCGACCCGGTGTGCTCGCTGTCGCCGCATCGGTCCACTGTGGACCTGATTCTGGCGACCGAGGTGGCACCGGCGGTCGAACCGGCCGTGGCCATGCGGAGGATGTCGTGAAGGCGGTCCTGCTGGGCACCGCGGCCGGCGGCGGGTTCCCGCAGTGGAACTGCGCCTGCGCGCTGTGCGTCCGCGCCCGGTCCGGCGAGCTGCCCGCCCGGTCGCAGGACTGCCTGGCGGTCAGCGCCGACGGCACGCGCTGGTGGCTGGTCAACGCCTCGCCGGACATCCGCACGCAGCTCGTCGCCTGCGCGCTGCTGAACCCCGGTCCCGGCCCGCGCGAGACCCCGGTGCGCGGCGCCCTGCTCACCGACGCGGAGCTCGACCACGCGCTCGGCCTGCTGACGTTGCGCGGCGGCACGGGCCTGGCGGTGTGGGCGCCGGGCCCGGTGCTGCACGCGTTGCGCGACCGGTTCGACCTGCGCTCGGTGGTCGACGGGTACGCACCCGTGGACTGGCGCGAGGTCACCACCGCCGAGGTCGAGCTCGACGGCCTGCGGGTGACGGCGGTCCCGATCAGCGGCAAGCGCCCGAAGTACGCGCGGTCGTCCACCGTGGAGGGCGATTGGGTGGTCGCCTACCGGTTCGCCGACCCGGTCACCGGTGGTGTGCTGGTCTACGCGCCGTGCCTCGCGCACTGGCCGGACGGGTTCGACGACGTGGTGGCCGGGGCGGACTGCCTGGTGCTCGACGGCACGTTCCACGCGGCCTCCGAGATGGGCACGGCGACGGGCAGCGGGTCCGGGCAGGCCGCGATGGGCCACCTGCCGATCACGGCGAGCCTGCCGCGGTTGCGGCGGTTCCCGGCCGTGCGGCGGATCTACACGCACCTCAACAACACCAACCCGGTGCTGGACCCGGACTCGCCGGAGGCGGCACAGGTGCGCGCGGCGGGGGTGGAGCTCCCGCAGGACGGCACGGTGCTCGAACTCTGAGGTGCCCGGACTCCGAGGTGCCCCGGACTCTGAGGTGCCCCGGACCCCGAACGGGCCAGAATGGGCGGATGTCCTTCGTGATCGGTGGTCGTCCGCTGGCCGAGCGGATCGTCGCGGAGCTGCCGTCGTTCGTGCGGCTCGTGCTCGCGGAGATCACCGACCGGGTGCCCGGCTACCGGCAGCTGCCCGCCGAGGAGCTCTCCGGTGACATCGCCCGCGTGATCGAGGGGACGCTGCGGGCGTTCGCGCGGGTGCTGCGCAGCCGGGAGCTGCCGACGGCCGACGAGCTGCGGTTCCTGCGCGAGTCGGCGGCCCGGCGTGCGGAGGAGGGCGTGCCGGTCGACGTCGTGCTCACGGCGTACCACGTGGGCATCCAGGTGGTCTGGGACGTGCTGGTGCCCGAGGCGCGGCCGGAGGAGGTCGGCGAGGTGCTGGCGCTCAACGCGCTGGCCATGCGGTACCTGCAGCTCGTGACGCCGGTGGTGAGCGCCGGGTACCTCGACGAGCGGCAGACGATGTTCGACGACGAGCGGTCGGCGCGGCACACGCAGCTGACCGGGCTGCTCGACGGCACGCGGGTCGCGGACGGGCCCGTGGTGGTGCTGGCGCTGCACGTGCCGCCGCACCCGGACGAGCTGACCGACGGGGTGGACGCGGCCGTGGCCGGGCGGCGCAAGCTGCGGCGGCTGCGCACCGAGCTGGAACGGCACAGCCGCGAGCCGGTCCTGTCGGCGCTCACCCCCGACGGCGGGATCGTGCTGCTGCCGGGTGAGGACGACCGGGCCGACCGAGTCGTGGCGGACGCGGCGCGGGCCGCCGGGGTGCCGTTGACGGTGGCGGCGGTCGCGGCCCCGCCGTCCGGGGTCGCGTCCGCCGCCGGGCTCGCCCGCGAGGTGCTCGCCGTCGCCGTGCGCTCGGGTCCCGGCCTGTACCGGCTGGCCGACGTGCTGCTGGAGTACCAGCTGTCCCGGCCGAGCGCGGCGCTGGAACCGCTGGCCGCGGTCGTGGCGCCGTTGTCCGACGAGCTCGTGCAGACGCTGGAGGTCTACCTGCGCCGCGGGTCGCGCCGGCCGGCCGCCACCGAGCTGCACGTCCACCCGAACACCGTGGACTACCGGCTGCGCAGGGTCGCGGAGCTCACCGGCCTCGACCCGACGCGGATCGAGCACGTCACGCTGCTGGCGGCTGCCCTGGCCGCGCGGCGCGCGCGACCGTAGCGCCGAACGCGGCCATGCCGGCGGCGTTGGGGTGCAGCGGCGCGGCGGCGGTCGTCGGCACCAGCCCCTCCAGGTAGCGGTCTGCGGGTGCGGCGCAGATGTCGTGGCCCACGGTCACGGCGGCGAAGTCCACGTACGTCGCGCCGCGCTTCTGGGCCTCGGCCCGCGCGGTGGCGCTGACCCGGTTGAGCACGCCCTGGAGGTAGTCGGCGTCCCGGCTCCACACCGGCTGCACCGGGTAGCAGCCGCCCGGCCTGATGTACGTGCCGTAGCCGGTGACCAGCACCTTCGCCCGCGGTGACCGGCGCTTGACCTCGTCGAGCGCGGTGCCGAGCTCCGGCCCCCACGCGTCCACGGCCGCGGCCAGCCGGTCCGTCCCACCGGAGGTGTAGCGGTCCTTGCAGGAGACCCCGATCGGCTGGGGCAGCAGGTTGATGCAGCTCAACGCCGTCTGGAACAGGCCGACGTCGTTGGCGCCGACCGTCAGCGACACCAGGTCGGTGGACGGCTTGAGCGCGGCGAACTGCGGTGCCACGAACCCGAACTGGCGGCCCGTGAAGTCGTCGGTCTTCGCACCGGAGCAGGTGACGTCGGTCAGCCGCGCGCCGAGCAGCTCCGCCGCCACCCGCGGGTAGTCGCGGGCCGACCGCAGGCACCACAGCGCCGGGTCCTGGGCCGGGACCAGCGGACCGGCCGCCGCCGAGTCGCCCAGTGCCACGTACTCCACGGTGTCCGCCTGGGCGGTGGTTGTTCCGGCGACCAAACCCGCCACCAGAGCCAACCCGGCCACGATCCGCATCCCGAACCTCCAACGTCGTCGTCAGGTCAGCTCATCGTGGTGGTTCCGGTCACGTGCGGGGGTGGGACGTTGCCCAGAGTCGGCCGGTCGGGTTTGTGACCGATCACAATGGGGGCGTGACTCCTGGCGAACTCCTCGACCTCGCCGCGCAGGCCTGCGTGGACGCCGCGAAGCTGCTGCGCGAGCTGCCGGTGGACGTTGCCGCGAAGGGCGCGTTCGACCAGGTCAGCAGTGCCGACCTGGCGGTCGAGGCGTTCCTGCGGCGTGCGCTCGACGTGCCCGGTTCCGCCGTCGTCGGCGAGGAGCTGGGCGCGGAGCAGGCGCGGATCACCTGGTACGTCGACCCGATCGACGGCACCCGCAACTTCGTCCGCGGGCTGCCCCTCGCGTGCCTGTCGGTGGCGGCGGCGGTGGACGGGCGACTGGTGGCGGGGTGCGTGCTGGACCCGTTCCGCGACGAGCTGTTCACCGCGGCCGAGGGCGTGCCGTTCGCGGTGCGGTCGGCCGGGCTGGTGATCCCGCCGGGACCGAGCCCGCGGCCGGTGGTGCTGACCGACGTCCCGTTGCCCGGCAGCCCCTACAGCGGCGAGGTGGAGCTGCTGGCCGACCTGCTCGCCGTCGCGGACGTGCGGCGGGTCTACGTGACGGCGCTGTCGCTGGCCTGGGTCGCGGCCGGGCGGGCGGACGCGGCGGCGAACCTGGGCATCCACCCGTGGGACGTGGCGGCCGGCGCGGTGCTGGTGCGGGCGGCCGGCGGCGTGTTCCACCACGTCGGCGGCGACGCGCTGGGGGCGGCGGGCTTCGTGGCCGGCCGTGGTGAGGTCGTCGACTGGTTGCGCGACCGGTTGGAGGGCATCGTCTCGTGATCGACCTCAGCGGCCGGGTCGTCCTGGTCACCGGCGCGGGCGGCACGATCGGGGCCGGCATCGCGCGCCGGTTCACCGCGGCCGGCGCCGTCGTCGTGCCGCACCGCGGCCGTGCCGACGGCGACCTGCGGTTCGCGGCGCGGCGCGTGGTCGAGGAGGCCTTCGCACTGCACGGCAGGCTCGACGCGGTGGTGAACAACGCCGGTGTGCAGCCCGTGGAACCGTTGCCGGGCATGAGCACCGAGTCCTGGCAGTCCGTTGTGGACATCAACCTGACCGGGCCGTTCGCCGTCACCCAGGCGGCCGCAGAGGTCCTGCCGCAGGGCGGGTCGATCACGCACATCGCGTCGATCGAGGGCACCCACCCGGCCGCGGGCCACGCCCACTACAGCGCCTCCAAGGCCGCGCTGGTCGTGCACGCGCGGGCCGCGGCCCAGGAGTACGGGCCGCGGCTGCGGGTGAACACCGTGTCCCCCGGCCTGATCAGCCGCCCCGGCATCGAGGAGCAGTGGCCGGAGGGCGTCGCGCGCTGGCACGACGCCGCCCCGCTGCACCGCCTCGGCACGCCCGAGGACGTGGGGAACGCGTGCGTGTTCCTCGCCTCCGACCTGGCCGCGTGGATCACCGGCCACGACCTGGTCGTCGACGGCGGGGTGACCGCACGCCCCACCTGGTAGCCCTGCTCAGCCGGCCTGCACGACCACGTCCACCCAGTAGTTCGTGGAGTCGAAGCTGGACGCGGGGAACGACCCGGCCGGGCCGTAGACGAACACCCCGTTGCCGCCCGCGCTCGCACTCGACGGCGCCGTCAGCGAGCCGACCACCCTGGCGTTGGCGAAGTAGCCGTTCGTCACCGAGTAGCGCGTCGTCGTGTGGTACGCGGCGATGTAGGTGGTGTTGGCCGTCAACGGCACCGGGTTCGCGAAGGTCACCGTCTGCCAGCCGCTCGCCGACTCGCCGGTGAACGTCGCCGTGGCGAGCAGCTGCTGCGTGGCGGCGTTCCACAGGTGCGCGACGTGCGTGCCCGTGTTCAGGGAACCCTTGTAGAACTTGATGCCCGTCGCCGTGGCGTTCACCGAGGACGTGCGGAACTTGACGCCCAGCTCCAGCGGGCCGACGTCGCCGGAGTTCACGATCGCGGGCACGTCGGAGCCGCTGAACAACGAGACCGGTGCCGGCGGCTGCACCGGGACCGCGGCGATGACGTCGACGAAGTAGTTGCTGGCCACGAACGACGACGAGGGGAAGCTGCCCGCCGGGCCGTAGGTGAAGACGCCGTTGCCGCCCGCGCTCGCACTCGACGGTGCGACGAGCTGCCCCGCCGTCCGCGCCGAGGTGAACCCGTTCTCGGTCACCGAGTACTTCGTCGTCGTGTGGTACGAGACGACGTAGAACTGGTTCTGCGTCAACAACACCGGTGACGGGAAGGTCGCGCTCTGCCAGCCGCTCGCCGTCTCACCGCTGAACGTGGCGGTCGCGAGCAGCACGCCGGTGGTGGCGCTCCACAACCGGCCGGTGTGCGGCCCGGTGTTCAGCGTGCCCTTGTAGAACTTCACACCGGTCGCGCTCGCCCCCGCCACCGTGCACTGGAACTTCACGCCGAGCTCGACCGGGCCGTTGTCGGTGGAGTTCGGGATGGCGGGCACGTCGGCGCCGGTGAACAGCGACTGCGTGGTCATCGCGGCGCCGACGTTCAGGCTCACCGTCGCCGAGGACTGCAGGAACCCGTTGGTGATCGTGTACTGGAAGCTCGCGGGCCCGGAGAAACCGGCGGTGGGCGTGAACGTGACGGTCTGGGCGCCCGCGTCGAAGCTCACCGTGCCGTTGGTGGCAGAACCCGCCGACACCATCGAGATCGGGTAGCCGTTGGGGTCGGAGTCGTTGGCCAGCAACGTCGCCGCGGGGATCGTGAGCGCGGTGCCCACCGGCGTGGTGAAACCGCTGTTGCCGACCGCGACGGGCGCCAGGTTGCCGGCACCGCCCGCCCGTGCGAACACCACGTCGACCCAGTAGTTGGACTTCAGGAACGTCTCGGTGGGCATGGTGCCGCCCGCGCCGTAGCGGAAGACGCCGGCGTCGGCGGGCGCGGTGATCGCACCGCACGTGCGCGGGACGTGGAAGAAGTTGTGGTCGGAGTTCTCGAACTTCGCCGAGTGCACGCTGACGGTGTAGGTCTCGCCGGGCGTCAGCGCGACCGGGGCGATGTTCACCTGCTGCCAGCCGCTCGCGGTCTCACCGGTGGAGCCCACCTCGGCGAGCTTGGTGCCGGCCGCGTTGTAGAGCCGGGCGGTGTGCGCACCGGTGTTGTACGGGTTCTTGTAGAACCGCAGCGCGGTGGCGGAACCGGGCGTGTTTACGGAGAACCGCATGCCGTGCTCCAGCGGGTTCTCGTCGGGCGCGTGCAGCCCGTACGGCACGTCGGTGGGCTGGAAGAGCCGCACCGAGGCCGCGGGCGTCACCGTCACCGTGCGCGTGGGCCCGTTCTCGACGTTGAGGCTGTCGTCGACGGCCCGCACCTTGACCGCGTACGTGCCCGGCAGGTGCGGCCACCAGGAGAACGACCAGCTCGTCGTACCCGTGGCCGCCCGCCAGGACTGGCCGTTGTCGGTGGACACCTCGACGGTCGCGACGCGGCCGCCGACGTCGCTCGCCGTGCCGCTGATGATCACCTGCGCCTGCTGTGTGAACGTCGCACCGTTCGCGGGCGTCGTGATCACCGTGACCGGCGGCGTCGTGTCCGTCGAGGCCGTGGCGGGCGTCAGGTTGCCCTGCAACGTCTCCGGCTGCACCCCCATGTCCGCGAACAGGTTCACGGTCGCCTGCTGCGCGTCGCGGTCCTCGGACACCACGGGCATGGACGGGTCGGTGCTGGTGTAGTCGTGCACCGCGTCGAGTGCGAACGACCAGAACACCGTGCCGGCGCCGAAGACCAGGGCACCACTGGGCGCCCGGTAGAGCGTGAGGTGGTGGGTGGCGTCGCCGTCACCGGTCGTGGTGCCGTAGTCGAGGAGGTACTTGGCGCCGATGAACCGGTCGGTGCGGGAGAGCTTGACGAGCGTCGGCGGCCGGAACCGGTTGTCCGGCGACTCGTCCCACTCGTAGCCGAGCACGCCGTCCTCGACGTACCCGACCTGTCCCGCGGTCAGCGCGGCCATGCCGGTGTTGCGCCAGAACCGCAGCTTCCCGTACGCCTCCGGCACCTCGATCCGGTCGGCCTGGTGCGAGTCGACGGAGAAGCTGGTGCCCGTCAACCGGTTCTCCGCGACGCCGCCGTTCGAGGGCGGTGAGAACGCCGGGTCGCGCCAGGTGCCCGTCCACTCCGGACTCGGGTCGATCTTGGCGGCGTTCCTGGTCTCCTTGTAGCAGACCATGGTCCGGTTCGGCGTGCCGGTGACGTCGGGCTCCCAGCGGACCCGCCAGTAGACCTCGTTGCCGCTGAAGAAGCACAGGTGCACCCCCGCGTCCCTGGCCGCCTCGACGCGCGCACGCTGCGCCCCCGACCAGTACTCGTCGTGCCCGACGGAGAGGTACACGTGGTGGTTGGTGAGGACGTAGTTGCCCGGCCCGACGTCCAGGCCGGTCACGTAGGCCACGTCGTACCCGTTGCGCTCCAACCACCTGATCATCGCGTACTCGGCGCTGAGCACGAAGTCCTGCGGCCCGGCGTCCACACCGCCCTGCGCGAGCCGCGTGCTGAACGGCCGGTTGCAGCTCACCTTGAACGCCCGCCCCGTCGGCGTCCCGGTCGCCGCGTTGCCGCCGTAGAGGTTCGCGCCACCCCACCCGTTGTAGGCCTGCCAGGTGGTGTCCGAGGTCTGGAAGACGATGTCGCGCTGCGTCCCGTCGTCGCGCACGACGAACGGGATGTGGCTCGCCCCCGCGACCCCGTCCTGCCGCACCAGCTTCGCGAGGAACACACCGGACACCATGGTCGCGGGCACGGCCCACGAGGCGGTGACCGACCAGTTCGACGCGTCCCACAACCCGGTGCCGAGGTCGTTGAACGCGGCCGGCTGCACCGACGAGGTGGTGCGCTGGATCGTGTGCACCTTCCGCGCGCCGGCACCCCCGTAGTAGCCGAGCCGGTAGATGTCGATGCGGTAGTTCGCGGAGTTCGAGTGGATCTTGAAGTCGATCGTCTGGCCCCTGTTGACGCTCAGCTTCGTGGTGAAGCCCGCCAGGGTGGGATCAGCGGCCCCGCTGATGCCGTCCCACTCGGACTTCGGACTCCCCGGCAACTGGTTCTCGGTCACGATCGGGTTCGGCATCCCGGCCCCCTTCGTCCCCCTCTGGACATGCTCGTGACCGGGATGTATGCCTCTCCGTAGTCGTCGTTAGCCCAGTGGGCACGCTGACACCCGAATGGATTAGGTGACGATGAAAGGTTTGCCAAATCCTGTAACGGAGGGAGCCTGAGCTGCGAGAACTCTCGGCATCAACAGAACGCAGGACCGGCCGGGTGCCGAGGCCCGAGGTGGTCCTGCGTTCCACACGACGAGCGCCTCGCCGGGCGCTTCGCAGTGGCTGACCGCGCGCGGAGGAACACGCGATCTGCGCGCAAGCGGGCTAACGCGGAGATCGGATGTGGCTGAGCAGAGCCTGGATGTCGCCCGGTTCGAGCCCACTGGCGACCGCTGGCTCCTCCTCGAGGTCCGAGAGCACCTGCACCGAGGGGTCGTCGAGGATCTTCCCCATGAACTCGAGCTTCTGACCGAGCTGCATCTCGACGACCTCGTCGATCGTGTTCCGGACGGCCAGAACGGTCACGCGTGTTTCGGTGTCAGGGGCGAGCCCGAGGCGGTGGATGCGGTCGAGGCTCTGCAGGAAGCGCCCGGCCGCGAAGTCGCGGTCGACGTAGACGGCGTCATGGCACACGTGGTGCAGGCTGATGCCCTCACCCAGCGTCGCGGGGTTGGACACCAGCACCAGGCAGTCCGGATCGTTCTGGAACCGCTCCAGCTCTTCGCTCCTGTTGCCGCTGCTGCCGTACACCACTGCTGGCTGGTACTCCGCCAGCAGCTTCTGAAGGGTGTTCAAGCTGCGCACGAAAGTCGTCCAGACCAGGGTCTTGCGCCCCTTCGCGGCATTCGCCGCCACGATGGCGACGGTCTCCTTGTACTTCGGGGACAACTCGAAGTCCGGCAACCGCTTGATGAGGTCGAGCATCGACCCGGCGTTGGGGATCTCCTCCTCCAGCGGGGGCAACTGATAGGTCAGAGGCTCGTACCTCGAGACACCTTCGACCAGGAGAGCCGGGCTGGTGGCCGCCATCAGCAACCGCAACGCCGTCTTGCCGAGCGTGCCCAGGTCGTGCCGCATCCCCTGCAGCGCCACCTTCCCCACCAGCGCGTCGTACACCTGCGCGTGCAAGGGCGGCATGTCGACGTAGCGCACCTTCGGCTCCATCGGCGGCAGGCCGAGCTCGAGCTTCGTCGTGCGGGCGAACAGCGGCCGCAACACCGTGCTCGCGTACGAGAGATCGCCGCCCGACACCGCGGACGCGACCGTGCGGTGGCCGTACCCGGGCCAGGCGAAACCCATCAGGCTTTCCAGGTCTTTGGCCCCGTTGGGTGCAGGCGTACCCGTGAGGATCAGCCGTCGCCGGGCGAGCGGTCCCAGCGCCATGCAGGCGGCGCCGTACATGCCGCGTGAACCCAGCTTCATGCGGTGCGCCTCGTCCAGGATCATCATGGAGGGCTTGGCCTTCAGCCAGGACGCGAGCGTGCCGAGCGAACGCGCCAGCCGTTCGTAGTTGATGATCAGAACCTCGGCCCACGGGTCCATGCCGCGGTCGAGGATGAGGGTGCGCAGCGGGCGCTCGAAGCACGCGCCGCTCTCGAACAGCCAGGAGTCGTAGGCGGATTTGGGGCACACGACCAGAAGACGGCTGACCCTCCCCTCCTTCCGCTGCGCCGCGTACACGGCGAGCGCCACCCTGGTCTTGCCCGCACCCGGAACGCTGAAGTTGGCGCCGTGCCGCAGGGCCAGCAGCTTGCCGATGTCCCGGCGCTGGAACTCCCGCAGGTTGCCGATCCAGTCATCGCCGAGCACATCGGCCACCCGGTCAGCGGGGAGGCCGATGGCGGAGCCCGGCTCACTGAGCTGCTGCCTCACGACCTCCGCGTCCTCGACGTTGCCGCGAACGAGATCAGCCAGCTCTTCCGACCAGACCACGGTCTCCGGCCGCGGCCAGGTCGACAGCACGCCGAGCTGCGCCAGCAGCTCTTCGAGATCGACGGCCACCTCGAGAACTGCCAGCTGCGAACCGGTGCGGAAGCGCGTCGCCAGCTGGACGAGGTCCGCTCGGTGCTCGGGAGTCGTTCTCAGCGTGACCTTCGTCCTGGTCTCGTTGAAGTCGAGACGCAGCGACGGCTGCACCGAGGCGTCGGTCACCTGGTTCCCCCCAGCCCGGCGGCGTCGATCAACCAGCTGACGCCGTCACCGGGGTCCTGCACACCGCGGCCAGCCTGGTGAGCGAGCTTTCGCAGGCTCTCGCGCAGTTTGACCACGGCATCGTCGAAAGCTTCCTCGTCGAGGGCGCGCGATGCACGGGCCTGCACCAGGTCGACCACGCACTGGTCGATGCTCGCGCAGGCATCGGCCAGCCTGGCCGGCGCCAACTGCTTCTTCTTCCGGACCCGCGCGTCGCGCCCAGCGAGGTCGATCGCGTCGTTGAACACGTCTTTGAGCTCCGTGAACGTTCTTTGCGCCGCGAGCTGACCGTCTGCGTCCGCGTCGGACGCGGCCTGTGCTTCAGCCTTCGACCGGAGGACCTTGTCGTTCAGCGCGCGGGCGGTGGCGATGACCGACGACGTGGCCGAGACCGAAACGCCGAGCCCGGGCACCACGACGGGCGCAGCGGCAACGGTTCCGGCCGGGCGCAGGTGTGCCGGCAGCGTCCGGCTGAGGTAGGCCTCGTAGAAGTTCTCCTCGATGTGGCGGACGTCGGTCTTCGAGAAGCCGAGGGTGATGGCAGCCAGCCGCACCTCCTTGAAGAGGTCCGCCTCGTCCGGGTTCGCCGCGCTCTTCTTGACGTACGCCCGGTGCAGCTCCTTGAGCTTCTCCTGGTGGGCCTCGAAGTCCATCAGCCGCAACGAGGGACCTCGTTCACCGGACCTGCTGCGGTCGACCAGCGCCCGGAGCTCACCCAGGATCCACCGTTCCTGCTCGTAGGTGGACACCCGGATCCTGAACTCCTTCGCGATGTCCTCCGGGGAGATGCCGAGAGATGCTTGCTCCTCCATGGCCAGCAACCGGTTGACGTAGCTGTAGTCGCGGCGGTGGTCCTTGCGCAGCTGGAGCGACAGCTCGACCGCGTTGATGTCCGCCCACGTGAACGACTCGGGCAGCACGCCGGCCCGCATGTGCTGGACGCCGATCTCCTTCAGCGCGGCGGCCCTGGTGTTGCCGTTCACCAGGATGCCGTCGTGCGTGATGAGGCCGGGATCGTTCTGCCCGAACTCCCTCAGGCTCAGCAGCAGGTCGTCGAACGCGGGGTCCCGCCTGTCCGGGTTCGCCGGCTCGGCCTGCAGGAGGTGCTTGAGGTACGCCTGGCTGTCGCTGCTGTACGGGTCCTCGTGCAAGCACCTGTCCCGTTCGGGGTAGTGCTCGCGCTGGGCGCGGATGCGGTGCGTCGCGGGGTTGAACAGCAGCATGGCCAGCGGCACGTCGATCACGTCGACGTGGATGCGCTGGTCGTGCCACTCCACGGTGACGGTTTCCCTGGTTCCCGCGGCTGTCCGCGTGTCGGCGAGGCGCTTCTTGACGAAGTCGCTGAACTCCATCGCCGACGGTGGAGGTGGGTACTCCTGCACTGTTACTCGTTCTCCCCGTTCAGTTGCCTGCACCGAGCTCGTCACGCACGGCCGCCCGCGAGTCGGCCGGCAACGCGCGGTACCTGCCCCACAGCCGCTCCAGCCCGCCGAGCTTCCGCTGGTCCGCGGCGACCCAGCCCATGAAGACCTTGCGCTCGAGAGGCCCCAGCAGCTCGACGTCGCGGAGCACCGAGCTGAGGTCCACGGTGCGGTTGCGCCCTCCGACACGGCACCGGTTGCACTCAGCGATGAGCTGCGTGTCCGTGGTGCCGTCCGGCAAGCGGACGAGCCGTCGTGCGATGTCGAGCTGCGCGGTCGCCATGTCGTCGTCCTCGTAGGGGTCACCCGGCGCGATGCCGCAGGTCCTGCACAGGAAACCGTCGTCGTGGAGAACCTTGCTCCGCTGCGCAGCGGTCAGGCTCGCCCTCGACTTGGCCTTGGCCTGACCGGGCAACCAGACCTCGGCGCCCTTCAGCACGTACCGCTGTTCCTCCTGCCGCAGTGACGGGTCCTCACGGCTGGTGTCGACCTTCCAGCCGTGAGCGCGGAGGTCCCTGGCCCGCCGGTCGATCTGAGCCACGTCGGGGAACGCCTCGCGCAGGCGCGCCTTGGTGAACACGTTGCCCACCCCGACCACCTGTTCCAGCCACAACGCCACCCGGATCATGCTTCCGAAACGTTCGTCGGTCCACGACGGCATGGTCGGCACTCCGGTCCTCCTCATCTGCAGCACGAATCCGATCGACGACAAGGCACCGACGGAACATGTGTCCGTGCGACGTCATCGCGCCGTGCGTGTTCTTTGGGACTTGGAGGCCTAACTAGACATCATCAGCAGCTAAAAAGCTAGCAGCAATTCCAATATCTTCATGTTGCGCGAAAATAGGCGCAACATCGGATACCCGAATTGCCCGTTATGCGATGTTGCTCGACAAGACGAGCAATATGTTCGACGCTTCCACATCGAGTACGATCGAACGCTCCTATGAGACACGCCAGGGGGACTGCGGATGCGGCTGGGCGACGTGGGGAACACCGACAACGCGAGCACCGAGCAACGGCGGGAGCTGGCAAAAGCCTTGCGGGAACTGCATCAGCGCCTTGAGCCGAAGCTGTCGCTCGCCGTCCTGGCCAGCAAGCTGGCGGAGCCCATCAGCAAAGGCGGAGGGGGCTACCACAAGCCGGTGACGGCCGATGTCCTGTCGCGCAACCTCAACGGCAAGCGCGTCCCGTCGGCTGAACTGCTGGAGGCGCTGTACACGCTGGTCAACGCCGGAAAAGCAACCGATGTCGCGGAGTTGGAGCGGCTTTGCGCACTTCGGGATGCCGCCGAATCCTCCAGGGGCAACAGGAGAGTGGAGCTGGAACACCGCAACGGGGAGCTGATGAGAACCGTTGAGCAGCTGAAGCACGATCTGGCCACGTCAACTCGGACGCCGCAGGTCGTCGAGAATCTTCGAACGTCGGCGGCCGCGCACCTGCCGGTCCCCCCTGCCGACGGGGACCGGCCGAGTGAAAATTTCGAGAAGTGGGCGGAGCAGTCGCTGGCGGCCCAGGAGTACATCAGCCTGTCCTCCGGCGGCGACCACGCGGCCGTGCTCGACGGCCTGAGGCACATCCCCGACGAGCACCCGGCGGCGTGGACAGCCGCGTTCCTGGCCGAGCTGCGCCATCGCGGGCAGGACGACATCGCGGGAACACTGGTCAACATCTACGGTCGCGACCGGACGCCCCAAGAAGCGGTCGAACTTGCGATCGAGCTCAAAGCCACCGGATTGCCCGAGTACGCCGACATCCTGCTGCGCACGATCGTTCGCTAGCGAACGATCGTGCCGGCGAGACCGCCGCTCAGCTGATCTTCGACTTGTTCAGGCTGAAGAGATCGTGCCGGACGTGGTCGGCCTGCCCGACGAACGCCTTGAACCGCCCGATCTTGAACGCGGCCACGCCACTCTTGCCGACCTGGATCTCGACGTCGAAATCCTTGCTCAGCAAGGAGATTCGGCGCTCCAGCTCGTGTGCCTCGATCTCGAAACCGATCGCCCTGGAGATCTGCGCGGCCGTCAGGAAGTCACCGGCGTTGCGAAGGGCCCGGTAGACCGGATCGTGGTCGGTGTCGATTTCACGGTCCACCGCGGTGCCCTCCTTGAGCAGCGCCGACTTGATCGCGGCACCCACGGCCCTGGCGACGGGCGGCGGGAACGCGTTGCCCACCTGCCGGTACCTGGAGGTCTTGAGCCCGACGAACTGCCACTCGGCCGGCTGCCAGCCCTGCAGCAGCTGCACCATCTCCGTGGTGAGCTTCGGGCCGGGTGCGTCACCGAAGTCGGCGCCCGGTGCCGGCGCCTCGTTCGCGATGCCCATGGCATCGACGCCGAGCTGAGCCCACGCCTTCTTGGCCCGAGTCGGCCCCAGGTCAGCACCACCGTGCTTCTTCGAGCCGCCGACGATCGTCGGGGCGATGTCGTTGGCCTTCGCGGCCCACTCGTCCACGCCTTCCCAGCCGCGCGCCCCCATGAGTTCGCGCAGGGCTTCGCCGACGGTGGGCGGCTTCCCCTGGGACTCGGGCCAGTGGAAGTAGGGAGCGAACTCCTCCTGGAGCGCCACGAGGACGAACCGGGGACGCAGCTGCGGCACACCGAAGTCGGAGGCGTGCAGCAACCGCCATTCGGCGACGTACTTCATGTCGATCAGCTTGTCGAGGATCTCCTGCCGGTACCCGGAGAACCTCGGCATGCTCAGCCCGCGCACGTTCTCGAGGAGCAGAGCGCGAGGTTTGAGCGTCTGGCACTGCTGGACGGCCCAGGCGAAGAGGTCGCGCTCGTCGGCTGATCCGAGCTGCTTCCCGGCCAGGCTGAACGGCGGGCAGGGCACGCCCCCTGCCAGCAGGTCGAAGCTCTCCGGAAGCGCGAGGCCTGATTTGTGCGCCTTGTCCCACACCTCGGGGGCCGCGACGTCACCCGTGATCACGCCGTCGACGATCTCGACCGCGGCAGCTTCGGGCACCGGCTTCCTGGGGCGGGGCTTCGCACGGAAGGGCTTCAGCTCGGGCTTGGCGGCGATGCCGTGCCGGGCACGCAGGTTGAGCCGGAGGGTGTCGGCCGCTGTCGGGTCCAGCTCGATCGCGAGCTCGTGCTCGAACCCGGCCTGCATCAGCCCGAGAGCCTGTCCACCAGCGCCGGCGCAGATCTCGACGACCTTCAACGGCTTGCCGGACTCAGGGGTTTCCACAGGCCCTCCTCTCGTACTTCAGTCTTCAGGCGCATGCGCGGCCTGGGGTATCTTCCGGCACTGACCACGAACAGCGCAAAGGCGCCTGCCAGACGGGATGAGCGTGCCGGACGAAGATCACAGCGCTCGCCGGGAGAAGGCCCACGCCAAAGGCCTTTATCCCGCACCCCTCAACGAGGGCCGGTCGCGGAACATGCAGGCGAACCGCAGGTCCGGCACCAAACCCGAGGTAGCGCTGCGCAGCGCGCTGCACCGGCGCGGCTTCAGGTACCGGAAAGACCACCTGCTGCGGTTCGAGGACGGTGTCAAGGTCAGGCCGGACATCGTCTTCACCGCCCGCAAGATCGCGGTGTTCGTCGACGGGTGCTTCTGGCACGTCTGCCCTGAACACGGACGACAGCCCACGACGAACGACTGGTACTGGACGCCGAAGCTGCGGCGCAACGTAGAGCGGGACCAGCGGGCCAACGAGGTCCTGGCCGCGGCGGGGTGGTCCGTGATCCGCATCTGGGAGCACGAGCACCTGGACGCCGCCGTGGAGCGCGTCACGACCGCCGTCGAACACGGGTTCGAACCTAACTGATCTCCGATCAGAGTGCACGCATTCACGCCGGCCTGAAAACGCACTTCTGCACCATCGCGGAAGATCGGTGACCAATGGTTGTCACCGACGGTTACAAGATCAACTCTGCGGCACGGTCGCGCTGGTCAACGCCGTGGTCGACCGGGTGATGCGCATGGTGCCCCCGACGGGATTCGAACCCGTACTGTGATCCTTTTAAGGGACCTGCCTCTACCGATTGGGCTACGGGGGCGACGGGGAGCCTAGGCCTTGATCGTCGGCTTGTGTGCGCGGATGGTCGTTTCTCGCCCGAGCGGCCCAGTGAATTGGACTAGAGCGAGCATCCGGCTAAGCATCGAACGGACCCGAACATCAGCGCGTCCTCCCCGCTCCGAGCAGCTCCTTGAAGCGCAGCGCGACCCAGTCGTGGACGGCGGCGGACACGGAGTTGTCGCCGGCGCGGTGTTCGAACCAGCGCCAGTCGCAGTTGACGTTGATCTCCAGGAACACGTGGTCGCGGCCGGTGACGAGGAGGTCGAAGGCGGCGACCTGGACGCGCCAGTGGCGGGCCAGTGCCAGCAGGCGGTCCGACAGCGAGGTGGGGACCGAGGTCGGGGTCACGCGGACGGCGTCCGGGTCCACCCACAGCTGGGCCGGGTCGAGCTTGTCGACCTGGTAGGCGATGCAGCGTTCGCCGATCACGAAGACGCGCAGCTCGGTGTCGGAGGGGACGTACTCCTGCACGATCACCGGCGCGGGTTCGGGGGCGTCGGAGGCCCTGGAGGTCTCCAGCGGGCGCGGGAACAGGCCGTGCTGGACGCCGGGGCGGGGTTCGAGCAGGTGGCGGCCCGCGGTCTTGACGATGCAGCGGCCACCGCCGGGGCGGGTGCGGCCGGGGCGGGTCGTCACGGCGGTGCGGGGCACGCGCAGGCCGAACGCGGCGGCGTCGGAGAGCTGCGTTAGGCGGTCCAGGTGCGTCGAGAAGCGCGAGGGGTTCACGTGGGCCCAGTCGGAGCGGGAGGACAGCCAGTTGGCCACTGAGGCCCACTGGTCGACCGCGTAGGCGCCGGCGAGGGTGCCGGGCTCGACGGGGACCGCGGAGAGCTCGAAGTGGCGGCGCCAGACCAGCAGGGGGCGCAGCAGCCAGCGGTCGAGCTCGACGAGGGGCTGGTCGGTGTAGACCGACAGCGGGAGGTCGACGCAGCGGTCGGCGTCGATGCGGGCCATCCGGATGCCGCGCTCGGCCAGTGCGATGGAGAGCTCGTTCATCTCCATGTCGGCGGCGCGCGCCAGGACCAGCACGCACGGCTGGGGGTTTCCGTCGCCCTCGTCGACCATGCCGAGGCGGTGGACCTGCTCCTGGAAGTCCAGGCACTTGGGAGGAGAGCGGAAGAGGTAGTCCTGACCCTGCAGCAGCAGTGGTCTGGCAGCCTCGGACGGGGCACTCGGCACCCGCCCGTCAGCCGACCTGCTCAATCGTCCTTCTTGCTGCTGAAACTCTTCCCCGCCTGTGCGTACTCCGCGGCGTACCGCGCCAACGCGGGGTCCTCGATCTCGCCGCGACGAAGCTGTGCGGCCAGCTCCTCGAGAGACATCGGGATCACCTCTTTCCCACACGGGCGCACCACGCATTCAGGTGATGCACCAGCCGTAGTCTCAGGTTCACGTAACGCAATGTCAAGGCAGGCGTCAGCGCTTTACTCCGATTGGGCGCTCAAGTTCCGCCTCTGGGCCATAAGAGTGCCCCGGACGAGGTGTCGTCCGGGGCATCTTCACACTCACAGCGAGTGGCGGTCACGCGTTCGGCCCACTGGACCGAACCAGGATCAGCTCTGGACCGCGCGGTCGAAGTCCGACTTCGGGTCGTTGATCTGGCCGAGCGCCACGACCTCGCGGCCGTAGAACAGCGCCTGCGTCCAGTCCATCAGCACGCGGAGCTTGCGGTTCACGGTCGGCATGAACGCCACGTGGTAGCTGCGGTGCATGAACCACGCCGGCAGGCCCTTGAAGCGCAGGCCGAACACGTCCGCGACGCCCTTGTAGAGGCCGAGGCCGGCGACCGAGCCGAGGTACTTGTGGAAGTAGTCCTTCGGCTTCTGGCCGCGCAGCGACGCGACGATGTTCTTGGAGAGCAGCTTCGACTGGCGGATGGCGTGCTGCGCGTTCGGCACGCACGTCGCCGTCGGGTCCTCGTCGGTGCGCGAGAGGTCCGGCACCGCGGAGCAGTCACCGGCGGCCCACACGCCTTCGAGGCCCTGCACCTGCATGGCGGCGGTGCAGCGGACGCGACCGCGCTCGTCGAGCGGCAGGTCGGTGTTGCGCAGCACCGGGTTCGCCTTCATGCCGGCGGTCCAGATGATCGTGTCGGAGTCGAACTCGGTGCCGTCGTCGAGGACGACGTGCCCGTTCTCCAGCGACTTCACGCGGGTGTCGAGGTAGATCTTGATACCGCGCTTCTCCAGCGCCTCGACCGTCCACGCACCGAGCTTCGCGGAGACCTCGGGCATGATCCGGCCCATCGCCTCGACGAGGACCCAGTTCATCTCTTCGGGCTTGATGCCCTCGTAGTACTTGAGCGCATACCGCGTCATGTCCTCAAGCTCGGCGAGCGTCTCGATGCCCGCGAAGCCACCACCGATCACGACGAAGCTCAGGAGCTTCTTGCGCAGGTCCGCGTTGTTCGTGCTGGCGGCCTGGTCCAGGCGCGACAGCACGTGGTTGCGGACGTAGATCGCCTCGCCGATCGTCTTCATGCCGATGCCGACCTCGGCCAGGCCGGGGATCGGGAGCGTGCGCGAGATCGCACCCAGCGCGGAGACGAGCACGTCGTACTCGATCTCCTCGACGTGGCCGTCCGACAGCTCGGCGGTCACGATCTTGCGCGCGTGCTCGATCTTGGTGACGCGGCCCGTGACGACGTGGCAGCGCTTGAGCACCTTGCGCAGGGGGGCGACGACGTGGCGCGGCTCGATGGAGCCGGCCGCCGCCTCTGGCAGGAAGGGCTGGTAGGTCATGTGCGGCTGCGGGTCGATGACGGTGACCGACGCCTCACCGGAACGCAGCTTCTTCTGCAGTCCGAGAGCCGTGTACATCCCGACGTACCCACCGCCGACAATGACGATTCGCGTGGGTTGCGACTTCACAGCAGCCATACACACATGGTTGCACCACGACCCCATTTTTCGCGCGTCCGGAGGGGCCGTTGTGACTACCGTCGCCGGGTGATGCCGGACACCCTCGGCACTGACCTGCGCCGAGAGCCCGGTTCGACCGGTTCTCGCTGAGAGGAACGGTTCAGATCCTCAGTGCGACGACCCCGATGAGCACCGTCAGAGAGCCCAGGCCGAGCAGTTCCACGAGCCCGGTCCGAGTCCCTGATGGGATGAACGCGGTGAACGCCGCAACAACGAATGTGATCGTCTGGACAATGGCGAACCGGCGTGCCGGTGCTTTCAGCGCGGCGGGTTCCACATTCGTTTTCACCGGAACGACCGCCGCGAGCGCGGACGTCACGTGAACGAGGTGCAACAACGGGATCATCACCAGCACCCCGAGCCGCAGCGGGTGCCCGTCCCCCGAACGCCATCGTGACCGCCGCGTACCCGATGAGCAACGCCGGTCCCGCGCTCGCCGGCAGGAACACCGACAACGCGGTCAGCCCCGCGACGACGACCAGCGGCACGATCGAGTCCGCTTCGGCGTCGAGGATCAGGGCCACCGGGAGCGCGGCCAGGACGAGCGCGAGCCGCATCAGCATCCGCTCGTCACCCTCACGCCGTGCCGCGCCATCCGCCGCAGCCGCACCCGGTGCTCCGCGGCGATCAGCTCCGCCGCCACCTCGCCCCACGGGGTCTCGCGGTCGGGTTCCAGCGGCGAGGGCAGCGTGTCGACCGCCAGCACCAGGTGACCGCGTTTCGCCGTCTGCACGGCCAGGTCGGCGATGTCGTCGTCGATGAACGGCGACAGCAGCACGACCACGCAGCCGTGCGGGAGAGCGCGCAGCACGGGTTTGGCCGACCACCCCGCGGCCTGCGCGCACACGACGAGCTGCGTGCGGATGCGCATCAGGTGGCGGCGCCCGACGCCGGAGCGGACGTTGAGCTGCGGCCGGCCCAGGTCCACCAGCGCCACCCGGTCGCCCTGCCGCAGGTACCCGGCGGCCATCGACGCGGCGCCGCGCACCGAGCGGTCCAGGCTGCCGTCCGGGCGGGTGGTGGCGCCGTGGCGGACCGACGCCCACTCGCCGACCTCGGCGCCGAGGTCGGTCCTGGTGTCCACCGCCAGCACGACCTCCGCGTCGGCCTCCGCGTGCCGTTCGCGGACGTGCAGCGCGCCGGTGCGGGTGGTGACCCGCCAGTCGATCCGCCGCAGCCGGTCGCCGGGCTGGAACGCGCGGATGTCGCGCAGCTCGGTCGAGTCGCCGGGGCGTGGTGAGCGGTGGACGCCGACCAGGCCGGCCGGGCGCGGCGGCAGCGGGCCGGCCGGGTGGTGCTCGACCGGCGGCAGGATCGTGCGGACGTGCTCGACGCCGACGACCGGGCCGTGGACGTGCAGGCCGTCCGGTCCGGCGAAGAGGTGGTCGAGCCGCAGGTCGACGCCGGGTCCCCAGGCGTCGCGGCGGATCTCGACGGGCAGGTCGGGCACCTCGGCGGGCAGCGCGACGACCTTGCCGGACAGCTTCACGACGGCGATCTCGGCGTCGGCGCCCTCGACGTGGGCGACGGTGTGCACGAGCCCTGCGCCCGCACCGCGCGGGACGGGCCGGACCTCCACCGTCGGCGTGCCCTTCGGCCTGGTCGTGAGCAGCACCGACAGCACGAGCGGGGTGCCGAACAGGACGAGCTCCACCTCGTGCAGGAACAGTCCGGCCAGCACCAGCCCGAGGCCCAGCCACACCGCCCGCGCGTAGGCGTCGGTGGGGTGCCAGTGCGCGCCGTGGGAGGCGGCGAACGCCTCGCGGATCCGGTCGGCCCTGCTCATGCGCTCGGTGGTCCCGGCACCCTGCCGAGCAGCTCGGTCACGACCTGCACGCCGCTCACGCCGGAGGTCCACGTCTCCGGCTTCAGCACGAGCCGGTGCGCGAGGACCGCGACGGCGCACTCCTTGACGTCCTCTGGCAGCACGTAGCCGCGTCCGTCCAGGGTGGCCAGTGCGCGGGCGACGAGCACGAGCCCCTGCGCGCCCCGCGGGGAGGCGCCGACCTCGACCGACGGGTGCTGCCGCGTCGCGCGGGCCAGGTCGACGCAGTACCGCAGCACGTCTTCGTCCACAGTGGACAGTTCGAGCTCCCGCTGCAGCTCGGCGAGCCGGCCGGGGGCCAGCACCGGCGGCACCTCGGCGTCCTCGCGCTGCCGGGCGATGCGCCTGCGCAGGACCTCGACCTCCTCGTCGACCGGCGGGTAGCCGATGTCGAGCCGCACCAGGAACCGGTCGAGCTGCGCCTCCGGCAGCGGGTAGGTGCCCTCGTACTCCACCGGGTTGGAGGTGGCCAGCACGTGGAACGGCGCCGGCAGCGCGAACGTGCGGCCCTCGACCGTGACCTGCCGCTCCTGCATGGCCTCCAGCAACGCCGACTGCGTCTTGGGCGGCGTGCGGTTGATCTCGTCGGCCAGCAGCAGCCCGGTGAACACCGGCCCCTCGCGGAACTCGAACTCGCGCGTGCCGGGGTCGTAGAGGAACGACCCGGTGACGTCGGCGGGCAGCAGGTCGGGCGTGCACTGCAGGCGCCGGAAGTCGAGGCTGAGCGCCTGCGCGAGCGACCGGGCGATCAGCGTCTTGCCCAGCCCCGGCACGTCCTCCAGCAGCACGTGGCCACCGGCCAGCACCGCCGCGAGCGCGAGCCGCACCGTGCGCCCCCGCCCGACCACGACCCGGCCGATCTCGTCGAGAACGGCCTCGGCCTCCAGCTCGATCGTCACTCGCCCCTCCCGGGTGGTTCGTCCGCCGCGGTCCCGGTGCTCCGCACGCGCCGCAGCGCCGGCAGGGCCTCGGGCCGCCGCACGCCGTGCGTGCCGGTCTCCCGGACCCTCACTCGACCCTCCTGAGCCGTTCCGCGAGGTCTGCGGGGTCCGGCATGCGGTCGGCGTCGACGCCGAGCCGCCGCAACCGCGCGCGGAACCGCTCGTCGAACCGGGTCTGATCCCCCGCGGCCTCCTCCAGCCTGCTCGCGAGCGTGCTGGCGTGGGCGGTGCTGATCGAGCCCGGCACCTGCGGTCCCGCGCTCCACAGCACGTCGGTGGCCCTGGGCAGCCGGGTGACCAGCACGGCGAACGCGGCGGGCGGCACGGCGAGCGCGGTCGCCCAGAGCGGCGTGGCGCCCAGCCACCACAGCACGCCGCCGATGACGACCCCGGCGCCCAGTGCGAGAACGGTCCTCACGCGAGCTCCCTGATGATGCGGTCCAGCTCGTCCCTGGCTGCGCGCGCCTGCTGGGCGGTGACGTCCTCGTGCCCGAACCGCGCGCGTTGGTAGAGGCCCCTGAGCACGGCGGCATCGACGCCCAGGCTCCCGGTGAACTCGGTCGGCGTCTGGTGCGGCTCGCGCGTACGTGTTCCTTCGAGCGCCAGCCAGGCAGCGATGACGGCGTCCCGCGGCGGCCGGTTCGGGTGCTCCGTGAACTCCTGCAACGCCTTCTCGGCCCGCCGGACGAGCGCCTGCTCCGGCGGCAGCGCGGTGTCGCCCACCTCGACCCCGCGGGTGCCCCCGCGCCGGCGCCACCGCGGCAGCTCGACCGCGAGCACGAGGCCGACCAGTCCGAACAGGACGAGCACCAGCAGCACGAACAGGAACACCGTGAACGGCACCGCCACCACGTCCGGCAGCTCACCGGGCACCTGCAGGTCCACCGGCAGCGAGTTGTCGGCGGGCCGCGGCGGCGAGGAGCCGGTGCGCGGCACGAACCGCACCGGCGACGCCCCGCTCGCCGCGGCGGCCACGACCAGCAGCGCCGCGACGGCCACACCGGCCCGCCACCACCTCATGCGCGCCAGCGTCGCACGCCCGCGCGCGTTTCCCCACCGGTTCGCAGGATCGAGCCGGTCGGTCCCGGTGCGGGAACACCGCGCGGCGCCGGGTGTGCTCTTCGTGCCGGTCCTCCAGAACTCGACCCGCCGCCCCGGCCAGCTCGCGGCCTGGTCCAGCAGCCGCAGCCCGGCACACAGCGGCTCGCTGAACTCCTCGTACAGCGGGTGGCCGAGCAGCGTGCCGTCCTCGTGGCGGACGGTCAACGCGTTCAGCGGCCGGTCATCCGCGGTGCAGACGGCGGAACTCCTCCAAGAGGTCGCCGACCAGCAGCACCATCGACATCTTGATCTCGTCCGGATCGCTGAAGCCCCTCTCCGCGTCCGCCGCCAGACGCGGGAGCAGGTCCTCTGGTGTGGACGCCAGCTCGCGGAGGTCCTCGACGGCACCCGCGACCACGGCACGCGACAGGTCGTGCGACGCGATCGTCGTGAAACTCGCGGCCAGCGCCGGCAGGTCGGCGGAGCGGAGCAGCCGAAGCACGTCGAGGCCGTCCTTCGGCTTCAACCGATGCGGCTGTTGCTCACGCCGTTCGGCGATCTTGACCACCTTGGAGACGACCAGAGCCGCCGGTCCCGCCACCTTGATCTCGAACGCCCTGGCGTCGGCGCGGTCGAAGGCCCGGATCAAGCGGACCTCGTTGTCCACCACCGCGGGTTCCAGTCCGGGCGTTCGGCGAGCCGTCGCCGTGGCCTGGTGCGGTGGCCGCAGGTGAGCGGACCTCCGACCTCCTGCGCCGCACAGGGCCTCTGGAGCCATGAGGTCGACCGTGATGTCGCCGCGGCCCCTCCAGCTACCGGGTTGCCCACCTGGGAAGAACCCGGCCGCGTGCATCGCGTCGACGATCGACGGCTCGTCCGCGAGCCATCCGGGAACGAGCGCGAGGTCCGCGTCTGTGGTGGTGGGCGCCGTCACGAAGTCCGCAATGTCCGTGTGCAGGTAGACCGCCTGTGCGCCAACCAGAACGAGCGCTTCCCGGTGTGGTCCCAGCCCTTCCAGGGCGTCGAGGAGCACCGACCGCGCCTCGACGTACTCCTGCGGGATCATCCTTCCCAACCCGGTTCGCTCAGGGCGAGCGCCGCCATCAGCTGCTCGGCCTCTTCGGTCGACCGCCCAGGTCCTGTCAGCAGATCCGCCACAGCCTGGGCAGGTGGTGCGTACTCGATGCCGTCGACAAGGCGTGACCTGCGCTGGACGACCTCGTCGTACGGCCTCATGACGAGCACGTTGGCTCCACGATCAGCAGCTCTCAAGCCGAGCTGCTTCATCAGTTCGAGGGGGTCCTCGGCGTACAGGCTCAGCGATACGATCGGTGACACAGGTGTCACGTGGTCAGGCAGATATGCCCGCGCCGCTGCCGAACCGGTGACGACGACTGGGGTCTTGAGGCCTGCCAACGACTTCAGCGCGTGGCTCAGTCCCCTCGGGTCCAGCGTCGTGATCACTTCGTTCGAAGTCATGACGTTGTAGTCCTGCGCCCAGCGCTTGAGTAGCAGTCGTTTGCGGACCGCGACGACAGCGCCGTCCTCGCTCCTGGTGATCGCTGCTTCACGATCCAGCAGCTCCAACACCCTGGCGCTCGTGGCCACGCCGACCTCCGCGCGCTCCGCGAGTTCGCGGACGCGCACCGGCACCGCGGTTTCGGCGAGTTCGAGCACGACCTTGGCGGCGGCAGGCCCGCGGAGGGACTTGAGCAGTCGATCGGCGGGATCGCGGAACCCGCTGCGCTCGGCTCCGGCCCGGTCGAGGAAGACCACGGGCTCGTCGAGCCGCACGCGCAGGTTCCCGGTGAGGTCGAACCAGCCGATCCCGTGCTGGTCGAGCTGCGCGCGCGTGGTCGGCGACACGAACGGCGTGGCGACCACCGCCCCGCGAACAGGAATGCGATGGCCTGACACGGCCGCTGTGTGCGCGTCCAACTTCTTGGCGATCCGCGCGACGTCCCGCGGCACGACCACGCCCTTGCACTCGACCAAGACCATCACGCTCGTCCCGTCCGGTGCCGTGACCACCACTCCCGCATCAGCCTCGAAAAGGCGTTGAACTCCGGAAGCGCGCGGATGCAGCTCATGCCGCACTGACCACGTGGACGGCAGCAAGGAGCGAACCAGCCGCTCGAAGGAGCCGACCAGCTCAACTGTGGTTGTTCCGCGTTCCTCGCCGTTCCGTGACACCTGGAACATGCTAATTCGTGGAACAGCTCCAAGGCGACCATTGCCGTCACACGTCCGGCTGGTCAGCTCAGACCCGCGTGCTCCTTGGCCCGCAGCAGCAGCCCTTGCAGCATCTCCTGCGTCAATCGCCCGGTGTAGGTGTTGTGCGGCGACACGTGGTAGCAGCCGAACACGCGCACCCCACCGGCCTCCACCTCCACCCCGTGCCCGAACTTCACCGGCGGGCCACCCACCAACGGCAGGAACGCCTTCCACCCGAACCCGCCCAGCACCACGACGGAACGCAGGTTCGGCAGCAGCGCCATCTCCTCCCGCAGGTACGGCAGGCACCGGTCGCGTTCCTCCGTCGTCGGCTTGTTCTCCGGCGGCGCGCACCGCACCGGGGAGGCCATCCGCAGGCCGTGGAGCTCCAGGCCGTCGTCACGGGAGGTGCTGGTGGGCTGGGAGGCGAAGCCCACCTCGTACAGCGCGCGGAACAGGAAGTCGCCGGACGCGTCGCCGGTGAACATGCGGCCCGTGCGGTTGCCGCCGTGGGCCGCGGGGGCCAGGCCGACGATGAGGACGGAGGCGTCCATCGGGCCGAAGCCGGGGACCGGACGGCCCCAGTAGACCTGGTCGCGGAAGGCGGCGCGTTTGGTGCGCGCGGCGGTTTCGCGCCAGGCGACCAGGCGCGGGCACGCTCGACAGGACGTTATTCGATCGTCGAGTTCCGTAGTGTTGCTCCCATGTCCGAGGAGAAGACCGAAGAGAAGCCAGTATCTCCTGCCGATGATCTGGTCACCACCCAGCACAGCACCACCGTCAAGGGCCGGGAGCTGAACTACACCGCCACCACCGGGCGTGTCGTGCTCAGGGAGGAGGTGCTCAAGGACGGCGTCTTCGAGGGTCACAAGCCGAAGGCGGAGGTGTTCCTGACCGCCTACACGCTGGACGGCGCCGACCCGTTGAAGCGGCCGGTCACGTTCGCGTTCAACGGTGGTCCCGGCAGTGCCAGCGTGTGGCTGCACATGGGTCTCCTCGGACCGCGCCGGGTGCTGTCGGGCGACGTCGGCAACCTCACGCCGCCGCCGTACGGCATCGCGGACAACGAGGAGACGTTGCTCGCCGAGAGCGACCTGGTGTTCATCGACCCGGTGTCGACGGGTTACTCCCGGGCCGCCGAGGGGCAGAAGCCGGGCGACTACCACGGCTACCAGCCCGACATCGACTCCATCGCGGAGATCATCCGGCTGTGGACCGCGCGCAACGGGCGGTGGATGTCGCCGAAGTTCCTGTGCGGCGAGTCGTACGGCACGCTGCGGGCGGCGGGGCTGGCCGAGCACCTGCAGAAGAAGCACGGCATGTACCTCAACGGGCTCATGCTGATCTCGTCGGTGCTGGACTTCGCGACGCTGCAGTTCAACGAGGGCCACGACCTGGCCTACGCGCTCTACCTGCCGACGTACGCGGCGATCGCGCACTACCACGGCCTGCACGGCGACCGGCCGCTCAAGGAGGTGCTCGCCGAGGCCGAGGAGTTCGCCTCGCGCGACTACCCGTACGCGCTGGCCCGCGGCAACCGCCTGCCCGACCACGAGCGCGCGGCGGCGATCAGCAGGATCGCGCACCTCACCGGCCTGTCCGAGGAGTACGTGGACGCGGTCGACCTGCGCATCGAGCACATCCGGTTCTTCACCGAGCTGCTGCGCAAGGACCGCAAGACCGTCGGCCGCATCGACGCCCGGTTCACCGGGTGGGACAAGGACTACGGCCGCGAGGAGATCTCCGCGGACCCGTCCATCGACGCCATCCTCGGCCCGTACGCGGCGGTGCTCAACCACTACCTGCACGCCGAGCTGGGCTACTCCAGCGACCTGCCCTACGAGGTGCTCTCGCGGGTCATCGAGCAGTGGTCCTACAAGGAGTTCGAGGGCCGGCACGTCACCACGGCGGGCAAGCTCTCGGCCGCGATGCGCTCGAACCCGCACCTCAAGGTGCACGTGGCGTTCGGCTGGTACGACGGCGCCACGCCGTACTTCGCCGCCGAGCACCTGATCGCGCACCTGCAGATCCCGAAGGAGCTCACCGCGAACATCGAGTCGGCCTACTACCCGGCCGGCCACATGATGTACGTGCACGAGCCCAGCCGCATCCAGCAGTCGGAGGACCTGGCCGCGTTCGTCCGGAACTCGTCGAACACGTGATCCTGGACCTGACCGACGACACCGTCCTGCGCGAGCTGTGGACGGTGCAACGGCTGGCGTACGCCGTCGAGGCCGAGCTGATCGGCTTCGACGGCATCCCGCCGCTGCACGAGTCGCTCGACGAGCTGCGCGCGTGCGGTGAGACGTTCCTCGGGCTGTACGACGGGGAAGGTCTCGCGGGCGCGGTGTCCTACGTGCTCGACGGGTCCACCGTGGACATCCACCGGCTGGTCGTGCACCCGCGGGCGCACCGCCGCGGCATCGCGACGAAGCTGCTCGACGCGTTGCCGGAGGGGCCGCAGTCGGTCAGCACCGGCACCCGCAACGAGCCCGCCCTGCGCCTGTACCGCGGCCGCGGTTTCGTCGAAACCGGCACGCACGACGTCGCCCCCGGCGTGTCGATCACCCACCTCGCCCGGCCCTGAAGCGCACGCGGGGAGCCCTCGTACCCCAGAAGCGCACGCGGGGAGCCCCCGTACCCCGGAACGCACGCGGGGAGCCCCCGTACCCCAGAAACGCACGCGGGGAGCCCCCGTACTCCAGAAGAGTACGAAAGCTCCCCGCGGGCACCTGGGAACGGCGGTCAGACGACCGCGCGCTCCTCGGCGAAGTGGCAGGCCGACGGGTGGTTCGCGACCCGCGTGACGAGCTCGGGCACCTCGGTGGCGCAGATGTCCTGCGCCTTCCAGCACCGCGTGCGGAACCGGCAGCCCGACGGCGGGTCGATCGGCGACGGCACGTCACCGGTCAACCGGATGACGTCGCGCCGGCCGCGCTGGGTCGGGTCCGGCACCGGCACCGCGGACAGCAGCGCCTGCGTGTACGGGTGCGTCGGGTGCTCGTAGATCTGCTCCTCGGTGCCGATCTCCACGATCTTGCCGAGGTACATCACCGCGACGCGGTCCGACAGGTGCCGCACGACGGACAGGTCGTGCGCGATGAACACGTACGACAGGCCCATCTCCTGCTGGAGGTCGCCCAGCAGGTTCATGACCTGCGCCTGGATCGACACGTCGAGCGCGGACACCGGCTCGTCGCACACGATCACCTTGGGCTTCAGCGCCAGTGCCCGCGCGATGCCGATGCGCTGGCGCTGGCCGCCGGAGAACTGGTGCGGGTACCGGTTGATGTGCTCCGGGTTGAGGCCCACGATCTCCAGGAGCTCCTGGACCTTCCGCTGCCGGTCGCCCTTGGGCGCGACCTCGGTGTGGATCTCGTAGGGCTCACCGACGATGTCGCCGACCGTCATGCGCGGGTTCAGCGACGTGTACGGGTCCTGCAGCACGATCTGGATGTCGCGGCGCAGCTTGCGCAGCTCCGCGCCCTTCATGCCGAAGATGTCGCGGCCCTCGAAGCGCGCGATGCCCGACGTCGGCGGTTCCAGGCGCATCAGCACCTGGGCCAGCGTGGACTTGCCGCAGCCGGACTCGCCCACGACGCCCAGGGTCTCGCCCTTGCCGAGCGAGAACGAGACGCCGTCGACGGCCTTGACGTGGCCCACGGTGCGCTTGAACAGCACGCCGACGCGGACCGGGAAGTGCTTGACGAGGTTCTCCACCTCGAGGATCGGCTCAGCCACGAGCGACGACCTCCTCCGCGATGTGGCACCGGCTGGTGCGGCCCATGCCGAGGTTGTGCACGGCGGGGACCTCGGTGACGCACCGGTCGAACGCGCGCGGGCAGCGCGGGTTGAACGGGCAGCCGGGCGGGATGTTGGTCAGCGACGGTGGCAGACCCTTGATCGTCTTGAGCTCCTGGCCGCGCAGGTCCACGCGGGGCAGGGACTCGAGCAGCGACTCGGTGTACGGGTGCCCCGGCGCGCGGAACAGCTCGTAGACGTCGGCGTGCTCGACGATGCGGCCCGCGTACATGACCGAGATCCGGTCCGCGACGTCGGCGACGACGCCGAGGTCGTGGGTGATCAGGATCATGCCCATGTCGCGTTCCTTCTGGATCTCCGCGAGCAGGTCCATGATCTGGGCCTGCACCGTGACGTCCAGTGCGGTCGTGGGCTCGTCCGCGATCAGCAGCTCCGGGTCGAGCGCGAGCGACATCGCGATCATCGCGCGCTGCCGCATGCCGCCGGAGAACTGGTGCGGGTAGTCGTTGACCCGTCCCTTGGCGTTCGGGATCTTGACCTGGTCGAGCAGCTCGACGGCGCGCTTGCGGGCGTCCGCCTTGGACATGCCGCGGCGGACCTTGAGCTGCTCCTCGATCTGGAACCCGACGGTGAAGACCGGGTTCAGCGCGGAGAGGGCGTCCTGGAAGATCATGGCGATGCCCTCGCCGCGGACCTGCCTGCGGTCCTCCGCCGACTTGGTCAGCAGGTCCTCGCCGCGGAACTTGATGGTGCCGTTGGTGATGAACGCCGGCGGCATGTCCAGGATGCCCATGATGGTCTGGGCGGTCACGGACTTGCCGGAACCGGACTCCCCCAGCACGGCCAGGGTCTCGCCGGCGGAGACGTGGTAGGACACGCCGTTGAGCACCTTCGCGACACCGTCGCGGGTGCGGAATTCCACGTGGAGATCCTCGACCTCCAGCAGTGGCTGAGTCACGAGATCTCCCCTATCGGGACTTGGGGTCGAGTGCGTCGCGCACGGCGTCGCCGAGCATGACGAAGGCCAGGACGGTGATCGTCACGAAGCCCGCGGGGAACAGCAGCATGTGCGGTGCCGCCTGGAAGTAGTCGCGGGACTCCGAGATCATCACGCCCCACGACACGACCGGCGGGCGCAGGCCGATGCCGAGGAACGCGAGCGTCGCCTCGGCGCCGATGAAGGCACCCAGCGCGATCGTCGCGTACACGAGCACCGGCGCGACCGTGTTCGGCAGCAGGTGCCGGAACACGATGCGGATCGGCGAGGCGCCGAGACCGCGGGCCGCCTTGACGTAGTCCTGCTGCTTGGCCACGAGCGTCGCGGACCGCATGATGCGCATCGCGACCGGCCACGACAGCACCGCGATCGAGAGCACCACCTGCGTGACGATCTTGACCACACCGGGGTTCTCGGTCGGGGCGTTCAGCGTGGTCAGGATGACGATCGCGCCGAGCACGAACGGGATGCCGGCGAAGATGTCGGCGAACCGGGACAGCACGCTGTCGATCCAGGTCTTCGCGTACCCGGCGATGATGCCGACGGTCGAACCGATCAGCACGGTCAGCAGGGTCGCGAAGATGCCGACGAGCAGCGACGCGCGGGCGCCGTGCATGGCACGGGCGTAGACGTCGTAGCCCTGCAGGTCGTAGCCGAACCAGGCGTCACCCGACGGCGGCGCCAGCGACTTGTCGAGGTTCGCCGCGCGCGGGTCGACCGACGTGAACAGCGTCGGCCAGATCGCCATCAGCACGACGACCGCGATGATGACCAGCGAGATGATGAACGTGGGCTTGCGCCGCAGCTCGCCCCACGCGTCGCTCCAGAGCGAGCGGGGCTTGCGCTGCTTCTGCGACGAGTCGTCGACGTGGCTGAGCTGGTCGACACCGGCCGCCGCGGACGCCTCGAGTCCGGCTCCACCGGACACGGATCCTGGGTCACTCATAGCGAATCCTCGGGTCGAGAACGGCGTACAGGAGGTCGACGAGCAGGCTCATCAGCAGGTACACGAGCACCAGCAGGGTCACGATGCCCGTGACCATGACGCCTTCCTTCTCCTGGATGCCGCGGAAGATCAGGCCGCCGATGCCGTTGATGTTGAAGACGCCCTCGGTGACGATCGCGCCACCCATGAGGCTGCCGAGGTCGGTGCCGAGGAACGTGATCACCGGGATCAGCGAGTTGCGCAGCAGGTGGACGCCGACGACGCGGGACTGGGGCTGGCCCTTGGCGATCGCGGTGCGCACGTAGTCGGACCGGCGGTTCTCCACGATGCTGCTGCGGCTCAGGCGGGCGACGTAGGCCATCGAGAGGCTGCCGAGCACGAAGCCGGGCAGGATCAGCTCACCGAACGTCGGGTCGGAGCTGACCGAGGTGTCCATGAAGTCGAAGCCCTGCGGGCCGAGGTACAGGCGCAGCACGAAACCGGTGACGAACACCGGCAGCGAGATCAGGAACAGCGTCGAGATCAGGACCAGGTTGTCCAGGAAGCCGGACTTGCGCAGACCGGTGAGGACACCGGCGATGATGCCGATGACCGCCTCGATGATCAGCGCGATGATGCCCATCTTCAGCGTGATGGGCCACGAGGTGGCGATCTGCTCGCCGACGGACACGCCGTTGAAGGTGGTGCCGAAGTCACCGACGACCAGGTTGCCCAGGTACTTGAAGTACTGGACGACCAGCGGGTCGTTCAGGTTGAGCTTCTCGCTCATCTCGGCGACGTAGGACGGGTCGCACGGACGCTGGCCGCACTTGCCGGCGAACGGGTCCTGCGGAATCGCCCAGACGAGGGCGTAGATCAGGAAGGTGGTCCCCAGGAAGACCGGTATCAGCTGCAGCAGACGGCGCAGCACATAGCGACCCATGAGGTCGGCTCCTTGCGTGGTGGGGGGCGTCTGAGCCTGAACACCGCTCCGGCCCCGCGCCCGTGACGCTCAGTGGACGCGAGGCCGGATCGTGCTAGCTGCTCACAACGGGTGTTCGGCTGTCAGCCCTTGACGCGGAACGACGCGAGGTCGGCGTCACGCTTGAAGGTCAGCTTGGCGGCGAGCAGGTTCTTCGAACGACCGCCGATGCCCTTCTCGTTCCAGGTCGGGATGGACGGCATGTCCTTCGCGATCTGGTCCTCCGCCTGCTGGTACAGCTTGATCGCGGCGGCCTCGTCCGCGGTGCCGTCGGCCTGCTCCAGGAGCTTGTCGACCACCGGGCTCGAGTAGTTCGAGTCGTTGGACGAACCACCGGTGCGGTACAGCGGGTTGAGGAAGTTCTCGATCGACGGGTAGTCGGCCGACCAGTCGGAACGGCTCATGCCGGTCAGCTGCTTGCCGTCGACGATCTGGCGGAACGCACCGAAGTTGGTGGCACCGACGAACTCGCACTCCACGCCCAGCGCCTGCTTGATGCTGTTGCAGGCCGCCTCGAGCGGCTCCTTGCGGCCACCGTCCTGGTTGGACTGGATGGTCAGCTTGCCGGTGAAGCCGGACTCCTGCAGGAGCTGCTTCGCCTTCTCCGGGTTGTACGTGCAGTACTCGCCGCAGACGCCCTTGCGGTAGCCGTTGATGCCGGGCGAGACCCAGCCGTCGGACGGCGTGAAGGAGCCGGCGAGGACGGTCTTGGTGATCTGCTCGCGGTTGATGGCCATGGAGATGGCCTGGCGGAGCTTCACGTTGTCCTTGAACGCCGGGACGTAGTACGGCAGGGCGATCGCGCTCTGGCCCAGCAGGTTCGCGGTCAGGACCTGGTCACCGAGGTCCGCCTTGTACTTCTCGCCGACCTTGGCCGACGGGGGCAGGGCCTCCATGAAGTCCAGCTTGCCGGCCACCAGGTCCTGGTAGGCGGTCTCCTGGCTGGAGTAGATCTTGATGTCGAGGGTCTTGAAGTGGACCTTCTCGCCCTTGTAGTCGTCGAAGCGGTCGAGCTTGATGAGCGAGTTCGGCGTGCGCGAGACGAACTTCAGCGGGCCGTTGCCGATCGGCTTGGCCTCGAACGCCTTGGGGTCCGCGAAGAACGCGTCCGGCAGCGGCGAGAACGGCAGGTAGCCGACCATGGTGGTGAAGACCGAGGTCGGCGCGTTGAGCGTGACCTTGAACTCGTAGTCGCTGACGACCTCGAGGCCGGACATCTTGTCGGCGGTCGGCTTCGCGGCCTCGTCAGCCGGGTGCACGTCCTTGAAGCCCTGGATGACCGAGAAGAACGAGGCGGCCTGCTGCGCGTTGTTCGCGTTGGCCGACCAGTTCCAGCCGTCGACGAAGTTCTTCGCCTTGACCTCGGTCCCGTCGTGGAACTTCCAGCCCTGCTTGATCTTGACGGTGTAGACCTTGGCGTCGGTCGACTCGATCGACTCCGCCATGAGGTTGGTGGGCTTGCCGTCCTCCGGCGCGTAGTCCACGAGGCGCGCGAACAGGGCCTCGGTGACCTTGGAGCCACCGGCCTCGGTCGTGTTGGCCGGGAACAGCGTGCTCTTGGGCTCGGTGCCGTAGATGGACACCGTGCCTTCGGGGTTCTCCTTGCCCTCGGAGGTGGACGAACCGCCACCCCCGCCGCACGCGCTGAGCGTCATGGCCAGCGCGGCCGGCAGAGCCACCCACGCAACCCGTGATCGCGACATCAATCTCTCCCGCCTATTCCCGGCGGCGCCGCAAGTGGTGCGGGCGCACGCCTCCCCGGGAGGTCTCGTCCACCTCCCAAAACGTGAGAGGACGTTAACCGGGGTGTCCAGGAGTACGCGCACTGAAACCGGTCACAAACTCGTCACGATCGTCTCAAGTCGACCTTAATTCAGCGCCGGACCAGCGAAAACGCGATGCCGTCGAGGATGTCGTGCTCACTGCAAACGAGCACGTCAGTTCCCGCGCGATTGTGCAGCTCCTCGGCAATCGCGCGCAGAACGATCGCTCCACCGCAGATGACGTCCACCCGGCCGGGATGCATGGGTCCCAACCCGGCCCGTTCATCATGCGTCATGGAGAGAACACTGTCAGTGATTTCACGAACATTGTCAAGTGTGATGCGGGAGAGGTGGATTTCGTCGCTGTTGTACACCGCCAACCCCTGGACCAGGGCGGACAACGTCGTGACCGTTCCGGCAACGCCGATCCACGTGCGCGTCTTCTCGACCGGAACTGTTTCGAAGGCCAATTGGACCTGCTCGCGCGCAAACGCTTCCGCCTTGTCGACCTCGCCCTTCTCGGGCGGGTCGGAGTGGAGGAACCGCTCGGTCAGCCGCACGCAACCGATGTCCATCGACCGCGCCGCCTCGACCTCCGCACCGCTGCCGAGGACGAACTCGGTGCTGCCACCACCCAGATCGGTGACGAGGAAGGGTCCCCCGTCCGGGTCGAGGTCGGCGACCGCGCCGAGGTAGGACAGCCGCGCCTCCTCGTCCCCGGAGATCACCTCCGCCGGCGCCCCGAGCACCTCCTCGGTCATGCCGAAGAAGTCGTCCCGGTTGCTCGCGTCCCGTGTGGCACTCGTGGCCACCATCCGCACGCGCTCCACGCCCTTGCGCTGCATCGTGCGCGCGTAGTCCAGCAGGGCGTCCTTCGTGCGCTTGATCGCGTCGGGGTGCAGCCGCCCCGTGGCGTCGACCCCCTGCCCGAGCCGGACGACCTGCATCTCGCGGTGCACGTCCCGCAGCCACACCGTGCCGTCGTCCCGCGTGGTCACGTCAGCGACCAGCAGCCGGATCGAGTTGGTCCCGCAGTCGACGGCGGCAACCCGCGCCATGGCTCACTCCTCGTTTCGGTGTTCTTCGGCAAGCATGGCGTAGACGAAGAGGTCACCCCACTCGCCCTTGAAGACCTCGTTCTGCCGGAAGTGCGCCTCCCTGCGCATCCCGAGCCGTTCCATCAACCGCCACGACGGCTCGTTGCGCGGGTCGCACTGCGCGATCACCCGGTGCAGCCGCACCTGCTCGAAGGCGAGGTGGAGCATCTGCTCGGCCGCCTCCCGCGCGTACCCCCTGCCCTGGAACTCCGGGTTGAAGATGTACCCCAGCTCCCCCTGCGCGTGCTCCCGGCTCAGCCACTTGATGTCGACCTCGCCGATGACCGTGCCGTCGAGCACGGCGGCGAGGGCGAGCGACTGGCCGTCCCCGGTGAGCTCGTCCATGGCCGACCACCTGAGCAGCTTCTCCGCGGTCTCGTCGCGGGTCAGTGCCTCGTCGTAGAGGTAGCGGGCGACCTCGGGGAGGCGGCGGTAGGCGTGGACGTCGTCGAGGTCCGCGGGGGTGAAGGGGCGCAGGAGGAGGCGGTCGGTCTTGATCGGGTAGTCAGGGCGCACGGTCACACCTTGCCAAGGAACACCGGCGGTGCCTCCTGGTTTTCCGGTGTCAGCGGCGTGCCCGCCACTCCTGTGCGAGCACCGCGTAGGTGTAGAGGTCGGCCCACTCCCCCTTGACCACCCTGTTCTGCCGGTAGTGGGCCTCCCTGCGCATCCCGAGCCGTTCCATCACCCGCCACGACGCCTCGTTGCCCGGGGCGGCCCTGGCGATGACCCGGTGCAGCCCGAGCTCCTCGAACCCGAACCGCAGCAACGCCCCCGCCGCCTCGCCCGCGAGTCCCCTGCCCTGGAACTCGGGGTTGAAGACGTACCCGATCTCGCCCTGCCGGTGCTCCTCGCTCAGCCACTTGAGGACGACGTCGCCGACCACCCGCCCCGCCTCCGGCCAGTGCACGGCGAGGGAGAGCCCCTGGCCGTCGCCGGTCAGCTCGGTCTGGGCGGCCTTCCTGGCGAGCAGCTCGGAGGTCCCGGCGCGGTCGGTCACCACGGTGAGGAGGTAGCGGTTGACCTCGGGATCGGTGCGGTAAGCCGCGTAGTCGTCGAGGTCCGCCGGGGTGAAGGGGCGCAGGAGGAGGCGGTCGGTCTTGATCGGGTAGTCAGGGCGCACGGTCACACCTTGCCAAGGAACACCGGCGGTGCAGGGCGGATCGCGGTGTGACGAAGGTCAGTCCCGCTCCGGGCGCGCAGCACGAGGGCTGAGCGGACAACGGATCAGGTCGTCGTGCTCATGACCGGACCGCTCGCCCCCGTGGTCGGCACGACACTGCTGGCCGCTGCCGTCGTCGTCACCGCAGTGGTCGGCTCGACGGTCGTCGTCGGCTCCACCCGCGTGGTCGTCCCCTGCGACTGGCTCGACGACCCGGCCGGCGGGTTCGACGGTTCCTGGGCGGGCGGGTTCGAGGACGAGGGCGGGGTGGACGAGGAGGACGACGGCGGCGTCGAGGAGGACGGCGGGCACGACGGCGCGGACGAGGAGGACGGCGGCGCGGAGGAGGAAGTGGTGGAGGACGACGTGGTCGTCGTCGGCGGCGTGCACGGGTTCGACGACGACGGCGGGGTCGACGGGTTCGAGGACGACGACGGCGGCGGGGTCGACGTGCTGGGGTTGCCCGGGTTCCCGGAGTTGCCGGGGTCACCGGGGTTGCCCGGCGTCGGGTTCTGCACGTTGTTGCCGGTGTCGGGGAGCAGGGGCAGCGTGTCGACGTTGTCGGTGTACTGCTTGGCCCACTGCAGGACCGTGCGGACGTAGGAGTTCGAGTTGTTGTAGCGGAAGATCGCGGCCGAGCGGGCGGAGGGCTGGGACAGGTCGCCGCCGCCCGCGCAGAGGTAGCGGCCGGCGCCGAGGGCGGCGTCGTAGACGTTGTTCGGGTTGATGACGCCGTCGTCGTTGCCGTCGGCGCTGTAGCCCGCCCAGGTGCCGGGGATGAACTGCATGGGGCCGACGGCGCGGTCCCAGGTGGCGTCGCCGTCGAGGCGGCCCCCGTCGGTGTCGCGGATGGCGGCCATGCCGGGGGCGCCGTTGAGGACCGGGCCGAGGATCTTCGGGGTGGCGTCGCCGATGGCGTTGACGCGGCCGTTGTTGGCGTGGTTCGACTCGACCTTGCCGATGCCCGCGAGCAGGGCCCAGTCGAGGTTGCAGCCGGGGACCATGGTGGCCATCTTGTCCTCGGCGCGCAGGTACGCCTCCAGCACGACGCCGGGGATGCCGTGGTCGCCGGGGAAGTCCTCGATGACGCCGGGGTCGTTGTCGAGGTCGTCGAGGTCGCCGTCCTCCAGGTCGAGCAGCAGCGCGGCGCTGAGCTCGTCGGACAACGGCAGGCGGCCGGTCGCGCCCAGCTCGGACGGGTCGCGCCGCAGGGCGCCGAAGACGTCGGCAGGGCCCAGGGAGACCGCGATGTCGGTGTGCTTGGAGAGGTTGACCCAGTCGACCAGCCTGGTGCCCACGATCAGCGCCGGCGCGAGCATGGCAGCCAGTGCGGCCACGGCGAAGCCCTTGTGACGGGCTGACAGGGCCGCGGGACCGCGCAGTTTGGCCATTGCCACGAATACTCACCTCTCGTGCGTCATCGCGGCGCGCCGTCCGACAGTTACGGCGTGCGCCCCCTCGCTGCCCTGGTCCCAGCCTGCCTCACTCGCGAGCCCAGGTGTACCCAAGACGGAGTGAAGCGCCTGTTCGGTTCCGTTGACCGTTAACCGGCCGCGCAGTCACCGACCGGCCACAGGGCCTGCTCGCGCAGGACCGCCAGCGCCTCGTCGCCGAACGGGTTGACGCCGGGGCCCTTCGCCAGCGAGTGGGCCACGTGCACGTGCAGGCACTTGACCCTCGTGGGCATGCCGCCCGCGGTGACCTGGGTGCCCAGCGGTTCGAGGGCGTCCCGCTCCGCGAGGTACGACTCGTGCGCGCGCTGATAGGCGGCGGCGAGTTCGGGGTCCTCCGCGAGCCGGTCGGTCTGCTCCCTCATCAGCCCGTTGCCCTCCAGCGTGCTGACCAGGGAGTTCAGCTTCGGGCAGGTCAGGTAGAACATCGTCGGGAACGGCGTCCCGTCCGGCAGGCGCGGGTGCGTCTGCACGACGTTCGGGTGTCCCGAGGGGCACCGCGACGCGATCGCGCGGGTTCCGCGCGGCGTCCGGCCCAGCTGCTTCGCGACCACTTCCAGGTCAGCAGCAGTTACTTGTGCGTCACCGATTGCCAAAGTTCCTCGTACCAAGACTGGTTCGCCGACGGCTTGCCCGACGGACGCTCCGATTCAGTGTTGCGGTTCTCGTCGCCCGGCAGCTGCACGATGTACGGCGTCTCGCCCGGCCGCACCCAGTGCAGCCGCTTGCGCGCCTCGATCTCCACGAACGCCGGGTCGTTCAGCTGCGCCTTGCGGTGCTCCAGCGCGGCGACCTGGTCGCGCAGCTTGTCGGACTCCGCGTTCGCGTCGCGCAGCTCGTCGCGCTGGGACAGGTAGGTCCGCAGCGGGACCGCGATGCTCAACGCCAGTGCGCACAGCACCATCGCGAACATCGCGGCCCGCCGCGTGCCGGTCATCCCGAAGGCGCCGCCCGTGCCGTCGGAACGGCGGGCGGGCCCCTTCGGACGGGGTGGCTTGCGCGCGCGGGTGGGCCGCGCCTCCCGTTCGGCACGGGGGCGGCGTGGTCGGCGCGCGCGCTCAGCCATGCGTCAGCCCTCCGGCGTGTACCGGGGGAACGCCAGCTCGCCCGCGTACCGCGCGGCGTCGCCGAGGCTCTCCTCGATGCGCAGCAGCTGGTTGTACTTCGCGGTGCGCTCACCGCGGGCGGGGGCACCGGTCTTGATCTGGCCGGCACCGGTCGCGACGGCGAGGTCGGCGATGGTCGTGTCCTCGGTCTCGCCCGAGCGGTGCGACATCATCGACTTGTAGCCGTAGGAGGTGGCCAGCGAGACCGCGTCCAGCGTCTCGGACAGCGTGCCGATCTGGTTGACCTTCACCAGCAGCGCGTTGGCGGCGCGGCGGGAGATGCCCTCCTCCAGGCGCTCCGGGTTGGTGACGAACAGGTCGTCGCCGACGATCTGGACCTTCTCGCCCAGCTCGGCGGTCATCTGCACCCAGCCGTCCCAGTCGTCCTCGGACAGCGGGTCCTCGATGGAGACCATCGGGTAGTCGCGGACCAGCTCGGAGTAGTAGCCGATCATCTGCTCGGCGGAGCGCTTGTTCTTCTCGAACGTGTAGGCGCCGTCGGAGAAGAACTCCGTGGCGGCCACGTCGAGCGCGAGCGCGATGTCGCGGCCGGCGCGGTAGCCGGCCTTCTCGACGGCTTCGAGGATCAGGTCGAGCGCGTCGCGGTTGCTGCCGAGGCTGGGGGCGAAGCCGCCCTCGTCGCCCAGGCCGGTGGCGAGGCCCTTGCTCTTCAGCACGGACTTCAGCGCGTGGTAGACCTCGGCGCCCCAGCGCAGGCCCTCGCGGAACGTCTCCGCGCCGATCGGCGCGATCATGAACTCCTGGATGTCCACGTCGGTGTCGGCGTGCGAGCCACCGTTGAGGATGTTCAGCATCGGGACCGGCAGCACGTGCGCGTTCGGTCCGCCGATGTAGCGGAACAGCTCCAGGCCGGAGCTCGTCGCCGCCGCCTTCGCGACCGCGAGGGACACGCCCAGGATCGCGTTGGCGCCCAGGCGGCCCTTGTCCGGGGTGCCGTCCAGGTCGACGAGCTTCTGGTCCACGACGCGCTGCTCGACGGCCTCGATGCCGACCAGCTCGGGGCCGATCTCGTCGAGCACCGCGGTCACCGCACGCTCGACGCCCTTGCCCAGGTACCGCTTGGCGTCGCCGTCGCGCAGCTCCACCGCTTCGTGCTCACCGGTCGAGGCACCCGACGGAACGGCGGCGCGCTCCAGCGTGCCGTCGTCCAGCGCCACCTCGACCTCGACGGTGGGGTTGCCGCGCGAGTCCAGGATCTCGCGTGCTCCGACCTGCTCGATGACCGCCACTTGCGCTCCCTGTTTCTCCTGCGTCTCGTCTCGCGACGAGCCTACTTGGGCCAGGTGACCGACCGGGGCTCGACACCGTCAGATCACAGCGGGCCGCCGGAGCCGGTCTACTGAATCGTGCCAGACGCGCCCCGGTGCCGTACACGGCTACGACAGCGACACCGGCAGGTGCTTGACGCCGTTCTGGAAGTTCGACCGCAGCCGGACGACCTCGCCGTCGAGCCGCAGCCGGCCGGGCAGGTCCAGAACCGCCTCGAAGACCGCGCGCAGCTGGGTGCGGGCCAGCTGCGCGCCGAGGCAGAAGTGCGGGCCGTGGCCGAAGCTCAGGTGGTCGGCCTCGCGGCGGCCCACGTCGAACCGGCCGGGGTCGGTGAACACGCGCTCGTCCCGGTTGGCCGCCGAGAACCACACGACGACCTTGTCCCCCGCCCTGATCTCCACGCCCGACAGCGACGTGTCGCGGACGGCCGTGCGGCGGAAGTGCATCACCGGCGTCCACCACCGCAGCACCTCCTCGACCGCCGTGCCGAGCAGCGACCGGTCGGCGCGCAGCCGGTCGTACTGGCCGGGGTGCTCCAGCAGGGCGATCAGGCCGCCGGGGATGCCGTTGCGCAGGGTCTCGTTGCCCGCCACGGAGAACAGCCAGAACAGGTTCTCGAACTCCTCGATCGACAGGTCCTCGCGCATGAGGTTGCTGATCACGTCGTCCGACGGGTGCGCACGCTTGTGCTCGCCCAACGCGTGCGCGTAGGCGTAGAGGTCGGGCATGCCGTTGCGTGCGCGCGGGTCACGGCCGTCGTCGGGACGCAGCTCCAGCGCCGCCAGCGCCATGTCCGTCATCCCGGTCGTGTCGCTGGAGGACAGGGCGTACTCGGCGTCCTGGAAGCCGATCACGCGGTTGCTCCAGTCGTAGAGCAACGCGCGGTCCTGGCGCGGGACGCCGAAGACGTCGGCGAGCGTCAGCAGCGGCAGGTCGGCGACGTCGGCGGCGAAGTCACCGGACGGCTCGGCGACGATGCGGCGGGCGTTCTCCCGGATGCCCTCCTCCAGCCGCGCGACCGCACGCGGGGTGAACGCCCCGGTCAGCATGCGCCGCAACCGCGAGTGCTCCGGCGGGTCCTGGTTGAGCATCATCCGCTGGACGTAGGCGAGGTCGTCCGGCCGCGGGTCGCGGATCTGCGTGGCGCCGCGGTGCGAGGAGAACACGCCGGGCGAGCGCAGGACCGTCCGGACGTCGTCGTACCGGAACACCGCCCAGAAGTCGTCGATGCGCACCACGTTCTTTTCGCGCAGCCGGGTGAGTGCGTCGTGCGGGACACCGGAGGTATATGTGTCCGGGTCGAGGATCAGCTCGGCATCGGTACGCATAGAACAGGATTCTGACGTGCTCCATGTCGAACGTGGCGGGAACGGACCGCTGCTGGTGCTGCTGCACGGCCTCGGTGCCACCGGTGAGGTCTGGGAGCAGGTCGTCGCGGACTGGCACGGCAGCTGGCTCGTGCCGGACCTGCCCGGTCACGGCAGGAGCGCGCCCCTCGACCGGTACTCGTTCGGCTCTCTCGCGGCCTCCGTCGCGACCGTGATCCCTCGCGAGCCCGTCACGGTCATCGGCCACTCGCTGGGCGGTGTGGTCGGCCTGGCGCTGGCGAGCGGCTGGTTCGGGGTCGAGGTCACGACCGCGGTCGGCGTCGGGGTCAAGGTGCGGTGGACCGACGAGGAGCTGGCCAAGGCCGCCGCGCTCGCCGCCAAGCCGGCCAAGGTCTTCGGCACCGAGGCGGAGGCCGCCGACCGCGCCGCGAAGATGGCCGGCGTGCCGCTGCGGCACGGCGTGACCGAGGTGGACGGCGGCTGGGCGCCCGCGCTGGACATGCGCGCGTTCGGCGTCGGCCGCCCGGACATGGCCGGGCTGGTCATGGCCGCGCAGGCGCACGTGGTGCTGGCGGCGGGTGAGAACGACCCGATGAGCCCCCGGGAGCACCTGGAGGAGCTGGTGCCCGAGCCAGTGGTGTTCACCGGCGCGGGCCACAACGTGCACGTCGAGTCGCCCTCGTCCCTGTCCCCCGTGCTCGCTCAGCTCGCGAGGTAGCCGCCGTCGGCCGCGAGGACCACGCCGGTCACGAAGCTGGACCGGTCCGACGCGAGGAACAGCACGGTGTCGGCGATCTCCTCCGGCTCGCCGACGCGGCCCAGCGGCAGCTGCGCGCTGAACTCCTCGAACACCTCACCGGCCTGCACGACCGCGGCGTCGGTGCGGACCGGTCCGGGTGCCACCGAGTTGACGCGGACGCCGTGCCCGCCGAACTCGACGGCCCACGAGCGGGTGAACGCGTCCACCGCGGCCTTGGAGGCGCTGTACACGCTCGTGACCGCGTTGCCGGCAGCAGCGCCGATGGACGAGATGTTGATGATCGCGCCCTTCTTCTTCGCGACCATCGCCGGGGCGAGTGCGGCCGTGAGGAAGTAGGTGCCGCGCACGTTCACGTCGAACACCTGCTCGTAGGTCTTCACCGACTGCTCGGGGGTCGAGGAGAACGGGAAGATGCCCGCGTTGTTGACCAGGACGTCGACCTCGCCGACCTCCTGGGCGAGCTTGCGGACGTCGTCGAGGTCGCCGACGTCGGAGACGATGAAGTGCGCGGTGCCGCCGGCCTTCTCGACCAGCTCGACGGTCTCCTTGCCCAGCTCGGCGCGGCGGCCGGTGAGGTAGACGGTGGCACCCGCCTCCGCGAGCCTGACCGCGATCGCGCGGCCGATGCCCGAGGTGGCTCCGGTGACGAGTGCCTTCTTGCCTGCGAGTTCCTTGGTTGACATGTCCACAAATTTGGCGCAGCCGGATGGTCGAGCCGTGAATTTCGGATGAATCAGCTGGTCAGGACGGGTGTGCGGAGTCCGAAGTACAGCTGCACGAACCGCGGCAGCCGGTAGCAGCCGAGCACCACCGGTTCGATCAGGTGCACGTCGGCGAGCGACTCCAGCAGCATCTCGATGCACGCCACGTCACCGCCGTAGAGCTCGGCCGCCTCGCACACGGTGACCACGTCCCGGTCCTGGCGGGCCAGCAGGCGCAGCAGGTGGCGTTCCTCGTCGGTGAGCTGCAGCGCGGCCTTGTCCAGCGGCGCCAGCACGGCCCGGCAGTCGGACGGGACGGCGGTGCCGAGCCTGCTCTCCCGCTCCATTTGCAGCTGCAGCATCTCGACGGTCCACCGCGGCCGGGAGGACAGCTTGCCGCCGAGCACCCTGATCGGGTTCGGCAGGTGCGAGACGCGGGCCAGCACCTCGGCCGCGCGCTCCGGTTCGGCGTCGATCCGCCGCGGGTCGAGGACCTTGCGGAAGAACTCGTGCGCCTCGGTCTCGGTGAGGCCAGCGGTCCTGACCCACGTGACGGCGGGCAGCTCGTTCAGCCTGCGCACGCTCGTCAGGACGAGCGCGGAACCCGGGGTGTGCAGGTCGCGCACGGACGCCGCGTCGGTGACGTCGTCGACGACGACCAGGAACCGCTTGCCGCGCGCCTTCTCCCGCCACAGCGCGGCCCGGTCGCCTGCCGGGTTCTCGACGCCGACCGCGCGCAGCAGCTCGGTCGCGACGTCCTTGCCGCGCACGACGATCTGCCCGTCGGGGAACCGGTGCCTCACCAGGTGGCCGATCCGCACGGCCAGCGCGGTCTTGCCGCTGCCGTGCATGCCGGTGATGCCGACCGTGCCGGGCAGGACCCGCAGCGCCTGCGCGATCTCCTGGGCCCGCCCGGTGAAGTCGGGCAGGTCGGGGGGCAGCTGCTCGGGCTTGCGCGGCAGGTGCAGGTCGCCGGTGAGGATCTGGGCGTGGACCTTGCGCAGCTCGGGACCGGGTTCGAGCCCCAGCTCGTCGTTCAGCAGTGCGCGCGCCTGGTGGTAGTGGTCCAGCGCCTCGGCTTGCCGGCCGTCGCGGTAGAGGGCGTGCATCAGCAGCGCACGCGGGCGTTCCCGCAACGGGTTCGCGGCCACGTGCTTCTGCAGCTCCAGCACGTCGAGCTCGCGTTCGAGCCAGTCCTCGCGGGCCTTGAGCCGCTCCTGCGCGAGCCTGACCCGCTGCGCCTCGAAGTACGTGCCGGTCAGGCCTTCCAGCGGTTCCCCGCGGCAGTCGTCGACGAGCTCGGCGCGCACGGTGTAGCCGCCGTCCTTCGACCTCAGGTCCAGCTCCGGCAGGGCCTTGCGGATCTTGTACGTGTACGTGCGCAACGCCGTCAGCGCGCTCGGCGTCGGGTCGTCCCAGACCATCCCGATCAGCTGGTCGTTGCTCAACCGGATGCCGTTGTTCAGCAGCAGCGCCGCCAGCACGGCCCGCTGCTGCCGCGGGCCGAGGTCGACCTCCTCGTCCCCTCGCCAGGCTCGTACTGGACCCATCAGTGAGAAGCGCAGGCTCATGCAACGGCACAACGCCCCCGCGCATTCCCCGCTTCCCGGCTCACGGCAACGGGCGCGGTTCGACCACCTGCTTCATCACAATGGTCGACGTCAGCCCGCGCACACCGGGCAAACGGGCCAGCGTGCCCTCGTACAACCGCTGGTAGTCGGCGAGGTCGGCGGTGACCACCCGCAGCAGGTAGTCGGGGCTGCCGAACAACCGCTGCGCCTCCACGACGTTCGGCACCCCGGCGAGCGCGTCGTCGAAGTCGTCCAGCGACTCCAGCCGCACCTTCGCGAACACCAGCGCCTCGAAGCCGAAGCCGATCGCCGCCGCGTCCACCACGGCGCGGTAGCCGCGGATCACGCCCCGGTGCTCCAGCTCGCGCAGCCGGCGCTGGCAGCGGGAGACGCTGAGCTGCACGCGGTGGGCGAGGTCGGTGACGGTCATGCGGCCGTCGCGCTGCAGCTCGGCAAGGATCTTGCGGTCCACGGCGTCCATTCGCACATCCTGGCCTGTCCTCAGCGCTCATGCAGCAAAGAAAGCAAACACCTCCTGCGCGATCTCTCCTAGCTTTGCGGCATGAACCCGTTGCGCGAGCTCACCCTCGACCAGTTGCGGCAGCGGACCAGCATGAAGTGGCGGCACTACCCGCCCGACGTGCTGCCGGTGTGGGTGGCCGAGATGGACGTCCTGCTGGCCGAGCCGGTCGCGCGGGCGGTCACCGACGCGGTGGCGCTGGGCGACACCGGCTACCCCGAGGGCAGCGCCTACGCCGAGGCGCTGGCCGGGTTCGCGCGCGAGCGCTGGGGCTGGGAGCCGGCCGTCGACCGCACCGCGATCGTCCCCGACGTGATGATGGGCGTCGTCGAGATGCTCCGGCTCGTGTCGGCACGGGACGCGCCGGTCGTGGTCAACTGCCCGGTCTACCCGCCCTTCTACCAGTTCGTCACGTCGATGGGGCGGCGCGTGGTCGAGGCGCCGCTGGACCCGGCGGGGCGGATCGACCTCGCCGTGCTGGAGGAGGCCTTCGACCGGGCCGGACGGGGTGCGGCGTACCTGCTGTGCAGCCCGCACAACCCGACCGGGACCGTCCACACCGCCGACGAGCTGGCCGCCGTCGCGGACCTGGCCGGACGGCACGGCGTGCGGGTGGTCGTGGACGAGATCCACGCGCCGCTCGTGGCTCCCGGTGTGCGGTTCGTGCCGTACCTGAGCGTGTCGGGCAACGCGCTGTCGCTGATGTCGGCGTCGAAGGCGTGGAACCTGGCCGGGCTCAAGGCGGCGCTGGCCATCGCGGGCCCGGAGGCGGCCGGTGACCTCGCGCGGTTGCCGGAGGAGGTCGGCCACGGGCCCAGCCACGTCGGCGTCCTCGCGCACACCGCGGCGTACCGGGACGGCGGCGACTGGCTGGACGCGGTGCTGGCGGGCCTCACCGAGAACCGCCGGGTGCTGGCCGCGCTGCTGGCCGAGGAGCTGCCGGGGGTGCGCTACGAACCGGCGCCCGGCACGTACCTGGCGTGGCTCGACTGCCGCGGGCTGGGGCTCGGCGACCGGCCGGCCGGGGAGTTCCTGCGCCGCGGGCGGGTGGCGGTGAACTGCGGCGTCCCGTTCGGCACCGGCGGGGCGGGGTTCGTGCGGCTGAACCTCGCGACCTCGCCGGAGATCCTCACGACGGCGGTGCGCAGGATGGCAGCGAGCCTGCCGGCCGGTGCCGCCACGTCCGAATCGGACTGAGGTGTCCCGCTCGCGCAGCGGGTTCGACGCCCCGCGACCACCCCTTTCGAGTTCTGTCGCCCGGACGGCAGTCGAAGAACCCGCCCGCGGTGGGTACCGTTGATCGAATGACGGACGGCACCTTCGAAGCTTTCCGCAGGGCGGAGGCGTTGCTGGGCCAGCAGCGGCCGTTGGACGCGCTGCGCGAACTGCGGCAGGTGCTGGACGAGGCCCCGGACGCGCCGTCCGTGCAGCTGCTCGCCGGCCGCGCCTACCTCGGGACCGCGCAGCTGCGGCGGGCGGAGGAGGCGTTCCGCAAGGTCCTCGACCTCGACCCGAGCGACCACTACGCCCGGTTCGCGCTCGGCAAGACGCTGCAACGGCAGCAGCGGCTCACCGAGGCGCTGGCGCAGCTGCGGATGGCGGTCGCGATGAACCCGTCGCCGGAGTACCAGGAGGCGCTCGGCGAGGTGAAGGCCAGGCTGGCGCTGGGCGGCGGCCGGCCGGGCTGAGCACCGCCTACCGGAACAGCGCCTCACCCCAGTAGCCGCCCGGCTGCACGCCGCGGGGCACGGCGAAGTGCCCGGAACCGGTGTGCTCCAGGTACTCCATCATCTTGTCCTTTGTGGACAGCGCCTGCTGCATCGGCACGAACGCCGTGCGGGAGTCCCGGTTGAACGCCACGAAGAACAGGCCGGCGTCGAGGTGCCCGAGCCCGTCGGAGCCGTCGGTGAAGTTGTAGCCGCGGCGCAGTATCCTGGCGCCGTTCAACGACTCCGGCGACGCGAGCCGGACGTGGGCGAGCTCGCCGATCCGCGGCACCCCGCCCGCGCCCTTGACGTGCAGGTCCGGCTCGTCGAACTCCCGGGCCTGCCCGAGCGGGGCGCCCTCGCCCTTGGAGCGGCCGACGATCTGCTCCTGCTCGTTCAGCGAGGTGCGGTCCCAGATCTCGACGTGCATGCGGATCCGGCGGGTCACCAGGTAGGTGCCGCCGCGGATCCACTCGGGGCCCTCCGCGACCCACACGTGGTCGCGCAGCAGGTCGGTGTCCTCGGCCTTGATGTTGCGGGTGCCGTCCTTGAACCCGAACATGTTGCGCGGTGTGGCCTGCGCCCGCGTGGTCGAGGACGTGCGGCCGAACCCGAGCTGCGACCAGCGCACCGCGACCCGGCCGAAGCCGATCCTGACCAGGTTGCGGATGGCGTGCACGGCGACCTGCGGGTCGTTCGCGCAGGCCTGGAGGCAGATGTCGCCGTTGCTGCGAGCCGGGTCGAGGTCGTCCTTCGGGAACCGCGGCAGGTCGATCAACGCCTCCGGCCGCTGACCGGCCAGCCCGAACCGGTCGTCGAAGAGCGACGGGCCGAAGCCGATCGTCAGCGTCAGCGCGGAGGCCGGGAGACCGAGCGCCTCGCCGGTGTCCTTGGGCGGGGCGTCGGCGTTGCCGCCGACGGCACCGTTCTCGGCGGCCTCCTGGCCCGCGGTCATCCGTTCCGCGGCCCGCGTCCACTGCTTGAGCAGGTCGACGAGCTCGGCCCGGTTCTTCGTCTTCACGTCGAGCGCGACGAAGTGCATGTGGTCCTGGGCGGGCGTGGTGATGCCCGCCTGGACGTCGCCGTGGAACGGCACCTGCGCCGCCGCGGCGTTCTCGGCCTCCGGCGCCGCCCTGACGGCGAACGCGCCGGCCGCCGCACCGGTCCCCGCGAGCGCCACCCCGGCGCCCGCGTACCCGAACAACCTGCGCCGTGACACCCCGCTCACTTGGCCGACACCACCTCGGCGACCCTGCTGACCGGCTCGCCCAGCGCGTCGACGGCCTCGGCCAGCGCCTTGACCTCGTCCTGGGAGAGCTCGGTGTACAGCGCGAACCCGTCGCCCCTGCGGTGCTTCTCCAGCGCCTCGTCGAGGGCCTTGAACTTCTCGTCCAGCGTGGACACGAGGGCCGCGTCCCGCTGCTGCACCACCGGTCGCAGCGCCGCGACGGCGGCCTGCGAACCGTCCACGTTGGACCGGAAGTCCCACAGGTCGGTGTGCGAGTAGCGGTCCTCCTCGCCGGTGATCTTGCCGGTGGCGACCTCGTCGAGCAGCTCCTTGGCGCCGTTGGCGAGCTGCACGGGCGTGAGCTCGACGGCCTTGGCCCTGCCCACGATCTCCTTGACGTCGGCCAGCAACTGGTCGGCGATCCTGTCGGAGTCGGCCTGCAACCCGGACGCCCACAGGTCCTTCTCCAGGCGGTGGTAGCCGGTGAAGGCCATGCCCTCCTCGATCACGTCCTCGCGGCCGTCGATCTTCGGGTCGAGGTCGCCGAAGCTCTCCGCGACCGGTTCGATGCGCTCCCAGTAGATCCGCGACACCGGGTACAGGGCCTTGGCCTCGTCGACCTCCTTGGCCTTGACGGCGCCCACGAACTCCTCGGTCTTCACGAGCAGCTGGTCGGCCTGCGAGGAGACGTAGCGCTGGTAGCTCTTCGTCGCCTCGGCCAGCAGCGCGTCGCCGTCGGTCGACTTCTTGGCGTCACCGGTGACGGTGAAGTCGCCGCGGATGCCGTCGCCCTTCATGCCGGGCTTGCAGGCGGTCTGGAACTTGCCGGCCTCGGTGACCTCGACGATCAGCTTGCGGGTGAGGCCGGGGCCGATGTTCTCGACCTCGCCGAGGATGCGGTCGCCCTCCGCGTACAGGTAGAACTCGGTGACCTTGGTGCCCTTGTTCGTCACCTCGAACGCGACGTTGCCGGTCCCCGCCTCGGTCTTCGCGACCTTGCACGCGCTGTCGCTCGCCTCGACCGCGATGGCGCCGCTCGCGGCGTTCTCCGGAGCGCTGCCGCAGGCGGCCAGCACCACGAGTGAGCCCAGGACGACTGCTGCCTTCCGCACGGCAACTCCAGTGATCTGTTTCAGGCGGCCGCGCGAGCGCGCGGCCGGACGAGGAAGAGGGACAGGACGACCGCCACGTAGGAGACCCACGCGACGGCCTGCAGCACCGACGTCCGCTGCGAGTAGTTGAAGAAGCCCTTGAGCAGCGCGCCGTACCAGGAGTCCTCCGGCAGCACGTCGCTGATGTCGAACGCGAGCGTGTCGAGCCCCGGCAGGATCGCCGCCTCCTGCAGGTCGTGGATGCCGTAGCTGAGCACCCCGGCCGCGACGAAGACGAGCAGCACGCCCGTGACGGTGAAGAACCGGCCGAGGTCGAACCGGATGGCCCCCGCGTAGAGCCCGGCGGCGATGGCGACCGCCACCGCGATCCCGCCGAGGAACCCGATCAGCGGCTGCGTCGTTCCCCCACCCGCGGCCTGCACGCTGGAATAGAAGAAGACGGCGGTTTCGAGCCCTTCCCGGGCGACCGACAAAAAGGACACGACAACGACCGCGAGCGGTCCGACGTTGAGCGCTTCGTCCATTTTGCCGCGCAGCTCGGCCGCGATCGTCTTGGCGGCGCGCCGCATCCAGAAGATCATTCCCGTGACGAACGCGACCGCGATGACCGACATCGTCCCGCCGAACGCTTCCTGCTGCTCAAAGGTCATGCTCGCACCGGCGAAGGTGATGACCGCCCCCGCCGTCACGGAAAGCACCAGCGCGGTCACCACGCCGACCCAGACCCACTTCAGCGCGTACCTTCTGTCCGTTTTAACCAGAAATGCGATCAGGATGCTCACCACGAGTGCGGCCTCAAGCCCCTCCCGCAGCCCGATCAGGCCATTTGCGAACAGCATCCGACGCCTCCGTGAATCAGGTCGGCCTGAATTTAGGTAAGGCTCACCTGTATGTCCAGCCGCCGACAGTGCCGTTTGCATCACGGTTCACGCAGCCACCCGCTTGCCGGGAGCACGTAGCCTGGGTCTCGTGGTCCCGCCGTCCGCACCCCGAAGCCGCTCGCGCAACGCCGCCATCTTCGGCCGCATCGTCCTGGTGCTGCTGCTGATCGTGGTCGTGGCAGCAGGAGCGTGGGGCCTGGGCGCCCTGAACCGCCGCTCCGCAGCCCCCCTCGGCCCGCCGCCGTTCCTCGTCCCCCTCCAGGAGGTCGAGCCCGGCGCCGCCGCCCCCGGCAACGCCGTCGCCCCGAACCCCGCCACCGGCGACAGCCCGCTGACCGAGTGGGCCACCCGCGTGGCGTCGAAGACCGACATCCCGGCCCGCGCCCTGCACGCCTACGCCAACGCGGACCTGACGATGCAACGCGACGCCCCGGCGTGCCGCATCTCCTGGGCCACCCTCGCGGGCATCGGCCGCATCGAGTCCCACCACGGCAACATCAACGGGGCCCGCCTCCAGGACAACGGCCTGCCCTCCCGCCCGATCATCGGCATCCCCCTGGACGGCTCCCCCGGCGTCAAGGCCATCCACGACACCGACGGCGGCCGCTTGGACACCGACACCACCTGGGACCGCGCGGTGGGCCCGATGCAGTTCATCCCCGGCACCTGGAACCGCTGGGCCAAACGCGCCGCCCCCGACGGCCTCCCCGCCGACCCGCAGAACATCGACGACGCCGCCCTCACCGCGGCCCGCTACCTGTGCGGCGGCGGTGCCCGCGACCTCGGCACCGGCGCCGGCTGGTGGGCCGCCGTGCTCGCCTACAACAACTCCGTGGAGTACGGGCAGAACGTGTTCAGCGGGGCTGACGCGTACGCACGGGCCAGCATGCCGTAGTCAGGCCTGGTTGCGGTGGCTCGCTGAGGCGGACGGCCGGCTGGGGTCGGCGGCGGAACCGGGGCGCGCCCTTCCCGGAGCCGACGACGGCACCGTCGTCTCCGAAGGAACCACCGACGCAGAAGAAGGCGGCGGCGGAACCACGCTGGACGTCACCACCGGCCGAGAGCTGTCCGAAGTAGACGGCGAAACCGAAGAGTCCTCGTCCCCGGGCACATCGGGCTCCTCGTTCCGCCCCACCGCCGACGGCTTGGACGAGGACACCGGCACCCGCACGGTCTCGGTCACCGTCGTGCCCACCACCTGCGTCCGCGTCGCCGGCCGCGCCCCCTTCAGCTCGCGCGCCTGCCCTTGCACCACAACGGTTTCGGTGATCGTGGAGGTGGTGAGCGCGTCGAACGGCTCGGTCCACCACTGCGAGGTGGGCCTGGTGGCCGGCGGGGCCGCCAGAGGGGCTTCCTCCGGCGACCCCGTCAGGGCGATCAGTGCGAACATGCCGGTGAGCGCCAGGAACGGGACGACGACCACGGCCCCGAAGCACCCACGGCCACTGCGCGGCTCTTCACGGTGACTCATCTGCGACACACCCCCGCACGAGGACAACTGTTCCGTCTTGTTGATCGTCCACAAGGAACAGTGCGTCACAGTTCTTCAGCCACACGATGGTGTACTCACGCGAGAGGCGGCAACTCCGGAGCGTGAGCTGCCGGTGAAGACGAAAGCCTTTCCAGAGTAAGGGAGACGGCACGTTCGAGTTGGGGGTCGCGGCCGGAAACGCGGTCCGCGGGGGTCATGACCACCTCGATGTCCGGGTCGACGCCGTAGTTCTCGACGTCCCAGCCGTGGCCGTTGAAGTACGACGCGTACCTCGGCTGGGTGACCATCGTGCCGTCGACCAGGGAGTAGCGCATGTCGATGCCGATCACGCCGCCCCACGTGCGGACGCCGATGACCGGGCCGATGCCCAGCTCCTTGATGGCCACGTTCACGATGTCGCCGTCGGAGCCCGCGAACTCGTCGGCCACCGCCACGACCGGGCCGCGCGGGGCGTCCTGGGGGTAGCTCTCGGACGCGGTGTAGCCGCGGGCGACGGACCAGCCGATGACCTTGCGGCCGAGCTTCTCGATCACGAGCTGGGAGGTGTGGCCGCCGCCGTTCTCGCGGACGTCCAGCACCAGGGCCTCGCGGGTCAGCTCCACGCGCAGGTCGCGGTGCAGCTGGGCCCAGCCCGCGCCCATCATGTCCGGAACGTGCAGGTAGCCGACGCGACCGCCGGACTTCTCGTGCACGAATGCGCGTCGGCCGACCACCCAGTCGTGGTAGCGCAACGGCTCCTCATCGGCCAACGGCACGACCACGACCCGACGCAGTTCGCCACCACCACCGGGGCGCACGGTCAGTTCGACGGGCTTGCCCGCCGTGCCCACCAGCAACGGCGCGGGGCCGCCCAGTCCGACCGGACGACCGTCCACGGCCACGATGGCGTCGCCCGCGCGCACGGCCACCCCTGGCGCCGTCAGCGGTGAACGGGCGTGCGGGTCGGAGGTCTCGCCGGGGATCACCCGGCGCACGAGCCAGGAGCCGTCGACGCGTTCCAGGTCGGCGCCCAGCAGGCCCTGGCGGCGGGACGTCGGCACGTGGTGCGCCGAGCCCCAGACGTAGGCGTGGGACGTGCCGAGCTCGCCCTGCACCTCCCACAGCAGGTCGACGAGGTCGTCGTGGCTGCCGAGCTTCTCGACCAGCGGGCGGTAGCGGTCGAGCTCGCCCTGCCAGTCGACGCCGCCCATGTCGGTGCGCCAGAAGTTGTCGCGCATGAGACGGCCGTTCTCGGCGTACATCTGCGCCCATTCGAGCGCCGGGTCGACGACCACGCGCACCCGCGCCAGGTCGATCTCGACGTAGTCGGCCGAGTCCTCGTCGGCCTTGCTGTCGGTCGGCACGACGCGCAGGTCACCGCGGTCCTCGACGACCATCCGGCGGCCGTCACCGGACACCGCGAACGCGTCCGCGCTGTCGGCCAGGCACTCGGTCTTCTGCTTCGCGAAGTCGAACCGCTCCAGCACCGTGCGCGGCGGGCGGGCGTCCGGGGTGGCCAGGTTGTCGCCGAGCACCCCGAGCAACGGACGGCGCAGCCACAGCAGGCCGCCGCGGGCCGCGCGCAGGCCCGAGTACTCCGCACCGGGCACGGGCACCGGCACCACGCGGCCGGCCAGGCCGTCGATGTCGACCTTCGACACCGGGGGCTTGTCGTCGTCGTCCGAGGAGTCCTTGTCGTCGTCCTCGTCGTCCACGGGACGGCCGCCGCGCGTCGGGGCGAACGGTGACGGCGTCGTCGCGGCCAGCGGCACCAGGTACGGGCGGCAGCCGGTCGGGAACGACAGGTCGAAGACGTGCGCGTCGTAGACCGGGTCGAACGTCCGGACCGACAGGAACGCCAGGTGCTTGCCGTCCTCGGTGAAGGCCGGCGAGAAGTCGGCGAACCGCAGCGGCGTCACGTCCACGACCGACAGGTCCGTCACGTTCGCCATCTTGATGTGCCGCAACGGCGTGGGGCCGGGGTGCGACCACGCGAGCCACGCCGAGTCGGGCGAGAACGCCAGGTTGCTCACGTTCGCGTTGGCGCCGGAGACGACCTCCCGCACCTCGCCGGAGGCGATGTCCACCAGCAGCAACCGGCCGTCGTGCGTCCCGACCGCCACGCGCGACCCGTCCGGCGCGGCGACCAGCGACAGCACCCGGCCGAGCTGACCGGACGCGACGCGGCGGGCGGTGTTGCCGGGCTCGACACCGCCGACGGGCGCGATCTCCAGCGCCTCCTCGCCCTCGACGTCGGTCACCCACACCACGTGGCCCGTCTCGCCGAGGACCTTCGGCAGCCGCGCGCGCACGTCGGAGCGTTCGGCCAACGCGCGCACGGGGCCGTCGCGGTGCGTCACCCAGTGCACGGAACCGCGCACCTCGACGGCGGACGCGCGGCCGGTGTGGTCGACGCTGAACGAGTCGACGTTGCCGGAGGCCTTGACGTGGTGCTGCTGCAGGCCGGTGCGCGGCCCGCCCAGCCGGATGTCGAGCTTGCGCAGCTCCGACAGGCCCTCCAGCAGCCACAGCTCACCGGCGGAGTGGAAGATCACCCGTGAACCGTCGGTGGAGGCGTTGCGGGCGTAGAACTCCAGCTCGGTGTGACGCCGCAGGTCCGTGCCGTCCGGCGCCACCGAGTACACGCTGCCGACGCCGTCGTGGTCGGACAGGAACGCGATCCGCCCGTCCACCCACATCGGGTTCGTCAGCGGCGACTTCAGGTCCACCAGGATGCGGGCGAACTCGCCGTCGCCCGCCTCGTCCACCCACAGCTTCCCGGCGGTGCCGCCGCGGTACCGCTTCCAGTAGGAGGGGTCCTGCATGTAGCTGGACGAGGTGACGACCTGCCCGTCCGGGCCGAACGAGACGTCGTTGACCCACCCGAACGGCAGCAGCTCTGGCGGTTCGCCGTCGAGCGGCACGGCCCAGGCCTGCTTGCGGTGCCGGGACATCTGACCGGTCGTCGAGACGGCGACCACCCGGCCGTCCGGCGTCCAACCCGACACCGCCGTGCGGGCGACGCCGAAGTGCGTCAACCGGCGTGCGGGGCCACCGTCCACAGGGGCCACCCGCACCTCGGGGGCCCCGTCGATCCAGCTGGCCCAGGCCAGCTGGGTGCCGTCGGGCGAGAACCGCGGCGAGCGGACGGGTACCTGGTCGGCGGACGCGCGCCAGGCCCTTCCTCCGCCGACGGGGGCGAGCCACACGTCGTCCTCGGCCACGAACGTCACCAAGTCACCGCGAAGGTGCGGATACCGCAGGTAAGTCACGTGATCGACGTTAGCCCACCGTCACCGGTTCAGGAGGGCCAAAAGCGACGCCAGTCCTCCGCTGTCACAGATTCCAGACCTTCGGCCCGTGCTTTCGCTTCGGCATCCCGCACCCTGGCGGCGAACTGCCTGCACACCTGGCGCAGCTCCGTCTCCGGGTCCTCACCGGCGAGCCTGGCCAGCGCGGTCACGGCGAACAACGTCGTGCCCGTGTCGTCGCCCTCGGGCAACAGGTCGACCGGGAGACCGGCGCGTCCGGTGCGCTGCACCAGCTTCGCGGCGAGCGCGACCGCCGGCTGACCGAGCGCCACACCGTCCACACTGGACTCGCGGCGCTTCTCGGCCTGCTTGAGCTCCTCCCAGCGGTGCTCCTGCGAGGTCGCGTCGTGCACGGCCGGGTCGTGGCCCTCGAACACGTGCGGGTGCCGGCCGACCAGCTTCGCGACCAGCTCGGCGGCCACCGCGTCGATGTCGAACGGGTCCTCCGCGTGCTCCGCCGCGACGCGCGCGTGGAACAGCACCTGCAGCAGCACGTCGCCGAGCTCTTCGCGCATCGCTGCCCTGTCGCCGTCCTCGATGGCTTCGAGCAGCTCGAACGTCTCCTCGACCAGGTACTGGCGCAGCGAGTCGTGGTCCTGCTCGGCGTCCCACGGGCACCCGCCGGGCGACCGCAGCCGGTGCATCACCGCGGCCGCGTCGAGCAGCCCGGCGCCCAGCGGCTCCGGCGTGGTGATCACGGTGGAGCCGGGGTAGGCGGAGGCGGAGGTCGTCAGCACCACGGCACCGTCTTCCGGCACCTCGGGAGCGGCCCCGTCGACGCCGTACGCCGACCAGGACTCCACCGGCACGCCCTCGCCCGCGTACACGGCGGTGGCCGTGCGCAACGCGGGCAGGGCGGCAGCGGGGAGCACGGCGCCGAGCCGCTCGCTGAGGACGACGACGGTGATCAAGACTTCTTCTGGTTCGCGCTCACGCCGACGAAACCGGCCTGCTCGCCGGCCTTGCCGACGACGGTGGCACCGGTCGGGTCCCACACGCCGTAGCGGGGGTTGACCTCGATGTCGAGGTCGGCCGCGTGGAACTGGGCGATCCGCAGGCCGAACGCCGCGAGCAGCCGCGGGTCCATCCGGTCGGCCAGCTCGTCCTCGCCCGGCGTCGCCGGGACCGTGGTGCGCTCCTTGACCAGCGCGACCATCCAGCTGGCCTGCTGCTCGTCGGCGGGGAACGCGACGACCGTGCCGGGCTTCACGCCCCACAGCATGGTGTGCACGAGCGAGGCGTTCTCGGAGACGCGGACCTTCTGGTTCGTGGCCGAGGCCTGCTGACCGCTGGAGGTGCGCGGTGCCTCCTGCACGAACCTGGCGAACTTCGCCGGGTCCGCCGCGGCCTCCCTGGCCTTGTCCTTGGCTTCCTTCGGGTCCTTGACCTGGAAGAAGTCGATCGTGATCTGGAGGGTGGAGAGGTTGCGGCGGGCCAGCTCACCCATGATCATCGCGTCGCGCTGGCGGCGGTGGATCGTGGTGGCGTCCTGCTCGCTCTGCTTGGCCGCCTCCTCCGGACCGCCGCGCTCCTGGATCGCGTCGTACACCTTGGTCTCGTCGACCGAGATGTTCTCGCGCTGCCCGGCGTACTCGGCGATCTTGTGGGTGATCTCGTCGGCCAGCACGAGCCGCGAGACCTGGTCCAGCTTGCCCTGGTCCTGCATCTGCTGGGCGGCGGGTTCCTTCTTGAGCACCGTGATGGTGCGATCCTGGACGGTCTTCAGATCGATCGCCTGACCTCCGACGATCGCGGCCGAACCGGCCTTCGCGGGCCCGGCGGCGCATCCGGTGGCCAGCAGGGCCACAGCAACACCGACCAGCGAGAAACGCTTCAGAACAGTGCTCACGGGGATCAGCCTCTCACGCCGTGGTGACTCCGGTCACGGGAGTCCCCGCCAGAGAGCCGAGGAACGCGCCACACCAGTCGAGCAGCTCCTGGTCCCGCAGCTGCGGTGCGCCCATCCGGCCGCCCGCCGCTCCCTCCGTCGGCCTAGGCACGGTGACCGTGCCCACCGCCTGCTTGTAGACGGCCTTGGGGAACAGCCGGCGCAGCCGGACGAGCTGCGAGTCGAGCAGCTCCAGCTTCGCGAACCGGATGTTCTGGCCCATCGCGATCACCTCGGTGACCCCGTGGCGGCGGCAGGTGTGCCGCAGCCTGGCCACGCCGAGCAGGCGCTCGACCGGCTCCGGCGGCGTGCCGTAGCGGTCCTTGAGCTCGTCCCAGACGGACTGGAGCGCGGCCTCGTCGGCGGCGGCCGCGATCTTGCGGTAGGCCTCCAGCCGCAGCCGTTCGCCGGGCACGTAGTCGTGCGGGATGTGCGCGTCGACCGGGAGGTCCACCCGCACCTCGGCGAGCTCCTCCTCCTCGGCACCGCCGTCGGCGCCCGCGTGCTTGCGGAACGCCTCGACCGCCTCGCCGACCAGGCGCACGTACAGGTCGAAGCCGACGCCCGCGATGTGACCGGACTGCTCGGCGCCGAGGATGTTGCCGGCGCCGCGGATCTCCAGGTCCTTCATGGCGACCGCCATGCCGGCTCCCAGCTCGGTGTTCTGCGCGATCGTCGCGAGCCGGTCGTGCGCGGTCTCGGTCAGCGGCGTCTCGGGCGGGTAGAGGAAGTACGCGTACCCGCGTTCGCGGCCGCGGCCGACGCGACCGCGCAGCTGGTGCAGCTGGGCGAGGCCGAGCAGGTCGCCGCGCTCGACGATCAGCGTGTTGGCGTTGGAGATGTCGAGACCGGTCTCGACGATCGTGGTGCAGACGAGGACGTCGAACTCGCGTTCCCAGAAGCCCTGGATGATCTTTTCGAGCTTGTCCTCGTTCATCTGGCCGTGCGCGGTGACGACCCGCGCCTCCGGGACCAGCTCGCGGATGCGGCGCGCGGCCTTCTCGATCGACGAGACCCGGTTGTGCACGAAGAAGACCTGGCCGTCGCGCAGCAGCTCGCGGCGGATCGCGGCACCGACCTGCTTGTCGTCGTACGCGCCGACGTAGGTGAGGATCGGGTGCCGCTCCTCCGGCGGGGTGAGGATCGTCGACATCTCGCGGATGCCGGCGAGCGACATCTCCAGGGTGCGCGGGATGGGCGTCGCGGACATGGTCAGCACGTCGACGTGCGTGCGCAGCGCCTTGATGTGCTCCTTGTGCTCCACGCCGAACCGCTGCTCCTCGTCGACGATCACGAGGCCGAGGTCCTTGTACCGCACGGTCTTCTGCAGCAGCCGGTGCGTGCCGATGACGATGTCGACCGCGCCGTCCGCGAGGCCCGCGACGGTCTGCTCGGACTCCTGCGGGTCGGTGAAGCGGGACAGGCCCTTGATGTTCACCGGGAACTGGCGCATGCGCTCGGAGAACGTGTTGAGGTGCTGCTGGGCCAGCAGCGTCGTCGGCACCAGCACCGCGACCTGCTTGCCGTCCTGCACGGCCTTGAACGCCGCGCGCACCGCGATCTCCGTCTTGCCGTAGCCGACGTCACCGCAGATGACGCGGTCCATCGGCACGCCGCGCTCCATGTCGGCCTTGACCTCGTCGATCGCGGCCATCTGGTCCTGCGTCTCGGTGAACGCGAACGCGTCCTCCAGCTCGCGCTGCCACGGCGTGTCGCTCGCGAACGCGTGGCCGGGCGCCGACTGCCGGGCCGCGTAGAGCTGCACCAGCTCGGCCGCGATCTGCTTGACCGCCTTGCGCGCCTTGGACTTCGTGTTCTTCCAGTCGCTGCCGCCGAGCTTGTTGAGCGTGGGCAGCTCACCGCCGACGTACCGGCTGACCTCGTCGAGCTGGTCGGTCGGCACGAACAGCCGGTCGCCGGGCTGACCGCGCTTGGACGACGCGTACTCCAGCACCAGGTACTCGCGGGTCGCTCCGGCGACGGTGCGCTGGACCATCTCCACGTACTTGCCGATGCCGTGCTGCTCGTGCACCACGAAGTCGCCGGCCTTGAGCGCCAGCGGGTCGACCGCGTTGCGCCGCTTGGACGGCATCTTGCGCATGTCCTTCGTGGACGTGCCGCCGCGGCCACCGGTCAGGTCGGTCTCGGTCAGCACGACCAGCGCGAGGTCCGGCAGCACGAAGCCGTCCTCGAGCGCACCGCGCACGACCGTGACCAGGCCTGCCTTCGGCGCCTCGTCGAGGGACTCGACGCAGACGGCCGGGACCTCGGCCTCCTTGAGCCGTTCCTCGGCCCGGTGCGCGGTGCCGGCGCCGGGCACGACGAGCACGGCCGCGCCGCCGGTCGCCGTGTGCGCCTTGAGGTCCGCGAACGCCCGCTCGACGTCGCCGGAGTAGGCCTCGACCGGCTTGACGTCGAGGTGCACCACGTCGGTGGCGTCGGTGGTGAGCCGGCTGAGCGTCCACCACGGACGGTCGCCGGCCCGCGCGCTCTCGGAGACCTCACCGATCCCCTGGTACGCGCTGCGCCCGAGGTCGATCGGCGCCTTGCCGCCGCCCGCGGCCGCCATCCACGACGCCTCCAGGAACTCCTGGCCGGTGCGCACCAGGTCGGCGGCGCGGGCGCGGATCTTCTCCGGGTCGTTGAGCAGCACGTGCGTGCCCCTGGGCACCACGTCCGTGAGCATCTGCAGCTCGCCGGGGCACAGCGCGGGGATCAACGCCTCCATGCCCTCGACCGCGATGCCGCCGGAGATCTTCTCCAGCATCTCCGCCAGGTGCGCGTCCGACCGGTGCTCCTGCGCCAGCTCGGCCGCGCGGTGCCGCACGTCGTCGGTCAGCAGCAGCTCACGGCACGGCGGCGCGACGAACTCCTGCACCTCCTCGGGCAGCGACCGCTGGTCCTGCACGGAGAACGGCCGGATCTCGCTGACCTCGTCGCCCCAGAACTCGACGCGGTAGGGGTGCTCGGCGGTGGGCGGGAAGATGTCGAGGATGCCGCCGCGGGTGGCGTACTCGCCGCGCTTCTCGACCATGTCGACGCGGGTGTAGGCGTTCTCGGCCAGCCGCGTGACGAGCTCGGCGAAGTCCTGCTCCTCGCCGACCACCAGGTGCACCGGCCTGAGGTCCCCCAGGCCGGGCGCCATCGGCTGGATGAGGCTGCGGACCGTCGTGACCAGCACCTTGATCGGGTTGCCCTCGGGGTGCCTGAGCCTGCGCAGCACCTGCAGCCGCGCGCCGACGGTGTCCGCGCGCGGGCTGAGCCGCTCGTGCGGCAACGTCTCCCAGCTCGGGAAGAACGCGACCCGGTCGTGGCCGATGAGGTCGCGGACGACGTTGGTGAGCTCCTCGGCCTCGCGGCCGGTCGCGGTGACGGCCAGGACGGGCCGGACGGTGGACAGTGCGGCGGCCACGAGCGGGCGGGCGGCCAGCGGGCCGTCGAGCGCCAGCTCGGGCACACCGGCGGAGTCGATCAACGTGCGGAGGGCCTTGTCGGGCAGGACACCGTCGAGCAGGCCGAGCAGCGGCATGATTTCCAAACCCCGTCGAGTGGGAGACGCCAGACAGACCCCTGCCTGGGGCGAGGGGTCTCGGCTGCCCACCATAGCCCGTTCCGCGACCACTCATCGGGTGGCTCCGGCGGGGGTCGAGCGGTCACGCTGGGTGCGCGGGGAAGAGACGGATCAGGGCTGGCTTCGACGACCAGACCATCGTGGTCCACCAGGCCTGCTCGCCCGCGATCGCCGGTCCGGCCGTTGCGGCGCAACGGTTCGTGCCGCCGTTCAAGCTGGAGCGGGTGCCGGCCGTGTGAATCACCGAGTGGACGGTCAGCATCACGGACGTGACCGGCCTTGCGCGCGAGGTGCACGCGGCGGTCCGCGCGAACGACGACGACACGGCACGCGCTCTGCCGCCGATCGAGCGGCCTTACGGCGCCGCAACGGCACAAAACGCATAGTTGGGACATGCGCGCACTCGTTGCTGCTGTCTCGGTCCTGGCCCTCGCCGCCTGCTCCTCCCCCGAACCGGGCGGCACCGCGCCGTCGAAGGCCCCCGCGCCGCAGGGCCTCCGGGTGGAGGAGGTCGCGGGCGGGTTCCAGCACGCCTGGGACCTCGGCTTCCTGCCGGACGGCTCTGTGCTCGTCACCGAACGCCCCGGCACGCTCAAGCTCGTCAAGAACGGCCAGGTCACGCCGGTCGACATCGACCTGACCGACCTGCAGGCGCGCGGCGAGGGCGGCCTGATGGGCCTCGTCGTCCACCCGGACGGGCAGCGCTTCACCACCTGCTACAACACGACCGGGGACGTCCGGCTGGTGACGTACCGGCTCGACGGCACCAAGGCGACGAAGGCGAAGGACCTGCTCACCGGCATGCCGTCGAACTCCAGCGGGCGGCACTCCGGGTGCCGGCCGACGCTCGGGCCGGACGGTGCGATGTGGGTGGCCACCGGTGACGTCGCGCAGGGGCGCAACCCGCAGGACCGGACCAGCCTGGGCGGCAAGGTGCTGCGGATCGACCCCGAGACCGGCGAGGGCGCCAAGGGCAACCCGTTCGAGTCGTCGGCCGACGCCAACGAGCGGCGGGTCCACAGCTTCGGGCACCGCAACGTGCAGGGCGTCGCGTTCCGGCCGGGCACCGACCAGGTGTTCTCCAGCGAGCACGGGCCGTCGGTCGACGACGAGGTCAACCTGCTGAAGGCGGGCGGCAACTACGGGTGGGACCCGTCCAGAGGCGGCACGCAGGGCGGGTACGACGAGTCCGTGCCGATGACCGACCTGCAGCGGTTCCCGGACGCGGTGCCCGCGGTGTGGTCGTCCGGGTCGCCGACGGAGGCGATCTGCCAGGCGGCGTTCTGGGGCGGCAAGCTCGCGATCACCGCGTTGAAGGGCTCGAAGCTGCTGCTGTTCACCCTCGACGAGGCCGGGAAGGTGCGGGACGTCAGCATCCCCGAGGAGCTGAACGACCGGTACGGCCGGCTGCGCGCCGCCCGCACCTCACCCGACGGGGCGCTCTACGTCACGACGTCGAACGGGTCGGGCGACAAGCTGCTCAAGCTCACCGGGGCCGCCTAGGGCCCGCAGCACCGCGGGCCCTCTCCACCACGTGGCCACCGCCGTGCCGCTCGACCCCTCGACGTACGGCGCGGTGCGTCCACCCGGGACATCGCTGCGCGGGGCCCGTTCCGTTTCGCCCTCTCAGGAACGGGACCGCAGCCGGGGCTCGTGCTCCAGCGCCGACAGGCCGTTCCAGGCGAGGTTGACCAGGTGCGCCGCCACCTCGTCCTTCTTCGGCCTGCGCGCCTCCAGCCACCACTGCCCGGTCAGGGCGACCATCCCGACCAGCGACTGCGCGTACAGCCCCGCGAGCCCGCGGTCGTAGCCCCGTTCCGCGAAGTGCAGGGCGAGGATGTGCTCGACCTGCGAGGCGATGTCGTTCAGCAGCGACGAGAACGTGCCGGAGGTGGAGGCGACGGGCGAGTCGCGCACCAGGATGCGGAACCCGTCGGTCGAGCCCTCGATGTAGTCGAGCAACGCGCAGGCGGCCTGTTCGAGCAGCTCACGCGGGTGGCTGCCGACCACCAGCGCGGTGCTGATCTGGTCCATCAGGCGGCGCATCTCGCGGTCGACGATGACGGCGTAGATGCCTTCCTTGCCGCCGAAGTGCTCGTAGACGACCGGTTTCGAGACGCCGGCGCGGTGCGCGATCTCCTCGACCGAGGTGGCCTCGAAGCCCTTCTCGGCGAACAGGGAGCGGGAGACGTCCAGGAGCTGCTCGCGGCGTTCCCCGCCCGTCATCCTGACCCGTGCCACCGAGCCAGCGTACGTGGCCGGGCTCACGGTCCGGCCCGCGGCGGTGGATGATCTGGCCATGGCCAGACGCAAGATCATCCGGATCACCGCAGCCACGCTGCTGTCCCTTCTCGTGCTGGTCACGGCGGCGCTGGGCGGCATCGGCTGGTACTACAGCGATGAGCTGCTGGTACCGGCCGAGGTGCCGCAGCGGTACCCGGAGACCTCCCTCGGCGGGGACGGCGACACCGTCGTGCTGGCCGAGTCGAGGCTGTCCACCCTGGCCGGCACGTTCGGCCTCGTCTGGCCGGGCGGCAGCGCCAAGGTCGGCGACGTGGCCGCGACGCGGAACGGCCGCGTCGAACGCCCGCTGCTGGAGGGCACCGCGCCGCCGGAGGGCACGCGGGTGCGCATCGAGACCGACGTCTACGAGGGCGACCCCAGGACCACGCTGGGCCTGACCTACAGCGAGGTCCGGGTGCCCGGTGAGCTCGGCGAGATGCCCGCGTGGCTGGTGCCGGCCGAGAACAGCGACACGTGGGTCGTCACCGTGCACGGCCGCGGCGCGTCGCGGGAGGAGGCGCTGCGCGTGGTTCCGCAGTTGCACAGCGCCGGGCTGCCCGTCCTGCTGATCACCTACCGCAACGACGCGGGCGCCCCCGCCTCCCCCGACGGCTTCTACCACCTGGGTGACACCGAGTGGCGCGACGTCGAGGCGGCCATCCGGTACGCGCAGGGCAGGGGCGCGCGGGAGGTCGTGCTCTACGGCTGGTCGATGGGCGGCGCGATCGTCGGGCAGACCCTGGCCCGCTCCGGCACGGCCGCCGCGGTCAGCGGGGTCGTGCTCGACTCCCCCGTCACCAGCTGGTCGAAGACGCTGGACCTGCAGGCGCGCAACCGGGGCGTGCCCACGTGGCTCACACCGGTCGCCGAGCTGGTCTCCGGCTGGCGCGCCGACCTCGACTTCGACCGCTTCGACCTGGTCCGCAACCCGCCGGCGGTCAAGCCCCCGACGCTGGTCTTCCACGGCACCGCGGACGGCACCGTGCCCGCGCAGTCGTCACGCGACCTCGCCGCCGCGGCGGGCGGTCTCGGGTGGCCGCTGCGGTACGTGGAGATCCCCGGCGCCGACCACACTTCGGGATGGAATGTGGCGCCGGACACGTACCGCAGGGAGCTCGGCGACTTCCTGACCAGCACGATCGGCGTGCGGCGGTGATCTCGCGGCGGATCACCGCCACGGCCGGTCGAGTGGTGGTTGGACAAGCGGAGCGGGTCTCGTGACAACATGTGCGCAGGACGGGCTCCGGCTCGTCCGTTCCGCCATGGTGTAAAGGCAGCACCTCGGATTTTGGTTCCGATGGTCCAGGTTCGAATCCTGGTGGCGGAGCTGGACACTGGTTCGCGTGGGTCTTCAGGAGGTGCGGAGCTGCCCGAGGAGACGGTCGACGAGCAGGGCAACGTGGGCCGCCGCCACCACGAGATGTCCGACGCGTGGCTGGTGGGCCGCGCGAGCGAGCTCGTCGCCGTGGCCCAGAGCAGCCACCTCGCCGCGCAGCTCGACGCGGCCAACGAGATCGACCACATCCTGGCCGAGGCGCAGGGCCGCGGTGAGCCCCGCATCGTCGCGCAGCTGCTGCGCGCCGCCGCCGTGGTCCGGCTGGTCACGCCCGGCCTGGTCGACATGTCGGACCCGCAGCTCGACGAGATGCTCGCGCACTGCCGCCGGCACGGCCTGATCGTGCTGGAGGCGGACGCGCGGGCGTTGCGCGGGCGCCGGTTCCTGCTGGGCAACGCCGAGGACAAGGCGCTCACCGAGATCGCGGCGGCGCTCGCGATGATGCTCGACGAGGAGCCGGAGCCCGACCCGGTCTTCGACAAGCGCACGTGGGACCAGCTGCTGGCCACGACGTTGCAGGACATCGCGCTGGTGCTGACCCAGCTGGGCGTCTACGAGATGGCCGACGACGTGCTGGCCCGCGCGCACAACGCGCTGTGGGAGAGCGGCCAGCCGCACCAGATCTACGTGCACCTGGTGAACCGCACGCGGTTGCGGATCGGCTGGGGCCTGCGCCTCGAACGGGTGAACTTCCGGCAGGAGGCCGATGAGCAGTTCCGGGTCGCCGCCGGGCTCGCCGAGGCCGCGGAGGTGCCGTTCCGGCAGTCGCTGCACCCCGGCCGGCGCGACCTCGACGCCGCCGAGCAGGTGCCGATCCTCGGTGCCGCGCAGGCGCTGACCCGCCCGAGCGAGGACCACCTCGACCGGCTGTGGTCGCTGCGCGGGCTGTCGATGTACGCGCGGGAGCTGATCATCGTCGCGATAGCGCTGGCCCGGTGCCTGGTCGAGGCCAACCGGCTGGACGACGCGCTGAAGGTGCTCGGCGACACCCGCACGCAGATGGAGCACGACACGTCGGAACCGTCGCTGTTGCTGTCGCTCGAACGCGAGTACGCGCACCTCTGCGGTCCACACACGACGTCCGCTTTGGAGGCCTACAACGCGGCGCTGGAGCTGGAGCTCTGGCAGATGCGCGAGTCGCGGGTCGCCACGCTGACGACGCGACGTGAACACGAACGGCTGACGCGCACCCACGGTGCGATCGCGCAGCAGGCGTTGCAGGACCCGTTGACCGGGCTGCCGAACCGGCGCGCGCTCGACGACAAGATGCGCGAGCTCATCTCGGGCGAGGTCTACCCGTTCTCGGTCGCGCTGGTGGACCTCGACGGGTTCAAGGGCGTGAACGACCGGCATTCCCACGCCGAGGGTGATGATGTTCTTCGGGTGATTGCCAGCACACTCCGCCAGGCCCTGCGCGGCGACGACATGGTGGCCCGCTACGGCGGCGACGAGTTCGTGGTGCTGCTGCCGGGAGCACCCCTGCACGCCGCGGAGGCCGCGCTCGGACGGGCGGTGGATGCGGTGGCAGGCCTGCCAATCGACCTCTCCCGCGGGGTGACGCTGTCGGTCGGCGTCATCTCGCTGCGCCCGCGTGAATCCGCCAACCAGGCCCTGTCGAGGGCCGACTCGGCGATGTACGTGGCGAAGCGCCAGGGCGGCTGCCGGGTCGCGGCCGTGGCGGGGGAGCCCTCCGCGGAGGCTTAGGCTGGTCCGCGGACTTCGAACCACCCAGCCTGTTAGGGAGAGCATTGATGCTCGAAGGCCCTGTCAGCACGGTCGTGCTCGCCGCCGGGGAAGGCACCCGCATGCGGTCGTCCACGCCGAAGGTGCTGCACCGGATCGCCGGACGGTCTCTCGTCGAACACGCGGTGCGTGCGGCGGCGGGCACAGACCCCGACCACCTGGCCGTCGTCGTCGGACACGGCCGTGAAGCGGTCACCGAGCACCTGGAGGCGCTGTCCGGCGCGCTGGGCCGCAAGGTCACCGTCGCCGTGCAGGCCGAGCAGAAGGGCACCGGGCACGCGGTCTCCTGCGGTCTGGCGGAGCTGCCCCACGACCTGGGCGGGACCGTGGTCGTGAGCTACGGCGACGTCCCGCTGCTCGACACCGGGACGTTCAGGGCCCTGCTGGCCGAGCACTCGGCCGCCGGCAACGCCGTGACCGTGCTGACCGCCGTGGTGGACGACCCCACCGGGTACGGCCGGATCGTGCGCGACCCCGACGGGACCGTGCAGGGCATCGTGGAGCAGAAGGACGCCTCCGCGACCGAGCGGCTGATCACCGAGATCAACTCGGGCGTGTACGCGTTCGACGCCGCCGTGCTGCGCGACGGCCTGTCGCGGCTGTCGACCGACAACGCCCAGGGCGAGCTGTACCTGACCGACGTGCTCGGCATCGCCCGCGGCGACGGCCTGCGGGTCGGCGCGCTGGTCGCGTCCGACCGCTGGCTGGTCGAGGGCATCAACGACCGCGTGCAGCTGGCCGCCGTGGGCGCCGAGATGAACCGCAGGATCGTCGAGGGCCACCTGCGCTCCGGCGTCACGTTCGTCGACCCGTCCTCGGCGTGGGTGGACGCGGACGTGCGGATCGGCCAGGACGCGCTGATCGAGCCGAACGTGCAGCTCCGCGCGGGCACGGTGATCGGCGCCGGTGCCGTGGTCGGCCCGGACACCACGCTGTCCGGCGTCACGGTGGGCGACGGCGCGTCGGTCGTGCGCACGCACGGCAGCGACTCGGTCATCGGCGAGCGCGCGAGCGTCGGCCCGTTCGCCTACCTGCGCCCCGGCACGTCTCTGGGGGTCAAGGGCAAGATCGGCACGTTCGTCGAGACGAAGAACTCGACGATCGGCGAGGGTTCGAAGATCCCCCACCTGTCCTACATCGGTGACGCCACGATCGGTGATCACAGCAACATCGGTGCAGCATCGGTAACCGTCAACTACGACGGGGTGAACAAGCACCGCACGATCGTCGGATCCCACTGCCGCACCGGCTCGGACAACATGTTCGTAGCGCCGGTGACGGTGGGCGATGGTGCTTACACCGGCGCGGGCACGGTCCTGCGCCGCAACGTCCCACCGGGCGCGCTCGCCGTGTCCGGCGGCCCACAGCGCAACCTCGAAGGCTGGGTCATCAGCCGGCGCGAGGGCACGGCAGCCGCCCAGGCAGCTGCCGCGGCACTCGCGCAGCAGAATTCCGAGAAGACTGAGGAGGGTCGCTGACCGTGAACCCGCAGATGCCCGGCACACCGAAGAAGAACCTGATGCTCTTCGGAGGGCGTGCCTACCCGGAGCTGACGGAAGAGGTCGCGAAGCACCTCAACGTCACCGTGACCCCGCAGCAGGCCTACGACTTCGCGAACGGCGAGATCTTCGTCCGCTTCGAGGAGTCGGTCCGCGGCTGCGACGCCTTCGTGATCCAGTCGCACACCGCGCCCATCAACCAGTGGCTGATGGAACAGCTGATCATGGTCGACGCCCTGAAGCGCGCCTCGGCCAAGCGCATCACCGTGATCCTGCCGTACTACCCCTACGGCAGGCAGGACAAGAAGCACCGCGGCCGCGAGCCCATCTCCGCCCGCCTCATCGCGGACATGTTCAAGACCGCCGGCGCCGACCGCCTCGTCTCGGTCGACCTGCACACGGCCCAGATCCAGGGCTTCTTCGACGGCCCGGTCGACCACCTGTGGGCCATGCCGCTGCTCGCGGACCACATCCGCGGCAAGTACGCGGGCCACGAGCTCACCGTCGTCTCCCCCGACGCCGGCCGCACCAAGCTGGCCGAGAAGTGGGCGGACACGCTCGGCGGCGCGCCGATCGCGTTCATCCACAAGACCCGCGACCCGCTGCGACCCAACGAGGTCGTCTCGAACCGCGTGGTCGGCAAGGTCGAGGGCCGCCTCTGCATCGTGATCGACGACATGGTCGACACCGGCGGCACCATCGCCGGCGCCGTGAAGCAGCTGCTCAGCGAGGGTGCCGCCGACGTGGTCATCGCCGCGACGCACGGCATCCTCTCCGGCCCTGCCACCCAGCGCCTGCAGGACTCGGGTGCCCGCGAGGTCGTGTTCACCGACACCCTGCCGATCCCGGCGGAGAAGCGGTTCCCGAACATGACCGTGCTGTCCATCGCGCCGCTGCTCGCGCGCGTGATCCAGGAGGTCTTCGAGGACGGCTCCGTCACCTCGCTGTTCGACGGCAACGCCTGACCTCCGTTCTTTGACCGCACGCGGGGACCTTTCGTACCGTCTGGGAGTACGAAAGGTCCCCGCGTGCGTTCGCGAGGACCCCCCGATTAGGCCTGTCGACGCCACTCACCTACACTGGTCGGGTTGCCTCGGCGAGGGCGAGCTCCACAGCTCGGCGTGATCGACGCGGTGGCTTGATGCCGCGCGTGTTGACCGTTTCCGCGCTGCTCGCCGCCGCTGGCCACCACCCCAAGCCTCAACCGCTGATACTTGTGCACCGCCCCGACGTACAAGGCCAGACTTGTAAGGAGTACCCCACCGTGTCCGAGGTTCGTCTCGCCGCTGAGCAGCGCACCGAATTCGGCAAGGGCGCCGCCCGCCGTACCCGTCGCGCCGGCAAGATCCCCGCGGTCCTCTACGGCCACGGTTCCGACCCGAAGCACCTGGCCCTGCCGGCGCTCGAGTTCGCCCGTGTCGTCCGCGAGCACGGTCAGAACGCCGTCCTCACCCTCGCCCTCGACGGCGGTAGTGAGCTGGCGCTGACGAAGACCGTCACCACGCACCCCATCAAGAACTACATCGAGCACGTCGACCTGCTGCTCGTCCAGCGCGGCGAGAAGGTCACCGTCGAGGTGCCGCTGGTCATCTCGGGCGAGCCCGCTTCGGGCACGCTGCTGACGCAGGACCTCAGCACGATCCAGATCGAGTCCGACGCGATGAACATCCCGGAGCAGATCGAGCTGTCGATCGCCGACGTCGCCGCGGGCACGCAGATCCACGCCAGCGACCTGACGCTGCCGGAAGGCGCCGCCCTGATCACCGACGCCGACGCTCTCGTCGTCGCCGTCAACGAGGCGCCGTCCGCGGCTCAGATGGAGGGCGACGACACCGCTGCAACCCCGGCCGAGGCCACCGAGGAGAGCTGAGCCCCATCACGTCGGGCCGGACACACGGCGCGCCACCCCCTCACGAGGGGGGAGGCGCGCCGTTGCAGTACCTGAGTCCGGCCGAGATCCGCGGTCGCACGTTCCGCCGCAAGCGCCAGGGCTACGACCCCGGCCAGGTGAACGAGTTCCTGCTGATCATCGCCGACGCGCTGGCCGGCCGGATGCGCCTCAACCCCGAGCACGTGCAGACCGTCCGGTTCGCCGCGGTGCCCAACGGCTACGACCCGCAGGCCGTGGACGAGCTGCTGCACCTGCTGGAGTTCCAGGTCCGCAACGGCGTCGTGCCGCCGACCGGCCTGAACACCGGCGCGGACCTGACGGCGCGCAAGATCCCCAGGTCGAGCACCGGCTACGATCGCGTCGAGGTCGACGCCTTCCTCGCCCGTGCCGCGGCCAACCTGGACGGCAGGGGCGCGATGACCTCCACCGAGGTCCGCAACACCCGGTTCAGCACCACGTCCGGTCTGCTGGGTCGCGGGTACCAGGTGCAGGCCGTGGACACGTTGCTGGACGAGATCGAGCAGGAGCTGCGCTTCCGTGGACGATGAGCTCGCCCGAGACGGCCTCGCGCTGATCGTCGGCCTGGGCAACCCGGGCCCGAAGTACGAGGGCAACCGCCACAACATCGGCTTCCTCGTCCTCGACGAGCTGGCCGCCCGCGTCGGCGGCAAGTTCAAGGCCCACAAGTCCGGCGCCGAGGTCGTCGAGGGCCGCCTGTCCGGCCGCCGCGTCGTCCTCGCCAAGCCGCGCAGCTTCATGAACCTCTCCGGCGGCCCCGTCTCCAGCGCGGCCAAGTTCTACAAGCCGGACCTGATCGTCGTCGTCCACGACGAGCTCGACCTCCCGTTCGCCGCGGTCAGGATGAAGCTCGGCGGCGGCGACAACGGCCACAACGGACTCCGCTCCATCACGAAGTCGTTGGGCACCAAGGACTACCACCGCGTGCGCTTCGGCGTGGACCGCCCGCCGGGCCGCATGGACCCCGCCGACTACGTGCTGAAGGACTTCTCCACCGTCGAACGCAAGCAGCTCGCCCTGGAGATCGACCGGGCGGCGGACGCGACGGAGGCCCTCATCTCGAAGGGCCTGGAAGCCGCGCAAAACGCCTTCCACTGAGCCGTGCGCTGAGCGCATGACCAACCGAAAGGGCCATGCCGCGTAAGCGCCGCCCCGACGTGCTCAAGGGCTTGTCCGGCCGGCTCCTCGCCGACCTGGGCCGCGTCGAACGCTCCCGCAACTACCTCGGCCCCGGCTCGGTCGAGCTCGCGCTCCGCGTCTGGACCAGCTGGCTCGCCTCTCCGGCACGGCACCGGTGGATGGACGAGACGCCGTGGGAGTGGGACCACTACCCGGAAGAAGATCCGTTCAGGGCCCGCGACCTCCTCGACGCCGTCGCCTGCGCGCTCCCCCGCACGAGCGCGCGGGAGCTGCGCAGGCGACTCGACGAACTCGATGACCTCTACTAGACCAGTGCGGCCGCCGCGGACCGCCGCAGCTTGCCCGACGGCGTCTTCGGCAACGTCCCCGGCGGCTGCACCACGACGGAGAACGGCCGCAACCCGACCGCGTCGACCACGCGGGCCGTGATCTCCTTGACCAGCACCTTCTCCGCGTCCGCGTCGCCGGCGAGCTTCGACTCGACGACCACGGCGAAGCGTTCGCGCTGGGTTCCGGCGTCCAGCCGCACGGCGACCGCGTTGCCCGCGCGCACGCCCTCGACGGAGCACGCGGCGCGTTCCACGTCGGTGGGGTAGATGTTGCGGCCGCCCATGATGATGACGTCCTTGCGGCGGCCGCAGACTACGACCTGGCCGTCCTCGACGACGTAGCCGAGGTCGCCGGTGGACAGCCAGCCCTCGGCGTCCTGCGTCGCCAGTGGACCGTCCACGGTCAGGTAGCCGGGGGTGACGGCGTCGCCGCGGAGCTGGATCTCGCCGACGCCGCGCAGGCCCATGACCTGACCGGTGTCGGTGACGACCCGCAGTTCCAGGCCGGGCAGCGGCGGGCCCAGCAGCGGGTAGGCGCGGCCCGTCTCGGACGGCACGGCCTGGCGCGAGGCCTCCAGCTCGTCGGCGTCGACGACGTCGACTTCCAGGCCGGTGTCCAGCGGCGCGAAGGCGACGCCCAGCGTGGTCTCGGCCATGCCGTAGGCGGCGAGGATCGACTCCGGGCGCAGGCCGAAGCGGGCACCGGCGTCGATGAACGACTTCACGGCGGCCGGGTCGATCGGCTCGGCGCCGTTGAGCGCCAGGCGCAGGGTCGACAGGTCGAACGAGTCGGACGAGGACGCCAGGCGGCGGGCCACGATCGCGTAGGCGAAGTTCGGCGCGGCGGTGATCGTGCCCCGGTGGCGGGTGATGAGGTCCGCCCACAGGGTGGGGCGGGCCAAGAAGTCGACCGGCGTGACCTTCACGAGCTCCAGGCCGAACAGCATCGGCACGGTCAGGAAGCCGACCATCCCCATGTCGTGGAACAGCGGCAGCCACGACACCATCACGTCGGACTCGGGGTCCAGCGCCGCTGCCTCGCGCATTCCGAGCGCGTTCGACATGAGGTTGCGGTGGGTGATCCGCACGGCCTTCGGGTCGGCCGTGGAACCACTGGTCAACTGCAGCAGTGCGGTGGCATCCTCGGGGGTGGGAACAGGGTTTTCGATCGGCTCGCCGTCGAGCTCGGACAGCTTCCGGTAGGCGATCCCGTGCTGCTCCAGCACGGGGGCCAGCGCGTCGAACGGGCTGCCGAGCAGCACCAGCCGCGAGTCGATCATGGCGAGCACCCGCACCGTGTCCTCGGCCCACTCGGCCAGGTCGGTGCGCGGTGTGGGTTGATGCAACATCGTGACGCTGCCGCCGCACAGCCACGCGGCCTGCACGGCCGGGGCGATGGCGGCGGGTTCGGCGGCGAGCACTGCGATCGCGGTGCCCGGCGCCACGTCGAGCGCACCGGCCACCCGCCGGGCGCGTTCGTGCACCTCGGCCCAGGTCCGGCGGACGGGCGCGGCGGGTTCCCCCGTCGTCATGCCCCTGTCCCTGCCGTTTGCGGCCGTCGCCAGCATCACATCCACGAACTGACTCATGTTCGTGATCGTAGTGGCGGCCTTTGGTCCATCAGGGCGAAACGTTGTGCCACGCGAAACGCGATACTCCCGAGTACAGGTACGCAGGAGGAGGTCATTGGTGGATCGGGGCGGCCCCGGAGCGCAGCATCGTCTGCCCGCGCATCCGGCACCTCTGCTCTCCGCGCAGGACGTGGCGCTCGTCGCGTTCCACCGCCCCCCGCAGGGGCGGCGCGGCTACGACGCAGCTGAGGTGGACGCATTTCTCGACCGGGTTGAGGACACCATGCGCAGCAAGGACATCCTCACGCGCGAGGACGTGCTGAACGTCAGGTTCCGCACGGCGACCCGTGATCCGGGTTATGACGTGAACGAGGTCAACGTGTTCATGGAGCTGGTGGCGGACACGCTGCGGTCCACTCCGCAACGCCAGCAGGCCGCCGCACCGGCCCAGGGCGCGCACGCCACGTCGCAGGCGCTCAGGCCCGCGGTGCGACTGTCCCCCGACGACGTTGCCGCCGTGCGCTTCCACAAGCCCAGACCGGGAACCCGCGGGTACCACGAGGGCCAGATCGACGCGTTCCTCGACCGCATCGAGGCCACCCTGCGCGGCGAGGACAACTTGACCGCCCAGCAGGTGCAGGACGCGGTGTTCGGTGAGACCGCTCCCGGCACGTTCGGCTACGACTCCGAGGACGTCGACACCTTCCTCGACCTGGTCGTGCTCATGTTCGAGACCGCTCCCCCGCCCGCACCCGCGGCCCCTCCGACGGCGCGGCTGCCGCAGCAGCGCCCGCTGCGCCAGGGACCGCCGCCGCGGCAGCAGCCCGCACCGAAGCCCCCGGCGGCACCACGTCCGCAGCTGCCCCCGCCGGTGCAGCCGCAGGCCGCACTGCCCGCCTCAGCGCGCCCCGAGGCCGTTGCGGACGGGAAGCTCACCGCGAAGGACATCCGCAACGTCGCGTTCCACCGCCCTCCCCGTGGCCGCCGCGGTTACCAGGAGTCCCAGGTGGACGCTTTCCTCGACCGCATCGAGGCGACCCTGCTGGGGCAGGACAACCTGACGGGCAAGGACGTCCGCGACGTCCGCTTCTCCCGTCCGCTGATCGGCCGCCGCGGGTACGACGAGACCGAGGTGGACGCGTTCCTCGCCCAGATCGAGCAGCAGCTCTCCGGGCCGGTGCGCAGCATGCCGCAGGTGAAGTCGTGGAAGGACCTGCGCCAGCTGCGCATCCCGCAGGCGGCGTCCGGCCAGCGCGGCTACCGCACCGCGCAGGTCGACCGGATGCTGGAGGAGATCGGCGTCGCGCTCGACGGCATGCTGGGGGCGACCTCCGAGGAGGTCGTGAAGACCCGCTTCAGCTACGCGCTGCTGACCGGTCAGGGCTACGACACGTCGTTCATCGACGAGCTGCTGCCCCAGCTGGCCGACGAACTGCGCCGCCGCGGCCGCTGACCCCTGTTGCTGCCGGCGTCTGCAAGTACTGCCAACTGCGAGTTGGTGGTACTTGCAGATGCCCTCAGCCGCACAGGGAGTTGGGCGAGGAGAAGTAGCTGATGCCGTACGCGGTGTCCGTGCCGCCGTTGCGGCTCCAAGCCGTCACGCACGGGTGCTTGTCGGCCGAGCTGTAGAACTTGCCGTCTTCCTTCCACTGGCCGGACAACGTCCGCGTCCTGACCTTGAACAGCAGGCCGCGTCCCTTGTCGACCGACGCGCAGTACCCGGGAGCCGCCTCACCCGACGCGCCGTGCGACCCGAGGAACACGATCTGGGCCCTGGCGCTGCTGCCCTTGCTGATGCACACGCTGTAGCGCAGCGTGTCGGCCGCCGCGGCGGTGCCGGCACCGCCCAGGGTCAACGCCCCGGTCGCCGCCAGCGCACTGGCCGCCGCGACGATCCGCCTGCTCCACAACACCTTCACACCCATGGGATCCGCACTCTCCATCCGTTCGCAGTGGATCACCGGTGAGTCTGGTGCCGTGCGGGACCGGCTGGCGAGCCTCCGGCAGCGCCCGTAAGGATTCCGTTCGGTTTGGGGTCAGCCCTCGACGGCCTCGGCGGCTTCCATCCAGGCGGCCTCGACGTCGGACTCCTCGGCCAGCACGGACTTCAGCTCGGCGTCGAGCTTCAGCAGCCGGTCGGGGTCGGTGGCCGCCTCGGCGAGCGCCGCGTGCAGCTCAGCCTCCTTCTTGTGCAGCTGCTCCAGCCGCCGTTCCAGCCGGGCCAGCTCCTTGCGGGCGGCACGCTGGTCCGCGGCGTTCGACGGGGCCTTCTCCGCCGCGGGAGCGGCCGACTGCCGGTCGCGCACCGAGTCGCGGCGCCGCAGGTACTCCTCGATGCCGCCGGGCAGGTCGGTCAGGCCGCCGTCGCCGAACAGCGCCACGACCTTGTCGCACACGCGCTCGACGAGGTACCGGTCGTGCGAGATCACGACCAGGGTGCCCGGCCACGAGTCGAGCAGGTCCTCCAGCTGCTGCAACGTGTCGATGTCGAGGTCGTTGGTCGGCTCGTCGAGCAGCAGCACGTTCGGTTCGGCCATCAGCAGCCGGCACAGCTGCAACCGCCGCCGCTCGCCACCGGACAGGTCCGACACCGGCGTCCACTGCTTCTGCGACGAGAACCCGAACCGCTCGCCCAGCTGGGACGCGGACATCTCGTACTTGCCGAGCACGACCCGGCGTGCGACCTCCTCGATCGCCTCCAGCACGCGCATGGACCCGTTGAGGTCGAGCAGCTCCTGGGAGAGGTGCGCGATCTTCACGGTCTGACCCTGGATCCGCTTGCCCGTCTCGGGTGCGCGCTCACCGGCCAGCAGCCGCAGCAGCGTCGTCTTGCCGGAGCCGTTGACGCCGACCAGGCCGATCCGCTCGCCGGGCCCGATCCGCCACGTCAGGTCGCGCACCAGCACACGGTCCGGAATGGACAGTGTGACGTCCTCGACCTCGACCACCGTGCGGCCCAGCCGCTTCTTCGCGAACGCGACGAGCTCGACGGTGTCGCGCACCGGCGGCACGTCCGCGATCAGCGCCTCGGCGGCTTCGATGCGGTAGCGCGGCTTCGACGTGCGGGCGGGAGCGCCCCGGCGCAGCCACGCGAGCTCCTTGCGGGCCAGGTTCTGCCGCTTCTCCTCGGCCGCGTCCGCGAGCCGCTGCCGCTCGGCGCGCGCGAAGATCCAGTCGGCGTACCCGCCCTCGTACTGCTCGACCTTGCCCTGCACCACTTCCCACGTGCGGTTGCAGACGGTGTCGAGGAACCACCGGTCGTGGGTGACGACGACGAGCGCGCACTTACGGGCCAGCAGGTGCTCGGCGAGCCACCGCACACCCTCGACGTCGAGGTGGTTGGTGGGCTCGTCCAGCACGAGCAGCTCGAGGTCCTGGATCAACGCGGTCGCGAGCGCGACCCGGCGCCGTTCGCCACCGGACATCGTGGACACCACGGAGTCCAGGCCCAGCGCCGTGATCCCGAGTCCGTCCAAAATGGACCGAACACGCGCGTCGGAGGCCCACTCGTGCTCGGCGTCGAAGCCGAGCGGGTCGATGACCGCGTTGCGCACGGTCGACCCCTCCGGCAGCTCGGTCCGCTGCGTCACGACCGCCATCCGCAGGTCGCGCGAGCGCGACACCCGGCCGTCGTCGGCGGGTTCGACCCCGGCCAGCACCTCGAGCAGCGTCGTCTTGCCGCCGCCGTTCAGGCCGACGACGCCGATGCGGTCGCCCTCGTTGACGCCGAGCGACACGCCGTCGAGCAGCGGCCGGACGCTGAACGACTTCGACACGGACTCCAGGTTGACCAGGTTGGCCATCAAAACCTCACGACTCGTAAGAAACTGCCCGGTGAAGGCTACCCAGCACCGCCAACGCCCCCGCTCCCCGACCGCACGCGGGGACCCCACGTAACCCCCTAGGTGCACGCGGGGACCCTACGTACCCTCGAAGTGCACGCGGGGAGCTTGCGTACCCCCGAAGTGCACGCGGAGAGCTTGCGTACTCGTAGAGGGTACGAAAGCTCCCCGCGTGAGTTCCGAGATGCGGAAAACGGAGGGCGGGGGTCAGGCGTGGACCTCGGGAGGGGTGGGCTTCGGTTCCTCGGTCGTGATCACCCGCGCACCGGGCACCGGGCCCTGTGCGACGCGCACGGTCCGGCACACACCCGCGCCCGCGAGCTCGGCGGCGACGCGCACGGCCGTGTCGTTGTCCTCGCACAGGAACGCCGTCGTGGGGCCTGAACCGGACACGATGCCGGCCAGCGCGCCCGCGTCGACGCCCGCGCGCAACGTGCGGCGCAGGTTCGGCCGCAGCGAGACGGCGGCGGCCTGCAGGTCGTTGCCCAGCAGCAGCGCGAGCTGGCGCGGGTCACCGGAGGACAGGCCCTCCAGCACCGCCTCGACCGCGCCGACGCGGGGCGGGTCGCCCTCGGTGCGCAGCCGGTCGAGCTCGTCGAACACGTCCGGCGTGGACAGTCCGCGCCGGTCGAACGCCAGCACCCAGTGGAACTGGTGGCGGGCCAGCACCGGCACGATCCGCTCGCCGCGGCCGGTGCCCAGCGCGGTGCCGCCGTAGAGGCAGAACGGGACGTCGGCGCCGAGCTTCGCGGCCAGCTCGGCCAGCTCGTCGCGGCTGATCTCCAGCCGCCACAGCGCGGCCAGGCCGACCAGGGTGGCCGCGGCGTCCGCGCTGCCACCGGCCATGCCGCCGGCGACGGGGATGGCCTTGCGGATCACGACGCGGACCTTGGGGTCGTCCGGGTCCTTGCCGACGTGGGCGGCGAGCAGCCGCACGGCACGCCAGGCGAGGTTGCCGGCACCGGTGGGCACCTGGTCGGCGCCCTCGCCGTGGACCTCGACGCCGGGCTCGTCCGCGACGGCGACGGTGACCTCGTCGGCCAGGGACAGCGCCTGGAAGATGGTCACCAGGTCGTGGTAGCCGTCCGGTCGCACGTCGCCGACGGCCAGGTGCAGGTTGACCTTGGCCGGGACGCGGACCGTGACCGGAGGGGGAACGACAGCGAGCACCTCGTCAGCCTACGGGCGATCGGCGTGTGCGGACTCCTCCCCCGGTCACCACGGGCCTCAGACCGGGATGACGGAGCCGTTGAAGGTCTGCTTGATGTAGTCCTTGACCTGCTGCGACGCCAGCAGCTCGGCGAGGTCCCTGATCCGCTTGTCGTCCTTGAGCTCGCTGCGGGTGACGAGGCCGTTGGCGTTGGGGTTGCCCTCGGCCTTCTCCAGCACCAGCGCGTCGGTGGCGGGCTTGAGCTGCGCGTCGATGGCGTAGTTGCCGTTGATCACCGCGGCGTCGGTGTCCTCCAGCGAGCGCGGCAGCTGGGCCGCCTCCAGGGGCACGAACTGCAGGTTCTTCGGGTTCTCCGCGACGTCGCGGACGGTCGGCTGGTCCACGGCCTTGAGCTTGATCAGGCCGTTGGCCTCCAGCAGCTTCAGGCCGCGGGCCTCGTTGGTGGCGTCGTTGGCGACCGCGACCTTGGCGTTCTGCGGCAGCTCGTCGACCTTCTTGACCTTCTTGGAGTACAGGCCCAGCGGCTCGACGTGCACGCCCTCGACCCACTCGACCTTCGCGCCGCTCTCCTTCGTGAACGTCGCCAGGTACGGGACGGTCTGGAAGTAGTTGGCGTCGAGCGAGCCGTCGACCAGTGCCGTGTTCGGCTGGACGTAGTCGGTGAACTCGACGACCTCGATCTTCAGGCCCTTGGACGCCGCGAGGTTGTCGGCGACGTACTTGAGGATCTGCGCGTGCGGGACCGGCGAGACGCCGACCTTCAGCGTGTCCGAAGCGGACGAACCACCGGACGAGCAGGCGGACAGAGCGGTCAAACCGGTCAAAGCGGCAGCGATGAGGGCAGCACGAATGCGCATGACGTTCCTTTTGAGAATTGCTACTGGGTCAGACGGAGGCGTGCCGGCGTCGGTCCGACGCACGGGCGGCACGGGTGAAGCCGAACTGGATCACGGTGGTGAGCACGGCGAGCCACGCCACGGTGCTCCACAGGATCCGGTCGTTGAAGCGCTGGTAGCCCTCGCGGATGGCCAGGTCGCCGAGGCCACCGCCGCCGATCACGCCCGCCATGGCCGAGTAGCCGATGAGGGCGATGACCGTGACGCCGATGGCGTTGATGAGCGCCGGCAACGACTCGCGGATGAGCACGCTGCGCACGATCCTGAGCGTCGAGGCACCGGTCGTGATCGCGGCCTCGACCACGGTCACGTGCACCTCGGACAGGATGTTCTGCACGAGCCGCCCGACGAATGGGATCGCTCCCACGGCCAGCGGCACGATGACCGCCGTGCTGCCGATGGACCCGCCGACGATCAGGCGGGTCACGGACGTGAGGGCGACGAGCAGCACGATGAACGGCATCGAGCGGCCCAGGTCGGTGACGAAGCTGAGGGCCCTGTGCACCGCGGCGTTCGGCCGCAGCCCGCCCTTGGCGGTGAGCTGCAGCCAGACCCCGACGGGAACTCCGAGAACTGTGGCGATCACGGTGGAGACGCCGACCATGTACAGCGTCTCCCCGGTGGCCTCGACGAGGTAGCTCACCACGTCGGACCAGGGTGTTGCAGACCTCACGCAGCTACTCCCTGCGGCCCCTTCAGGGACCTCTGAACCGCGCCGCCGGCCTCACCGATCCACTCCAGCGCCGAGTCGGACCGCTCGCCGTTCAGGCCGAGGCGGAACCGCGCGACGGGGGTCTCGCCGAGGCGGGTGAGCCCGCCACCGACGATGTTCAGCTCGACGCCGAACCGGTGCGCGGCCTCGGGCAGCAGCGCGCCGACCGCGGCGAACCCGACGAGCACGACGTCCGCGACGCGGTCGTAGGCGTTCTCGTTGATCGGGTTCAGGTCGACGGCGGGCAGCAGCGCGGAGCTCGTGCGGCTGGCGGCGTTGTTGACGAGGTCGAGCACCTTGCCGTGCTCGACGACCTGGCCCTGCTCCAAGACCGCGACGTCATCGCAGATCTTGCGGACCACACCCATGTCGTGCGTGACGACGAGGACGGTCACACCCAGCTCTGCGCGCGCACGGTCGAGCACCGCCAGCACGGACCCGGTGGTCTCCGGGTCGAGTGCGCTGGTGGGCTCGTCGGCCAGCAGGACGGACGGGTTCGCGGCGAGGGCGCGCGCAACGGCAATGCGCTGGCGCTGCCCACCGGAGAGCTGGTCGGGGTAGGCGGCGGCCTTGTCGGTGAGCCCGACGAGGTCCAGCAGCTCGCCCACGCGGGTGCGCCGCTGCGGTCCCGGCACGCCGGCGGACTCCAGCGGCAACGCGATGTTGCCGGCCGCGGTCCGCTGCCGCAGCAGCGAGTCCCCTTGCGGCACAACGCCGATCTGCCGACGGGCGGCACGCAGCGCCGAGCCGTCGAGCGAGGTGATGTCGGTGCCGTCGACGCGGATCGCACCCGAGTCGGGGCGCTCCAGCAGTGCGACGCAGCGGGCCAGCGTGGACTTGCCGGCGCCGCTCGGGCCGACGACGCCGAGAACGGTGCCGGCTTGGACGTCGAGGGTGACGCCGTTCAGCGCGTTGACACCCTGGAAGGACTTGGTGAGGTTTTCGACAGTGATCACTTCTGCTCCACGGCTGCGCGCGACGGCGCACGCTCCCGTTGTGCGGGGGTGCGCGGTCGAAGTTCTGCTCAGGTGTGTGCGCCACTCAGCGACCGAGTGCGCGTCAAAGGACTTTGAGAAGGCGCCTTAGACGAGGTGGCGACGACATGCAGAAGCGGTGCGACGGCACTGGTCGACGACTCGACGGCGCGTCAGCATTCGCGAGGTACCCACGTGATCCTCCATCGGTCCTGGCGTTAGCACCTGCCCGCATCCAGCGGGTGGTTGCTGCGACGTCGTAGAGCCAGGTCTCTCAGTCGCTCCGGATGGCAGTTAGCAGTCAACCGGACGGACGTTCGGTTGCGCAAGCCAGATTCGGATTCGTTCGACAGATCACACTGTTGGCCGAAGGATCGCCGGATCAGACCTCGGCGATCCGGACAAAGTCGATCACGCTCAACTGCTCGCCCCTGACCTGGGGATCGATGCCCGCTTCGGCCAGCAGTTCGTCGACGTGCGGCGTGTAGCTCTTGAGGGCGGCCCTGAGGGTCTTGCGGCGTTGCGCGAAGGCCGTGTCGACGATCTTGAACAGCTTGTTCTTATCCACTGTGGACAACAGCTTTTCGTGGCGCTGGAAGGAAACCAGCCCGGAGTCGACGTTGGGCGCGGGCCAGAAGACGTTGCGCCCGACCGACCCCGCCTTGCGCGCGTCGGCGTACCAGGCGAGCTTCACGCTGGGCACCCCGTAGACCTTGCTGCCGGGCTTCGCCGCCATCCGGTCGGCGACCTCCGCCTGGACCATGACGAGCCCCTTGCGCAGGCTCGGCAGCTCGTGCAGGAGGTGCAGCACCACGGGCACCGCGACGTTGTACGGCAGGTTGGCGACGATCGCGGTCGGTTGCACCGGCAGGTCCTCTTGGGTGACTTTCATGGCGTCCTTGAGGACCACGTGGAGCTTGCCGGCGTTGGCCGGGTCGTGCTCCTGGACCGTCTGGGGCAGCCGGTGCGCCAACGGCGGGTCGATCTCGACCGCGACCACCTCAGCGGCCGCCGGGAGGAGCGCGAGGGTCAGCGAGCCCAGGCCGGGGCCGACCTCCAGGACGACGTCCTCGTCGGTCAGACCGGCGGCGGCGACGATCTTGCGGACCGTGTTGGGGTCGTGCACGAAGTTCTGGCCCAGCTTCTTGGTCGGGCGGATGCCCAGCTCTTCGGCTAGACGGCGGACTTCGGCGGGTCCCAACAGGCTCACCGGGGCATTGTCTCAGGTCACCCACCAAAGACCTCAGGTTGCCCACCGAAGACCTCAAGTTACCCACCGAAGACCCCCGCCCCCTGCTGCGACGAGTGCACGCGGGGAGCTTTCGTACTCACCTGGAGTACGAAAGGTCCCCGCGTGCGGTCAAGCAGAGCGGAGGGATGGGTGGGGAGGCGGGGTTACGGCAGGCCGAGCTTCGCGCGGCAGCCGGGCCACGCGGAGTACGTGCCGCCACGGCCGTCGCGGAGCTTGGTGGCGATGGCGATCTGCTGTTCGCGGGTCGCCTGGTGCGGCAGGGCCGCGTAGGCGGTGCCGCCGTAGGCCGCCCAGGTGCTCGCGTTGAACTGGAGGCCGCCGTAGTAGCCGTTGCCGGTGTTGATGGCCCAGTTGCCGCCGGCCTCGCACTTGGCCAGGCGGTCCCACACCTCGCCGTCGGGGAGGGGCTTGGTGCCGACCGCGATCTTCTTCGGCTTCGGCTCCTTGGTGACCTTGCCGCCGATCTTCTCGCGGTTGATCTCCTTGCCGTTCTTCACCGTCACGCGGTAGGTGGAGATCTGCTCGCCGGCCTCGCCGGGCTCCAGGACCTTCTGCTGACCCTGGTTCAGGGTCGGGTCGTTGGTCTTCTCGACGGGCGGGGCGACCGGCTCGTTCACGTTGATGACCGTGACGCCGGTGCGGGAGATGTAGACCTCGGCGCCGGAGGCCAGGCGCACGTCGGTGCCGGCCTGGACCGCGTCCTCGGGACCGAGGGTGAGGTTCTCGCTCTTCAGCAGCTCGTCGACGGTGACGGCGGTGGTCTGGACCTCGCGGACCGGGTTCGCGCCGTCGAAGAGCTTGACGACCTTGCGGGTCTTCACCTCGAGGTTCATGCCGTCGAGGGGGACCTCGGAGCCGGTGGGCGCGGAGAACCACGAGCCGTCGACCGGGACGCCGAGCTGCTTGGCGGCCTCCTCGACGGTGACCGAGCGGACCCAGTCCTCACGGGACTGGCCGTCGACGCTCATCTTGAGCAGGCGGCCGCGGTCGAGGGTGATCTTGCCGCCGTCGGAGATCGGGGCGTTGAGCGACGGGGACAGCGCGTCGTGCTCGCCGACCCTGATGCCCTCCTCCGCGAGGACCTCGCCGACCGTGCCCTCGTAGGAGTGGACGGTCGAGGTGATGCCGTCGATGTCCACGGCCACGGACTTGTCCATCGCCATCGCGGTCACGCCACCGCCGGAGATGGAGACCAGGACCGCGGCGACCGCACCCTTGAGGAAGCGGCGCTTCCAGGACGAGACGGCCGTGACGAGGAGCTGCGGGTCCTCCTTCTCCTCTTCCTCCGTGGGGAGGACGAGGGGCGGCATGATCGTCGTCTCGGCGTTGATGAGCCGGATCAGCTCGTCGACGTCGACGTTCGCCGTCGCGAGGAGCTCGTCGGCGTCAGGGCCGAGCACCTCGAGCACGTCCGCGGGCGAGATCGTCAGCGCACCGGCGGGGAAGCTCGGGTGGGGATCGGCCACCGCGACCGCGGTGTTCCCGACCGGCGTGAACCAGTCGGTGTCCTCGTTGAAGTCGTACGGAGCGGCAGTTCTGTCGCTACCAGACAAGGGTCGATACCTCCATTGCGGAAGCTCCGAGGCCACCGCACAGTTGGCGTTGACAAGATCATTCGAGTTGCAGCTCGAAGGTTCCCGGCAACTCCTCCTACGTGGTCTCGCTGCTTCGCGCTTCCGGCTTGGGACCCGCCCCGACTGCGGGCGTGCTCCGAACCGACAGGGTCGGTTCAGGTGGCACGGTCACGGGACAGTAACGGGGCAGCCGACGTTGCGCAAACACCCCCACCGATGTTGTGACCTCAGTCACCCGTAGAGGTAGGAACCCTTTGCTCCGTTCGTCTCAAGTCGCATCTCAGTGGCCAAGCCCGAAGACTCGTTGAGCAGTACGGGTGACGGCGGCAGCGAGTTCAGAAAGATCTTCGCCACGCAGGGTGGCCAAGGCCCGAACTGTGTAATTCACACAATAGGGTTCGTTCGGCCGCCCCCGGAACGGGTGGGGCGTCAGGAAAGGCGCGTCCGTCTCGACGAGCAGCTGATCCTGCGGCACCAGCCGGGCCGCCTCCTGCAGGGCACGGGAGTTCTTGAACGTCACCGGGCCCGCGAACGACAGCACGTACCCCGCGTCCACGCACCGGCGCGCGAAGTCCGCGTCACCGGAGAAGCAGTGGAAGACCACTGTGGACGGTGCACCCTCGGCGTCGAGCACCTTGAGGACGTCCTCGTGCGCGTCCCGGTCGTGGATCATCAACGGCTTCCCGACGCGCTTGGAAAGGTCGATGTGCCAACGGAAAGCGTCTTGCTGCGCGGCCGGCGGCGAGTAGTCCCAGTAGTAGTCGAGACCGGTCTCGCCGATCGCCACGACGCGGTCGAACCGGGCCAGCCGCTCCAGCTCGGCCTTCTCCGCGTCGCCGAACGCGGCGGTGCGGGTCGGGTGGACCGCCACGGCCGCGTAGACCCGCGGGTCCCAGGTGGACGCCTCCGCGGCCCACTGCGCGGACTTCAGGTCGTCCGCGACCGTCACCACGTGCGAGACGCCGGCAGCCTCCGCCCGGTCCAGCAGCACGGCCACGTCGGCGGCGTCGACGGCACCGCACGCGTCGAGGTGGGTGTGGGCGTCGACCACCGGCACCGGAAGGGCTTCCGGCACCGGCGGTCGTTCCCGCTTCTCCGCCACTAGTCGGTGACGATCGGGGCCCACTCGGGCCCGGTCTCGCCCAGCTTCGGGTCGAGCTTCGCGAACAGCGGCGAGGGCTTCTGCAGCGGCCGGCCGACCTCGATCGGCGTCGACTCCCACTTCGCCTGCTCGCCCGCGTAGTCACCGGTCAGCACCGGGTACGAGCGGTCGGGCACGTCGAGGTCGCTGACCTCGTCCATCGACGGCTGCGCGGCCCACACGCCCGTGCCGCCCAGCGCCTCGTGCACCTGCTGCGCCGAGTGCGGCAGGAACGGCGTCATGAGCGTGTTCGCGTCCTGCACGACCTGCAACGCCGTGTGCAGCACGGAGTCGCGGCGGTCCGGGTCGTCCTTGAGCTTCCACGGTTCCTGGTCGGACAGGTACTTGTTCGCCAGCGAGATCACGCGCATGGCCTCGCCGGAGGCCTGCTTGAACCGCGAGCGGCGCAGGTGCGCGCCGACCGTGTCGAACGCCGCCTTCGACTGGCGCAGCAGCTCGTGATCGGCGTCGGTCAGCGCGGTCGCCTTCGGGATGGCGCCGACGTTCTTGTGCGCCATGGAGATCGAGCGGTTGACCAGGTTGCCCCACTCGTTCGCCAGCTCGAAGTTGGTCCGGCGGACGAACTCCTCCCAGGTGAAGTCGGTGTCCTGGTTCTCGGGACCCGCGACGGAGATGAAGTACCGCAGCGCGTCCGGCCCGAACTCCTTCAGGAAGTCGCCGACGTAGATCACGGTGCCGCGCGAGGTGGAGAACTTCGAGCCGCTCATCGTCAGGTACTCCGACGACACGACCTCGGTCGGCAGGTTCAGCGTGCCGAACCGGCCGGGCTCGCCGCCCTTGTCGCCCGCGCCGTTCTGGCCCAGCAGCAGCGACGGCCAGATCAGCGAGTGGAAGACGATGTTGTCCTTGCCCATGAAGTAGTAGCCCTGGGCGTCACCGGTCCAGAACTCCTTCCAGGCGTCGGGGTTCCCAGTGCGCCGTGCCCACTCGACGGACGCGCTCAGGTAGCCGATGACGGCGTCGAACCACACGTAGAACCGCTTCATCGGCTGGTCGCTCCACCCGTCGAGCGGGATCGGCACACCCCAGTCGAGGTCGCGGGTGATGGCGCGCGGCCGCAGGTCCTTGATCAGGTTCTGCGAGAACTTGAGCACGTTCGGGCGCCACTCGGACCGCGTGCCCATCCACGAGCCCAGCGACTCGATGAACGAGGGCAGGTCGAGGAACAGGTGCTCGGTCTCGACGAACTTCGGCGTCTCGCCGTTGATCCGCGAGCGCGGGTTCTTCAGGTCGATCGGGTCGAGCTGGTTGCCGCAGTTGTCGCACTGGTCGCCGCGCGCGCCGTCGTAGCCGCAGATCGGGCAGGTGCCCTCGATGAAGCGGTCGGGCAGCGTCCGGCCGGTCGACGGGCTGATGGCGCCCATCTCGACCTTGGGGATGACGTAGCCGTTCTTCCACAGCGCGGAGAACAGGTCCTGCACCACCTGGTAGTGGTTGCCGGTGGTGGTGCGGGTGAAGAGGTCGTAGGACAGGCCGAGGCCCTGCAGGTCAGAGGCGATGACGCGGTTGTACTTGTCGGCGAGCTCGCGGGCCGTCAGGCCCTCCTTCTCGGCCTGCACCTGGATGGGCGTGCCGTGCTCGTCCGTGCCGCTGACCATGAGCACCCGGTGTCCGGACATTCGCATGTAGCGGGAGAAGACGTCGGACGGGACACCGAAACCGGAGACGTGACCGATGTGCCTGGGGCCGTTGGCATAAGGCCAGGCCACCGCGGTCAGTACGGAGGCACTCATGTGCATAGCCTACGGAGGCGGTGCCAGCCGCTTTTCACTGCATGGGAGGTCGGTTTGTCCGCGACCAGGATGCTGGTGCTCGGCGTGGTCAAGCTCGTCGGCGAGGCGCACGGCTACCAGGTGCGCCGTGAGCTGCAGTCGTGGTCGGCGGAGTCTTGGGCGAACGTGCAGCCAGGTTCGATCTACCACGCGCTGAAGTCGCTGGCCAAGGACGGACTGCTGGAACCGGTCGGCACCGAGTCCCGCGAGGGCCCCGCCCGCACCTCCTACCGGATCACGCCGTCCGGTGAGCACGAGCTGGACGACCTCCTCGCGCACGCGCTCGCGAACCCGGCCGCCGGCAACGACGAGGTGTCCGCGGGCGTCGCGATGCTCACCCTCGTCCCGCGCAAGCAGGCCGTCGTGCTGCTGAAGAACCGCCTCGCAGGCCTGGAGGGGCAGCTCACCCCGACCCGGCACGGCATCACCTCGATGCCGGAGATGGGCAAGCCGGCGCACGTCAGCGAGCTGTTTCGACTGTGGCTCGTCCACCTCGAAGGTCAGGTCCGGTGGACTCGGGAGCTGATCGAACGCCTGGAGGCCGGTGCGTACGAACTTCGGGACTAGTCAAACTTGAATAGTCCCGACTAGCCTCTGGTCAAACTTGACTAGAGGGGGTTCCGGCATGATCAAGGCACGCGGCCTCGCACGCCGCTTCACCACGAAGGCCGGTCCGGTGGACGCGGTGCGCGGCGTCGACATCGACGTCGCCGAGGGCGAGCTCGTCGGGTTCCTCGGACCCAACGGCGCCGGCAAGTCGACGACGCTGCGCATGCTCACGACGCTGCTGCGGCCCACGGCGGGCGAAGCGCTCGTCGCCGGGCACGACCTGCTCACCGACCCGGCGGGCGTGCGCCGCAACATCGGCTACGTCGGCCAGAAGCCCGGCGCGGGCCTGGACCAGCGGGTCGCCGACGAGCTGGAGCTCCAGGCCCGGTTCTACGGCCTTTCCCGGCACGACGCCCGCAGGAAGGTCGCCGGCCTGCTCGAACGGTTCGACCTGACCGGGCTGGAGCAGCGCGGCGTAGGCACGCTCTCCGGCGGCCAGCAGCGCAGGCTCGACCTCGCGATGGGCATGCTGCACGACCCGCGGCTGCTGTTCCTCGACGAACCGTCCACCGCGCTCGACCCGCAGAGCCGCCGCAACCTGTGGGACCACATCCGGCAGCTCAGGGCCGACGGCGTGACGGTCTTCCTGACCACCCACTACCTCGACGAGGCCGACCACCTCAGCGACCGGCTGCTCGTCATCGACCAGGGCGCGATCGTCGCCGAGGGGTCGCCGGACGAGCTGAAGCACCGCGTCTCCGGCGACCTGGTCGTGCTCGGCACGCCGCAGGCCGCGCTGGTCGCGACCAAGTTCGCCGACGCCGCCGTGGACGGCGAGGAGGTCAGCTTCCGCATCCCGAACGGCGACCGCGCGCTGCCGTCGTTGCTGAAGGACCTCGACAACATCGGTGTCGAGCTGCACTCCGTCCAGGTGCACCGGCCGACGCTCGACGACGTGTTCCTGACCATGACCGGCCGCTCACTGCGGGAGGACAGCAATGCTGCGTGACACCTGGCTCGTGTTCTGGCGGGTGATGCTGCCCGTGCTGCGCAACCCCGTGGCGGTGGTCTTCGGCATCGCCCAGCCGTTGCTCTACCTCGGGCTCTTCGGGCCGTTGCTGGGCGAGGGCGGCTGGCAGTGGTTCGTGCCGGGCCTGCTGGTGCAGATGGCGTTGTTCGGCACGGCCTACGCGGGCTTCTCGCTGCTGCCGGAGGTGCGCACGGGCGTGATGGAACGCCTGCGGGTCACCCCGGTCAGCCGGGTCGCGCTGCTCGTCGGGCGGGTCGGCAAGGACGTGGTGCTGCTGGTCGTGCAGAGCCTGTTGATCATGCTGGCCGCGATGCTGTTCGGCTTCCGGGCGTCGGCGGGTCAGGTGCTGCTCGGCCTCGGGCTCGTGGCGTTGCTCGGCGTCGCGATCGGCTCGGTGTCGTACGCGATCGCGTTGAAGGTGAAGCTGGAGTACGTCTTCGCGTCGGTGCTGTCGGCGTCCATCGTGCCGTTGATGCTCTTGAGCGGCGTGCTGCTGCCCATGTCGAACGGCCCGCAGTGGCTCTACTGGCTGTCGCGGGTCAACCCGCTGGCGCACGTCGTGGACGCCGAGCGGTCGATCTTCAACCCCGGCACGGTGACGTACGGGCTGATCTCGGTCGCGCTGCTGGTCGTGGCCGGCGTGCTCTACGGCATCCGCACGTTCAACCGGGAGTCAGCTTGAGGCACGCGGGGGCCCCGCGTTTCCCCCAGGGGAACGCGGGAGTCCCGCGTTCCCCTGAAAAGGCAGGTCAGCTTGACCTGACCGCCGCGTCGTAGAGCGTCTTCTTGCTGATCCCGGCCGCCTCCGCGACCTCGGCGGCGGCCGACTTCATCCGCTCCCCGTCGGCGACGCGCTGCCTGACCTCGGCGACGAGCGTGTCGAGGTCAGGCGTGTCCGCCACAGGAGCGGGGCCGAGCACCACGGTGATCTCGCCGCGTGCACCGTCCACGGCCCACGCGGCGAGTTCGGCCAGCGACCCGCGCACGACCTCCTCGTACTTCTTCGTGAGCTCGCGGCACACGGCGGCACGGCGGCCGGGCCCGAGCACCTCGACGGCGTCCTGGAGCGTGTCCGCGAGCCGGTGCGGGGCCTCGAAGAAGACGACGGTGCGCTGCTCGGTGGCCAACGGGGCGAACCAGCGCTTGCGCTCACCGGACTTGCGCGGCGGGAACCCGTCGAACGCGAACCGGTCGCTCGGCAGCCCGGACAGCGCCAGCGCCGTCGTGACCGCGGACGGCCCCGGCAGGCACGTGACGGTGATGTCCTGCTCGACACACGCGGCGACGAGCCGGTAGCCGGGATCGGACACCGACGGCATGCCGGCGTCCGTCACGAGCAGCACGGTCTCGCCGCCGTGCAGCGACTCGAGGAGCCCCGGCAGGCGCGCCTGCTCGACCTGGTCGTAGAAGCTGATCACCCGCCCGGAGGGTTTGACCTGCAGTGCCGCCGCGAGGCTGTGCAGTCTGCGGGTGTCCTCCGCGGCGATGACGTCCGCCGTCGCCAACGCCTCCACCAGGCGCGCGGAGGCGTCGCGGATGTCGCCGAGCGGAGTAGCGGCGAGGACCAGACGGCCTGAACCGGATACAGGACTCACGTGGTTCACCCTACGATCGGCGACGTGACAGTCCTCGTGCAGCCAGGAGAGGCGCCCGCCGCCGTCGCGGAGGAACCGCGGACGGACCGCGCGGCGGCCCTCGACCCACCTCCGCACGGCAACCGGTTGCGCGGGTGGCTGGTCACGATCGCCGTGACGCTGATCGGCGCGGTCGTGCGGTTCTGGAACGTCGGGTACCCGACGGACAAGGGCACGCCGATCTTCGACGAGAAGCACTACGTGCCGCAGGCGGCGCAGGTGCTGCGCAACGGCGGCTACGAGGACAACCCCGGCTACGAGCTGATCGTCCACCCGCCGCTCGCCAAGCAGCTCATGGCCATCGGCCAGGCTCTCTTCGGCTACGACGGCATCGGCTGGCGGTTCGCCTCGGCACTGGCGGGCGCGATCACGATCCTGCTGATCGTGCGGATCGCCCGCCGCCTGACCCGCTCGGACCTGCTGGGCGCGCTGGCGGGCGTGCTGCTCATCGCGGACGGCGTCTCGCACGTCCAGTCCCGGATGGGCATGCTCGACATCTTCCTGGCGCTGTTCGTGGTCGCCGCGTTCGGCTGCCTGGTCGTGGACCGCGAACAGGTGCGGGAACGGCTCGCGGTCGCCGTGCGCGAGGGTTTCGTGACGAACTCGGCCTTCGGCCCGTGGCTGGGCTTCCGCTGGTGGCGCTTCGGCGCGGGCGTGATGCTTGGCCTGGCGTGCGGCATCAAGTGGTCGGGCATCTGGTACATCGCGGCGTTCGGCCTGCTGACGGTCGTCTGGACCGCACTGGCACGGCGGGCGGCCGGCGTCGAGGAGCCGTGGCTCGGGTCGATCGCGAAGGACGTCCTGCCCTCGCTGGGCGGTCTGGTCGCGATCCCGGTCCTGGTGTACCTGGTGACGTGGTTCCCGTGGATGGCCAGCGAGACCGGCATCGACCGGCACGTGGTCGGCACGAAGGTGCAGGACATCAGCTACGTCCCGGACGTGCTCCAGTCGCTCTGGTACAACGCGAAGAACGTCTACAAGTTCCACGTCGAGCTGGTCACCTCGGAGACCAACCGGCACCCGTGGGAGTCGAAGCCGTGGACGTGGCCGATGGGCCTGCGCCCGATGCTCTACTACTACGACAACTCGGTGACCGGCTGCGGCCAGGCCTCGTGCCTCGGCGCGATCATGCTGATCGGCACCCCGGCGCTGTGGTGGGTGGCGTTCCCGGCGATCGGCTGGGCGATCTGGCGGGCCGTCGGCAGCCTGGACTGGCGCTACGCCGGTGTGCTCGTCGGCTACCTGGCGGGCCTGCTGCCGTGGTTCCTCAACCTCGACCGGCAGATGTACTTCTTCTACGTCACGCCGATGGCACCGTTCCTGGTGCTGCTGATCGTGCTGGCGCTGGGCGAGGTCCTCGGCCGTGCGCGCGTGGGCTCCGAACGCCGCGGCACCGGTCTGCTGGTCGTGGCGCTGTACGTCGGCATCGTGGTGGCGAACTTCGTGTGGCTGTGGCCGATCCTCAACGGCAACCCGATCACGCCGGAGATGTGGCAGCAGCAGCTGTGGCTGCCCAGCTGGCGCTGAGCGGTCGCGGCCGGTGCGCGGGTGAGTGGTGAGGCGATCGGCGGAAACCGCCTCACCACTCTTCGCGGGGCATCGCGGTGGTGCTCCGATGCCGGGGCTTCGCGGGTGGACCACCGCCTAGGTCGTTGGCGACGAAACAACCGTTACCGCCCCGCGAGGGGTTCACCCGGTTCGCCTACATCGGCATGTGCTTCGTCGGCGGCGGTCCCGGCTTGCTGATGAACTTCGTGACCGGCCCCTCCTTGCTCATCCCGGCCCGTTCCAGGAACTGCGCCATCTCGCCGCGCACCTGCGCCAGCGTCGGGCGGCGGCCCGGTTCCGGGTCCATCGCCGCCAGCAGCAGCCGCGCGTGGGCGCTGTTCTGCGGCAGCTTCGTCACCGGTTCGCCCTGGGCGGCGGCCATCAGCGAGGAGATCGGGTTCTCGCGGGAGCCGCGCGGCGGATGGCCGGTGAGGGCGTAGGACACGGTGGCGGCGAGCTGCCACGAGTCCGAGGCGGGGGACGCGGCCTCACCGCGTGCCGTCTCCGGCGCGAGGAAGTCGGGGGTGCCGACCATCATGCCGGTGGCGGTGAGGGTGCTGTCGCCCTTGGAGCGGGCGATGCCGAAGTCGATCAGGTGGGCGGTGCCCTGGACGTCGACGATGACGTTGGACGGCTTCACGTCGCGGTGCAGGACGCCGCGGGTGTGGGCGGAGGTGAGGGCGTCGGCCATGTTCAGCCACAGCCGGGCCGCCAGCTTGTCGTCGATCAGGCCGTTCTTCATGACCGTCTCGGACAGCGACGCGCCCTCGATGTACTCCATCACCAGCGCGAGGCCGTCCGGGTCCTGGACGATGTCGAACACCCGCACGCAGTTCGGGTGGCGGACCGCGGCCAGTGCGCGGGCCTCGCGGAGCATGCGCTGCTCGGTGTCGTTGTCCGGGGCGTGCGCGAGCTTCACGGCGACGGTGCGGTCGAGCTGTTCGTCGACGGCGAGCCAGACCGTGCCGAAGCCGCCGGAGCCGAGCTGGCGGACGCGGCGGAACCGGCCGTTGCCGGGGTTCCACACCTTGCCCGACTTCTGCACCGGTGCGGGCGACTCCGCGTTCGCGGCGCCGGGGCCGAACGGCAGCGGGCCGGGGGTGTCCGCGAGCACCGCGGGCCGGGACGGCTGCGGTGGCTGCGGGTTCGCCTGGGACGGCTGCTGGAGCACCTCGGCCACCCGCGTCGGCGGGTACTGCTGCGGCGGGGGCGGCGGCTGGTTCACCGGGCGCATCGGCCGGTTCATCGGCGCCGGCTGGTACTTCGGCACCTGTGCCGGCTGGTAGGGCGGCGGCTGCTGCTGGGCGGCCGTGATCGGCTTGGTCGCCGCCTTCTTCTGCGGCAGCTGGGGCTGCTGAGAGGGCTGCTGCGCGGTGTTGCGCGCCACCGGCTGGGGTGGCGCCTGGTTCGCGTTGCGGTCCTGGGACCGGTCACGGCCGGGGCGGTTCAGCATGGCGGTAGTCAACCCGAAGATGCGCACGACGATCGACCCGATCACCGCGATCGGGAAGAACCCGAGCAGGACGTGCCCCACCAGCGTCACGGGCAGTGCCGACGTGGACGCGAGGAGCACCAGGAACGGCGGCCAGAACACCCGGCGCGGCCAGTTGGGCCCGAGCCGGAACGCCGACCCGGCCTGCAGCATGACGAACAGCAGGCACAGCAGGCCGAGCACGATCGTGATTCCGGCGGCGACCAGGAACAGCCACTCGTCGCCCGGCGCGCGGAACACGCCGAGGATCGACGGCGTGCCGTCGACGAGGTAGGCGCCCTGGGAGAACTGTCCGAAGCAGGTCGCCTGGTCGAGCGAGTCGGACCCGGCGATCGTGCGCTGACCGAGGCCCTGCACGGTGCCGCGCAGGATCAGCCACGGCAGCACCAGCGTGCCGGCGACGCCGAGCACGGCGAAGGCGGCGCCCGTCACGGCGCCGTAGGAGTTGCCGACCACCCGGCGCACCGCGATGGCGAGCAACGCGGCCACGGTGGGGAAAAGGCCGAGAACGGCACCGAGCGCCGTCGTGGTCCACACCCAGTCACCGGGGCAGACGCTGGCGCCCACGAAACCGTGCAGCCACGTGAGCAAGGACTCCGCGAGCCCCACGACCCGAACCACCCCTTCCGCGATCATCCCCAGCCTAGGTGCCGATTCAGCCTACGGTGCGTGATCGGTGTGCGGCCGACGCCACAGCAACCAAAATCGCGTCCACTGCGTTGCACCTCCCGCACCTGGCCGGACCTCGCGAGAAATGCGCTCTTCTGCCCTCTAGGACGTGTCCGCGGCCTTGTCCGTTGAACGGCGGCTCATCACGGTTGGAGCCGGTTTGCGACTCGGAAGCGTCACGTGCCACGACCTGCGGTGTGGAATCGCCGCTCAGTTGCTGCGCAGCCAGTGCCGGTACCGCGCGGCCAGGGCGAGCGAGGTCAGGACCCCCTCCACGTGCGGTTTCGCCATGAAGTCCGCGGCACGCGACCTCGCCGGCCCCGGCTGGGCGGCGGGCTCCGGAGCGGCGGGCACGGGTGGTGGTGGTACGGCCGGGCGCGGCACCAGCGGGACGAACGGCGGCGCGACCAGCACCGGCAGCTCCGACCGGACGTTCCACAGCTCCTCCGCGGCCCGGTCGACCGCGCGGACCGCCAGCCGTTCCTCCCCGGCCCGCTGCTGGTCGAGCCGGTCGAGCAGCTCGCCGTCGGCGCCCAGGCCGAGCCGCACGACCTCGGCAACCGTGTGCAGGTAGGCCTCGACGGCGTCGTGCGCGGACCCGAACGCCTCGGACGTGTCGAGCCACCTCATCCGCGCCCGGTGCCGGTAGTCGTCGAACGCCTCGCTCGCCGCCCCGCGCCAGGCCGGTGCCGTCGCGGCGGCGTGCGCGGCCGCGGCCGATGCGCTCTCGTCGCGCATCCGCCTCAGCCACTCCTGGACGGCCCGCAGGGAGTGGAACTCGTCGGGGAGCGTCACGCCGGCGGGGTGTCCACCTGCTCGTACAACCGAGCGGTGTCCCTCAGCCGGTGCACGGTCTCGTCGGCGTCGCCGCCCAGCACGCCGGTCGCGTGGCCGGCCGCACCGCGGAACCTGCTCAGCGCCGCGAACAGCTCACCGCGCCGCCCGTCCACCTCGCCGTCCGGGTGGACCGCCTGCTCCGCGACCTGCTCGACCGCCCTCGCGAGCGGTCCGGTGAGCGCTCTCAGCTCGGCCGGGTCGACCTCGAACCCCCGCACGGCACCCTCCACACCGGAAGTTTGACGCTGAACGATACCAACCTGTTACCTGATGAGCGCGCCGACGTCCGAACTGGACAGGAAGACGGTCTCCTCCTCCGCGGCGCCCGCGTCGACCACGACCGCGAGCCGCGCCGACGCCACGAACGGCAGCAGCTCCGCGCCCTCGACCTCCAGCCACCGGTCCTCCCACGGCAGCTCCTTCGCCCGCCGGTAGGCCACGAGCCGGTCGAGCCCGGTGAACACGAGCACTGCCTTCTCGTAGCCGTCGACGCTCGTGGTGACCAGCCCCGGCTCCCCAGGGTCGGGCAGGAACACGGTGGTGCCGAGCAGCTCCGCGGCCACGCCGGGATCACCTGCCCGCGCCAGCTCGCGTACCCGCGGCTCCGCGCGCGGCCTGCGGTACATCGGCCGCCCGTGCAGGACGTGCTCCAGCTCCACGGCGGTCGACGGCACCGAGGGGTCGACGCGGAAGTGCGGCACGCAGTTCAGCGCGAACGGGATGTCGTCGACGCTCGCGCCCGGCAGCACCGCGACGACGACCTTGCGCTTGAACTCCTCCGGCTTGCGCATGAGCATGCCGCGCAGGTGCTTGAGCTCGTACTCGGCACCGGCGCTCATCGGGCTGTCACCGCGGAACGCGAGCCGCCACCCCGCCGACACCGCGACCACGATCCGGTCCGCGTCCTCCATGCGCTGCAGGCAGTACGTGGACCAGTCGACGGGCAGGTGCTGGTTGAACAGGTCGAGGTCGGCGTCCACGCCGATGCGGTGCAGCAGCTGCGCGAACGCGTGCACGGTGTCCCGCCACGCCTGGACGCGCGCGGCGTCCCAGCCGGGGCTGCTGTGCGCCCAGACGACGAAGGCTTGCGGCTGCATCGCGGAATCATGGCAGCCGGTCGTATGGACTCCAACGGATTAAGCCGGGCACGATGGACGATCGTGGCGGATTCCTCGGCAGCCCGCGGACGCGGCGCGTTGCGCACCGCGGGTGCGCTGCGGCCGTTCGCCGCGGGCGAGCACCTGATCAACGCGGGTGAGCGCAGCGACGAGGTGCTGCTGCTCGACTCGGGCCTGGTCAAGGTCGTGCTGCCGACGGCGGGCGACCGGGAACCGATCACCGGCCTGTTCGGCCGCGGCGACCTGCTCGGCGAGCTGGGCGTCACCGGTGGCGTCCCGCGCAGCGCCCACGTGATCGCGCTCGCCGCAGGCTCGGCGTGGCACGTGGCCGGCAGCCGGTTCGTGGCGCTGCGGGCGACGAACCCGGACGTGCAGCGCCTGGTCGACCAGACGTGGCGCGACCGCCAGCGCAACGCGGACGAGCTCCAGCGGCTGCTCGTGCGGCCGGTGCCGGAGCGGGTGGCGCTCTGCCTGCTGCGGTGGGCCCTGGCGTTCGGCGAGGAGGTCGACGGCGGAGGTCTGGAGCTGCGCGGACTGAGCCAGGACGAGCTGTCCCAGGCGGTCGCGGCGTCGGTGCAGCACGTCCAGGAGACGTTGAAGGCACTGCGGTCCGAGGGTCTGCTGCACACCGGCCGGCTGCGGTTCTGGCTGCCGGACCCGGACCGGCTGGGACATTTCATTGCCAAAGCGGACCGCGGGAACTGACAACTTGTTGTCCCAGTTTTCCGGGGATGGCCACCGCCGCGAGCCGCCAGACTCGACAGCTCAGTTCGGGCGCGAGCACCTCGGAGGCAGTGAGTTGAACCCCGTTCCCCAGCACCGCACCTTGCTCGGTGTCGACGTCATCGGCTCGGCACAGCTGCCGCCCCACCTGCTGGCGGCAGTCCCCACCACCGTCTCGGAGCTGCTGCACGCCGCCCTCTCGGCCGCGGGCATCGACCGGTCGGACGTGCTCGCCGTCGAGTCACCCGGCGACGGCGCCCTGCTCGTCCTGCCGAGCGAGCTGCTGGGCGCCGCCGTCGACGCGGCCGCTCACCTCGACCAGCTCACCACCGAGCACAACCGCTGGCGCAAGCCGGAGGTCCGCCTGCGCGCGGCCGTCCACACCGGTCCGGTCGGTGCGGACGGCGGCTTCTACCAGGCCAGGATCACCCACACCCGGCTCCTGGACGCCAGGGAGTTCAAGGCCCTGCTCACCCGCTGCCGCGAAGAGGGCGGCGAGGAGACCGCCAACACCGGCCTCATCGTCTCCGCGGAAGCCCTCGACACCGCCTTCAGCGGCAACCACACCCGCCTGGCCCGGCGCGCCGAGTTCGGCCCGCTCCCGGTGGCCAACAAGGAGTACCGGCACACCGCGTGGGTGCGCGTGCCCGGCTTCGACCCGCGCGCACTGACCGCGCTGACCACCACGCCCGCGCCGCCGGAGAGCGCGGCGCGGGTGGTGAACACGGTGCACGGCACCAACCACGGGGTGCAGGCGGGCGACATCCACGGCGGGGTCACGCTGTACGCGGGGCACCGGCCGTGAGCGAGGAGAAGAAGGACCAGCCGCAGCCGGCCGCGGAGGAAGTACCGGCCGACGCCGCGCCGCTGTCACCGGACGACGTCCGGCGCATGTCGAACGTCTCGCACGGCGACATGCACGGGATGCAGACCGGGGACGTGGCCGGCGACGTCAACTACTACGCCGCCATCATCAAGCCACAAGCCGATCTCATCGTGCGCTACGCGGCGCCTCAAGACATCGAGGACGTGCAGCGCGAGTTCGTGCCGCCGGGAGGCTTCGCGTCGGCACTCGCCGCGCTGCGCAGGGACAACGTCGTCGTCCTGTGCGGTCCGGGCACCGGGCGCACGTTCGCCGCCCGCCGGTTGCTGGCCTACGAGCTGCGGGTCGCGCGGATCGCCGACATGAACCGGTCCCGCACGCTGGGCACCCTGCGGGCCACCGAGCTGGAACCGGGCACCGGTGTCGTGCTGGACGTCCGGGACAGCCGCGACCGGCCGTTCACCGACCAGGACTTCTCCCAGTGCCGCGACGTCCTGAAGGACGCGGGCTGCCACCTCGTGGTCCTGCTGGACCACCTCGGCCAGGTACCCGCCGGTGCGGCGAAGGACGCCGTCCTGCTCACCGCACCGGCACCGGTCGAGGTCGCGCAGGCGGAGCTGCGCCGGCGCGGGCACGCCGGCGAGGCGGAGCTGCAGACGCTCAAGGACGAGCTGGCTCCCGCGCTGGACGGCGCCTCGCCGGACAAGGCCGTGCGCGCAGCGGATCTCGCCGTGCAGATCCACGAGGAAGGCCTGCCCGTCGCGGAGGCGCTCGCGTCGCTGCGGGAGGAGGTCACCGCGGCCGTCGCGCGGTGGTTCGAGGAGCTGGACGTCCGTGCGCACGCCTACTCGTTCGCGGTCGCTGTGCTGGAGAACCAGCCCTACGAGCACGTCATGGACCGGGCCTGGGCGCTGGACATGGACATCAGGAAGGCGCGGCTCGCCGAGGGCCGCAGGTTGCGGCCGTGCTGCGTGCACCACAAGCCCAAGGACCAGCTGCTGCGGGAGATCAGGGCGACGACCGAGGTCCGCGCCCACCCGAAGCACAAGGACATGTTCGAGGAGACGGTCCGGTTCGAACGCCACGACTGGGCGCGCGGCGTGTTCAAGCACATGTGGCGCCAGTACCCGGCGGCCCACCAGGTCCTGCGCGACTGGATGTCCGCGGACGCCGCGCTCGACCGGTTCAAAGAGGAGAGTGCCCAGGCCGTGTGCGAGGTGGTGCGGACCGTTCCGGCCCACGAGCCGCTGGCGATCGTCGAGAACCTCGCCCTGCAACGGCACTACGGCCGCCGCGGGCTGGCGGCGCGGGCGTTGGAGGTGCTGATGGACGACGTCGTGGTCCAGCCGCTCGCCGAGAAGGCGCTGGAGAAGTGGGTCAGGTCCGACAGCGCCTACCAGAAGTCGACGGCGGCTCGGGTGTACTCGTCCGCGTTCGGCCGCCGGGACCTCACCACCGCACTCGCGAAGCTGACCGAGATCGGCAAGTCCGAGCAGTACACACCGCAGCGCGAGGTGGTCCTCGCCGTGCTGGCGATGCTCGTGGAGGAGGACATCCGCGGGATCGCGCTCGACACGGTGGTGTCCTGGACCGCGGGGCGTTACCGGCGCACCGGTCTGCAGCCGATCTCCCTCGTGCTGGGGCTCTGGGTCTCCGGGATCTACCGGACCCGCCACGAGTACTTCGTCGAGTTCGGCCGCGCGTTCCCGAAGCAGGTCAGGGACCTGCTCAAGCACGTGCTCGCGGACGAGGAGTTCGGCGGTTACGTGCTCGAACACCTGGGGGAGCTGGCGCTGCACGCCCGGTGGGACGCCGCGAAGGCGGCCGAGCTCGTCCGGCTCACCCGGCTGATCGCGCCGGACCTGTCGTGGTGGCGGCGCAGGGACGCGGTCGACGCGGTGTGCTTCCAGCACCCGGCCAAGCGCTCGGAGATCCAGCGGATCTTCCGCATCGCGTGCAAGGTGCAGAAGGGCCGGGCTCAGCCGTCGTAGACCTCGTGCTCGACCAGCAGCCGGGTGCGTCGACCGCGGCGTGCGAGGTGAGGTGCCCGTCCCGACGCGTTATGGCTGGCGTGCGCGGGGTGGCGTGCGCGAGGCGAGGCGCCCGTCCTCGACGCGCCACGGCTGGCGTGCGAGGTGGGATGTCCGTCCTCGACGCGTCACGGCTGGCGTGTGGGGCGAGGCGCCCGTCCGGGAGCGCGGGCCGGTTCGAGGCGGGCGACCGGGTTCGGTTCCCGTCCCCCGGCCCGCGAGTCGCGGTGCAGGGCCGTGGGTGCGGGCGGCGAGGGCGGCGCGAAGGACGACGGGCTCGCCGGCCGTGCAACCGACCAGCACCCGCGCCTCGACCGCCGTCGCGCCGGGCACGACCGTGGGGTGGGCGGCCGCTCACCTCGCGTGCGGGGTCGTGGCTGACGCCGGTGACCCGCCGGAGGTGGCGGCCCCGAGTAATAAGGCGGCGACCACCGATTCCATGAGACCAACCTAGCCCCGACCGGCGCGTTCGCCGACCAGCTTCACCCCACGGGCGGGTGAGCCCGGAAACGTTGTACCGCAGGTGACTCAGGGTTCCGAGTCCACACCGGACGGGTCAGTGCCCGTGGTCGTGCTTCGGCGCGAACGGCTGGAAGACGTAGAACATCGTCACCGGCTGGTCACCCGCGACCGTCTCGTGGTCGACACCGGGCGGGACGACGGCGTAGGAACCGGCCGTGGCCTCGACGCCGCCGATGCTGACCGTGCCGTCGACGACCCACGTGTGCTGCGCGGCCGTCGGGTGGACGTGGCCGGCGTCCCGTGCGCCCGGTGCCATCTGGATCAGGCCGACGACCGTGTCGCCGGTGGGTGACCTCCACAGCATGCGGTTCTGCAGCCCTTCGTCGCCGTGCAGCGGGAACGGCTTCATCTGCGCGAGGGCATCCGGCGAGATGACGGTGACCTTGTCCTGCGGCGTGTCACTCACGGGCACGGCCTTTCCGGATCGGGGGCTATGACCGTTGTATAGGCGAAAAGGCCGCGGGCATTACGCCTGTGGACGCCCGTGTCCTTGCGCTATTCGCACGCCACGCCGTCGTTGTCCCGGTCGAGTGCGGACCGGTAACCCGGCTGGCCGCGGTAGAGCGGCGCCGCGCCGGCCGCCCTGGCCGCTGCGCAGTTCGCGTAGTACGCGGGAGCGGGCGCCGGCTGCGGCTGGGGTTGCGGCTGCGGCTGGGGTGCGACGGGCTGCGGTGCGGGCTGGGGCGCCACGGGCTGCGGGGCGACCGGTTGCGGGACAACGGGTTGCGGAGCGGGCTTCACGTCCAGGCCGCCGCACGACGGGCCCCAGAACCCCAGCGCGGCCTGCTTCGCGACCGCCTGCGCCTGCTGGACGGCCGTGTCGGCCTCGGCCAGCGCCCGCGCGGCGCCCTGGCTCACGGCGAGCACCGAGTAGTCGTTGCCGTCGGACAGGAGCAGCCGCAGCCCCGACACCTTCACCGGCTTGCCGACCAAGGTCTTGGTCGCGAACTCGGCCGACGCCGCCGCCCAGCACTCGCCGGGCACGGCCAGCCCGGCGACGACCACCTTGCTGCCGTCCGACAACGCCACCGTGCGACCGTCCACAACGGACGCGACGGTCACCGGCGGCGGCGTCGTCGTGGTCGTCGTCGTGGTGGTGGTCGTGGTCGTCGTCGTGTTCGACGTGGACGTGGAACCGGCGAGGTCGACGGGTTCCTGCCCACAGCCCGCGACGACCATCAGGAACACGGCCGTGATGGCGACCAGGACGATGCGGGGGTTCTTCGGCAGTTGTCGCCAGAGGGCGCGTGCGGCGGTCATGGCCGTCACATCGCGAAGCCCCGCACCCGGTGTTACCCGTGTCACTCAAAAGGCCCAGTGGACCGAACGTCCATTCAGGACAAAAAGAAGAAGTCCGGCGGTCGTGATGACCACCGGACTTCTTCTTGCGTGGAGCTGAGGGGAATCGAACCCCTGACCTTCTCGATGCGAACGAGACGCGCTACCAACTGTGCTACAGCCCCTTGCGGTGTTACGAGAGAACTATAGCAGGGCGGAAAGAGGTGTTTCACCACCCCCCTCCTATGCCCCGACAGCACCCCGGTACCGCAGCGACTCCACTCCGTCGAGCTCGACGAACACCGGGTCCTCGTCGTCGGAGTCGACCGGGATCGTGCCCGGGAGCACGTGGTGCTCGTAGCGCGGCAACGGCGGCAGCGCCGGGAGGTCGTCGGCCACCTCGGCGACGTCGACGACCTCGACCTCGGTGGTCTCCAGCGCCTCGACGACCACCGGCGCGTCCGCCTCGACGGCCGGGGTCTGCTGCTGCGGGCCCGTCGCACGGCGGCGGCGGACCTGTTGCAGGCGGGCGAGCCGGCGGGCGCGGATCTCCTCCTCGATCCGCACCTGGCGGCGCAGGTACGTCAGGTAGCCGGCCAGCAGGAGGTCGAGGCCCGCGTGGGCGTACCAGAGCGGCGTCCAGAAGACGCCGGCGACCACACCGGTCGCCACGGCGGCGACCAGCAGGAACGCCACGACTCTGCGGCGGAACGCGTACTTCGCCTGCGCGACCAGCGCGGCGGTCTCCGGGTCGTAGCCACCGCGGCCACGCCGGAACGGGCGTTCGACGTACTCCTCCTCGTCGAAGTAGTCGTCGTCGATGTCGTGGATGTCGTCGTACTCGGCGTCGGGCATGGCGTCGTACTCCTCCCCCACGCTGCGCGCACTCTCCTGGCGCTTGCGGGCCACCATGGGGACGAGGACGACCAGCCACGCCACTACCAGCGCAACGATGATCAGCGAACTCGGCATTCCCCGTTCACCTCCCCCGGCCCACGCGTGGTGCTGTCACCACGCTAGTCACAACAGTCACACCTGTGTCGGAGGCTCGCCGAGCGCGGTGCGTACCAAAGTGTGGTGTATCACCCACTTTCGGGTGAAGCGATTAGGACGAACGGAAGCGGATGTCAGGGAAGACGGGCCTCTCCGCGTGCGACCAAACGGCGCACTAGGCCATCAGGGACCTCTTCGGCCGTGAGGGCCAGGCAGAGGTGGTCACGCCACTGCCCGGCAACATCCAGATAACGCTTGAGGAGGCCTTCCTCGCGGTACCCGGACTTGGCGAGCACCCGTAAGGAGGGCCCGTTCTCGGGCCGGACGGTCGCTTCGAGGCGGTGCAGACCAGCCCCGCGGAAGGCGTGGTCCGTGAGCAACGCCACGGCGGCCGTCGCGACGCCGCCGCCTGCCCGGTCGGCGGCCACCCAGTAGCCGATCCAGGCCGAGCGCAGTGCTCCGCGGACGATGTTGCCGACGGTGATCTGGCCGGCCACCTCGCCGTTGACGAGGATCATGAACGGCAGGGTGGTGCCGCGCCGGGCCGTGGAGCGCAGCGTCGACCACTGGGCGGGCCAGGAGAGCACGGCGTTGCGCTCGTCCCAGCCCTCCACGGCGGTCGGTTCCCACTGCTCCAGGTACTCGCGGTCGCGGATGCGCAGCCGCGACCACCGCGCGCCGTCGAAGAGCCGCGGGCCGCGCAGAACGACGGTTCCCGCGCGCACGTCGAGCGGCCCCAGCCGGACGGGCCAGCCGGGGTGCCGTCCGAGATCGGCGAAGGCGCTCATCAACTCCTCTGGGCCAGGAAGCTGACCCGCACTTCCTCGCCGGCGGAGACGTCCGTGACGTCCTCGTCGACCATGACCAGGCAGTTCGCCTCGGCGAGGGAGGCGAGCAGGTGCGACCCGGAGGTGCCCAGCGGCTGCACCAGGTACTCGCCGTTGTCGGCGTCGCGCAGCAGCTGGCCGCGCAGGAACCCGCGGCGGCCCTTCGTCGACTGCAGCGGTGACAGCAGGCGGGCCGACACCGCGCGGCGGTACGGGTTCTTCTTGCCGAGCGCGGCCCTGATCAGCGGCCTGACCAGCACCTCGAACACGACCAGCGCGCTCATCGGGTTCGCCGGCAGCAGGAACGTCGGCACCGCGTCCGGTCCGAGCCGGCCGAAGCCCTGCGCGGAGCCGGGGTGCATGGCGACGCGGGTGACGTCCATGTCGCCCAGCTCCGACAGCGCCGCCCTGACCTCGTCGCCGATCGCGCCGCCCACGCCACCGGCGATGACGACGATCTCGGACAGCAGCAGCCGGCCCTCGACGACCTCGCGCAGCCGGCGCGGGTCGGCCGACGTGATGCCGACCCGGCTGACCTCGGCTCCCGCGTCGCGGGCGGCGGCGGCCAGCGCGTACGAGTTCACGTCGTAGACCTGGCCCTGGCCGGGCGTGCGGTCGACGTCGACGAGCTCCTCGCCGAGCGAGATCACCGACACCCGCGGGCGCGGGTGGACGAGCACCTTGTTGCGGCCGACGGCGGCCAGCAGGCCCACCTGGGCGGCCCCGATGGACGCGCCGCGGCGCACCGCGACGTCACCGGTCTGCACGTCCTCACCGGTGCGGCGGACGAACCCGGCGGAGGGCACGCTGCGGTTGACGGTGACCTTGGCGTGGTGGCCGTCGGTGTAGCCCAGCGGCACCACCGCGTCGGCCAGCGTGGGCAGCGGCGCACCGGTCGCGACCCGCACCGCCTGGCCGGGTTGCAGCCTGCGCGGCTGCCGGGAGCCCGCGGGGATCTCCCCCACGACCGGCAGCTGCACCGGGTCCGCGTTCGCACCGGACACGTCCACGCTGCGCACCGCGTACCCGTCCACCGCCGCCTGGTCGAAACCGGGCAACGCGCGTTCCGCCACGACCTCTTCGGCGCAGAGCAGGCCCTGCGACTCGGAGATCGCCACCCGCACCGGCGCGGGCCGCACCGCGGCCGCGATCACCCGGGCGAGCTGCTCGTCCACTGACCTCATGTGATTGGTCCTCGCGCCCAGAATGGTGTTGATCAGGATTTGTCGAGGCGTTCCCGCAACCACTCGCGCAGGTCGGGTCCGTACTCCGGGGTGTTGAGTGCGAAGTCAACCGCAGCCCGCAGGAATCCCGCGGGATTGCCGAGGTCGTGTCGCCCACCGCGGTGGACCACGACGTGCACCGGGTGCCCCTCGTTGATCAGCAGCGCGATGGCGTCGGTGAGCTGCAGCTCGCCGCCCGCACCGGGGGTGATGCGCTTGAGCGCGTCGAAGATCGCCCGGTCGAGCAGGTAGCGCCCGGCGGCGGCGAACGTCGAGGGCGCCTCCTCCGGCTTCGGCTTCTCGACCATGCCGACGACCTGCTTGACGTCGTCGGAGCCGGTGTCGCGGACGTCGAACACGCCGTACGCGGAGATCTGCTCGCGCGGGATGTCGAACGCCAGCAGGACGCTGCCGCCCTTCTCCTCGCGCACCTGTGCCATCTTCTTGAGCGCGTCCGTGGGCAGGATGATGTCGTCGGGCAGCAGCACCGCGACGGCCTCGTCCTCACCGGTCAGGTTGGCCTCTGCGCAGCCGACCGCGTGGCCGAGGCCCAGGGCCTGCTCCTGGATCGCGGTCTCGGCCTTGATCAGCTGAGGGGCACGCCGGATCTTCTCGACGAGCTCGGGCTTGCCGCGGTCGGCGAGCGTCTGCTCGAGCTCGGGGTTCTCGTCGAAGTAGTTGGCGACCGACGCCTTCTCCGGCGAGGTCACGATCACGAGCCTGGTGGCACCCGCACCGGCCGCCTCCCTGGCCACGTACTCGATGGCGGGGGTGTCGACGAGCGGCAGCAACTCCTTCGGCACGGCCTTGGTCGTGGGGAGGAAGCGAGTGCCCAGGCCGGCCGCGGGCACGATGGCGGTGTGGAAAGCGCTGCTCATGGGCTGCGATGCTAACGACATACCGGGGGATACCCACCATGACGTCCGATCTTCGTGACCGGAAGGCCACCCTGCGTTCGCGGTTGCTGGCGCAGCGCCGCGCGGTGCCCGCCGACGTGCGCGCCCGTGAGGCCGCCGCGCTGGCCGCGCACGTGGCCCGGCTGGAGGTGGGGCCCGACCAGACCGTGTGCGCGTTCCTGCCGGTCGGGTCGGAGCCCGGTGACGCCTCGTGGCTCGACGGGTTGCGGTGCCGGGTGCTGCTGCCGGTCGTGACGGGTGACTCGCCGCTCGACTGGGCGGTCCACACCGGTCCCGCCGACCTCGCCCCGGCGGCGTTGCGGCTGCTCGAACCCACCGGGCCCCGGCTCGGCGCCTCGGCGATCGCTGGAGCCGCGCTGGTGCTCGTGCCCGCGCTCGCGGTGTCGGTGGACGGGGTGCGGCTCGGGAAGGGCAAGGGGCACTACGACCGGTCGTTGCCGCTGGTCACCGCGCCGCTGGTGGCCGTGGTGAGGGATGCGGAGGTGCTGGAGTCGGTGCCCGCGGAACCCCACGACGTGCGGATGAACGGCGTGCTGACGCCCGCCGCGGGCCTGCGGTGGCTGTGACGTTGACCTGTGGTGTTTGCGCTCGGGGAAGGTCCTGGGCGAAAATCGTGTTGGCACTCACAACGGTCGAGTGCCAGATCTAGGAGCGAACCCAGTGCCTACGTACCAGTACGCCTGCACCGCGTGTGAGCACCGGTTCGAGGCGGTGCAGTCGTTCAGCGACGCCTCCCTCACCGAGTGCCCGGAGTGCTCGGGCAAGCTGCGCAAGCTGTTCGGTGCCGTCGGTGTGGTCTTCAAGGGCAGCGGTTTCTACCGCACGGACAGCCGTTCGTCGACCAAGGCCCCCGCCGCCTCGTCGACCTCGACCTCGACCTCGTCGACGTCCTCGTCCACGGAGTCCTCGTCGTCGTCCACGGCGTCTTCGTCGAACTCCACGAAGTCCTCGACGAGCTCCCCGGCGGCCGCGGCCTCCTGAAGATCGCGAGTTGTCCACAACCTCGCAGCTCGACACCTCCGTCATGCCCTCGCCGGTCCTACCGTCGAGGGCATGACGCTGTCCCCGACCCCGTCCGACCGCCTCCGCTCGCTGCTCCGCCGCGGTGTCCCGCCGTTCTGGCGCCGTCTCCTGGCGCTCGGGCTGACCCTGCTGGCGCTCTCGACGTTCTTCTGGCCCGACGTGGGCCACCCCGCGGTCGTCGCGACCCGCGACCTGCCCGCCGGCGTGCCGCTCGGCCCCTCCGACGTCCGCGTGCAGCCGCTGTCCGTCCCACTACCGGGGTCGTTCCCCTCACCCGGTGCGGTGATCGGTCGCACCCTGTCCACCCCGACCCGCGCGGGCGTCCCGCTGACGGACTTCGCCCTCGCGACCGGTCCACCCGACCTCGCCTCCGTGGCCGTCCGCGTCGCTGACCAGGAGCTCGCCGCCGTGGTGCGGGTGCAGGACCGCGTGGACGTCGTGTCCGCGGAGGGCGAGGTCCTCGCCTCGGACGCCTCCGTCCGCGAGACGAGGGGCCAGGTCGTCGTCCTGACGTTGCCGAGACGAAACGCGACGCGCGTGGCCGCGGCATCACTGGAGCACGCCTTAGCCGTTACTCTCCGCTGATGCTGAAGGGTTTCAAGGACTTCCTGATGCGCGGGAACGTCGTCGACCTGGCCGTGGCCGTGGTCATCGGCACGGCGTTCACCGCGATCGTCACCGCGTTCACCACGAGCATCATCAAGCCGCTGATCAACGTGTTCGGCGGCGCGGAGACCAAGGGCCTCGGTTTCTCCCTGCGCACCGACACCCAGGCGCTGAAGGACTCGACCTTCATCGACCTGAGCTCGTTCATCAACGCCGTCATCAACTTCCTGATCGTGGCCGCGGTCGTCTACTTCGTGCTGGTGCTGCCGATCAAGAAGATCCAGGAGCGCCGCAAGAGGGGAGAGGAGAGCGGCCCGGCCGAGCCCACCGACGTCGAACTGCTCAAGGAGATCCGCGACCTCCTGGCCGCCCAGGCCAGCCAGCCGCCGACCACCCCCACCCGCGACCGCCGCGACCCGGCGATCTGAGTCCCCACCGGCCGCCGTCCCGACGGCGGCCGGCCCACCCACCTCCCGCCCCACGCGGGGAGTGAGCGCCGTGCGGACAAGCGCCGTGCGAGCTAGCCCCGTCCGGGCAAACGCCGTGCGGGCGAGGCGGCGCTGGTTCAGCGCACCCGCCGGTGGTTCGGGTGCCGAGGTAGGGCGGGGTGCGGTGCGAGGGCGGGACGCGCTGCGTTCACCGGCCGGAGCGCCGAGGCGCCCCGGCCTCAACCGCCGTGGTGCGGCGGCCGGTTCTCCCGGTACCAGGCCTCGGAGTCACCGCCGGTCTCCCCGCGCTCGTCCGACGTGGTCTCCGGCAGCACGTCCCCGAACACCTCGGCCAGCCGACGCCGCCGCCGACGCCGGTCCGCGTCGTCGCCGTCATCGGCTGCCCGTGTTCCCTGCTCCGCCACTGCTACTTCACTCTTCGTCGAGCCCGGACAGCTGTTCGATCACGTAGGGCACCAGCGACGACAAGGTCGCCATGCCGTCGCGGACCGCGGAGCGCGACCCGGCCAGGTTGACGACCAGCGTGCTGCCCGACACGCCGGCGAGGCCGCGCGAGATGCCCGCGTCGACCGCTCCCGCGGCCAGGCCGGAGGCCCGGAGGGCTTCCGCGATGCCGTGGATGGGGCGGTCGAGCACGCCCTGCGTGGCGTCGGGGGCGACGTCGCGGGGTGAGACGCCCGTGCCGCCGACGGTGACCACCAGGTCGACGCCGCCGATGACGGCGGTGTTGAGGGCGGCCCTGATGTCGACGACCTCGCCCTCGACGGCGACGGTGCCGTCGACGATGAAGCCGGCTTCTTCCAGGAGTTCGGTGACGAGGGGGCCGGAGCTGTCGTCCTGCTCGCCGTGCGCCACCCGGTCGTCCACGATCACGACCAAAGCGCGGCCAAGGCGCTGCGCGCTGCGTTCCATACCGATCACCGTAGCGGGAGTCGGACTTCGAAGCGGCAGCCAGGACCGTGGTTCTCGACGCCGATGCGGCCGTGGTGGGCGTCGACGAGGCCGCGGGCGATCGCGAGGCCCAGGCCCGCGCCCACCGGGTTGCGGTGGACGGCGCCGCGGAAGCCCACGTCGAAGACCTGCGGCAGCACGTCGGCGGGGATGCCGCCGCACGCGTCGTCGACCCGCACCACCGCATCGGGTCCGTCCACATCGACCTGCACGGCCACCGCCTCGCCCTGCGGGGTGTGGCGGATCGCATTCGACACGAGGTTGCGCACGACCCGCATCAGCTCCGGTTCGGTGCCGCGGACGACCGGCCATTCACGGGCGTCGGCGCGCAGTTCCACGCCCCTCAGCGCGGCCACCGGAGCGGAGGCGGCCACGACGTCGCTCACCACGTCGGCCAGGCGCACGTCGTGCAGCGTGAGCTTCAGGGCGCCCGCGGTGATGCGGGAGAGCTCGAACAGGTCGTCCACCATCTTCGACAGGTGGTCGGCCTCCTGGGCGATCTGCTTCGCGTAGACGGCGACCTCGCCCGGTTCGGACACGACGCCGTCCTCCAGCGCCTCCGTCATGGCCCTGATGCCCGCCAGGGGCGTGCGCAGGTCGTGGCTGATCCACGCCACCAGCTGGCGCCGCTGGGCCTCCGCCTCGCGTTCCCAGACGCTGCGGCGGGCGATGGCGCGGCCCAGCATGATCGAGAACGGCACCGTCACGACGGCCACCAGCGCGCACGCCAGCAGGGTCGCGGTCAGCATCGGCGTGAACATGAAGCCGCTGACCATCAGCACGCCCGCGATGGTCGCCACGACCGGCACGATGACCATGACGGTCATCGCGCTCGTCAGCGAGACGCGGCTCAGCCGGTCGAACACGGGTCGTACCGGTAGCCGACGCCCCACACGGTGCTGAGCCGCACGGGCCGTGCCGGGTCCTGTTCGATCTTCTCCCGCAGCCGTCGCACGTGGACGGTCACGGTCGACTGGTCGCCGAACTGCCAGCCCCACACGCGTTCCAGCAGCTCGGCGCGGCCAAACGCGCGGCCGGCGTTGCCGATGAAGAACGCCAGCAGGTCGAACTCGCGGGTCGTCAGCTGCAACGGCATGCCGTTCAACGTCGCCGTGTGCGCGGCCAGGTCGAGCACGAGGTCGCCGTCGCGGACCGTGCGCGGTTCGTAGGCGCGGTTGGCCCTGCGCAGCACCGAGCTCACGCGCAACGCCAGCTCGCGCGGGCTGAACGGCTTCGTGACGTAGTCGTCCGCGCCGATCTGCAGCCCGGCGATCCGGTCCTCCTCCTCGCCCAGCGCCGTCAGCATCACCACCGGTGTCGCCCCGCGCTCGCGGATCCGCCTGCACACCTCGAGGCCGTCGATGCCGGGCAGCATCAGGTCCAGCACCACGATGTCCGGTTCCCGCACGGCGAGCACCCGCAACGCCTGTTCCCCGTCGCCGGCGAGCTCCACCTCGTACCCGGCGTGTTCGAGGTACCGGCGCACCACGTCCCGCACCGTCGTGTCGTCCTCGACGACCAGCACCCGTTCCACCACGTCACCACGCTAGGCCACGAACGACCCCGTCACCCGCACCCGTCAGCACTCCGTAATCAGGTCACGCGGGAGTCCCGCGTTCCCCTGTGGGGCACGCGGGACTCCCGCGTGACCTGAAAGAAGGGGGCCACATCTGCGCGCGGGGCAGGTGCGTGCAGATGTGGCCTCCGGGTCGTCACGCCCGGCTCGGACGGGCGGTTGTCCGAGCCGGGCGTGCCCCCGACCTACCCCACCTCGACTCCGCCGAGGGTGGCTTCCACGGTCTTGCCGTCCGACAGCGTCACGGTCACCTTGTCGCCGGGCGCCTTGGAGCGGACGGCGGCCACGAGGGTGTCCGAGCTGTCGATGCGGCGGTCGCCGAACTTGGTGATGACGTCGCCCTCCTTCAGGCCGGCCTGCTCCGCGGCACCGCCGGAGGTGACCTTGCTGATCTGGGCACCGCCGTCCTGGGCTTCGCGGACCTCGACGCCGAGCACGGTCTGCTTGGGCTTGCCGGTCTTCACGATCTCGTCGATCGTGCGGCGGGCCTGGTCCATCGGGATGGCGAAGCCGATGCCGACCGAACCGGCCTGGCCGCCCGCGGAGTTCGGGCTGTAGATGGCGCTGTTGATGCCGACGACCTGGCCCTGCATGTTCACCAGCGGGCCGCCGGAGTTGCCGGGGTTGATCGCGGCGTCGGTCTGGATGGCGTTCAGCACGGTGGCCTGCGAGTTGCGGGCGTCGCCGCCGGCGGAGACCGGCCGGTTGAGCGAGCTGACGATGCCGGACGTGACGGTGCCGGACAGCTCGAACGGCGAGCCGATGGCGACGACGCTCTGACCGATCTTCAGGTCACCGGAGTTGCCGAGCTGCACGACCGGGGCGCCGGAGACGCCGTCGGCCTGGATCACGGCGATGTCGGAGCTGGGGTCGCGGCCGAGGATCTTGGCGGTGGCGGTCTTGCCGTCCTGGAAGACGACCTTGATGCTGCCGCCGCTCGCCGCGCCCTCGATGACGTGGTTGTTCGTCACGACCTGACCGTTGCTGGAGATCACGAACCCGGAGCCCTCGCCGGCACCGGACCGCGTGACGACCTGGATCTGCACGACGGACTGCAGCATCTTCGCCGCGACCTCCTCGACCGAGCCGGGGGCCGCGTTGCTCGTCTGCGAGGCGGGGCGCGGGGTGTCGAGCGAGCTCACCGCGGACGACTCGTTGGCGAACGTGTACCCGAGGTAGCCGCCGACACCGCCGGAGGCACCGCCGACCAGCAGCATCAACGCCGCCACACCGGCCACGACCTTGCCGCGGCCCTTCGGGCGGTTCGGCACCGACGACTGGTAGCCGGGCGGGAGGTAGAAGGCACCGGTCCCGGGCTGACCGGGCTGACCGTGCTCACCGGGCGGGCCGAACGGACCCGGCTGGCCCGGCTGACCGTGCTCACCGGGTTGGCCGTGCTGACCGGGAGGGCTGAACGGACCCGGCTGACCGGGGGTGTCGAACTGCGCGGTGGTGCTCCCCAGCCCCAGCGGGTGCGCCGGGGGAAGTTGGCCGGACCCGGTGGGCGGGAACTGCTGCCGGCCGGGTCCGGACCCGCCGAGCTGCGCCTGGCCCGCGTCAGGTGCGTGCACCTGCGGCTGGGCCGGTGGAGAAGTTGTCCCGGCCTGGCCGGATCCCCCCTGCAAAGGATCCGGCTGGCCGGGTTCCGGCGGCTGCGGGCCCTGCTCCCGCGCACCGGAGTCGGGGTGACCGGCGGTCGGCGGCACGGAGCGGGACTCGTCCGGCTGCTGCGCTGGCTCGTTGCTCTCGGTCATACCCATAGTGTCGGGTGCCGTCCTGAGAGCAGCCTTAAACCAGCCTTTGAGGTCCGTGAGGGTTCCTCAGAGCGCGCGCAGCCGCTCCGCGATCTGCTCCGGCGTCACGTCGTTGATCCACACCGCCTCGCCGGACTCGGAGCCGGCGAGGTACTTCAGCTTGTCCTTGGTCCGCAGCACCGAGAACACCTGGAGGTGCAGCCACATCTCCGCGCGACCGGCGTTCACCGGCGCCTGGTGCCAGGCCGCGATGTAGGGCAGCGGCCGGTCGTAGAGCGCGTCCAGGCGGTGCAGCACCTTCAGGTACAGCGCGGCCAGGCCGTCACGCTCCACAGAGGACAGAGCGGCCAGGTCGGGCACCTGGCGGCGGGGTGCCAGCACGACCTCGACCGGCCACCGCGCCGCGGCGGGCACGAACGCCACCCAGTGCGCCGACTCCTCCACCACCCGCGTGCCCGCGCGGAGCTCCGCCTCCAGCACGTCGCCGAACAACGGCCGCCCGTGCTGCTCGTGGTAGTCCAGCGCCGCCGAGAGCATCCGCTCGGTCCGCGGCGTCACGAACGGGTAGGCGTAGATCTGCCCGTGCGGGTGCGAGAGCGTCACGCCGATCTCTTCGCCGCGGTTCTCGAACGGGAAGACCTGCTCGACCCCTGGCAACGTTGACAAGAAGGCGACGCGGTCCGCCCACGCGTCGACGACGGTCCGCACGCGCGACTCGGACAGCTCGCCGAACGACTTGCCGTGGTCCGAGGTGAAGCACACGACCTCGCACCGCCCACGCCCCGGCGCGCGCACGAACAGCTCCTCGCCATCCACAGTGGACGGCACGTCCGGCACGTTCTGCGCCAGCGACGGGAACCGGTTCTCGAACACGACGACGTCGTAGTCGGCCTCGGGGATCTCGGTGGGCCGCCCCGGTGTCGACGGGCACAGCGGGCACAGGTCGGCCGGCGGCTTGTAGGTCCGCGTCTGCCGGTGGGCCGCCATGGCGACCCACTCGCGGGTCAACGGGTCCAGCCGCACCTCGGACATCGGCTGGGTCGCGGGCAGGTCCCGCGTGTCCGCCGCGACCCGCGGTGGTGCCTCAGCGCTGTCGTCGAAGTAGATGATCTCCCGGCCGTCCGCCAGCTTCCCCGCGGTACGCCTCACGCCAACTCCTCGCCACTTCCCGGTACATGGGCCAGCACCATCTCGCCCACCTGCTCGGCGAGCACTGCGCGCGCGGCGTCCGGCAGACCCTCGTCGGTCACCAGCACGTCCGCCTCGTCGAGATCGGCAATCGTGGAGATGCCCACGGTGCCCCACTTGGTGTGGTCGGCGACCACCACGACCCGGCCCGCGGCGTCGACCAGCGCGCGGTCCGTCTCGCTCTCGTTCAGGTTCGGGGTGGTGAAGCCGGAGCGCTCGGCCATGCCGTGCACGCCCAGGAACACCACGTCCAGGTGCAGCGACCGCAGCGCCTGCACGGCCACCGGGCCGACCAGCGCGTCGGACGGCGTGCGCACGCCACCGGTGAGCACCACCGTGCGGTCGGTGCGCCCGCTCTGCTGCAGCACGTCCGCGACCCGGATCGAGTTCGTGACGACCGTCAGGTCGGGGATGTCGTCGAGGAACCTGGCCAACGTCCACGTCGTGGTGCCCGCGGACAGGCCGATGGCGGTCCCCGGCCGCACGAGGCCCGCGGCCTGGGCCGCGATCGCTTCCTTCTCCGGCAGCTGCCGGACCGACTTCGCCTCGAACCCGGGCTCGTCGGTCGAGCGGCCGACCACCGTGGTGGCGCCGCCGTAGACCTTCTCCACCAGTCCGCGGGAGGCGAGCACGTCGAGGTCGCGGCGCACGGTCATGTCGGAGACGCCGAGGCGGACGACCAGGTCGCTGACGCGCACCGCTCCCGTCCGCCTGACCTCTTCCAGGATCACCGCTTGCCGTTGACGTGCCAGCACCTCACACCTCTTCCCTGAGGACGACGACGTCCCCGGCCCGCACGGTGAGGCGCCCGGAGACCTGCGTGCCGGACACCACGTCGACACCGGACGCCTCGATCTCCGCGTCGGTGTCGGTGTGGTTGACGGCGAAGAGCCACGATACGGCCCCGTGCCGCCGCACGAGCTCGATCCCGGTCCGTGACACCGCGACCCCCGCACCGGAAAGCGCGCTTTCCACCGTTCGGCGGAGACCTGCCTCGTCGAGGTCACATGCGACGTACCACGCGACGCCGTTCCCAAACGCGTTCCGCGTGACCGCCGCGACGCCCGGCAGCGGCCCGTCGGCGTAGGAGGCGACGACCTCGGCGCTGCGGGTGTGCAGGTGCTCGGTCCACAACGAGCAGGTCGACCCGTCGGTCAGCGAGACGGTTTCCCCCTGCCGCAGCGGGAAGAACTCCTCCGAGTACGCGCCCAGCACGTCGCGGAACGCACCGGGGTAGCCGCCCAGCCGCACCCGCGTGTGCTCGTCGGTGACCCCGGACAGGTAGGTCACCAGGACGTGACCGCCGCCGGCCACGTAATCCGCGACCACCGCCGCGTGCGCGTCGGACACCGCGTAGAACGCCGGGACCACGACCAGGGAGTACTTCGAGAGGTTCGTGCCGGGCGCGACGAAGTCGACGGTGACGCCGGCCTGCCAGAGCGCCCTGTAGTAACCCAAGACGTGCTGCCAGTGGTCGAAGTCCGCGGTGGGGTGCGCGTCCTGGCGCAGCGCCCAGCCGGACTGGAAGTCGAACAGCACCGCCACCGCGGCGTCCACAGTGGAACCGACGACGTCGGCCAGCTTCGCGTACTCCGCGCCGACCTGGCGGACCTCGCGGTGGACCTCGGTGTCCGGGCCGGCGTGCGGGACCATCGCCGAGTGGTAGCGCTCGCTGCCGCCGCGCGACTGCCGCCACTGGAAGAACAGCGTCCCGTCCGCGCCGTGCGCGACGTGCTGGAACGAGTGCCGGCGCATCTCGCCGGGCAGCTTCGCGATGTTGCGGTGCTGCCAGTTGACCGCCGACGTCGACTGCTCCATCAGCAGCCACGGCCTGCCGCCGGCCAGCCCGCGGGTGAGGTCGGCGGACATCGCGAGCTCGACGTGCCGGTCGGGCGACTCCGCCTGCGTGTAGTGGTCGTTGGAGACGAAGTCGACCTCGCGCGCCCACTTCCAGTAGTCCAGCGCGCCGAACGTCCAGTTGACCATGAAGTTGGTCGTGACCGGCACGTCCGGCGTGATCATCCGCAGCACGTCGCGCTCGGCCTTGTAGAGCTCCAGCAGCGCGTCGTCGCTGAAGCGGTCGAAGTCGAGCACGTGCGCGGGGTTCGCGAACGTCGGCGTCACCCGCGGCGGCAGGACCTGCGCGAAGTCGGTGTAGCCCTGGCTCCAGAACGCCGTGGACCACGCGTCGTTGAGCTGGTCGAGCGTGTAGCGGGCGGCCAGCCACTCGCGGAACGACGCCGCGCACGTGTCGCAGTAGCAGCGGTTGACGTGGCAGCCGTACTCGTTGCCGACGTGCCACGCGGCCAGCGCCGGGTGGTCGCGGTAGTGCCCGGCCATCTCGGCCGCGAGCGCCGTCGCCCGGTCGCGGTAGACCGGCGACGACGGGCAGTAGGCCTGCCGTGAGCCGTGCGAGAGCCGCACGCCGTCCGCGCGGACGGGGAGCATCTCGGGGTACTCGGTCGTCAGCCACGGCGGGGGTGCGGCGGTGGCGGTGGCGAGGTCGGCGCGGATGCCGTTGTCGTGCAGCAGGTCGAGCACCCGGTCGAGCCAGCCGAACCGGTACTCACCTTTGCTGACCTCGATCTTCGCCCAGGAGAAGATCCCGACGCTGACCAGGTTGACCCCGGCCCCGCGCATGAGCTCGACGTCCTCCGCCCAGACGTGTTCCGGCCACTGCTCGGGGTTGTAGTCGGCACCCCAGCCGAGGCCTGGCATGCCCGTGGGCCAAGTCGTCACGGCGGCAAGCGTGGCCGACAACAACCCCCAACGTCAACACAAGCAAACAACACTTCGCGTTTGGCTCTGTTCGGCGGTTGACCGCAACGAGTACCGGGAACGGTCCGGACACAGCGCGTGCACTGCGTGTGCACTGGTTTAACAGCTCCGTAACGGGACTTGACATGCTGTGTGGCTGGGACCACATTGTGCGCAACTTTGTTGGAGTCCTGTTCGGTTCGCACGAGCGAGTGTCACCTGTAGGAGCGATGATGGTTCGGTACGCGTCGGGTTCCACTCCCCTGCCGCACTTCGGCAGGCGCACCATGCTGCGCGTCATGCTGGCCGGTGCGGGTGTCGCCGCCACCGGTGGCCTCGCGGCCTGCGGCGGCGGCTCGGGCTCCGGTGCGGACTCGAAGGTCGTGACGTTCGGCAACAACCTCAGCGACCAGGTGCCGAAGGACGCGATCACCGCGGCGCTGAAGGCGTTCGAGGCGAGCTCGGGCGGCCTGTCGGTCACGATCAACACCAAGCAGCACGAGCAGTACCAGGAGCAGATCAACAACTACCTGCAGGGCAAGCCGGACGACGTACTGGCGTGGTTCGCCGGCTACCGGATGCGGTTCTTCGCCGACCAGGGCCTGACCGGCGACCTCAGCGACCTGTGGGGCAAGGTCGGCGGCAACTACTCCGACGCGCTCAAGCAGGCCTCCACCGGCACCGACGGCAAGCAGTACTTCGTGCCGTTCACCCAGTACGCGTGGGGCATGTTCTACCGCAAGAGCCTGTGGCAGGAGCGCGGCTACGAGGTGCCCAAGACGCTCGACGAGCTCGTGGCGCTGTCCACGAGGATGAAGGCGGACGGCCTGATCCCGATCGCCTTCGCGCAGAAGCAGGGCTGGCCGGGCATGGGCACGTTCGACCAGCTCAACTTCCGCATCAACGGCTACCAGTTCCACGTCGACCTGCTGGCCGGCAAGGAGGACTGGCAGGACAAGCGGGTCAAGGACGTCTTCGACACCTGGAAGCGGCTGCTGCCGTTCCACCAGGAGAACGCGCTCGGCCGCGAGTGGCAGGAAGCCGCGCAGACGTTGCAGCAGAAGAAGTCCGGCATGTACCTGCTGGGCGCGTTCGTGGGCCAGCAGTTCCCCGACGCCGACAAGGCCGACCTCGACTTCTTCCCGTTCCCGGAGATCAACCCCGCGCACGGCACCGACACGGTCGAGGCGCCGATCGACGGCTACCTGATGGCGAAGAAGCCGGCCAACTCCGAGGGCGCGCTCAAGCTCCTCGAATACCTGTCCTCCGCCGAACCGCAGCTCGCCTACCTCAAGGCCGACCCGACCGCGGTCGCGACCAACCAGAAGGCGGACCAGGCGAGCTACAGCCCGCTGCAGAAGAAGGTGGCGGACACCATCAAGAACGCCAAGCACATCACGCAGTTCCTCGACCGCGACACCGACCCCGGCTTCGCGAGCGAGGCGGCGACCAACGGGCTGATCGCGTTCATCAAGGACCCGAACAGCGTCGACTCCGTGCTCAAGGGCATGGCCGACCAGGCGAAGAACATCTTCAAGTGACCGCGGTCCAGGAGAAGCCGAAGGCGGTGGTCCCCAGCGGGCCGCCGCCTCGCCGGCGTGGGAAGCGCGCCACCGCGCTGGCGGGCACGGACAAGCTGGTGCTGGCGCTCATGCTCGGCATCCCCACGCTCGTGCACCTCATGTTCGTGTGGGTCCCGGCATTGGGCTCGGTCGCGCTGTCGTTCAGCAAGTGGAACGGCATCGGCGGCTTCGAGGACATCGAGTGGATCGGTGTCGGGAACTACGCCGAGATCTTCACCGAGTACCCGCGGTTCTGGCCCGCGGTGCAGCACAACCTGGTGTGGCTGGCGTTCCTGCTGGTCGTCCCGACCTGCGCCGGTCTGCTGCTGGCCGTGCTGCTCGACCGCGAGCTGCGGTTCAGCCGGGTCTACCAGAGCGCGCTGTACATGCCGATGGTGCTGTCGCTCGCGCTGGTCGGCTTCATCTGGCAGCTGATCTACACGCCCGACGGCGGCCTGCTCAACTCGCTGCTGGGGCTCGGGGACAACCCGGTCGACTTCATCGGCGACTCGGACATCAACCTGTACGCGGTGCTCGTCGCGGCGGCGTGGCGGCACACCGGCTACATCATGCTGCTGTACCTGGCGGGCCTGAAGGCGGTGGACCCGGCGCTCAAGGAGGCCGCGGCACTGGACGGCGCGTCGGCGGCGCAGACGTTCTTCCGCGTCACCTTCCCGGTGATGAAGCCGGTCAATATCGTGGTGGCCGTCGTGACGGTGATCGAGGCGCTGCGCGCGTTCGACATCGTCTACGTCATCAACAAGGGCCGCAACGGACTGGAGCTGCTGTCGGTGCTGGTGACCGACAACATCATCGGCGAGGCCTCCCGCATCGGCCGCGGCTCCGCGGTCGCGGTGATCCTGTTGACGATCTCGCTCGGCGTCATCATCCCGTACCTGTACCAGGTGTTCAGCAAGGAGAACCGGACGTGACGGCCACGCTGGAACGGCCCTCGGTGCCGGCCGTGAAGAAGCACCCGGTGACCCCCGCGCGGGTCGCACTGCACGTGTTCCTGGTCCTCACCTGCCTGGTGACCCTGGCGCCGCTGCTGTGGGCGGTCTACGCCTCGCTGCGCACCTACGACGACACGTCGGTCAACGGCTACTTCTCCATCGCGAAGTCGCTGACGCTCGACAACTTCGCCAAGGCGTGGGAGGTCGGCGACCTGCCGCACTTCTACTGGAACACGTTCCTGATCACCGTCCCGGCGCTGGTCGTCACGCTGGTGCTCAGCTCGATGGTCGCGTTCGGCGTGTCCCGGTTCAGCTTCAAGTTCAACATCGCGCTGCTGATGGTCTTCACGGCGGGCAACCTGCTGCCGCAGCAGGTGATCGTGACGCCGCTGTGGCGGCTGTACCGGCTGATCGAGCTGCCGGCGTGGCTGTCGGAGAGCGAGTCGCTGATCGACTCCCCGCTCGGCGTGATCCTGATCCACATCGCGTTCCAGATGGGCTTCTGCACGTTCGTGCTGTCGAACTACATGAAGACCATCCCGTACGAGCTGACCGAGGCCGCCCGCGTGGACGGCGCGTCGGTGTTCCGGCAGTACTGGCAGCTCACCCTGCCGCTGTGCCGTCCGGTGCTCGCCGCGCTCGCGACGCTGGAGTTCACCTGGATCTACAACGACTTCCTGTGGGCGTTGGTGCTGATCCAGGACGGCGACAAGATGCCTGTCACCTCGGCGCTGCAGAACCTCAAGGGCACGTTCTTCACCGACAACAACCTCGTCGCAGCCGGCTCTCTGCTGGTCGCGCTGCCCACGCTGGTGGTGTTCTTCGTGCTGCAACGGCAGTTCGTCGGCGGCCTCACGCTGGGGTCGACGAAGGGCTGACCGGGCAACGCGCAACGCCCCCAGGCCATCGGCTCGGGGGCGTTGTCGTGTGCGGACTACTTGCCGCCGGTCTGCGGGTTGTGGTCCGAGATGGTGCCCCACCGGCTGACCGGGATCACGATCACCCGCGCCTTGCCCACGACGTTGTCGATCGGGATCGCACCGTCGGCGGGCGTCGGGTCGCCGTGCTTGCGCGAGTCGGACGAGTTGTTGCGGTTGTCGCCCATCACCCACAGCTTGCCCGCGGGAACGGTGACCTTCTCGAACGTCTCCTGCTGCTTCGGGCCGGGACCGAAGTTGATGTACGGCTCGTCCAGCGGCTTGCCGTCGACGAGGACGCGGCCCTTGTCGTCACAGCACTCGACGGTCTGCCCGCCGACGGCGATGACGCGCTTGATGAAGTCGGTGCCGCTGGGCTCGGAGAGGTTCACCATCGAGCCGAGGTCCTGCAGCGTGCCCTGCACGAAACCGGGGGGCTGCTTGCCGCCGGTCCAGTTCGGCGGGCCGCGGAAGACGATCACGTCACCGGGCTGGGGGTCGCGGAACAGGTAGGTGATCTTCTCGACCAGCACCTTGTCGTTCACGCAGCCCGTGCAGCCGTGCAGCGTCGTCTCCATCGAGGCCGACGGGATGACGAACACGCGCGCGATGAACGTCTGGATGACGACGGTCAGCAGCAGCGCCACGCCGAAGATGACCAGCAGCTCTTTCCAGAACGGCTGCTTCTTCTTCGGCTTCTTCTTCGAGAACCCCGGCGTCGAGTCGTCGTCGGGTGAGGACGACGACGACTGCGCGGAGGACCGGGACGCGGACGTGGAGAAGCGCGACGTGGGTTCGGCAGGACCGTCCCCGGCCGGCGGGGTCGTCTCCCAGGTCGACGAAGAATCGTCGTTCACGCGATGACTCACACCCCCACCTTACGGACGTCCGGGTAGGCGCAACGTGAACAGGGCACCGCCCTCGGGCGCCCTGCCCGCGGTGGCCGTGCCGCCGTGCCGTTGCGCGACCTGCTTCACGATGGCGAGCCCCAGCCCGGAACCCGGCAGCGTGCGCGCCTCCGACGAACGGTAGAACCGCTCGAAAACGTGAGGTAGATCGGCATCCGCGATGCCGGGGCCCGCGTCCGCCACCTCCACCGCGGCACTGCCGTCGCCGAGCTGGCGGAGCTCCAGCCGCACCGCCGAGCCCGAGGGGCTGAACTTCACCGCGTTGTCGAGGAGGTTCAGCACCGCGCGTTCGAGCGCACTCGAATCACCCAGAAGTGTCCACGGTTGCAGCCGCACGTCGAAGGTGACGGCACCGGAGGCACGGCGGCGGGCGCGGTCCAGCGCCCGTTCCACGACCTCCACGAGGTCGACGGGCTCGTGCACGACCTGAGGTGCGTCCTCACGGGCCAGTTCGACCAGGTCACCGATGAGCGTGGTGAGCTCGTCGAGCTGAGCGCGCACATCGGACTGGATCTCCCGCTTGTCCTCTTCGGACAACGTGGGTGAATCCGGGCGTTCCGACGCGAGCAGCAGCTCCAGGTTGGTGCGCATCGACGTCAGCGGGGTGCGCAGCTCGTGGCCCGCGTCGGCGACCAGGCGGCGTTGCCGTTCCTGCGACTCCGCGACCGCGCCGAGCATGGCGTTGAAGCTGTGCGTCAACCGGGCCAGCTCGTCGTCGCCGGAGACCGGGATCGGCGTGAGGTCACCGGTGTTCGCGACGCGTTCGGTGGCCTCGGTCAGCCGTTGCACCGGCCGCAGACCGGTGCGTGCCACGGCCGTGCCCGCGATGGCAGCGAGCAGCACGCCGGCACCGCCGATCAGCAGCAGCACGATGCTGAGCTTCGCGAGCGTGGCGCGTTGCGGCTCCAGCGACTGCGCGATCACGATCGCCGAGCCGTTGCGGTAGCCGACGGCGATCGCCCGCGTGTCCGTCTTGTAGTCGGTCCACAGGAAGTCGCTGCGCAGGCCCTGCGCGACCTCGCGCGCCTGCGGTGCGTTCGGCGGCTCCTGCGAGTTCTCCGGGTAGCGCAACGTGCCGGTCGAGCCGGACAGCAGGCCCATCCGCACGTCACCGGCCGCGAGGAACGCCGCCGGGTACGTCGTCACCTGGGCGTCGTTGATCGCCACGCCGTTGACGACGGCCACGGCGCGTTCGCGCAGGCTCTCGTCCAGGGCGTCGTAGACGTTCTTGCGCACGATCATGTACGCGCCGAACGACACCAGTGCGACCGCGCCGGCGACGCAGAAGGCCGCCAGCCAGGTGACCCGAGCCCGCAGCGACGCCCGTTGCAGCCGTCCCTGGGGTTCGGCGATCACGGAGGCGTCTCCCGCAGGACGTAGCCCACCCCGCGCACCGTGTGGATCAACCGGGGCTCGCCCTCCGCCTCCGTCTTGCGGCGCAGGTAGCCCACGTAGACCTCCAGCGCGTTGCCCGAGGTCGGGAAGTCGTATCCCCACACGTCCTCCAGGATGCGGCCGCGGGTGAGCACCTGGCGCGGGTGCGCCAGCAGGAGCTCGAGCAGCGCGAACTCGGTGCGGGTCAGGCTGATCGGCCGCTCGCCGCGGCGCACGTCCCGCGTGGACGGGTCGAGCTCCAGGTCGGCGAACCTCAGCACGGCGGCGGAGCCGGACGCGGCCTCGGTGTCGTGGGTGGCCCGCCGCAGCAGCGCCCGCAGCCGGGCGAGCAGCTCCTCCAGCGCGAACGGCTTGGGCAGGTAGTCGTCGGCACCGGCGTCCAGACCGGACACCCGGTCGCTCACCGCGTCCCGCGCCGTGAGCACGAGGATGGGCAGGTCGTCACCGGTGCTGCGCAGCCTGCGGCACACCTCGAGCCCGTCGAGGCGCGGCATCATCACGTCGAGCACCATCGCGTCCGGCCTGGCGGCGGTCACCGACTCCAGTGCCTGCATGCCGTCACCGGCGGTCTCGACCTGGTAGCCGTTGAACTGCAGCGAGCGCCGGAGCGACTCCCGGACCGCCCGATCGTCATCGACAACGAGGATGCGCATGTGGGTCAGTCTTGCCGAGGGAACTGAGAGGCGCCTGAGAAGGTCCTCAACAGCGGGTGTGAGTTCGGCGTTAGCCGCCGCTCAGCCGTCCAGGCCCCGCGCGACGGGGGCGTTCCACTTCCGCCACAGCGCCACCAGCCGCACGGTGATGATCAGCACCGCACCGGCCAGCGCGACCAGGCCCTTCGGCAGCCGCGCCCACTCGCCGACCGCCACGACCACCGCTCCGGCCAGCGCGGCGACGGCGTAGATCTCCCGCCGCAGCACCAACGGGATCTCCCGCAGCAGCAAGTCGCGCAACGCGCCACCGCCGATGCCGGTGGTCATGCCGACCAGGCACGCCGCGTACGGGGGTGCGCCGAGGGTGAGCGCGGTCGTCGTGCCGGAGGTGACGAACAGCCCCAGGCCGACTGCGTCGAGCACCAGCACCGAGCGCCGCAGCTTCGCCACCTGCGGGCTGAACCAGAAGACGAGCACCCCGGTCACGCCGGCGACCAGCAGGTACGGCCAGGTCCGCAGGCTCGTGGGCGGGTGCACGCCGAGCAGGACGTCGCGCACGATGCCGCCGCCCAGCGCCGTGGTGAGCGCCAGGATCACGACGCCGAACACGTCGAGCCTGGCCCGCACGGCGGCGAGCGCGCCGGAGGCGGCGAAGACGGCGATCCCGATCAGCTCGAGTGCGGTGAGCAGCACGGACGAGAAGGGTACGTGGTCACCGGGGTGGCGCCTCCCTGCGGTAACCGGCCTCCAGCCGCCCTCCCGCAGCGGCCAGCACGCGTTCGACGCACTGCGCGAACCACTTCGGGTCACCGCCGCGCGCCAGCGCCCGGTAGGCGTCCACGAGCTCGCCCTCGCCCGCGTCGCGCAGCCGGCGCAGCAGCCACTTGCCGTGGCCGAGCCACCGGTTGCGCACCACCAGCGCCAGCTCGCCCGCGCCGGTCAGCAGCTTCGCCGCGACGAACAGCAGCTCGTCGTCGTCCCGCGCGGAGACGAGGTCCTCCAGCATGTCGGTGACGGCGTAGCGGCGGTCCTCCAGCTCGGTCACGGTCGGCGGCGGCGGGCCCGCGTCGAGCAGGAGCCGCGCCTCGGCCCGCAGCCGCGCGCCGGTGCCGTCCGCGTCGAGCATCATCAGCCCCTCCGCGCACATGTACAGCAGCGGCGGGCGGCGTTCCTTCGTGTCGCGGGCGACGAAGTCCAGGAACGACTCGACGGTGTGGCAGAACAGCTCGACCGGCCAGCCGCGGTGCACGAACGTCTCCCGGTACGCGCCGCGCAGCCCGTCGATGATCACGACGAGGTCGAGGTCGGAGTTCGGTGTGTAGTCACCGGAGGCGGCACTGCCGCCGAGGAACGCGGCCCGTGCGAGCGCGAAGTGCTCGTCGAGCAGGTCCCGCGCGGCGGCCACCGGTTCCCGGTCCCGGCACAGCGGGTGCCCGTTCGGGTACCACTGCGCACGCCTGATCTCCCCAGACATGCCGCCATTGTCACCCGATGGGGGCGGTCGGGCGACGAGTGACATGCGGGACGGCCGGTAACGGCGCCGTCAGAAGAAGTCGGCCAGCCGCGGCACGCCCGCCGAGCCGACGAGCCGGTCCAGCGCCACCGCGTCCGCCGGGTCGCCTTCGAGCAGCCCGGCCCGCCGCAGCGCGTGCGTGTTCTGCAGGCCGGAGAACCACGGTCCCAGCGCGCGGGCGTGCACCCGCACCGCGCCCGATCCGCCCGGTTCGACCCGCACCACGCCGTCCGAGGCGACGATCCGGCACGGTCCGGCGTGCCACGGCGCCCGCGGGTCGACGACCTCCAGGTCCACGGCCAGGTCCGCGGCCGGGTCGCCGGTGCACGACCAGCCCCGTGCGGCGACGGCGGCGGGCAGGTCGACGACCCGCAGCATCCAGGTCGAGGTCAGCACCGAGTGGCGCACCGGGGTCGCGCCGAGCAGGTCGACCGTCGCCGGGTCCACGATCCGCAGGTCGACGGCCTCCAGCGTGCCCGCCCACGACTTCAGCGACGCGAGCAGCGTCAGCTGGGCGTCGAGGTCGGCGCCGACGAGGTCGAACACCTTGAGCCGGCCCATGCCGTCGCCGGGTTCGCGCTTGGCGGTGAGGTAGCCGCGCAGCCCGTCCGGTCCCGGCAGCACGGTGACGACGTCCAGCTCCAGCACCTCGGCCGGGTCGATCCGGGGTGGCCGCCGGTCGGCGAGGCCGTCGACGGTCCGCGCCACCTCCAGGTAGCACTCGTGGATCGCCGCCAGGTCGCTCTCCCGCGCGGGCCGCGCCGGGACCCGCTCGGCAGGACCGGGGATCGAGAGCACCCGGTCCATCGGCAGCTCGACCCACTCGAAGCGCCCCGCGCGTTCCCAGCCGAAGCCCCGGTAGAGCGCGGGCACGGTCGGGTACAGCGCGGAGACGACCTGACCCTGCTCCCGCATGACGCCCAGCGCCGCGTCGAGCAGCGCGCCCGCGACGCCCCTGCCGCGGAACGACCCGTCCACGGCGACACCGCCGATCCCGCCCATGGGGACCGCGGCGCCGCCGTAGAACTGGGCGTACGCGCCGATGCCGAGGACGCCGGCGACCTGGCCGTCGACCTCGGCGACCAGGCCGTGCGTGCCGGGGCGCACCAGCCGTTCCGGCCGCTCGGTCGAGTTGAACGCGACCCTCCGCAGCCGGAACACCGCGTCCAGGTCGTCCTCGCCGTACTCACGGATGTGCACGGGCACCTCTCTACCAGGTGAAGAAGCCCTGGCCGGTCTTGCGCCCCAGCTCACCGGCCGCCACCTTGTCGCGCAGCAGCCGCGGCGGCGCGAAGCGCGGTCCGAGCTGAGCCGCGAGGTGGTCGGCGATGGCCAGCCGCACGTCGAGCCCGACCAGGTCGGTGAGCTCCAGCGGGCCCATCGGCCAGCGGTAGCCGAGCTTCATGCCGGTGTCGATGTCGGCCGCGGAGGCGACCCCCTCCTCCAGCATCCTGATGGCCTCCAGGCCGACCGCGACGCCGAGCCGGGACGTCGCGAAGCCGGGCGAGTCCCTGACCTCGATGACGGTCTTGCCCAGCTGTTCGGCCCAGGTCCGCGCCTTGGCGACGGTGGCGGGGTCGACGCCGTCGTGGTGGACGAGCTCGACGAGCTGCTGCACCGGGACGGGGTTGAAGAAGTGCATGCCCAGCACGCGTTCGCCGGGCAGTCCCGCGGCGATCTCGGCGATCGACAGCGACGAGGTGTTGGACGCGAGCACCGCGTCCGGGCACCGCCGGGCGGCGTTGCCGAGGACCTGCTGCTTGAGCGGCACGTTCTCCGGCACGGCCTCGACGACCAGCTCGGCGTCCGCGGGCAGCTCACCGGTGCTCAGGTTCGCGAACACCGCGCCGGCGTCCGCGAGCTTGCCCTTCTCCTGCGCCTTGTCGAGCGACCGCTTGACGGTGCGCGCGCCCTGTTCGGCCCGCTCGGCGTCCGCCTCGGCCAGCGTGACCTGGTGGCCGCCCGCGAGCAGCACGTGGGCGATGCCGGCGCCCATCGTGCCGCCGCCGATGACGACGGCCTTCACCGTTCGACCACCTCGGCGCTGAACATCGCCACGAGCTCCATGCCGCCGATCTCGGCGAGGTTGGCGCCCGACGAGGCCCACTCCGGCGTCTGCACGGCGGCCCTCATCGACTCGGCGGACTCGAAGTACATCTCGGCGACCAGGTGCGGCTCGGTGTCGCCCAGGAATCCGGCGAAGAACACCTGCTGCACCCTCGCGACCTCGGCCCGCACCAGGCCGGGCACGGAGGCGACGATCGGCAGGTGCGACTCGAAGTACCTCTGGTCGAAGCCCTCGGGGTCGGCGGGCCTCTTGTACAGCGCGATGTACTTGATCATGTGACGGCTTCCTCCTCGACTCGCCGAGCACTGTAACGCCGACGGCACCCGCGGGCGCAGGGCACGATGGAGAGGTGCGGATCATCCTGCTGCGCCACGGCCAGAGCCTCGGCAACGTCGACGAGCTCGCCTACTGCCGCATCCCCGACCACGCCCTGCCGCTGACCGAGACCGGTGAGGAGCAGGCCCGCGCGGCCGGCCCGGTGATCAGGGCGCTGGCCGGCGACGAACCGGTCGCGGCCTACGTGTCGCCGTACCGCAGGACGAGGCGGACGTTCGAGCTGCTGGGCCTCGACACCGAGCGGGTCGTCACCGAGCCGCGGGTGCGCGAGCAGGACTGGGGCAACCTCCAGGACCCGGTGCAGCAGGAGGTGCTCAAGCACCAGCGGCACGCGTTCGGGCACTTCTTCTTCCGGTTGCCCAACGGCGAGTCCGGCGCGGACGTGGACGACCGCGTGGCGGCGTTCCTCGACGGCCTCACGGTGCGGATGCACGAGGACGAGGAGCACCCGAAGACCGTGCTGGTCGTGTCGCACGGGCTGACGATCAGGTTGCTGTGCCGCAGGTTCTTCGACTGGAGCATCGACCTGTTCGAGTCGCTGTCCAACCCGGACACGTGCGAGCACCGCGTGCTCGACCACGACGGGACGCGGTGGAGGCTGGATCGCCCGTTCGTCCAGTGGCGCGACTCACCGGACGGGACGACCCAGCTGGCCCACTAGAGGAGTCCGCGCTTGTAGGCGGCGACGAGACGGCGTGGGGCGAGGAGTTCCTTGCCGTCCAACGTCTTCACGCGCACCAGGTCCGGTGCGGTGGCCTTCCACTGCGAACGGCGGTGGCGGGTGTTGGAACGCGAGGTCTTGCGCTTGGGAACGGCCATCAGCGCTCACGCTTCCCGTAGCGGCGGTTGAACTTCTCGACCCGGCCCGCGGTGTCGACGAGCCGTTGCGTGCCCGTCCAGAACGGGTGCGAGTCGGCGGTGATGTCGACGGTGAGCAACGGGTAGGTGTTGCCGTCCTCCCACTCGACCGTCCGGTTCGAGGTGGCGGTCGAGCGGGTCAGGAACGTCCTTCCGGTGGACGCGTCCTGGAAGACCACCGGGTGGTAGTCGGGGTGGATGCCGGGCTTCATGTCTGCAACTTCCTGATCGAGTCCACGAAGGACAGTTCGTCGTCGGTGAGCAGTGCGTCGGCGAACGCCGCGGTGATGCCGTCCGGCTCGCCCACGGTGATCGCCACGATCTGGGTGGTCCTGCCCTCGCGCGGCCCGCCGGTGCCGACGTGCAGGCCACCGCCCGCGGACTCCAGGTGCAGCGCGATGTCCGGTTCGTCGGCGACCCACAGCCGGCCGCGCGAGCGCACGACCGTGCCGTCGAGCAACGCGTCCAGCGCGTCGTCGAGCCGCTTCGGGTGGAACGGGCGGTCGGCGGTGAAGACCGCCGTGGAGACGCCGCACTCGGGGACGAGCGGGATCATCCGCGGCCTGGTGCCGCGCCTGACCTCCACGGTGTCGGGCGTGCAGCGGTGCGCGCCGGGAGCCAGCCGGTCGAGCACGGCGAGGGTGCGGTCGTCGGCGTCGCCCTTCAGCACCAGCACGTCGGCGGCCTCGGCCTGCGCGACCACGACCTGGGCGACCGTGCGCTGGTCGCTGACCACCGAGGCGTCACCCAGCGCGTCGTCCAGCCAGGTCGCCGCGTCCAGCACGGTGATCACGCACTCGACGTCCACGTCGAGGTCGCGGCGCACGACGTCCGGTTCCAGCAACGGGTCCAGGTGCAGCACGACCGTGTGACCTCGGAGTGCTTCGAGCAGCGCCTTGAGGTCGTCGCGCACGGTGCAGGACACGCAGCCGTGCAGCAGGTCGACCTCGGTGGCGACGCCGTCGACCCAGCGCCGGACCGCGGTGGGCGTGGCGACGTGCCGCACCAGCACCGATCCGGGCCGGTCGCGCCACACCCGCACGGCCACGTCGTGCTCGACCAGCCCCGCCACCATGACGACAACGGTTTCCATGTGCGCTACCGTAGTTGAAAACGAATGTCGTTTCAATCTGTGTTGTTCCGACCTGGGAGGTACGCAATGCGCTGCCAGCTGACGGGCCGTGAGCCCGGCTTCGGCAACCGCGTCTCGCACTCGCACCGCAAGACGCGGCGGCGCTGGAACCCGAACGTCCAGCGCAAGCGGTACTGGGTGCCGTCGCTGAACCGGTTCGTGACGCTGACGCTGTCCACGAAGGCCGTCAAGACCGTCGACAAGCGCGGCATCGAGGCCGTCGTCGCCCAGCTGCGCAAGCAGGGGGTGAAGGTCTGATGGCGAAGGGCAACGACGTCCGGCCGATCATCAAGATGCGGTCGACCGCGGGCACCGGGTTCACCTACGTGACCCGCAAGAACCGCCGCAACGACCCGGACCGGCTGGTGCTGCGCAAGTACGACCCGGTGGCGCGCAAGCACGTCGACTTCAAGGAGGAGCGCTGATGGCGAAGAAGTCCAAGATCGCGGCCGACCGGCGCCGGCGCGAGGTCGTGGCACGCCACGCGTCCCGCCGCGCCGAGCTCAAGGAGATGCTGCGGCACCCGGAGACGCGCGCGGAAGCATTGCGGGGGCTGCAGAAGCTGCCGCGGGACGCGTCGCCGACCCGGCTGCGCAACCGGGACGTCGTGGACGGACGGCCACGCGCCTACTTCCGCGCGTTCGGGCTGTCGCGGTTGCGGCTGCGGGAGATGGCCCACCGCGGCGAGCTCCCCGGCGTGTCGAAGGCCAGCTGGTGAAGCCGCCGCGGCCTGCGAAGCGCAGGCAGAACCTGCTCGCGAGGGAGGGCGTGGCGGTCGTCGACTGGAAGGACGTCGCGCTGCTGCGCAAGTTCATCTCGGACCGGGGCAAGATCCGGTCGCGCCGGGTGACCGGCCTGACGCCGCAGCAGCAGCGCCAGGTCGCCACCGCGGTCAAAAACGCACGGGAGATGGCTTTGCTGCCGTACCCGTCACAAGGGCGATGACGCGGATCGCCGCGCTGGCCAGGAAGGCCAGCGCGGCGAGCTGCACCAGCAACGCGAGCACCCAGGTCGTGTGTTCGTCGACCGTGAGATCGCCCCGAACACCGACCAGGAAGGTCGCGTACAGACCCCAGCACTGCAACGCGGCCAGCGCGGCACCGAGGACCGTCGTGCGCAGCGACACGACCACCACGACCGCGGCCAGCCCGGCGAGCGCCAGCACCGGCCAGGCACCGGTGAACGCGGTCACACCGACCCCGGCGCCGAAACCCAGGGCGGAGCCATAACCACCTGCCATTCTCGTCATCCGTGGTCCATATCGCGAAGTTGAGATCGGCGCCACCTCTCCGGTGTGAAGTTGGTGCTTTCGTGTGAGGCACGATCACGCGAATGAACCTGTACGAAGCTGTGCACCGCCGCCGCGACACCCGCGCGGAGTTCACCGGTGCGGAGATCCCGCCCGACGTCCTGCGCCGCGTGCTGACCGCCGCCCACGCCGCCCCCAGCGTGGGGCTCTCCCAGCCGTGGGACTTCGTGCTGGTGCGCGACGACTCCGTGCGCCGCGCGTTCCGCGACCACGTGCAGGCCGAGCGCAGCGTGTTCGCCGCCTCGCTGGACGCCGAGCGCGCCGAGACGTTCTCCCGCATCAAGGTCGAGGGCGTCCTGGAGTCCTCGCTGGGCATCGTCGTCACCTACGACCCCGACCGCGGCTCACCCGCGGTGCTCGGCCGGCACGCCATCGCCGACGCCGGGCTGTACTCGGTGTGCCTGGCCATCCAGAACCTGTGGCTCGCCGCCACCGAGGAGGGCCTCGGTGTGGGCTGGGTGAGCTTCTACCGGGAGGATGTGCTGCGCCGGCTGCTGGGCATCCCCACGAGGGTCCGCCCGGTCGCGTGGCTGTGCGTGGGTCCGGTCCGATCACTGCCCGACACGCCTGATCTGGAACGTCACGGTTGGCGCAACCGCCTACCCCTCGATGACGTCCTGCACCACGATCGGTACGGGGCGCGACCGACCCGGTAGCCTGTGCGGGCCGCTCGGCGAGTCGGAACGGAGTCGATGAACGAGTGGAGCAGCGCGATCCGCTGGTAGCGGGCGAGGTACCGCGGCTGGACCGGGAGGTCCGCGCGTTGCTCGACGCTGGCCGCAAGCCGGAGGCCAACAGCCTGTTCGACGAGGTGGTCACCAAGGTGTCCCCCGGAGCAGACCGCTGGGTGCGGTCGGCCGTGCTGGTGAACCGCGCGGTCATGGCGTGGCGCCTCGGCCGCATCCCCCTCGCGCTGGAGCTGGCCGCGGAGGGCTGGACCGACCTCGACACCGACCGCGCCGACAGCCCCGCCGTCGCCGAGACCATGGCGGGCCTGGGCTACCTCATGGAGGGCATCGGCAACCGGCGGGCATCGCTCGACATGCTGCGGCTGTCGGTGCAGGTGGCCCGCCGCGCGGGCAACACCGACACCCTGGCGCGCTGCCTGCAGCGCCTCGGCGGCTCGCTGAACTTCCGCGCCTGCTCCGGTCCGCCCGCCGCCGCACCGGCGATCTTCGAGGAGGCCCTCGCCCACCTGGAGGAGGGCCTCGGGCTGGTGAAGGACGAGAAGATCCGCCGTGCCCTGATGGGCGCCTGCGGTCGTTCCCTCGCGGGCGTCGGCCAGCTGGAGAAGGCCGACGAGTTCGGCGAGGAGACGCTGCGCCTGGCGCTCGACGCCGCCGACCTGTGGGGCATCTCGGTCGGCAACTGGGTCCTCGCCGTGGTCCGCCGCGAGAAGGACGAGCTGGACGAGGCCCGCACGTTCGCCGCCCGCGCGGTGGCGAACGCCGAGCGCATCAACGACACCTCGCTGCTGCTGCGCTTCTCCACCGAGCTCGCCGACATCTGCCACGCACTGGGCGACTCCGTCGGGGAGGCCGAGGCGCTGCGCCGGTCGATGACCGCGGCCCGCACCGCCACCGAGACCCTCCAGGAGGGACTCGGCCAGGCGCTCGAACAACGCCGGGTGGCCGTCCAGGCGCAACGCCTGGCGGTGGCCGCCCAGGAAGCCGCGGCCCGCGACCCGTTGACCGGCCTGGCCAACCGCCTGGGCCTGGAACGCGCGGCGCAGGCACTGCTGGAGTCGACCGCGGCCCGCGGCCGGGTTCCGTGGCTGGTGCTGGTGGACGTGGACTGGTTCAAGGGCGTGAACGACGACGCCGGTCACGCCGCGGGCGACGCCGCCCTGCGCGAGATCGCCGCGCTGCTGCGCCGCGAGTGCCGTTCCGACGACCTGGTCGCCCGCTGGGCGGGCGACGAGTTCGTGGTGCTGCTCGGCGACACCGGCCCGAACATGGACGTGGGCCCCACCGTGGCCGAACGCATCCGCGCGGCCGTCGACGGCCACGACTGGACCATGGTGCTCGGCGCGGTCCGCCGCCCGACCGTGAGCATCGGCGTGGCGGCCGGCCCCGCGAAGCTCGACCAGCTGTTCGCGGCAGCGGACATGGCGCTCTACCGGGCCAAGCGGCACGGCCGCAACCGGGTCGAGGTCGAGCCCTCCGCCGACGAGGTGCAGGAGATCGTTTCCGGTGGCTGAGCCGGGCCCCGTGCGGGAGCCCGGCCCAGCCCGTCCTCAGGCGATCAGCCCACCTCGGTAGGCCACCAGGGCGGCCTGCACGCGGTTGACCGCGCCGATCTTGCCGAGCACCGACGACACGTAGCCCTTCACCGTCGCCTCCGACAGGTGCAGCGTGCCACCGATCTCCGCGTTCGACATGCCCTGCCCGATCAGCACGAGCACCTCGCGCTCGCGTTCCGACAGCGACGCCAGCAACCGGCGGGCCGGCTCGGCCATCCGCTCACCGTCGGCGACCGCGGCCAGGACGCGGGCCGCGACACCGGGGTCGAGCACCGCTCCCCCGCGCGCGAGGTCGCGCACGGCCTTCACGAGCTGTTCCGGTTCGGTGTCCTTGAGCAAGAACCCGGAGGCCCCGAGTCTCAACGCCTCCGAGACGTACTCGTCGACGTCGAACGTGGTCAGGATGCACACCCGTGGTGGTTCCGGCAGGGTCCGCAGCCGCCGCAGGGCCGCGAGTCCGTCCGAGGTGCGCATCCGGATGTCGAGCAGGACCACGTGGGGACGGTGCTGGCGCGCCAGGTCGGCCACCAGGTGCCCGTCATCGCATTCGGCGACGACTTCGATGTCCCCGACACTGCTCAGGATCATGCGAAGGCCAGAACGGACGAGGTCCTCGTCGTCGGCCAGCAGAACCTTGATCACGACGCCTCCCGCATTGGCGTTCCGTGCTCCCTCATGAGCCGTGATCTTCGCGTACAACCGCCGAAGGTCACGTTAATTCTCAGTTATCTCATCATGTGGTAACCGTTTTTCGAGATGGCGGGAGGCGTTCACAGTTACCGGAATAGCGCGGTGACTTCGCTGCGTAGGCGCGGCAGCAGGGCATAGAGGGCATCACCTGGACACTGAGTGACCATGAAGTCCCGATGGCCGAAAATCTCACCTGTTGGAATGCCGTACCGGAAACACAGGTGCGCGCAGAAGGCGACCAGTGAATCCCACTGCGCCAGCGGCGGGGAGACGTCCACGTAGAGGCCTTCGTTCTCGATTCCGATGGCGCAGTCGTTCTGACCTGGACAATGCGCGCCGACCACGATGCGGTCGCCGAGCTCGAGGGCGTTGAGGCTGCCGTGCCGCCCCTCCAGGACGAACCCGCCGCGGCTGTTCGAGAAGTGCTGACCTGAGTCGACCCAGCCGTTTTGGTCCATATGAAGGTTCTGAATCCACTGCGCGTGCTCATAGGCCCGGCCTATCGACTGGTTGTCGAGGTTCGGGGAAGTTGAATGGTGAATCACAATGCGTTCCGGCTTTCGGACCACCACCTCGATGCCTTCACCCGGAGGGCGGGCACCCCAGTCGGCGCAGGAATAGATCTGAACAGGGGCTTGCGCGGTCGCGGGCGTGGCGGACAGGGCCGGGACGGCGGCGGTCGCGGTGAGGGATGTCAAGAGCGTGCGTCGGCGGATCATGCCGATCTTCGTCGCATACGTGATCGATACAGCGCATCCGGAAGCAGTTCCAAAAATGCGAAGGTCTTTCGCAATAGGCGTGGCAGAAAGTAATCTGCGCCACATCAGCCCTGCACGGAGAGGAGCTTCGCGGATGCGGAGAGCCAACCCGGTGACGTCCCTGCTGGCCTCCGCCGCCGTCACCGCCTCCCTCGTCATCGTCCCCGGCGCACCCGCCCAGGCGGCGCCCGCGCCCACGTTCACCGCCGACGACTACTGCCTGGGCCAGTGCGGCGACGTCCTGCCACCCGGCAACAACGGCAACGCGACGCTGGCCGAGATCCTCGCCCACAAGGCGTTCGGCACCCGGCCCGCGCACTCCGCCGACCAGCTCGGCAAGTACGACGCCCTCGTCGCCGGCTACGGCGGCCTGTCCAACGCCCAGCTGACCGACTTCTTCAACGACGCGTCGTTCGGCGTGCCCGCCGACCAGGTCGAGAGCACCGTCAAGCCGCGCGCGGACGTGACGATCGTGCGCGACAAGAAGATCGGCATGCCGCACATCACCGGCACCACCCGCTCCGGCACGATGTTCGGCGCCGGCTACGCGGCCGGCCAGGACCGGATGTGGCTGATGGACCTCTTCCGCCACCTCGGCCGCGGCCAGCTCAGCGGCTTCGCGGGCGGCGCGCCGGGCAACCGGGTGCTGGAGCAGTCGTTCTACAACCAGATCCCCTACACCGAGGCGGACCTGCAGAAGCAGATCGACACCGCCGCGGCCAAGGGCGGCGACCGCGGCCGGCAGGCGCTGGCCGACGTCAACGACTACATCGCCGGCATCAACGCCTACCTGACCCAGGCGATCAGCGCGCGGAACTTCCCCGGCGAGTACGTGCTGACCGGCCACGCGGACGCGATCACGAACTGGAACGACATCCAGCCCTTCAAGTCGACCGACATGGTGGCCATCGCCGCGGTCGTCGGCGGCCTGTTCGGCGCGGGCGGCGGCGGTGAGGTGCAGTCGGCGCTGGTGAAGCTGGCCGCGCAGAACCGCTACGGCGCCGCGGTCGGCGAGCAGGTGTGGAAGGCGTTCCGGGCGCAGAACGACCCCGAGGCCGTGCTGACCCTCCACAACGGACAGTCGTTCCCGTACGCGGCCTCCCCTGCGTCCCCCGCGGGCGTGGCACTCCCGGACGCGGGCAGCCTGACCCCGGAGCGGATGATCTACGACGAGGCGGGCGGAACGGGTGCCGCGGTCTCCGTTCCCGCACCGGACGAGCTGAAGAAGGCTTCCGGCATCTTCGCGGACGGCGTGCTGCCGGCGGACCTGCTGAACAAGAAGCACGGCATGTCGAACGCGCTGGCCGTGTCCGGCGCCCACACCGACTCCGGCAACCCGGTCGCCGTGTGGGGCCCGCAGACCGGGTACTTCGCGCCGCAGCTGCTGATGCTGCAGGAGCTCAACGGCCCCGGCATCCGCTCGCGTGGCGTGTCGTTCGCGGGCGTCTCGATGTACGTGCAGCTCGGCCGCGGCGTCGACTACTCGTGGAGCGCGACCTCGGCGGGTCAGGACATCGTCGACACCTACGCCGTGGAACTGTGCAACCCGGACGGTTCCGCGCCCTCCAAGGCGTCCTCGCACTACCTGTACCGCGGCGCCTGCCTGCCGATGGAGCGGCTGGAGCGCAAGAACGCGTGGAAGCCGACCGTCGCGGACGGCACGCCGGCCGGTTCGTACACCCTGGTGATGTGGCGGACCAAGTACGGCCTGGTCGCGAGCCGCGCCACCGTGGGCGGCAAGGTCGTGGCGTACACGACGCTGCGCTCGACCTACCTGCACGAGGTCGACTCGATCATCGGCTTCCAGGAGCTCAACGACCCGACCGCCATCCGGTCGGCGACCGACTTCCAGCGGGCGGCCGACCGGATCGGGTACGCGTTCAACTGGTTCTACGTCGACTCGAAGGACACGGCGTACTTCAACTCGGGCCTGAACCCGGTGCGCAAGTCCACTGTGGACCCCAACCTGCCGGTGTGGGGCCGCCCGGAGTTCGAGTGGCAGGGCTTCGACGGCGACGAGAACACCGCGCAGTACATGCCGTTCGCCGGCCACCCGAACTCGATCAACCAGGACTACTACGTCTCGTGGAACAACAAGCAGGCCAAGGACTTCACGTTCGGCGGCTTCGGCCACAGCGCCGTGCACCGCGGTGACCTGCTCGACGGCCGCGTCCGCGCGCTGATCGCCTCCGGCCAGAAGGTCACGCGGGCGGCGCTGACGAAGGCGATGGCCGAGGCCGCGGTGGCCGACCTGCGCGCCGAACAGGTGCTGCCCGAACTGCTGCGCGTCGTCGAGTCCGCACCGGTCGACCCGGCGCTCGCCCCGGTCGTGCAGCAGCTGAAGGACTGGCAGCGCTCCGGTTCGTTGCGCAAGGAGACCAGCAAGGGCAGCAAGACCTACGCCCACGCCGACGCGATCCGCGTGCTGGACGCGTGGTGGCCGCTGCTGGTCGCCGCGCAGTTCCAGCCGTCCCTCGGCACCGACCTGTACACCGCCCTGGTCGGCGCCATCCAGGTGGACGAGGCCCCGTCCGACACCCACGGCGCCGCCCCGCACAAGGGTTCCTCGTTCCAATACGGCTGGTGGGGCTTCGTCGACAAGGACCTCCGCAAGGTCCTCGGCGACCCGGTCCAGGGCGCGTTCCCGCAGACCTACTGCGGCGGCGGCACCCTGTCCGGCTGCCGGACGGCACTGGTCGACTCCCTGAAGCAGGCCGCGGCCAAGCCCGCCACCCAGGTCTACCCCGGTGACGCCGACTGCGCCGCGGGCAACCAGTGGTGCGCGGACACGATCATCCACCGCGCGATGGGCGGCATCACCCAGGACAAGATCCACTGGCAGAACCGCCCGACCTACCAGCAGGTCGTGCAGTTCCCGTCCCGCCGCGGCCAGAACATCACCAACCTGGCCACCTCCGCGACGGCCACCGCGTCATCGCACGAGACCGGCTGGAACACCCTCCCGCCACAGCACGTGGTCGACGGAAACCCGCAGTCGCGCTGGGCCAGCGATTGGAGCGACGACCAATGGATCCAGGTCGATCTCGGCTCTGTGCAACGGGTCGGTCGCGCTGTGTTGCAATGGGAATCGGCCTACGCCACCGGCTACCGCATCGAGCTGTCCAGCGACGGGACAAACTGGCGCAACGTTTTCGCGACAAGTAGTGGCGACGGCGGCTCCGATGTCGTAGCGTTTACGCCACAGGACGCGAGGCACCTCCGGATGACCGGTACCCACCGGGCCACTCGGTACGGATACTCCCTGTACGAACTTGAGGTCTACAGCTCGTAGGCCTTCGAGATGAGGCCGCCGATCCACCCCCAGGGGTCGGCGGCCTCTACTTATGCCCGTTGTTGTGTCCGTTGTGGACACCGTCGTCCTGCTCCCCGGCCGGCAACCCCACCTGGTCGGCGAACTCGGTGGCGATCCGGCTGCCCCCGTACACGCTCAACGCCTTGGCCAGGTGCTGCTGCAACTCCACCCGGTGCTGGTCCCCGAGCTCCGGCAACGCCTTCTCGACGCTGCTGATCAGCGACTCCGCCCAGTGCTTGGCCGGCTGCTGCTGCGCGATCCGCACCAGCTGCGCCAGCTCGTCCGACAGCTTCACCGCTTCCTCGACCCGGTACCCGTTGCGCTGCAACCACCAGATCGTCGCGGTCCCGACGTCCGTCAGCACCTCGTCACGCAGGTACCGGATCTCCTGCCGCTCGATGTCCCGCTCCGCCAACTTGAACGTCGAGCTCCGCAACAACTCGATGTGCTTGCGCGCCATCTCCAGGTCCCCGTCGTCCACCTCGACCTTGACCTGCTCGGCCCGCGCCCACACGTGCGTCCCCGGCACCTGCTGCTCGCGCGCCAACTCGTCCCCGAGGTGCACCTGCAACGCCGCGTGGTGCACCAACATCCGCGACGAACTGATCTCCGTGGCCCGCTGCACCACGTGGTGGATCGCAGCGCTCTTCGGCGAGTTGTGCCGCAACCCGGTGGCCAGGTCGAACCGCCACACGACGTTCATCTTCAACAGGAAGTCCAACCCGTACACCGCACTGGGCAACGGCGTCTCGAACTCCTGCTGATGACTGCTCGCCGGCGGCACGTACGTGTAGTCGTCACGCCGGTTCGGCACCCGCCGCCGCCACCAGGACCGGACGGCCCCCAGCGGGCCAGGACGAAAGTCGGGCCAGGGTCTGCTCACGCCCTCTGCGTACCCGACGCATCCCGTCGGGAGAAGGTGGCCTGCCTCACTTCCTTCGAACGGCCGCACACAACTCGTTCGGTCCCTTACCGAGCGTGATGGCCTTGCGAGGCGGGGGCCTGGTCAACTCGGTGGCGGTGGACCGCTAGACTGCTCACGCCAGCCCTAGTAGCTCAGGGGATAGAGCATCGGTTTCCTAAACCGTGTGTCGCAGGTTCGAATCCTGCCTGGGGCACCACCTTTCGCCGGGTGAAATCAAGCTCTGACCAGCGGCAACGCGGTCGGAGCTTGATCTTTTTGGTCAGTCAGCGTCAGCGGGAATCTGTCCCTGTTTGCCACCATCCACGGACTGACCACGGACTGGGTCGGCTCTAGCCTGCGCAGGAGCGCGCGACCCCAGCCAACCGCGGTCGGCGACCAACACGACCGTGCAGCCCGAACAGCTCTTGCTGACTCCTTCTCGATCTCGACACCCAGGGGGAACGCAGTGCGTGGCACCACCTTCTTGAGCAAGGCGTCAGATAGGGTTCCGGCCAACATCACGTCCTCGACAGTTTTACTGGCCCGCACCGAACAGGAGCAGCGTGCCCGGCTTTCTAGATAGCGCTTTCGATCAACTGGATAAACAAATCCAATTGACCGAAGAGGATCGCATGCGCTTTAGCGCGCGTGCAAACGAAATACGTGATCTTCTGATCAAATCTACCCTCATAGCGAAATGCACCATAATTGGATCACTCACTCGAAACACTGCCCTACGCGAACATTCTGACGTCGACCTACTCGCCGAGATAAAGCCTAATGAAAATAACTCCACAGCGCGGCCAGACCAAGTGCTTCAAGCGGTCGCAAAAGCCATCAGCAAATATGATTGGTCAGTTTCGCGCGGCAGCATTGCAGTCACTGTCAACTACTCAAACAAGCCCTTGGTGGATGTCCTTCCCGCCAGAACTTCAAGTTCAGGCAGCAGCTTCCTGATTCCAGACTACGGCAACCATTGGCAGAGTTTCGAGCCCTCTAAACTTAACGACCTCGTCAAGCAATCAACCAATAAGCTCGGCTCAAATGTACGCCAGCTCATCCGCTTGCTTAAGTATTGGAACCACAAGAATGATGCCGGACTCATCTCATCGGACATCGAAGAGATCGTATGCTTGGTTGCGCTAAGACACCGCACGGTGCCCGAGCACACGAGGTTTATGACCGAGTTCTTTGAGTTCGTGATTGATTGGTCAAAAGGCTCTAAAGAAGCGGACAAAGCCGTTGGCAGACGATTCCGCAGTACCTCAGCAAAAAAGGCTCGAACTATCATCAGAAACAGCCTCGCCGTGACGCTAAGATCCGAAGAATCCATGCAAGGCCAGAACACTATGAAGGAACTTTTCGGTGCCTAAATCCTCGCCTAGCCCAGCCGAGCTCAGCTTGATCGCACATGAGCAGCTGAGGGATGCATCTAAGTTCTACCTGGCAGGACGCTACTTACAGGCGGCAGCGCTCGCAGTTGGCGTGGTAATCATGTTCGTTCCAAAATTTGCCTATTTTGGCGCCCTAGCAGTTCTGGTAATCCAGGCCACAACTTGGTATACGCGACAAACCGCACAGCAGAAACAAGGTGTCGGTGATGAAATCCGGCGCCGCGGCCTACTCATGGATGCACTGGGGCCGTACGACCAGTCATACGACCTCGCGGAGCTACTAGCTAAGATCAGCAACTCCACAAGGGACCGAGCCCTATCGAAAGCAACCTCTGATTACTTCGCGAGTGATGCACAGTATGGCCTTGCACGCTTGCGTGACCATCTCCGAGAAAATTCTTTCTGGAACAGAAGACTGTTCTCAGAGGCATCGAAGCGTGGCGGATGGATACTTGTGACAATCACGATTGTTTCCGTCCTGGTGGTGTTCCTAGCAATTGCTCTTGTACCCCAAGACACAGCCGTCAACATCGTGCGAATCTTTGTATTCTCCCTAACATTCCTCCTGGGATACACGCTCCTAGTTGACGTACTTGCGTGGCGTTCGGCGTCAACTTCGATTGAAAGGCTTGATCGACAGCTTGATGCTATCAAGCATCTTGATGACAGCTCCCTCGCCACTCAACAAGGGCAGATCATGACCATCCTTTCGGAATACGCAGTAGCCACCTCGAAGATTGCACCTATCCCTCCCACGATCTACGAGAATAACCGCGACAGCTTGAACAAACTCTGGAAAGACAGAGAAGACATAGCCAAAGCACCGTAGCGCTCGCATCTCCATGGGAGGCTCCAGGAAGGAGCCAACCCCGCAATCTCAGCCTACGCCTCGAACAACTTGCCAATCTTCTCGTTCATGATATCCTTTTGGCCATCAATACATTTCGCGTATACCTTCAACAGGACATCAACCGAATGTCCCGCGCGCGCTGCGACTTCTGGGGCCGGAACGCCACCGTTCAGCCATAGTGACACCGCCGCATGCCGAAGGTCGTAAGGCCTGCCCGCAAGAGGTGACGCCACCTGCATCGGAGTGAGGGCGTACTCGCGTGCCTCTTCCCAGACGCGGTAGTAGGTCGACGAAGAGACCACACCACCACGCGGGGACCGGAACAACCGGCCGTCTTGCCCAACCCCGAACCTCTCAACGTGTTCGCGCAGGATGCGCACCAGCACAGGTGGGATCGGTACTGGCCGAACCTCTTTGCGCCCACGGTGCTTCAACCCGCGCCGGTCGTGGACCTTCCCCGAATCCGTCCACCTCTTTCCTACAGAGGGGCGCGACTCGCCAAGCATCAGCACGCCCCATCCCTCCGCGGGAAGCGTGCAGTCATCCTCTCTCAGCGCCAGACCTTCAGCTGGACGAGCCGCCGCGTAGTACCCCACGGCGAAAAACGCTGCCAGGTGTGCACCTCGATCAGCGTTTCGACGTCCAACGTAGGTCACCGCCGCCAACAACTGTTCAACCTGCCGAGGGTTGGCGACCACCCGAGGATCGACCTGCTCAACAACCTTCGCCGCCTTGCGCTTGATCCGCGTCAACGGGTTGTCCGGGATCAGCTCCTTCTCAACTGCGTACGACAGCATGTTGAACAGCACGGCCCGCTTGCGCTGATACACAGAAGCAGCCGCGGACTTCCCATCAAGCTTCGTCGCCAGCGCATCCAGCAGCCCACGAACCGCCGAAGCATCCGTCACGTCATAGAGCGGCCGCGAGTGCCGAACGAGCCAGGCCGTAACCTCCTTCTCCTCCCCACCCAGCTCAAGTTCACGAGTGGCCGGCGGCAACAGGTTCCGAATCAACACCCCGCGCAACTCGGTCACCTCAGGCCGCCCAGCCGCGTCCTTCACGAACGAAGCTCCAGCCGTCGCCAGCGCCTCAACGGTGCTAGCACGAGTCTTGGCAGCAGTGTCCGGCCACTTCATGTCCATGTAGGACTGAGAGAACTCTAAGAACGAGAAGGAGTTCTTCCGACGAAACTCCGACAGCGGCAACCCGGTGTCCACATCGAAAGGCTCACCAGCCCGAGCTGCACTGCTCAACTCCGACAACCGACTAGCAGCCAGCGCCTTCGTCACGTACCACTCGGAGTGCTCCTTGGTCTCCGTCACCCACCGCACGCCGTAGGGCCGCTTCCGCCCAGCCCGCTTCTTGATCTCCCAGAACCGAACCTTGAACGTCGTACTCATGCGGCCCGCCCGTACAGGTCATCCATCCAGTCCAGGAAGTCCGAGCGCCGACAACGCAACTCCCCGTTCGGGAGCGGGAAGCAACGAGGCCCCTTCCCCGTCTGCCGCCACTTGTAGAACGTGTCCCGAGAGACGTCCCCACCGAGCGCCTCCAGCATCTCCGGAACAGACATCAGTTCAGCCATCTCACGCGCCTTGACGTTCATGATTCCCCCCGTTTACGCAGCTAGATGCGTTGCCGAACTTTCTGGCGGTCCGGCAGATGCGAGCAGCGCGGCCGTGTATTCGGCCTTCCACCTGCGCCGCTCAGCGACAGCGCTCAAGAGCAGGTGCGCCCGTGGCGGCACGTTCGGATCACCGGGCTGGACGTTGTTCCAGACGACGCGCTGCGCCTGGTCCTCGGGCTTGATCCCGACGTCCGCGAGCAGTTGCCGAACGAACGTCTTCCGGTCGTGCTTGTGGTCCGCCAACGACTTCCCCGACCACTTCCGCGACACGAGCACCCGCCGCCCAGCAACGCCGAGCGTGGTTCGCTTGTGCGCCTTGCCTTTGCACTTCCCAGGCACCGTGGACAGCCGAGCCCCACGAGGCTGGACGCCCTGCTCGCCACACTGCGCACTGCGGCGAGCAGGGCGTCACGGCCAGCTCTGCACACAACCGTTCGGCGTGGTCCTCCTGCCGCGCCGTCTGGGCGTCGAAGCACTCGTTGATGCTCTTGGTGAGGTACTTCGTCAGGTAGCCGATGTGACGGCCGGCCTCTTCAGTGCCGCCGAGGATGCCCTTGGAGTGCACCTGCACCCCGAACCGCGCCACATGAGCCGGACGCACCACCTCATCAAGGGCTTCTTCCCAGGTAGGCAAGGCCCTTCGCGTCTGCGGATCAACGAAGCCCTTGGCCCGCACATCCCAGAACGGCAGGTTCTCACTGCCGTACTTGATCTCGTCATGCTCAGGCCACCAGACCTGGTGATACGTGGCCTCGGTGACCGCCTTCAGCTCCGCCCGCGAGATCGAGCCCCGAACCGCCGCGTGCCAGTGCGGAGCAAGCCGCCTCTGAGGCTCGACCGCCGAGAAGTACTGGACCTCCCAGCCCACACAGCGCCGAAGATTCTGGACGAACCGATCAAGCAGAGCAGCGAAGTGCACCGCGTCCCGAGCCGCACGGCGGTAGTCGTACTTCGTCGGATCTACCGGAGTGCCGTCGCTCCGAACCTTGCCGTAGGTGTCGAGCGTCAGCGTGAGGAACGTCGAGGGCTGGTACTTGCCCCCGAAAACCTTGCCGACGGTCCGCTTGCTGACCGGCCGCCGAGGCAGGTTGGGCGCATCCTGCCGCCGCCTCGTGGACCGCTTTCGCACGCCCTTGACCGGGACTTCCAGGGAGGGAAGCGAACCGCGGACCCCGAGTTGCCGAAGTTCGGCGTCGACCTCCACGACCTTTTCCCGAACCTCCTCCGCTCCCACTTCGTCGCCCTCAGCGAGGGCCAGGCGAAAGGCCTTGACCAAGTCAGCCCGGTACTCGGTCAGCTCCTGCTGTTCGTCGCTCGGAGCGTCCGGCGTGAAGTCCGGTTCCTCGGTCAGGTGCCATCCCTCGCGGCACTGCGCCATCCGCAGACGCCGGTTCTTCTCGGCGCAGGTGGGGCAGACACTCGCGACCGTCGAGCCACACGGCACGGGCACGATGTCCACGCGACCGGTGTCGAGGTCGATCCGCTCCTTGGCCAACGGCCGGACACAGACGCCGTGCTCCTCAGCCACGGCCCGGACAACGTCGAGCGCGGCCGGCTGCTTCATCCGCTCCGAGCGAGTCAGGTACTCAGTCACGCCGCTGCCCTCCCGTCTGTCAGCTCGGGGAACTCGTGCACGGTGGCCGGAGCGAGGTAGGCCCCCAGCTCGACCAGGTCCGCGTCCGTGACGTTGAAGGCCCGCGCCCACTCCGGTTCGCGCTGCCCGTCTTCCTTGCCCCAGGCGACACCGGGCGTGTTCTCGCTGATCTCGTGAGCAGCCGCGCCACGTTGCCGAACGCCGTCGCCCAGGACCATGTCCACCTGCACCGGCTCATCGAGGCGCAGCGCCACGCGAGTGGTGAACAGGTGTCGGAAGCCCACGATCTCCTTGCGCGGGTCCTGGACCAGGCCGACGACGGCGTAGCCAGGAGCACGCCCCTGAGAGGTGATCGTCTGGATAGCCCGCGTCGCACGCTCTCGCAGGTTTCGGTCTGACTGGTAGGCAATCAGGTCCGCTAGCTCATCCACGACCAAGACCGTGAACGGCTCACCCGTGCTCCGCGCCCAGAGCCGCCGAACACCCCGGTAACGGGTAGCCCGCTCCTTCACCTCTGTGGCGATTTCTTCAAGCAGGGAAACAGCTTCAGGACCGTTGTCGTAGACGACCTTCTCGAACGCGTCCGGGCACTGACCCAGCTCCATCCCGCCCTTGGGGTCGATCCCAACGAGCCGAACCATGCCGGCCTTGATGGCCGGGGCGAGCTGCCAGACGATCGACCACAACACCGAACCCTTGCCAGCACCAGGAACCCCGACCACGAGGACTTGAGACCCGAGCAGCCTCAGCCGCCAGGGCTTACCGGTCTCCGTGCGACCGACGACCACGCGCTTGAGGTCAACCTCTCCGGGGTCGGCAAGCTGCGGCACGGCGACTGAATGCGCCAACGGGTCAGCGTGGATGAAGTCGAGCTCAAGCACGCGAGGCCTCAGCACCCGCACCCGGCAGGACCGAGCGTTGAACGAGTGCGCCAGGTTCTCCCGCCGCAGCTCCCACTGCTCCGGCGACTGAGCAGGGATCATCCGCACGCGCACCTTGTCCCGCCAGCCCTCCGACCGGATGCGGCGCAGCTTCGGGAGGTACTCCTTCCCGCGGACTTCCTTCGTCAGCTCAGCAAGCCGCACCACGGTCCGCCACTGCGGCACGTACACGGTGAGCCACCGCCATTCGGTCAGCAAGCGGTACCAGCCGTGCCGCAGGAACGAGTCCCGGTCGAGGCCGTACCAGACCGCCAGGGCGCACACGAGCGACAGCAACGCGAGCACCAGCGGCGAGAGACCGAACCGGTAATAGGCGACGTACCCGCCGAGGCCGGCAGTCACCGCGACCGGGTACCGAACGACTAGCACGACCAACCGCGCGGCCAAGCGGACGGCGAGCCACAGCAGGGCAACCGGCGCGAGTACGAGCTTGACCCAACCGGGAAGCCACATCCACCAAGGAACCTGCGGACGTGCACCCTCGAACGGCGCGGGATCGACCCACCGGTTGCCCTTCATCGCACACCGCCAGCGCACTTCAGGCACTGGAAGACGCTGCCCACGCTGGGAATGCGCCCAACAGGCTGGAACGCTCCCGAAGCGGCTGTGTGCTGCGCCCGACAGGTCAGGCATTCGAAGCCCCGAGCCTGTGCGGCCGTGAGTTCCATCGTCTCCAACGAGCCGCCGTCGAGCATCACGGCGTAGCTGGCAACGGTCTGCCTGGTGGAGACCATCCGATCCCCGTCTAGCGCACGGATGCGCTCAGGCTCTACGCTCATCTTGTTCACTCCCGAGTTGGGTGGACAACGCAGGAGCGGCGAGGTTGGTAGCCGGGTTCCGCTCCTGCGTCTCATGTTCTCTTTGCACCGCAACAAGATGTGCGGCATCGCCACGTGACCCAGCAGAGTCACGCGCTCTGTCCAATAAGGACTTCTAGCTACTTCTTCGTCGTCTTCGCGACCTTGATCGCCTCCCCCTTCTCGCGCTCACGGTTGGCCCAGTACATGGCCTCGTGGTGGTGGCTGCGATCGGTCTCAGCGATCCGCGCATAGATGGCGGCCGAGCGGAGGTAGTAGTCCTTCAGCACGGCGGGCGCGGACTTGGGATTGGGGAGGAGCTTGCTCAGCACGTCGTGCGCTTCGCTCAGCGTCCGGGCCTGCTCAGCGAGGCCCCAGTGCATCGCCTCAACCGCGGACATCAGGATCTCCCTCCGCGAGGGCGTGCCGGCCTTCCTGGCTACCGAGGTGATCCGCCAGCTTCGAAGCCTCACGCGACAACTCCCGACAGAACCTCATCAGCACGTCCGAACCGCCGGGGAAGGGCGGGAGCTGGATCGCGATGTTGACCGGGTCGAGGTAGATGGCCAATGCCGGAACCTCAGGCGTCACGCGGATCATGGCCGCGCCCGCGTCCTGCCCAGGCGTGCAGGTGGCGTTGAACCCCATCACTGACCACCCCGCGACGCATCAAGAGCCGTCTGCCCCTCAGCGACAGCCTCAGCAAGGCGAGGCAGTGCTTCCGCGTCAACCACGAGCACGGCCGGAAACGCGTTGCCCAGCCGGAACTCAACCCGTCCAGCGAAGACGAGCGGTTCCACCCGGATCGGCAGGTTCGCCGTCAGGTGCAGACGCATCAAGTCGGGCACGGATCACGCCGCCTTGGGTGCGGACTTAGCCGCGACAGCCGACTTCATGCCGGTGGCACGCAGGCTGTAGCCCAGCTTCGCCCGGCAGCGGTGACGTTCACCGACGTGGCCACCACGGCAGCCCTTGTCATCGATCCACGGCGTCACCGTCAGGCCCTCGAACATCGCCGGGCGGATATCCGTACCCGGAATCGCCTCTGGCGGCACCGGCTGGTGGGGTGCCGAGATCTTGACCGTGACCGCAGCGTCCGCCTTGCGCTCCGCAGCCTGGTCGATCACCAGGACGGACCACACGAGCTGACCGTTCTCCTTGTCCTTCTCCTGCTCGACGGGGAGGCCCTTGGCGCGGTCCTCCGCCGACTGGAACTTGAGCACCGGCTCGACGCCCATCACGAGTGCGCCCCTCGGGAACACGAAGTCGTGACCCGCCGGGAGCCTGCTCCCACCTGTGATCGCCATCGTCGTTCTCCTGACGTTTGTGCCGGTCGGGGCCACTCCCCGACATCTCGACACCTACGACTTTCGACGAATCGAGAGGACGTCAACACCACACAACGGGACAACTACAGACGTCTTCGCTACATTGAAGTCGTCCCTAGTTGTACGGAGGGTGGGTCATGCCGAACCAACGCCTGCGGAATGCGTTGCTGCGCAACACTTTGGGCTTCGATGAAGTCGCCAAGGCAACCGGCGTAGACCCGAAGACCGTCGAACGGTGGATCACGCAGGACCGGACGCCGTACCCACGTCACCGGCACGCCATCGCCGCGATGGTCCGCGAGTCGGAGACCTACCTCTGGCCGGACGCCGTAGCGCCGGAGAAGAAGAAAGAGATCAACGAGTCGGAGGTCGTGCAGGTCTACGCGCACCGCCACGCTGTATCGCACGACATCTGGGGGCACCTGATCGAGCAGTCGAAGATCAGTATCTCGATCCTGGTCTACGCCGGCATGTTCCTCGTGGACAACCCAGCCTTGATCAGGACGCTTCGCCAAAAGGCGGAGAGCGGCGTCCGGATCCGGTTGCTGCTCGGGGACCCAGCGAGCAGGGAGGTCGCGCGCCGCAGCGAAGAAGAGGGCATCGGCAAGACGACGCTTGGCGCGAAGATCCGGAACGCCCTCGCGGTCTACAAACCGTTGGCCGAGGTGCCCGGCGTGGAGATCCGCGTGCACGGGACGACGCTCTACAACTCGATCTACCGCTTCGATGACGAGATGCTCGTGAACACGCACGTGCACGGCTTCATGGCAGCTCACGCACCGGTCCTTCACCTACGGCGATTGTCCGGGGGCGACCTGTTCGAGACGTACGCCGAGAGCTTCCAGGGCGTCTGGGATGGCGCGAAGCCGCCGAAGTGGTAGGCAGGTAGGCATGGCTCGCACTGATCACTACAACGACCCGAACGCTCCCAAGGCGACCAACATCGTCGTGGCGGTGACGGCGTTCGTGCAGGACGAGCACGGCCGGCTCTTGATGATCCGGCGGACTGACAACGACCTGTACTCGATCCCAGGCGGTGCGCAGGACGTCGGGGAGACCATCGGCCACACCGTCATCCGCGAGATCAAGGAAGAGACCGGGATCGACGTCGAGCCCGTCGACATCATCGGCGTGTATTCCGACCCCGCGCACGTCATCGCCTACACGGACGGCGAGGTGCGGCAGCAGTTCTCCATCTGCTTCCGGGCGCGGCTGATCGGTGGCGAACTGCGAACTAGCGACGAGTCCAGCGAAGTTCATTGGGTAAGCCGCGGAGACCTTGACGCGCTCAACATCCACCCGTCCATCCGGTTGCGGATCGAGCACGGGTTCGAAGAGCGGTCGACGCCCTACTTCACGGTGTAGTCGACTCCCGCTGCGCGTAGCCGTTCCTCAGTGCGCTCGACCGCAGCTACCAACTCAGGCTTCGCCTGCCGGATAAAGAAGGTCACTAGACCTTCCGGGCCATACCTCTTCTGAATCTCTTCAATTCGGTCATGCACGTTCGTAGGCAGACCATCAGGCGCAGTAGACATGTCTGACCACCACAAAGCATCACGCAGAACAGTTCTTTCGTCCCTCCACCTTGCAATCTCAGCACTAAGCCCACGAAGTTCCGCCTCGCGATAGCTACATGAATGATGTGCGACCAGGCCACAGAGACGTTGCGACGCACCTACACTTGAAAGAAAACTCGCTCCATCCAGGGGATGAAATCCGGTGCGCGCAAGATCTGGCGCATACCCGATATCATGCAGAATCGCAGCGGACACAAGAAGATCCCGTTCCTCCGGCATCAGGATCCCGACCGCTTGGCGGGCACACTTCGCTACTCCTTGAACATGAGCCCAACGCCGAGGCAAGGGCCCTTCCAGATGACGACGAGCTAGCTCAAGAGCCTCCGAGGGCAGCATCGACACGCTCTCATTTTACCCGAGCACCTAAGAGGCGGCCGCCTCTACTGCGTTAGCTTATTGAAGACCGAATGCAGCAGGCCGCCGAAATTCGTGCACGATCCCGTCTCGATCATCTCCTTTACCAGAACCTCTAGGTCATCGTCGCTCAGAGGCGTAATGAAACCCCTGTTATCGCGAGCTGTATCGCGACAAGATTCAAACAACTTACCCTTGTCTTTACAATCACGAAAAACAAGGATGCCGTAAACCCCTCTTGACGGAGAAAAGCGACCGGCAAGCTGGTCGTACTCCGGGTTGCCGAGCTCCTTCGAGTAGTTCTTACACTCTACAACAACGTTCGCGGCAGGATGATGCTGCGATAGCCAATAGAAGAATCCGTCCCGAGACGTGTTCGTGTATGAGATATCAAGGATCTTTCGACCATCGTGTATGCGCTGCTGGCGAACCGGGTGCACCAGATGCTCATTAAACAGGGCATTAAAGAGCGCCTCAACCCGCCTCTCATACGGGGTGGCCGCCGCATTTCCCTTCGGGGTCTTTCTAACTTCAGCCAGCAGGCTCGCATAGTCCGGCGTCGGCGGAGCCCCCGAGGCATCAGCAAGGTCCTCGTGCGAGATGACCCTAGGGGGATTGTCACGCTTAACTCTCTTAAAACGCGCAAGCAGGTCCGGATTACTCATCGTGCCATCCGTATTAACCCGTTTGAAAATTCCCGGAGTGCCATCCGCATGCTTCTCGCGATATTTGGCCTCCACTTCCTTCTTTAGAGCTTTTACTTCCCCCTGCCGTGTGACATACGTCAGAGGCGACCGCTTACGAATCTCCTCGTCCCTCAGATACTCCAAAACGTAATGGGTGTAGTACTCGCCTGGGTTACAGTGCAGTTTACGCCTGACAATGAACTTTGGAACAAGCAGGAGAGGAGAACCAGCAGGCATCGGAAGACTAAAGGACTCCTGCTTCCACTTTCTTTCACTTACATCCCAACAAGGAGGAACGACCACGCCTCGCTCCATCGGAATGCCGTAGAAATTGCAGGCCTCTTGAGTATACTCGATCAGTTGCCGTCGAATTACGTTCGTAGTTACATCCGAGATTCTGTCCTCAGCGACACCCTCAATAAGCAAAGCAGTGTCTTCCAAATCCGAAATCAAGCCTGATTTCACCGCCTGGCTTGATGAGATTTCTGCAAAGAACTTCTCGGCCAGCCCGTCCCCAACCCCACTCCCCTTAGAGATGGAGGAGTATCCAAGGTGCGTAGAGTTGTCTTCATTCAGACGAGACAGAAGACGAAGCGCCAGGGCATTGTCACCAGAAGTAATAGCGTCGAGCACAGTCTGAAAAAAGTGCTGAATGGCGGCCGCACAACTTTTCGCCCAAGGATCCGGACTTGCAGCCAGCGCTGCGGGATCGATGAACAGAGGTATGTCGCGGCTGATATCCACGTCAACAAAGTCAAATGTGCCCTGAGAGCCGACAAGATCGTACCTCTGCGAAACCCGCATACGCTAGGTCACCTAGCCCTTCTCGCCCCGACCGCCTCGTACCGCACTGATCGGCTCCAACGGTCGTCCCGTTACCCACCCTGTCGACTCTGCCGAATTCAGCTCTACAGGATCAAGGCCGCCGCTGGCGGCGCGTCCCGCGCGTACGGCGAACACCTTCCATCCCGGCACTCCCGGCATCCGCTTCGCTCCGCCGGTCGGCCGGGCGGCGCTGCGCACCGCTACTCCGGCCTCACACCAACCGACGAGCCTGCCCATAGAGCCATGCGGGCCCGCAGCTCCCCACGAGCGCCAGCATGGTCGCCGCTGACGTGCTGAGCCCGGCGCTCGACTGCCGCGACGGCTCCGCCGCCTTGCCACCGTCAACTACTAGCCGACTCCGCGTCATCAGGGCGCTTAGTACGACGGAGACGACCAGTCAACCGACTCCACGTCGTACGCGCTTGCCTACCAGTGACAGGCTCAGCGAGCAGATGCGAACCCGCACGTTGGTCGTCGACGTCAGTCTGCAACTCCTGGCGGACTGCAACCAAAAACTTCTCCCGGAAGGGGGTAGTTGCCATTGTCCGGCCTGCCTCGACGTACAGGGTTGTAGCAGCGTCGCGGACCGGCTGTGAAGCAACAATGTCGATGTCTTGCAGTGCTGTAGTAAGTCGTCTGAATGGCTCATTCGCAGCATTGCGGGCCTCGTGCCAACGTTCCCACGCAACCGCTTTCTCCACAGCGGTGTCGACCTCACTACGGCGCTTCCAGCTCGTGTTACGAAGCGGCTCCCACTCCGTGAACGCCGTGAGGAAGGTCGTATAGACGCCACGACGGTCGTCGCGGAAGTGGCCAAGCCGACGCTCGGCCGTCTCAAGACGGAAGAGCCGGCGGGTGTTCCGTCCTTGAACAAGGGAGCCGAGAACCGCACCTCCCACACCACCCAGGACGCCCGCAGATGCGGGGATGGCAAGCTCCCACCACTGAGCCAAGAGTGGCTCCTTCCGCTCGTAGGTTCTGCCAGCCATCGCTTGCTGCCAGGTTGCGGCCGCCTAGCGAGGACGCCGGATGAGATACGAGTGTCCCCGTCCTAGGGTTCCAGCTGCCCTCGACACGCGAGCATGACAACGGCCAGCGATGCCGCGTCAAGGCTGGAACGAGTACCTTGACCCGACACCACTGGCCGCGTGATCGGCTTGGGGTCGAGATGAAGCGGGAGAAGTGGCCGCGCACGGACCACGGACTCCTCACGGACTGGCTATGCCAAGCGTCCCAACGGATGCAGGCGAACCCACAGGTCAGCGGGCATGAGCCGCAGAGCAGCCCACTTGCCTTCCTAAACCGTGTGTCGCAGGTTCGAATCCTGCCTGGGGCACCACCTTTCGCCGGGTGAAATCAAGCTCTGACCAGCGGCAACGCGGTCGGAGCTTGATCTTTTCCCACCGAAGACTGATCACCTCACCTGCGACCGCACGAATTCGACGTACGGCTCATAGGCCGAAACATCCCGCCCAGGCTCATAAGTGCTGAGGTAGTAGTAGTCGGCCATGATGTTGGCCTGCTGCTCCGAGTTGAACTCCTCGAACGTCTTCCCCCGCAGCCCCTTGACCCCGCCGTAGTCGTAGAGCCCCTTCACGAAGAACCCGGCGAACGCCGTCGGCAGCAGGCTGAGGACGCTGCGGCCGTGCTGGTACTGGTAGGCGTGGGTCAGTTCGTGGACCAGCCAGCGCTCGTAACGGGCCTGGTTCTGCGGCGAGGTGAGGATTCCCCTGGGGAACGTCACGAGGCGGGGCAGGGTGCGGGCGACACCGAAGGCGCCGAGGAGGCCGCCTTCGGCGAGGGTGAGGGCGCTGATGTCGAGGGCGTCGCCGAAGACCTTGCGCGCGATGTCGGCTTCGCGGGACGCAAGAGCGCGGCGGAACACAGGGCGGAACACCACGGCGGCTCCCCTGCTGGGCGGATGGAAGATCGTGGTCATGCGCGGTGGTAGCGGACCTCGTCGAGCACGGCGTCGCCGAGGGTTTCGCGGCGGGTGGTGCCGTCGGGGGTGAAGCCGAGGCGTTCGTAGAAGCGGCGGGCGCGCTGGTTGCCGGCGAGGACCCAGACGATGGTGTCCGGGAGGCCTTCCAGTGCTGCGGCGGCCAAGGGGTGAGCGAGGCCGGTGCCCTGGGCGGACTCCAGGAAGTAGATCGCGTACAGCTCGTGGGTGGCGTCCGGTTCGCGGGACGGGCCGACGCTCGCGAAGCCCACCACCTCGTCGTCGGCCAAGGCGACCCAGACGGTGCCGGAGGGGATCAGGCGTTCCCACATGGAGGTGCGCGACTCCACGGACAGGGCGTCGAGGACGTCGTCGGGCATGTGGCCGCGGTAGGTGGTCCGCCACGAGTCGACGTGGACGGCGGCGACGGCGGGTGCGTCGGAGACCACGGCTTTGCGGATTGTCATCGGTGCCCCCAGTGGCGTGATCGGATCATCGTCGACGCGGGTCGCGGCATTGACGATGCCCTCGCTTTGTACTACCTGAAGGCGAGGTGGTCGCCATCGGCACGGACGGGCTCCGCGAGGCTGTGACACAACCCTGACAAATCCCCTACCGGGTCCGGACAAAGTGCCGGGACCGTTGGGGGTGTGAACGTCCACTGGAAACGATGGCTGGTGGTCTCGGGGGCCGCTGCGGTCATCGCGGCGGGCGTCGTCGTCTGGGGGTCCTACGCACGGCTTGAGGGCAACCTCCAGACCGTCGACCTCGCCGAGGAGCTCAGCGGCAATGCCCGGCCGCCGCGACCCACGCAGACGCCGTCGACGCCGGGCAGGCCGCTCAACGTCCTTCTCATCGGCAGGGACGACGGGCGGTCCGACACCGCCATGGTCGTGCGGCTGAACGCCAGGGGCGACGCGGCCAGGGTGATCAGCATCCCGCGCGACACGATGGTGCCGCGGCCGCGGTGCGGTGACCACCCGCCGGCGCGCATCGCCATGTTCAACAGCGCCTTCTCCACGGGTGGGGCGGCGTGCACGGTCGCGACGGTCGAGCAGATGAGCAATCTGCGGATGGACCATTTCGTGCAGATCGACTTCAACGGTTTCCGCGACGTGGTCGACCGCCTCGGCGGAGTCGACATCACGTTGCCCGAGGCGATCGACGACGACAAGAGCGGACTGCGCGTTCCGGCCGGGCCGAACAGGTTGAGCGGAACCCAAGCACTCGCATTCGTGCGGACCCGGTACAGCATCGGGGACGGAAGCGACCTGAACCGGATAAAGAACCAGCAGCTTTTCCTGACCGCACTCAGTCAGAAACTCGCGAACGAGAACTGGCTCGGCAGCCCGCAGCGGACGTTCGAGCTCGCCGACGTCATGACGAGGTCGATCGTGACGGACGCGGAGCTCGGATCGATCAGCGCGCTGGCGGGCCTCGCCGGCAAGCTCACGGCGTTGCGACCGGGGAGCATCGGCTACGTGACGCTGCCGGTCGAGCAGTACCTGCCCGACCCCAACCGAGTCCAGCCGAAGCAGCCGGAGGCCGACGCGCTCTGGACGGCCGCCTGACTAGCAGGCAGCACCCTGCCACTCACTCGGTCGAGGCCACGGCTGAGGAGACCCCCAGCGCTCCTCAGCCGTGGAAGATCTTCCCCAGCCAGCCGCTACCACTGTGACGGTCTCCCGGTCTCGTGAAAGGACGTGCGGTCGAGGTTGTCAGACCATCTCGTTAGGGTGGGTTCGGAAGGGCCCGTCCGGCGCGTGCGCCGCAGCTCAGGCGGGTGGTGTGCGTTTTCCGGTCCGGACGAGGTGGAGGGCGATTGGGACCCCGTGGCGTCTTCGCGGAGCGCTTCGCGCTGCTGTACGCGGAGGCAGGTGACCCGCCGCTGAAGCGGGTCACGGAGTCGGTGACCCGTGCCCGCCGGACGGACGAACAGGGCAGACCGGTCCGCGTGCCGGCGCAGCGGGTCAGCGACTGGCGGCGCGGGCGGAACGTGCCGGCGAGGTTCAGCGGGTTGAGCGCCGTGCTGGAGGTCCTCACCGGCGAGGCGCGCAAGCGCCGGCCGCAGCCCGCGGTCGACGGGCTCTACGACGTCGAGGTCTGGCGCACGCTCTGGGAGGAGGCGCTCGCCAGCCCGGTGGGTGACGCGGACACACCCCCTCAGGACGAAAACGCGGTGTGCCCTTACATGGGTCTCAGCGCATTCGGACCGCAGGACACGAATTGGTTCTTCGGACGGGAAAGAGCGACGAACGCACTTCTCGCCCGGATGAACGACAACGGCCTGACAATGCTCGTCGGCGCGTCGGGTGCCGGTAAGTCGAGCCTGATCAAAGCGGGCGTGCTGCCCCGTCTCCGCAAAGAGGCGGTGGTGATTTCCCCCGGCACCGATCCGTTGAAGGAGCTCGCGCTCCAGCTGCCGGAACTGATAGCGGTGCTCGAAGCCGCCGCCGACTCGGACGCGCTGGTCGAGTTCGCGCAGGAGGTGCAGATCGCGGTCGGCGAGCGGGTGGTGGTCGTCGACCAGTTCGAGGAGGCGTTCACGCTCGGCGGCGACGCGAACCGGCTGCGGGTCTTCGTGCAGGCCCTGCACGCGGCCGCGCAGAAGACGGCGGTCGTGCTGGGCGTGCGGGCCGACTTCTACGCCCGCTGCCTCGACTTCCCCGAGCTCGCCGAGGCGCTGCAGAGCAACCAGATGGTGCTCGGCGCGATGTCGGCGGCCGAGGTGCGCGACGCGGTCACGAACCCGGCGAAGGCCGCAGGGTTGCAGCTCGAAGCGGGCCTGGTCGACCTCATGCTGCGCGACCTGGGCGCCCAGAACCGGCGCGGCAAGGACGCCTACGACGCGGGGGCGTTGCCGCTGCTCAGCCACGCCCTGCTGGTCACCTGGCAGCGCCGGCAGGCAGGCCGGCTCACGATCGCGGGCTACCGGGCGGCCGGCGGCATCCAGGGTGCCGTCGCCACGACGGCCGAACGGGCCTGGGCCGACCTCGACGACCCGGGCCAGCAGGCGGCGAAGCAGCTGCTCCTGCGCCTGGTCAGGGTCGGCGACGACACCCAGGACACCCGGCGCCGCTCCAGCCGCCACGGCCTGCTGGAGGCGAGCACGAACCTGCCGGCGACCGAACGCGCGCTGGAGGTGCTGGCCAGGGCCCGGCTGATCACGCTCGACGCCGGCAGCGTGGAGATCACGCACGAGGCGCTGCTGCACGCGTGGCCGCGGCTGCGCGGCTGGATCGACGAGGACCGCGCGGGCAACCTGACCCGGCAGCGGCTGGAGGAGGACGCGGCCACCTGGTCCGCGCACGACCGCGACTCGTCGATGCTCTACCGCGGGGCCAGGCTGGAGGGCGTGCGGCAGCAGCGGAACGTCACCGTGCTCGCCAGGGAGTTCGTGCGCACGTCGGAGCGCCAGCACCGCAAGAGCACCTGGCTGCGCCGCAGTGCCGTCGCGCTGGTGGCGGTGTTCGCGCTGATCGCGGCGGGTGCGGCGGTGATCAGCGTGCAGCAGCGCAACGACGCCCAGTACCGCCAGGTCGTGGCGGAGGCGGACCGGCTGGCGACGACGGACGTGTCGTTGTCGGCGCAGCTGCTGCTCGTGGCGCACCGGATGCGCCCGGACGACCAGGCGGTGGCCGCGAAGGTGCTCGCCACCCAGCAGGTGCCGCTCGCGGTGCCGGTGCTCGGGCACACCGGCGCGGTCTACCTGACGACGTTCAGCCCGGACGGCACGCTCCTCGCGACCGCGAGCTACGACCGCACCGCGCGGCTGTGGGACGTCCGGGACCGCAGCCGCCCACGGCAGGTCGCGGTCATCAGCGGGCACGAGGACTGGCTGAGCTCCGCGGTCTTCTCCCCCGACGGCAAGGTGCTCGCGACGACCGGCCAGGACGCGACGATCCGGCTCTGGGACGTGGCGGACCCCGGCTCGCCCCAGGCGCTCAAGACGATCGAGACCGGCAACGGCCCCACCTACCTGCTGGAGTTCAGCCCCGACGGCAGGCTGCTCGCGGCGGCGAACGAGGACCGGTCGGCGCGGCTGTGGGACGTGAGCAGTCCCGCGAACGCCAAACCCGTCGGGGAACCGCTGCGCGACCACAGCGCCGCGGTGCGCTCGCTCGCGTTCAGCCCGGACGGCAGGACGCTGGCCACCGCCGGCGACGACTCCACGATCCGGCTGTGGGACGTGGCCACCGGGACCAGGACCGGCAAGCCGCTGACCGGCCACCGCGACGGCATCCACTCGATGGCGTTCAGCGGCGACGGGAAGCTCCTCGCGAGCGGCTCCGAGGACAAGACGGTGCGGCTGTGGGACCCGGCCACGCAGGAACCGGTCGGCCTGCCGCTCGCCGGGCACACCGAGGCCGTGTGGTCGGTGAAGTTCAGCCCCGCCGAGCCCGTGCTCGCCTCCGCGGGCGCCGACGCGACCGCGCGCCTGTGGAACATCAGCGACCCCGCGGTGCCGAACCCGCTCGGGCGCCCGCTCACCGGGCGCGGCGGGTCCCTGTTCGCCGTCGGGTTCAGCGGGGACGGCGCCACGCTCGCCACGGGGTCGCAGGAGAGCGGCGCGAACCTGTGGTCGTTGCCGCGCGAGTGGTTGCTCGGCCACACCGCGCGGGTGGGCGAGCCGTCGTTCCGCCCGGACGGCCGGCTCCTGGCGACCGGGTCCGCGGACAAGACGGTGCGGCTGTGGGACCTGTCCGACCAGCACCACCCGAAACCGGCGGGACCACCGCTGCTGGGCCACGAGCGCTCGGTCGGCCCTCCGGCGTTCCGGCCGGACGGGAAGGTGCTCGTGTCCGCGGCGGGCGACCAGACCGTGCGCCGGTGGGACGTGGCCGACCCGAGCCGCCCGCGGCCGTTGGGCGAACCGGTCCTGCTGCCGACCCGCTTCGCCACGGCCGCGCGGTTCGACCCGGCCGGGACGGTGCTGCTGACCAGCCAGGACGACAACTCGGTGCGGCTGTGGGACGCCGCGGACCCGGCGCACCCCGTGCCGCTGGGCGAACCGCTGACCGGGCACGACGCGTACGTCAACGGCATGGACTTCAGCCCCGACGGCCGCACGGTCGCCACGGCGAGCAGCGACCGGACGGTGCGGCTGTGGGACGTGAGCGACCCGACGCGGGCGCGGCTGATCGGCACGCCGATCCAGGACCCGCAGATCGTGCACAAGGCGGTCTTCACCGCGGACGGGGGCACGCTGATCACCGCGGGGCAGGACCGGGTGATCCGGTTCTACGACGTGCGCGACCGCGAGCACCCGCGGCTGGTGAGCGAGCTGCGGGGGCACACGGGCGTGATCACCACGATCTCGGTCAGCGCGGACGGCCGGCTGCTCGCGAGCAGCAGTGCGGACAAGTCGTTCCGGCTGTGGGACATCAGCGACCCGGCCAAGCCGTTCTTCACCGGTCAGCAGATCACCGGCGACTGGACGTCCGAGCCGTACGTGCGGTTCTCGACGCAGGGCCGGTTGCTGGCCACCGGCAACGCCGACGGCGTGGTGCGGCTGTGGGACCTCGACGTGCCGCACCAGGTCGACCGGATCTGCACGGCCACGCGCGGCGCGCTCACCCCCGCGGTGTGGCAGGAGAAGCTGCCGCAGATGGACTTCAGGGACCCGTGCTGAGCCGGACGGCGTCCTCCACCAGCCCCGCCAGCACGCGCGGCAGCTCGCGCAGGTCCAGATGTCGTTGCACTGCGGCGAGGTTGGCGTCGAGCACGGCGTCGGTGGCGGCGAGCAGACCGTCGAGGTCGGAGGGGTCGAACACGGTGAGGCCGAGCGCGCGGATCTCGTCCAGCACCGGATAAGGCCCTGCCACAACGGGTTTCCGCGCCGCCGCGGCCTCGCAGACGGGCAGCCCCCACCCCTCCCAGGTGGACGGCAGCAGCACGAGGTCGGCGGCAGCGTAGAGGTTGGCCTGGTTCGCGACGCGCCCGCGCAGCACACCTGGGAGCCGGTCCGCAGCAGGGCAGGGAGCGTCGTCGGTGAGCCAGTAGCGGACGTCCGGGCGGCGCGCGGACAGGCGCCGGACGAAGTCGACGGCACCGGGGATGTTCTTGGACGTGCCCTCGACGCGGGCCGGGTGCACCACGAGGTAGTCGCCGGGTGCGGCACCGAGGGTGGCGCGGGTGCCGTCGCGGTCGCCGTGCGCGAGGCCGGCGACGTCGACCCGGTTGTGCACCACCCTGGTGTGCACCGAGGGCCAGCGCGCGCGGAACTCCCGCTCTGTCAACGAGTTGATCAGCACGTGCAGGTGCGCGGGGTGGTGCAGCGGCACGACGTCACCGTCGACCGGCCGCAGCTGGACGCGCTGCCACGCCGGGTCGTGGTGGCGCAGGACCACCGGAACGCGGGCCGCGAGAGCGTGCTCTTCCCACGCCACCGAGGCTTCCGGTGCGCTCCACAGCGATCCGGCGTTGTCGAGCACCACCAGGTCGTGCGTCGCGCAGAGCTCACGGATCAGGGCGTGGTCGACGGGTGGCGGGTCACCGCCGGGCCGGTCGGCCCACAGGCCGCGGACGACGACCCCGGAACCCGAGGCGAAGTGGCCGGCGGCGAGCGTGACGTCCCAGCCGAGCACCGCGAAGGCGTGCGCCCACTTCGCGGCTTCGACGCTGACGCCGTCGAACCCGCCCAGCCGGTGGGAGACGACACAAACACGGCTCACCGCCCGCACCCTATCGGTTACTGTCCGCGCCATGCGTTTACTTGCTCGGGTCGGCAGCTTGCGCGCGGTCGTCGCGGTGACCGTCGGGTTCATCGCGTTGAACATGGTCCTCGTCGTGATCGGCAACGTCACGGACTACGGCACGAACGAGGCGTTCGTGCAGCACGTGCTCGCGATGGACACCACGTTCGGCGAGGGGCTGAAGTGGCGGGCCATCACCAGTTCCGCCGTCGTGACGCTGATCTACGTCGCGATCATCGTGTGGGAGGCGGTCTCCGCGCTCCTGCTGACCGCGGGCACCGTCGCGTACGCCCGCAACCGCGAGGACAGCGCGCGCAGCTTCGCGTCGGCGGGCCTGCTGATGGTCGTGGCGCTGTTCCTGGGCGGGTTCATCACGGTCGGCGGCGAGTGGTTCGCGATGTGGCAGTCGAAGGACTGGAACGGCATCGGCGCCGCGCTGCGCATGGTGACCGTCGCGGGCTTCGCGCTGGTCCTCGTGCACCTCAGCCCGCGGCGGGCCAGCTCGTAACCGGTTCCCGGCAGAACACCGGGCCGACCCCCGCGTCGGCTCCCAGACCACTCCACCAGTCGCGCTGCTCGGCGTCCTCGACCGGGTCGACCACGACCAGCCCACCGGCCTCGTGCACGAACCCGATGACGTCGCTGAGCACGCGCGACACCAGCTCGTCCGATGTGCGGCTGCGGCCGGTCATCCGCACCGCCATCACGCCGAGCGAGCGGACGAGCTCGATCTCCGCGGTCGATCCCCCGAAGTCACGGGCGCCGATGTGGATTCCCATGTCCGACAACAGTTCCAGGTTGTCGGCGGCCTCGCTGTCCTGCGCGGCCAGCACGCGCACCGGGAAGCCGAGGAGCAACCGGCCGGCGGGCAGCCCGGTGTCCGCGAGCACCCGCCGCACGTCGCGCACGAGGTCCGGGCTGTTCGCGAGGCCCTCGGTCAGGCACACGGCGAGCACCTCGTCGTGCCCGCACGCCGCTTCCGCAGCCCTGCGCAACATCCACTCGCCCAGCGGCAGCATCAACCCGGTGTGCTCGGCCATCGACACGCACTTCTCGTGCGGGATCAGCCCGGCGTCGCGGTGCCGCCAGTGCAGCTCGGCCTCGACGCACACCCGTGCCGCGCCGTCGAGCCGCATGACCGGGGTGAACACGACGTCGATCTCGCCGCTCTCCCACGCGCCGGGCATGACGGCGGCGAGCGCGAACTCCTCCTGCTCCCGCTTGTCGAGCGTCGCGTCGTGCAGCCCCCACTGCCGGCGCCCGCTGCGCTTGGCCCTCCTGAGCGTCATGTCCGACGCCCGCAGCACCTCGGCCGGGTGGCCGCCGGGGTGCAGCCGCGGCAGCACGCCGATCGACGCCGACACCGCGACGCCGTGCCCGGTGAAGTAGACGGGTTCGGCCAGCTCGTGCTCGATCGTGCGGATGGTGCTGTCGACGTCCGGCGTGTCCGGCCCGTTCTCGACGAGCACGGCGAACTCGTCGCCCTCCAGCCGCGCCACCATGGCCTTCCCGCCGGCGAAGACGGCGCTCAGCCGTTCCGCGACGAGCTTGAGCACCCGGTCGCCGATCTCACGCCCGAGCCCGTCGGTGATCACGGCGAACGCGTCGAGGTCGAGGTGGTAGAGCGTGACGCCGTGCTCCATGTCGCTGTGCAGCAACGACTCCAGCCGCGTCGTGAGGTACTGCCGGTTCGGCAGCCCGGTCAGCGCGTCGTGCAGCGACTGGTACTGCAAGCGCCCGCCGAGCAACGTGAGCTGGCTGTCGTCGTCGATCATCACGACGTAGTGCCGCGGGGTGTCCTCCGCGTCCTTCTGCACGGTCGCCGCGAGCAGCACCCGGAAGTGCTCGCCGTCGCGGTCGATGAGCCGCGGTCGTTCCTGGACCCGCCGCATCCGCCCGTACCGCAGGCCGGCCAGCGCGTTCTCGACCAACGGCAGGTCGGGCGGCGCGATGAGGTCGCCGAGCGTCATCCCGCCGACCTCCTCGCGCCGCAGGATCGTGCACAGCGCCTCGTTGGCCCGCTCCAGCCGCCCGTCGAGGCCGACGATCGCGATCCCCGTCGACGAGTGCGCGAAGATGTCCTCGAACCGCTCCTCGCTCGCCCGCAGGTCGAGCTGCGCGGCCCGGGTCGCGCGCAACATCGCCTGGCTGACGCTTTCCTGCTGCTCCAGCACGAACGCCTGCATCGCATCGGTGTACCCGGCGGACATCTCCCCGATGACCAACGCGCTCTTGTGCGCGTCCTCCGTCTCGTGCGCCACGAACCCGGCCAGCACCTCGACGGACCTGCGCAGGCTGTCCGCGCCGACGCAGTGCATCTCCACCAGCCGCGTGCCGACCCGCGCGGCGGTCTTCGCGTCCCCGGCGAGCGCTTCGGCGATCAGGTTCACCAGCTCGCGCAGCTCCTCCGCCAGCTTCGCGGAGGACAGGGGGATGTAGGAGGTCCGGCTGACCTCGCGGGCCCAGTCGCGCGCCACCTCGTCACGTCCCGGCGGGCGTGACGATCTCGCGTCGTCCTGGCTCGGCAAAATCGTTCCACCTGACCTGCTCGACGAGCAACGGTGCGGAAGCCTACCGCCAGCAAACCACATCGTCCCGCCGCACGGCGGCGTTCGCCCCTTCGGGCGAGGAACGACCTCGCGCGAGGTGCTTTCAGGAACCCACGATGTGCCGCAGCTGCGCCAGCAGGTCGCTGCGGCTCGTGCTCCCCAGCCGCTGCCGCATCCGCGCCATGTGGTGCTCGACGGTCTTGGCCGAGATGAACAACCGGTCCCCCACCTGCTTGTACGTCATCCCCTCCAGCACCAGCCCTGCGACCTCGCGCTCGCGTTCGCTCAGCTTCCCGGCGTCCTCGACCACGACGGGGGCGTCGGCCTCGGCGCGGCGGGCGGACACCGGGCGGCCCTGGAGCAGGCGGGCGCAGTCGAGGAGGCGGACCATCGCCTGGCGGTCGGAGGTGCGGATCGCCGCCTGACCGGCCAGGCGCGCGGCGTCCCACCACAGGCCGACGGCGTGCAGGCTGCGGGCGGCCTCTTCCACGCGGTCGGCGTCGACCTCGCCGGCCACGACGTCGAGCCAGCTCTCGGCCGCGGTGGAGATGATCGCGCAGTAACGGCTGTGGTCGCGGGACGCCGCCAGCACCGCCGCGTGTTCCTCGGCGGAGGTGAGGTCGTCGTCGATGATCGCGGCGTGCAGCAGGCTCCAGCGCAGCTGCGTGGACCACAGGGGCGGGGTGCCGAGCGACTGGAGCAGTGCCAGGGCCTGGGACAGGTGCGGGGCGAGGCGGTCCTGGTCGCGCAGGCGGGCGGCGGCCGCGGCGAACTCGCCCAGCGGCAGCAGGGAGAACAGGTCGACGGGGTGGCGGAGCACGGCCTCGCAGGCCTGCTCCCAGGTGCGGCGCAGGGTGGCGAGGTCGCTGTTGCGGCGGGCCACGCCCACCTCCAGGGCCACGGCGAAGATCCAGTCGCGGGGCTCGAACGTGCCGCGGACGGACATCAGGGTCTCGCGGGCCACGGCGAGGTTGCCGCGCAGCATGTGCAGCCAGGCCTGCAGGAGCCGGTGGCGCACGGACATCAGGACGCCGCCGGTGCCGGCCTCCACGGCGCGGTCGAGGACGGACTCGGCGACGTTCGGCTCGCCGCAGTGCAGGGCGACCAGCGCGGCCAGCGACGCCGGGCTGTCGGGGAGCAGGACGGCGCCGCCCGCCGGTTCGAGCAGGGAGGATGCGCGGACCAAAGTGGACAGTGCGGCGGTCTCGGAGCCGGAGACGGACTGCCGGACGCCTTGCAGCATCAGGGATGCGGCGCCACCCAAGAGGGTCGGGGGCTGGGCGGGGGTGTCGTCGGACGGGGTGCCGGTGCCGAGGGCGCCGATGCCGGCGAACGCCGCGGCGTAGGGGGTGGCGGCCCAGCGGAACAGCTCGGTGCTGCGGGCCAGCTGGCCGCGGTGGGCCAGCGCGACGGCGGCCACCTCGGCCGCGGTGCGGCGGTGCGGGGAGTCGGGGGCGCTGATCACCTGGTCGGCCAGGCGCAGGGCGGAGTCGAGGTCGCCCGCCATCGCGGAGGCGGTGGCCCACTGGGCGGCCGTGTCGGAGGGGACGACGCCACCGCCGGTCGAGGCCTTGAACAGGCGTGCGGCCAGTGCCGGGTCGGAGGACAGGGCCTCGCGGGCGGCCGCGGCGAAGACCGGGCCGCCGATGCCGGTGTCGACCAGCGGGCGGACCAGGTCGAGGACCGGGCCACCGCGGTCGAGCTGCAGCTGGGCGAGGCGCTGGCGGACGGCGATGCGGCGTTCGGTGCGGGTCAGGGCGCCGACCGCGCGCTGCGCCAGCGGCAGCAGGGTGCCGTCCTCGGCGAGCAGGCCGGTGGCGCGTGCGGCCTCGATGATGTCGCTGACCTCGTCGAAGTCCTTGTCCAGCAACGCCGACAGCAGGTCGAGGCGCTGGGCGGCACCGGCTTCCGCGGCCAGCAGGAACTTCTGCAGGTCCGGGTCGAGCCAGTCGAGGTCGCCGCGGAACGCCGACAGCACCTCGGCGGTGACCTCGGAGGCGGCACCGAGCCGTTCGACGTACGCGGGTACGCCGCCGGTCTGGGCGTGGACGAAGTCGACCACCGGCCGCGGGGCGTGCAGGAGCTCGCGGACCTGGTCCTTCGAGAACGGCGCCAACGGCACCACGACTGCGCCACGGGTCAGCTCGGCCAGCACGGCACGGCGCGGCCACGGCCGGTAAGCCAGCACCAGCAACGGTTCCGCGGCCAGCGCGCGCAACGCGGCGTCGTCCAGCAGGTGGGCGTCGTCGACCACGCGGACCGCGGGGTTGCCGATCTCACCGAGGAACGCTGTCTTGCCGTGACCTCCGGGCGCCGCGACGACCACGCGCAGGCTTGTGCCCGGCGCGGCGTCGTTGATCCGGTCGAGGACACCCCTGGTGGAGTCGTCCAGCACCAGTCGGGCTCGCGTGGTCACGCTCAACGGCCATCCTCTTCTGTGGGGGGAAGTCAGTCGGAACGGGAGCCGGACCGGCGACCGGTCGGCTTCAGCACCCGCGTCACGCGCTTGGACCGCGGCGGCGGCAGCTCCAGCGGCGGGACGTCCACGGGCGGGCGCGGCGGCGGTGCGGTGAACTCCTCGTCGTCGGGCTTCTGGACCTCGCCGACCGGGAACCGCAGGGACGCCTCGCGGGTGTGCACGAGCACGGACGTGTCGCTCGGCTCCGGCTCGGCCTCGGGGCCGACGACCACGAGCCGCGCGGCGACGGCGGCACCCTTCGCGACCGAGTGCTCGGGGGCGGCCTCGGCGAGGACCCGGCAGTCGACCGTCGCGGACAGCGCGTCACCGATCACCGGTGTCCGCACCGCCCCACCGACCATCAGCACCGCTTCCGGCCGGTCCGCGCCGACCGCGCGCACGAACGTGCTGACCAGCTGGTCCACCGCGGGCCGCAGCTCCTCGGCGAACTCGTCGCGGGTCACCTCGGCGCCGGCCACCACGACCGCGGGCCCGAACGTCCGCTTCGCCGCCTCGCACTCCGCGGCTGACACGAACGCGTCCTTGCCGAGCCGGCCGCGCACCAGCGCCGCCAGCACGTCGTCGAAGTCGGCGCCGGCCGGGTGGTCGACGGCGTCGACGTGGTTGAGCAGCTCGAACGTCCTGCCCGGGGTGCGCCGCACGACCGAGGCGGAGAACGCGTGGCTGCCGAGCGAGAAGACCGCCAGGGTCGAGCCGGGCAGGACGCGGGCGAGCACGGCGTGGTTCTCCGCGGCCGCCAGCGGCTCCGGCACGAGCGTCACCTCGGGCAGCCCGACCTGCCGCAGGGCGGCGTGCAGCAGCCCCCGGCGATAGGGGCCCCACCCGGCCGGGTGAGTCACGGCCACGTGCCGGGGCTGTTCACCCTGTCGGGCGACGACCTCGCCGACGACCCACAGGACGAGCAACGCGGTCAGCTCCTCGGCCGGGACCACCTCGGGACCCAGCGAGAACGGCACCGCGTCACCGATCCGGCGGGCGAACCCGGAGGCGAGCCAGCCGCCGGGGTCGACGTCGCCGACCGAGAACGTCCCGGCGTCCGTGAGCTGCAGCAACGAGGGCACGACCAGGGCGATCTCGGCGTCCCGGCCGCCCTCGAGACGGCACGCGGCAGCCGTGGTGCGGGTGGTGCCCACATCGACTCCGAGTACGTACGACACGTCTCTTCCTCACCTGTTCGCAGCAGCGACCAGTACCTACACGGGTGAAGGAAGCACGCTCAAGCGATGCCCCTAACCCCTTAGGGGGTCAACGAGCGTCACCCCATCGGGGAACGGGGATTCACTGGGAGTTATCCCCGATGTTCGAGACGGGCCGGTTCTCCTACGTTCTGCGACAGCCAGCCGCCAAACCCCGACCCGTGCTTCCACCAGGAGATCCTTCGATGATGTCGTCGCCCGGCACGCTCCACGACTTCGTGCTCAACCTGCTCAGCGACCCGGCGCTGAAGGCCGCGTTCGCGGCGGACGCCCAGGGCTGCCTGGAGCAGGCCGGCCTGGCCGACATCACCGCCGTGGACGTCCAGGAGGTCATCCCGCTGGTCCTCGACCTGGTCCCGGACGTCGACGGCCTGCCCGCCGTCGACGGTGTGGACCTGGACCTGCCGGCCGACGAGCTGCTCGCGGACGGTCCGCTCGGCGCCATCAGCCAGCTGCAGGCCGTCGCGTCTCAGCTGACCTCGTCGGGCCTGTCCCTCAGCGACATCCACACCTCGTCGGCCGGCGTGCTGGCCGCGGACGGCAACGGTCTCAACATCATCGCCGCCAACCGGACGCTCGGCGAGTACACCTCGACCAACATCGGCCTGGACGGCGACTTCTCCGCCGTCGGCGACGTGGCGAGCGTGCTCGACCAGACCACCTCCCCGCTCACCGGCTCCGTCCTCGACGTGGCCGACACCGGCGTCTCGACGATCGACTCGGCCGCGCTGGACACCGTCTCCTCGGTCGTCCCCGGCACCGACTCGGTGGTGGGCCACCTGGGCGGCGTGACCGGCCTGGCCGACGGCCTGCTCGGCACCGTCGGCGGCGGCGACGCGGGCCTCGGCAACGTGCTCGGCGTGTCCGGCCTCGACGACCTGTCGCACGGCGCGCTGAACGTCCACTCGACCGAGACCGTCGTCTCCGCGCAGGGCGTCGCGGGCAGCGTCGTCGGCACCGCCACCGGTGTCGCGCACAGCGCGACCGGCCTGGCCGGTGACACCGCGGGCGTCGGCAACGTGCTCGGCGGCGTCACCGACACCGTCGGCCAGGTCACCCACGGCGTGCCGGTCGTCGGCGACCTCGGCCTCGACGGCCTGCTCGGCTGATCTTCTCCCCCTCCCGCACGAGGAACCGGCCCTGTCCCCCGCGGACAGGGCCGGTTCTGCTTCTCCGGTCCCGGCGGGCGGCCGGTGAGCAACGTCACCCGGCTGCGCCGACCGGCCGCATCGCGCCGGTCGGCACCCGGTTGTGCACTCCAGGCTTTCACCCAGGGGGGTGAACACGGCACTATGCGTCACGTGATGGCACCGCCTTGGCTCGACGTGCTGGACGAGACGATCGGCGCCTGCGTCACGCACCGGCGGCCCGACCTGGAGGCCCGGCTGCGCGAGAAGCGGGCCCAGCAGCTGGACCCCAGGCTGCGCGTCCTGGTCGTCGGCGAGTCCAAGCAGGGCAAGAGCCAGCTCGTCAACGCGCTGATCAACGCCCCCGTCTGCGCGGTGGGCGATGACATCACGACCACCGTGCCGACCTACGTGCAGCACGCCGAGACGCCCTCGGCCGCGCTGGTCCGCAACGCCTCCGTCGGCGGCTCGATCTTCCACGCGCCGACCGAGCGCATCGCCGTGCCGATCGAGCAGGTCACCAAGCAGGTGTCGACGCCGCAGGCGCGCGAGGTCGTGCGGGCCGAGGTCGGCATCCCGCGGGCGCTGCTCGACAACGGCCTCGTCCTCATCGACACCCCCGGGGTGGGTGACACCCGATCAGCGCACACCGCGAGCACGTTCGCGACGCTGGTGCAGGCCGACGCGGTGCTGATGGTGTCCGACGCGACCGGTGAGCTGACCGGCGCCGAGATGACGCTGCTCAAGAAGGTCATGCAGGCCTGCCCGAACGTCACGGTGGTCGTCACGAAGATCGACCTGGTGCCGAGCTGGCGGGCCGTCGTGGAGCGCAACAGGGCGCTGCTGCAACGCGCCGGCGTCCCGGCGAAGCTCATCCCGGTGTCGTCGGCGCTGCGGCTGCGCGCGGCGAAGACCGGTGACCAGGGGTTGAACGCCGAGTCCGGCTTCCCCGACCTGCTGGCGTGCGTGCAGCGCGACATCGTCGCCTCCGCCGACCTGCTGGCCCGCCGCGCCGTCGCCGTGGTCGCGTCCTCCGCGCTGACGCAGCTGGTGACGCCGCTGCGCGAGGAGCTGACGGCGCACGACTCGGCGCGCACCGCGGACACGGTCGCGACGCTGCAGGAGGCGCAGCGCCGGGTCGACGAGCTGCGCCGCCGGTCGGCGCGCTGGCAGAACGTGCTCAACGACGAGATGGCCGACCTGATCTCCGACGTCGAGTACGACCTGCGCGACCGCACCCGCCGAATCCTGCGCGAGGTCGACAAGACCTACGACGAGGCCGACCCCGCGATCGGCTGGGACAAGTTCGAGCAGTGGCTGGAGGACAACCTCAACGAGGCCGCCACCACGAACTTCGCCTGGCTGATGGAACGCGCGGAGTGGGTGGCCGCGAAGGTCGCGAAGAACTTCCCCGTCTACCGCGAGGACCTGCTCCCCGGTTCGGTGCTGCCCGACGACCTGCTGGAGCCGGTCAGCCGGCTGGAGAAGCCGAAGATCGAGCCGTTCTCGGTGTCGCAGAAGCTCTTCACCGGTCTGCGCGGCTCCTACGGCGGCCTGCTGATGTTCGGTCTGGTCACCTCGCTGGCCGGGATGCCGCTGATCAACGTGGTCTCGCTCGGCGCCGGTGCGCTGTTCGGCGGCAAGTCGATCCTCGACGAGAGCGACGCCCGGCTCAAGCGCCGCCAGGCCGCCGCGAAGGCCGCGGCGCAGCGCCACGTCGACGACTTCTTCGTCAAGTTCTCCAAGGACGTCCGCGACTCCGGCCGGCACATCCAGCGTGCGCTGCGCACCCACTTCAGCACCCTGGCCGAGGAGCTCCAGGAGACGTTGCTGGAGTCGGCCCGCAGCGCCAAGCGCGCCATCCAGGACGACCAGACCGAACGGGAGCGGCGGTTGCGCGAGGGCCGCAAGGAGCTCGACAAGCTCGTCAGCCTCTACAAGCGGGTCCAGGCGCTGGGCGGACCGGTCATGGAGCTGTCGGCGTGACCCTGGACCGCGTCGTCTGGTCGATGCTGCAGGAGGCCTCCGCCGTCTACCGCGACAGCCCGCGCGCCACCGGCTGGCTGCGCTCGCAGGTCGAGCGCTACACCGAACCGGTGCGGATCGCGGTGGCCGGCCGGCCGGGGATCGGCAAGTCCACCGTCGTCAACGCGCTGGTCGGCGACGAGTTCGCGCCGCTGGACTCGTTCGTCTGGTACGGCGGCGGGGCGCAGGCGCGGGCGCACGTGTTCGCCGGGCCCGGCCGTCCGCACGAGGTCGCGGTGACCGGGCGCAACCACCGCCGGCACGTGGAGGTCGGCCAGTTCGACCGGCCGGACCGGGTCGTCGTGGAGTGGCCCTCGCGGTCGCTGCGGGACGTGGTCCTGATCGACACGCCGGCGTCGGCGGCCCCGGAGCAGGTGCTCGGCGACGCCGACGCGTTGCTGTACCTGATGCGGCACGTGCAGGACGACGACCTGAAGTTCCTCCAGGCCGCCAACGACCACCCGATCGCCCGCACCGCCGCCGTGCACACGGTCGCGGTGCTCGCGCGGGCCGACGAGATCGGCGCCGGGCGGATCGACGCGCTGTCGTCGGCCAAGCAGATCGCCCGCCGCTACCGCAGGGACGTCGCGGTGCAACCGTTGTGCCAGAACGTGGTCTCGGTCGCCGGGCTGCTCGCGGTGGCGGGCAGGACGTTGCGGGAGGACGAGTTCGCGGCGCTGCGGGCGTTGTCGGCGCTGGGCCGCGAGGAGCTGGAGGACCACCTCCTGTCGGCGGACCGGTTCGTCGGCGAGGTGTTCCCGGTGCCGATGGAACCCGCTGTGCGCCAGGCGTTGCTGGGCCGGTTCGGCATCTTCGGGGTCCGGCTGGTCACCGCGCTCATCCGGCAGGGCTTCGACACGCAGGTGAAGCTCACCGGCCAGCTCGTGCAGCGCAGCGGCCTGGGCGAGCTGCGCGACTCGATCGCCGTGCACTTCACCGAACGCAGGGAGATCCTCAAGGCCCGCTCGGCGTTGCTGGCGCTGGACGTGCTGTTCCGGGTGGAACCGCGGCCGGCCGCCCGCAAGCTGATGGCCGACCTCGAACGCGTGGTGGCCTCCGCCCACGACTTCCGCGAGCTGCGGCTGGTCGCGGCACTGCAGTCCGGGCGCACGAGGCTGCCGGCCGAGGTGCAGGCCGAGGCCATGCGGCTGGTCGGTGCCGAGGGCACGAACACGTTGGCGCGCTTGGGCTTCGACTACGACGCCGACCCGCGCGAGCAGCGCGAGGCGTTGCTCGACGCGCTGGTGCGGTGGCAGGCGCGGGCCGCCGACGTGCACGCGCCGAACGACCAGCGCCGGGCCGCGCAGGTCGTCGTCCGCAGCTGCGAGGGGCTGCTGCCGCAACTGCCCTGACCGGTCCGGCGGGTGGGGCACCATGGTCGGCATGGAACTCGTGCGGTGGCGGGACGAGCACTTCGAGCACATGCTGCGGTGGGGTGCCGACCCGCGGATGACCGAGTACGTCGGCAACGGCCGGCCGTGGTCGCCGGAGTACGTGGCGCAGCGGCACGAGCAGGCGTTGCGGCACTGGGAGGAGCACGGCTTCGGCCTGCACGCGGTCGTCGAGGACGGCGAGGTCGTCGGGCTGGCGCAGATGCTCGACGCGCCGGGTGAGGTCGAGATCGGCTACTGGGTGGCGCCCGAGCACTGGGGCCGCGGCGTCGCCACCGAGGTCGCCGCGCTGCTGCGGGACAAGGCGCTGGCGGTCAAGGACCGGGTGGTCGCCGGTCACCAGGCCGAGAACACCGCCTCCGGCCGGGTGCTGGAGAAGGCCGGGCTGACCTACTTCACCAGCCGGTACGTGTTCGGAAGACTTCAGCACGGCTACGCGTTGGACCGGGGTATGAGCGACACGGGGGTACTGCGGTACAGCGCGTTCACGACCGATCCGGCGGGCGGCAACCCGGCCGGTGTCGTGCTCGACGCGACCGAACTGACCGACGACGAGATGCTCGCCGTCGCAGCGAAGGTGGGCTACTCGGAGACCGCGTTCCTGTTCCCGGGCGCGGAGGACCGCGAGTTCGTCGTCCGGTACTTCAGCCCGCGGGCCGAGGTGCCGTTCTGCGGGCACGCCACCATCGCCACGTCCGTCGCGCTGGCCGAGCGGATCGGGGACGGGCCGCTGACGTTCCACACGCTCGCCGGCGATGTCACCGTCGAGACGGCGAACGGCACGGCGACGCTCACGAGCGTGCCGACCAGCACCGAGGAGGCGGACCCCGAGCTCGTCGCACGGGCGTTGAAGGCGTTGCGGTACCGCGAGGTCGGCGACGGTCCGGTGCACGTCGGCTTCGGCGGTGCGCGGCACCTGCTGGTCCCGGTGCGCAGCCGCGAGCAGCTCGCGGACCTCGACTACGACTTCGACGCGTTGCGCGACCTGATGCTCGACCACGACCTCACGACCGTGCACCTGTTCTGGCGCGAGTCGCCGGAGCTGGTCCACGCGCGCGACCCGTTCCCGGTGGGCGGTGTCGTGGAGGACGCGGCCACGGGCGCGGCCGCCGCGGCGTTCGGCGGCTACCTGCGCGACCTCGAAGGGCCGCAGCGGTTCGTCATCAGCCAGGGCGAGGACATGGGCCGCCCGTCCCGGCTGGAGGTCGACGCCACGCGCGCCGACCGCCGGGTGTCGGTGACCGGCGCTGCCGTCGTCATCCCCTCTTCCTGACACCACGAGCCGTCACAGCCGGTCCCGGTTCCAGGGACCGGCTGTGCGCTCCCCTGCAAGGGACCGCGAGGGCCCGACGCTGCTGCCGCGCCTTGCAGGGTGCCCGGCAGCAGCGTCGAACCGAAGGGGTGCGCACCCTCCCGCGCCGGACCCGGTGCTGCCGCAAGCACCGGGCCGGAAGATCGCGCAACCACTATGACCCGTTAGAAGGGTGGCGGCTCATACAGAACCGGGATACAAGGTCTTTATGCCCGAGTTGGAGCTCCGCCACCTCCGAGCGGTCCGCACGATCGCCGAGGAGGGCAGCGTCACCAGGGCGGCCACGCGGCTGGGTCTGACCCAGCCCGCGCTGTCCGCCCAGCTGCGGACCGTCGAACGGCTCGTGGGAGGTCAGCTGTTCGACCGCACCCGCAACGGCTGCGTGCCCACCGACCTGGGCCGGCGCGTGCTGGGCACGGCCAGGCTGGTGCTCGACGAGATGGCGCAGCTGATGAGCACCACCAGAGAGGCCGACCGCCGGGGTCCGCTGTTCTTCGGCAGCGTCTCGTTCCTGTACTTCGCGAAGCTCGTGGAGAACCTGCGCCAGCTCAACGCCGACGTGCGCGCGGAGGCCCGCATCTCGTCGGCGGAGGTCGTGGACATGCTGGAGGCGGGCCAGATCCACGTGGCGCTGTTCGAGTTCTTCGACGGCATGCCCTCCCGCGACCTGGCGGGCATCGAGCTGCGCAGGCTCGTGGCCGAACCGGCGTTCGTCGCGGTCTCCGAGCACGACCCGCTGGCGCAGCAGGACGAGATCGACCTGGCCCAGCTCGCCGACCGCGACTGGGTCACCCCGCCGGCCCAGCAGCAGGGCAACCGGATGCAGATGTTCCAGGCCTGCGCGGACGCCGGGTTCGTGCCCCGGCTGACGCACCACACCGGTGACGCGGGCATGGCCCGGGGCTTGGTCGCCAGCGGCGCCGTCTCGTTCGCGGCGGCCCCGTCGCGCACCGGTGACGGCATCGTCATCCGGCGGTTGCGCGGCGTGCCGCTGATGGTCGACATCTTCGTGGCGACCCGCCGGGACTCACCGGTGGCGGGACGGGCGCACGAGGTGTTCGCGTGCGCCGCCGACGCCTACCGCTCGGTGCTGGACCGCAACCCGGAGTACCGCAAGTGGTGGGACTCGCACCCGGAGGCGCACCCCGAGTTCACGTAGACCGTTTTCACCCGGATGAGTCCGTACCGTGGAACAAGTCCTAGTCATAGCGTCCATGGTCATGGCGCCCACCACCCCGTCCACCGCGTACAGCCGGGACCTCGGCGACGAGCTGAAGAAGCTGCGCGAGTCCACCACGAACCTCACCGGCCGCGCCCTCGCCGTCCGACTCGGCTGGGACCCGAGCAAGGTGTCCAACATCGAGAACGGCAAGGTGCGGCCCAGCGAGGTCGACCTCATCCAGTTCCTGATGATGTGCGGCAAGGACCTGCCGTTCTTCGAGGACTTCAAGCAGCGTTACCGACGCGCGTTCGACGACTACATCGTGCTGGTGCCGGAGAACCTGCGCACGGTCGCCATGGCTGAGGCGAGCGCGACGACGATCACCGCCTACGACGTGCTGACCATCACCGGTCTCCTGCAGACCGACAGGTACGCGGATGGTCTCTACCGGCACTCCGGACTCGTCGTGGAGGAGCGAATCCCGGCCCTCGTGCAGATCCGGGGTCATCGCCAGGCGGTTCTGCGGCGGCACGACCGGCCGGACTGCCTGTTCTACATCCACGAGCTGGCCCTGCGGCAGCGGTTCGGCGACGACCAGGTCATGGAGGAGCAGTACCTCCACCTGCTCTTCAACGTGCGCCTGATCCGGATCGTGCCTGCCGACGTACCCGCCATCTCGACGGGACTGATCCTCTGGGAGTTCGAGAAGGCGTTGCCGGTCGCGTTCAACGACTCGGACCTCGCGAAGGTGTTCGTCCAGGAACCCGGAGCCATCGCGCGGATCAGGTTGACCTTCGATCGCTTGAAGCAGGTCGCCCTGGATGAGGAACAATCGCGGCAGAAGCTGATGGAGTACATCAGCCTGCCGCGAGAGGGTGTCGATGAGCGAGGACCGCGAATGGCGTAAGAGCAGCCACAGCGGCGGCAGCGAGGACAGCGCCTGCGTCGAGGTGTCCCTCGGCCACGACGCGCTCGTCCGCGACTCGAAGAACCCGGCCGGTGAGGTGCTGGTCTTCAGCACCCCGGCCTGGCGCGCGTTCCTGCGCCGTCCCTAGACCGCGATCGGGGTGGTGGGGCGGCCGATCAGCTTTTCCAGGTCCGGGCGGACCTGCGCGAACACGCCGTTGCGGATGGCGGTGAAGAAGTCGACGGCGAACGCGGGCACGCCGGCCGCGATCAGGTCCTCGTCGCTGACGTCGCGGAACCGGTCGCCGGCGAGCTCGGGGAACGACCAGGTGGTGGAGCCGGTGAGCTCGTAGGTCTGGTTCTCGTGGCCCTCGGTGCTCAGCGCGACGGCGGCGCCCAGGGCGTAGTCGTCGCGGGCGGCGCTGGCGATGCGGCCGTCGCCGGTGGAGACGGCGACGGTCTCGGCGGACAGCGGGCCGAGGTAGTTCTCGTGGTACATGCCGTTGCGCAGGAACGTCCAGGTCAGGCCGGAGTCGCGGATGATCTCCTCGGTGGCCTTGTGCACGACGGCCGCGCCCACGGTGGAGGTGTCGGCGTCGGTGATGCTCGTGTAGAAGACGTGGCCCACGCCGTGCTCGACGGCCTTGGCGACGGCGTTGGCGTGCTGCTGGATGCGCACGTCGGAGTCGTGCGCGTCGGCCGAGACGATGAGCAGCCGGTCGGCGCCGCGGAAGTCGAGGGTCTCGGGGCGGTCGAAGTCGCCCTGGCGGACCTCGACGCCGGGGACGTCGAACTTCTTCGGGTCGCGCACGGACACGACGAGCTGCTCGTCGGTGCGGGCGAGGAGGTGGCGGACGACGCCGCCGCCGAGCTGACCGGTCGCGCCGGTGATGAGGATCGTCATGGCGTCGACGTTATGGTTAGCGCTAACCTGTGGAAAGTACCTACTTCTGAGTGGGGTACTTACCCGGAGGTGAGCATGCAGGTCACGATCTGTCCCGAGCGAGCGGTCATGGAGCACGTCACAAGCAAGTGGGGCGTGCTCGTGCTGCAGGCGCTGTTCGACGGGGCGTCCTGGCGCTTCAGCGACCTGCGCCGCGAGTTGGAGGTCGTGAGCGAGAAGATGCTCACCCAGACGCTGCGGACGCTGGAGCGCGACGGGTTCGTGCACCGCGAGGTCCACCCGGTGATCCCGCCGCACGTCGAGTACACCCTCACGCCGCTCGGCAAGGGCGCGGCCGTCCACCTCGTGGCGCTCGCCTCGTGGATCTCCGCGAACAGCGCCGAGGTGGCCGAAGCGCAGGAAAGCTATGACGCCTCCTGAGCTTCACCGGAACATCTCGCCTCAGACATCGGGTCAGTCACCCGTTTGTGCAGTGAACGTTCTCACTTAACTGCCCTCCGTCGGCAGTAGAGATCGGATAGGTCACGATCTGGGGGCAGCAAACCGAGCGAATCCTTGGCACAATGGACCAATGGCCCAACCGTTCACCGACGAAAGCCATCCGGCGGAGCCCTATCCGGGCACTCGTCCAGACCACTGTTTCGTCCACGTCGACGAAACGGGCTGGCCAGTGCGACCGGACCTCACGATGGAGTCGGGATGGCGGGTCGAGCCGGATGACATCGATCTGGACCAATGGCTCATCAGCCGAGGTGAACCGCCCCTCGCGGCCCGGATGCCGGTGCTCGGCTACGGCTCCAACGCGAACCCCAGCAAGGTCACCTGGCTCCGCGAGGAACTGGGTCTCGAAGGCCCCGCGGTCGTGCTGCGCGCGCGTTGCGAGGGCATCTCCGCGGTGTGGGCCGATGGCACGCGTGCGCGCGATGGTCAGCGCCCGGCCACCCTGGCAGCGGCTCCCGGCGTCGTCGAGGAGCACTCGGTCTGGTTCGCCACGCCCGAGCAGCTGCGCGTGCTGGACCGCTGCGAGGGCCGCGGTCTGCGTTATCGCCTTGTACGCCTGCACACGGGCCGTGTGGTGCTCTACAACGGCGGTGTCGTCGACAGCGTTCTGGCCTACACGGCCGGTTCGAAGAAGCGCATGCCGATCCTCGTCAACGGGCGCATGGTCCCGTGCTCGAACCTCTCGCAGCGGCACGCCCTCCACCTCGGCGGCCGTCCTGCGCCGACCGACGGCCTGGACGTGACCGAGGTGCAGGGCGACCCGTCGGCGGACGACTGGCCGGAGCTGCTCTTCGCCTACGGCACGCTCCAGCCGGGCGCAAGCGCTTGGCACCTGATGGAGCCGCACGTCGTGGACTCCGAGGAGACCCACCTGCCCGGCAGGTTGCTCGACACCGGCTTGGGCTACCCGGCCCTGCGGCCCGGCGCCGGCCTGGGCGTGCCCGGCTTCGTGCTGCGGCTGCGGTCGCCCGAGGTGGCGCTGCCGCAGCTCGACGAGTACGAGGGCGCGGACTACCGGCGGGTGCGGGTCGTGCTGCCCGACGGCCGGATCGCCTGGACGTACCTGTGGACCGCCGCCGTGGAGGGGCTCGCCGAGCTGCCCGACGGGTGGGACGTCCACCAGATCCGGTGAATTTCCGGCAGGTTGTGTGAGCTAGTTGGTGAATGGGCACATCCTCACTGGTAGGAGGTGCACCCATGACCCGACGGTTGATCGCTTGCAGCCTGCTGGTGCTCGCTTCCGTGACGGCCTGCGGCGACAGAAGCGCGGAGGTCGGATCGGGCACGCTGCCGACCGCGGCTCCGTCCACGTCGAGCTCTTCGAGCTCTTCGAACTCATCGGCCACACCGTCCACGGCAGTCGGCAACGCGGGCGGCGAGGTCTCGAACCGCTGCAACGCCACCGTGCTCAAGGGCGCGGTGGAACCCACCGACGCGGGCGCGGGCAACCGGTACGGCAAGTTCGTCGTCACGAACACCGGCTCCCAGCCGTGCACGCTGAACGGCTACAGCGGCTTCCAGCTGGAGAACGGCGCCGGAGCGGTGCCGACGAAGCTGGAGCGCATGGCCGATCCCGGCCCCAAGCCATTGAACCTCGCGCCGGGTGCCAAGGCCGCCGCGAACCTGCACTGGGGTGTCGTGCCCGCCGGCTCCGAGCCGGTGCAGGGCGCGTGCCAGCCGGAGCCGTCGAAGGTCGCGGCCATCCCGCCGAACGAGACGGCGCCGCTGAGCGTGCCGTGGACGTTCGGACCAGTGTGCTCGGGCGGCCACATCACGATCAGCGCGTTCTACGCGGTCTGAGGAACCGACGACGGGCTCGTCGTGCTCCGGCACGGTGAGCCCGCCGCCGTTCGTCCCGGCGGAAGTTCTCACCCCATCGGCCTATGAAGTGGGTCTTCCACGCTAACGATGCGCGCGCAGGGGGCCACAATCATCCGTACGGCGCAAGCGGCCCGGTACCGGGACTCCGTCCGCGCTGAGGGACAATCACGCCCGAGATGAGCGATGACGACCTCGTGCTGCTGATCACCGTGGTGGTCGAGGCGGCGGACGAGCACCAGGCGCGGGCAGCGTGCGACGCGCTCAGCAGCCGTACCGGCGCGCGGGTCCTGGACGCCAGGGACTGCTCGGACGAGGAACCGAACTGCTGGGCCGTGGTCATCACCGAGCCCAGCGCCGAGAAGACCACGCACAACGTGTCCGCGGCGCTCGCGCGAGCGGTGCGGACGTTCGTGCGCGGGCTGGGCGACGGGTTCCCGACACCGCGGGTGGCGTGCGAGCCACCGACGGCGTGGACGGTGCTCGACGAGCCCGAGCTGATCAACGGGCTGGTGCCGGGGGCAGAGCGCGTGCTGGTCGAGGCGTGGGCCGGCGATGACCCGTTCGGGGCAGGCACTCCGCGTGACAGGTCACCTGGAAGAAAGACGTGAGTCACCCGGCCGGCGGGGTGCGGCGACCACGGGCCGTGAGGCGTGCGAGAGCGTCACTTCACGTTCGGGGCAAGGGTTCTGTGACGCGGCTAACTGATCATTAAAGCAAGGCCCGTTCGAGTGCATTCAGGCATCCACCCGGTTAGCCGATCTTCGTTATGAACTGTGAAAATCTGGGCACAATCTCTACTGGGGTGGCCGTGCGACCACCCTGTTCCGGGAGGGTTCGGGAGTCGACATGGCCAGCATCGAAGAGGTCCGTGCCGCAATTGCCCAGGCGATCGACAAGGCGAGCCAAAGCCAGTCGGCCCTCCAACAGGCGGCCGATCTCGCCGAGGACGCGCAGCAGCTGCTGACATCGGTCACCCAGGGCTCCGTGCAGGCGGACGTCGAAACGACGAACGCGCAGTTCCAGCAGGTCGTCTCCGGTGTGAGCGAGCTGCAGAACTACCTCGGCGCCGGCATCTCCGGGGCCGAGGGCATCAACAGCAGGCTTTGATGGCATCGATCGGCGAGGTCCGCGCCGCGCTCGAGCAGGCGAGCGAGATCCTGCGCGAGGCGTACCGCAGTGTGCGCAGCGCCCAGGACGGTCTCGACGAGGCGGTCGCCATCCTCGCCGAGTCGAGCGAGAACCACCACGAGTCGCTGCTTCCAGCGGAGTTCGTGCGTGCGAAGGAAAGATTCCCCGAACAGCTGGAGCTGATGGTGGGAACCCTCGAGCGCATCCAACGACTCACCGTGGAGCTGTGATGAGCAGGCGGGACGACCGGCGGCGCCGGATCGAGGAGGCCTTCGCGGACTTCCAGCGCGCCGTAGCGGCCGCGCTGGGCTCCGTGGCACGGGAGCACCGCGCCCTCGCCACGGAGCACGCGAAGGACATCGTCGAGTTCACCGTGCGCGGCGTGGGCATCGACCGGGCGTTGCGGGACGCGGCGCTCGCCGACGTGACCGCGTTCCTCACCGTGGACGAGAAGCGGACCGGGCACCCGCGCCAGGCCCCGCTGTCCATGCCGGAGTTCGCCGAGCGGCTCGACCAGATCAGGCACGACTGGCAGCAGTCCTACCACGAGTGGTCCGCGACCGGGCCCGACCAGCTGACCGCGCTGGTGAGCTCGGTCGCCGCCGGACCGGCGTCGTGGCCGCACGAGTCGTGGCTCGGCACGCCGGGCGCGCACGACGGCAGCGAGGGCGTGCCGGAGCTGTGGCGGATCGGCACCGGCGTGGTCACCTCCGCGCCGGAGGCCCAGCCGTTCCCGGTCGCCGTGCCGCTGCTGGACCAGTCGCACCTGCACGTGGCGTCCACACCGGACAGCCGCCAGCTCGCGGACACGCTGGTGGAGAACCTGTTGCTGCGGGTCCTCTCGCACTTCCAGCCGGGTCTGGTGCACGTGCACGTGTGGGACGTCGGGCAGCTGACCGGGTCGTTGCCGGGGCTGTACCCGCTGACCCGCGCCGGTCTGCTGACGGTGCACGACCCTGCGCGCCTGCACGAGCTGCTCGACGAGCTGTCCGAGCACATCCGCCAGGTGCACACCAAGGTCCTGGTCGACGGGCACCTCACCGTGCGGTCGGTCAGCGGTGAGGGCCGGCGCACCGAGCCGTGGCGGATCGCCGTGCTGTTCGGCAACCGCAAGGCGTTGCGCGAAGAGCACCAGCAGCAGCTGCAACGCGTGGCGCGCAACGGTTTGGCGTGCGGCGTGCAGCTGTTCATCGTGGACATCCCGATCACGGTCAACTCGCCGGTGGAGACGGTGTCGTTGCGCGGCGACGGAACCGCGACCTGCACGATGACCGGCAAGCACGTGACCGTGACGCTGGACCCCGCGCTGCCGCGGACGCTGGTGCCGCGCGCATGTGCCGCCATCGCGGACAAGCGCGAGGAACGCCGTTCGCGGATGGGCAAGTTCGGCGACCTGCTGCCGGAACGCCCGTGGACGGAGAACTCGGCGGCCGGAGTCGTTGCGCCCGTGGGATTCGACGACGGCCAGCAGGTCTGCGTGCAGCTCGGCGACACCTCGCCGCACGCGTTGATCGGCGGGCCCTCCGGCTCCGGCAAGACGAACTTCCTCTACGCGATGCTCGGTTCGCTGTGCGCGCGCTACTCGCCCGACGAGCTCGAGCTGTACCTGCTGGACTTCAAGGAGGGCGTGTCGTTCGCGCAGTTCGCGCCGGGCCGCAAGGACCCGTCGTGGCTGCCGCACGCGCGCCTGGTCGGCGTGAACGTCAACACCGACCGCGAGTTCGGCGTGGCGCTGCTGAGGTTCCTGTCCGACGAGATGCGCAGGCGCGCGGACGCGGCCAAGCAGCACGAGGTGACGAAGCTCGAACACCTGCGGGTCGAGGACCCCGGTGGCCGGTGGCCGCGGATCGTCGCGGTGATCGACGAGTTCCAGTACCTGTTCGGCGAACGCGACCAGGTCACGGCGGCGGCCACGCAGCTGCTGGAGGACGTGGCGCGGCGCGGCCGGTCGCAGGGCATCCACCTGGTGCTGTCGTCGCAGGACGTCTCGGGCATCGAGGGGTTCTGGGGCAAGTCGGCGATCTTCGAGCAGTTCACGGTCCGCATCGCGCTGCCGAAGGCCCGCCGGGTGCTGGCCGAGCCGCAGAACGACGCCGCCGTGGAGCTGCCGCGCTGGCACGCGGTGATCAACCACGAGTCGGGTGTGAAGCCGGGCAACGAGATCGCGCGCATCCCGGACTCGACGTCCAAGGGCACCATGGACTTCCTGCAGTCCGAGCTGTGGCGGCGCGAACCCGGCCAGGCACCCGGCCTGTTCGACGGCAGCAAGGTCCCGCTGCTGGACGCGACACCGGACTTCCTCGACCTGCGACCGGGCGACGCATCGCCCACGGTGCTCCTCGGACAGGTCATCGACGTCGCGGGCAGCGCGGCGAAGGTGCGCTTCGCCCGCACGCCGGGACGCAACATCGCGGTGATCGGCTCCGTGGTCCAGGACGCGGCCGCGGTGCTCGGTGGAGCGGCCGCGTCGCTGGGCCGCCAGCACCACCCGCACGAGGCGGTGTTCACGCTGGCCTGCCTGGTCGAGGAGGCGATGCCCTCCGCGCTCCACCTGATGAAGCGCCTGAGCCACGACGGGCACGACGCGGACGTGGTCCAGATCGACCGCATCCGCGAGGTGCTGGACCAGACGGCGGCCCGGCTGCAGTCGATCGGCACGGGCCAGGCCGAGGCGCCGTTGAAACCGCACTACCTGGTGCTGTACGGCGTCGACGCGGCGCTCACGCTGCTGGAGCAGAAGGACCCGGCGACGCGGTCGTCCGGTGTGGACAGCCTGCGGGCGGTGCTGAAGCACGGCCCGGAGCACCGCACGCACGTGCTGGGCTGGTGGCGCGGTGTGCAGCGGCTGAAGTCGAGTCTTCCGCCCGGTGTGTACGACGACATCGGCGCCTGGGTGGCGTTCGACGTCCAGGGCAAGGAGCTGCTGTCGCTCGGACCGGAACAGGTGATGGCGTGGTCGCCACGACCGCGGCGCGGCCTGTTCTTCGACCGGTTCGAGCACTCGCGACCGCAGGTGATCATCCCGTTCGACACAGGTGAGGTGTCATGAACCCGATGACTACGGCGATGTTCGAGTCGGTTCCGGCTCAACGCCAGAGCGAGGAGGTGGTCGAGGCGCCGGCGCTGTCCGCGGTGGAGCGCTACAAGGAGATCATCGCCATCGCCACGGAAGCGGCGGCACGCCAGCGCAAGCTCGACGAGGTGCGCTGCGCTGAGCTGGCCGAGCGGATCGCGGCCACGCAGCGGCAGATCGCCGAGGTCCGCGACCGCGAGCGGGTGGTGCGGATGGGTGCCGCGCTGCACTGGGAGCAGGCCGTCGAGCAGCTGTGGAACGAGCGCTGGTTGCAGATGACCACGCCGCCGCTGCCGGACGAGTCGGTGCAGCCCCGGCCGCAGAGCGAGTACAACGAGCGGATGGACCTCGCCTACCAGGCGCTGGAGAACGCGCTGGCCAAGCGCACCCTGTTGCGCCGCAAGCAGAAGGACTGAGTGCGCCGTTTGCGCACCACCGCCGACGTGCTCGACGCCTGCGCGGACCCGCTGGTCCGGTGGGCCGCTCAGGCGTTGTCGGCGGGCGGTGCGGCCTGGGAGCACCGCGGCGCGGTCGCCGTGCACGCACCGTGCCTGACGCGCCGGCGCAGGCTGGTGCTGTCCGGTCCCAGCGAGGGCGTGGCGTCGCTGCTGGCGGCGCACGGGCGCGGTGTCTCGTTGCGGCCCATGCTGGAGCGGTCGGTGGCGGCGGAGGTGCGGGCGCTGATGCCGGAGCCGTGGGTGGAGGACGGGCCGTTCGGGTGGATGGACCGCTCCGGTTCGCTGGCCGCTCCTCCCGGTGTGGGCTGGCTGTCCTCGGACGACGAGGTGGAACCGTTGCTGCGCAAGGCGTTGCCGTCGTCGTGGGCGTGGCCGGGCGAACCGGGCGTGCGCCGCTGGGCCGGTGTGGTCGAGGACGACGCGCTGGTGGCGACGGCCGCGGAGGCGTGGTCGTCGGTGGACGTCGGTTTCATGATGGGCGTGGCGGTGCACCCTTCTCACGCGCGGTGCGGCCTGGGGCTGCGGGTGTGCCAGTTCGTGGCGTCGGCGCTGCTCGACCTGTACGGCACCTGCGCGCTGCTGGTGGAGAGCTCCAACCAGCCGGCCATCGCCCTGTACCGCAAGCTGGGATTCGCGTACCGCGACGTGACGACCCTGCTGCCTGCGACCTAACTCACAAAGTGGAATCTTTATCCGTTTACGGGGCGTTGTGCGGGGTACCGACGTTCACACGACTCTGGATGGAGATGGTTCGACCATGACCAGCACCGCACTCGAGGTCCGGCTCGCGTCCCGCCCGACCGGCTGGCCGACCGAGGACACCTTCGAGATCGCCGAGGTGGAGATCCCGACGCCGGGCGAGGGGCAGGTCCTGGTGCGCAACGTGTTCATGAGCGTCGACCCGTACATGCGCGGCCGGATGAACGACGTGAAGTCGTACGTGCCCCCGTTCCAGGTCGGCGCCCCCCTCGACGGCGGTGCGGTGGGCGAGGTCGTGGCCTCGAACGCCGAGGGCTTCGCGGTCGGCGACCACGTCCTGCACGGCCTGGGCTGGCGCGAGTACGCCGTCGTCGCCGGCACGCACGCCGTGAAGGTCGACCCGTCCGTCGCTCCCCTGTCGGCCTACCTGGGCGTGCTCGGCATGCCAGGGCTGACCGCCTACGCGGGCCTGCTGACCACCGCGGAGTTCAAGGAGGGCGACGCGGTCTTCGTCTCCGGCGCCGCGGGTGCCGTGGGCCAGCTCGTGGGCCAGATCGCCCGCCTGAAGGGCGCCTCCCGCGTCATCGGCTCGGCCGGCTCCCCCGAGAAGGTCGAGTACCTCGTCGAGGAGCTCGGCTTCGACGCCGCGTTCAACTACAAGGACGGCCCGGTCGCACCACAGCTCGCGGCCGCCGCGCCCGACGGCATCGACGTGTACTTCGACAACGTCGGCGGCGAGCACCTGGAAGCCGCGATCGGCGCGCTGAACCTCAACGGGCGCATCACGATGTGCGGTGCGATCTCGCAGTACAACGAGGCCGGGACGCCCACCGGCCCGCGCAACCTGATCCAGGTCCTGGCGAAGCGGCTGACGCTGCGCGGCATGCTCGTGGGTGACCACAAGGCGTTGCAGCCGCAGTTCGTGGCCGAGGTCGGGGCGTGGATCGCGTCCGGGGAGCTGAAGTACAGCGAGACCGTCGTCGAGGGCGGCGTCCGGCAGGCCCCGGCGGCCTTCCTGGGCATGCTGCGCGGCGACAACACCGGAAAGATGCTCGTGAAGTTCTGATTTCGAGTGCACGCGGGGCGCTTTCGTACTCTTCTGGAGCACGAAAGCGCCCCGCGTGCGTTCACAGCGGCAGCAGTTTGCCGGGGTTGAGGATGCCGGTCGGGTCGAGGCGGGTCTTCACGGCGCGCAGCACGTCGACGCCGATGGCGCCGATCTCGTGCTCCAGCCACGGCCGGTGGTCCCGTCCGACCGCGTGGTGGTGCGTGATGGTCCCGAGCCGGGAGATCGCCTCGGACGCCGCCACCTTCGCCCGCGCCCACTGCCCCACCGGGTCGGCGAGGTCGCGCGGCACCAGCACCGTGAAGTACAGCGAGGCACCCGTCTCGTACGCGTGGGAGATGTGGCACATGACCACCGCGTCCCCCAGCTCGCCCAGCAGGGCCTCCCGGACCGCGTCCCGCAGCTGCGACACCCGCGACCAGTGCGTGGCGGTCTCCAGCGTCTCCACGGCCACACCGGCGTCGAGCAGTGCGTCGCGTTGGCGCGGCCCGTTGTACCGGCCGTGCAGCCAGGACGCCCCCATGGCGCGGCCGAGGCGCACGACGCGGTGGCCGCTCAACGAGCGCATGGTCGCCGACCGCGAACGGCACTCCCAGCCCAAGATGACCAGGCACGGGTTGCGGACTCCCCGTAGGCGCAGATAGCGCGTCACCACGGAGGCCTTGCTACCGGCCAACGCCAGCGCGACCTCCGTTTCGTGCTCATCGGACAGACGAGTGATGTCGGCCAGAGCGCCGTTCTGGGCCAGCGTGCGCACGAGCTCGACGCCCGCCTCCCAGCCGTCGACCACGAAGCCCTCGTAACGCGGGCCGTTCGGCTTGGGGCGCACCCGCACCGACACCTCGGTGATCACGCCGAACTGGCCCTCCGAGCCGATGACCAGCTGTTTCAGGTCCGGGCCCGCAGCGGAGGCCGGTGCGGTACCGACAACCCACTCACCGGTGGGGGTGGCGATGCGGACCGACTCGACCATGTCCTCGAAGCGGCCGTAGCCCGAGGAGGCCTGGCCGGCGGAGCGGGTGGCCGCGAACCCGCCGATCGTGGCCCGTTCGAACGACTGCGGGAAGTGGCCGAGGGTGAAGCCGTGCTCGCCGAGCAGGCGTTCGGCCTCCGGGCCGGTGACGCCCGCCTGGAGCACGGCCACGCGGGAGACCGGGTCGACCGACACCAGGGAGCCGAGTCCGGCCAGGTCCAGGGCGACGACCGCGTCCTTGGGGCCGCGCAGGGCCTCGACACCGCCGACGACCGAGGTGCCGCCGCCGAACGGGACCACGGCCACGTCGTGCTCCACGCAGACGCGCAGGACCTCGGCGACCTCCTCGGGAGAGGCGGGGACGACCACGGCGTCGGGCACGGGCAGGTCGCCGTGGCCGCGGTGGCGCAGCAGGTCGAGGTACGAGAGGCCGCCGGCGTGTCCGAGGCGGTCGGCGGGCAGGACGCTGATCGTGCACACGGCTTCCAGGGCCGTGAAGGCGTCCTCGGAGAGCGCGGACGGCGGTGCCTGCACCGGGGCGGGCGTGAAGGGGTCGCCGAGGCCCACGCGGGCGCTCAGCCAGGCCAGCGCGTGCGGCGGCAGCGGTGTGGTCTCGGTGGTCCAGCGGGCCCTAGTCACTGCTACAGTGTTACACATGACGTCTCAACGTCACACCGACGAGGACCTGCTGGACGCGACCCGCGAGTGCGTGCTGGAGGTGGGGGTGCGCCGCACGACCCTCACCGACGTCGCAAAACGGGCCGGCGTGAGCCGCATGACGCTGTACCGGCGGTACCCCGACGTGGACCACCTGGTGCGGGCGTTGATGACGCGCGAGTTCGCGGCACTGCTGGAGCGGACGCAGGGGCGCGGCAACGCCCGTGAGCAGCTGGTCAGCCGGGCCGTGGACGCGATCCGGCTGCTGGGCGCGAACCCGCTGATGCAGCGGGTGCTCCAGCTCGACGCCGAGCTGATGCTGCCGTACCTGGTCGAACGGCTGGGCAGCACGCAGCGGCTGGTCGAGGAGTTCCTGGTGGCGCAGATCGAGGCCGGGCACCTCGACGGGTCGATCCGGTTCGGCGACGCCAAGACGCAGGCACGCGTGGTGCTGCTGACGACGCAGGGCATGGTGCTGTCGACGCGGCCGGCGACGTCGGGCCTCGACCCCGCCTCGCTGCTGGACGAGCTCGCCCGGCAGCTGGACGGGGCGCTGAGGCCGTGAACACGTCGCTGAACGCCGCCCGCCGCCGGGAGGACCTGGAGGCGGCGCAACGGGAGGTCGTCGACGTGCTCGTGGTCGGCGGCGGGGTCACGGGCGCGGGGGTCGCGCTCGACGCGGCCTCGCGCGGGCTGCGGACCGTGCTGCTGGAGGCGCACGACCTGGCGTTCGGGACGTCGCGGTGGTCGAGCAAGCTCGTGCACGGCGGGCTGCGGTACCTGGCGAACGGGGACGTGAAGCTCGCGCACGAGAGCGCGGTCGAACGCGGCATCCTCATGACGCGCACGGCACCGCACCTCACCCGCACGTTGCCGATGCTGTTCCCGTTGCACGACAAGGCGAACAACCTCGTCATGGCCGGACTGAAGGCGGGCAACGCGCTGCGCATCGCCGCCGGCACGTCCGCGCGGGTCCTGCCGCGGCCGCGCCGGGTGGACCGGCACGAGGCGCTGGCGCTGGTCCCGGGGCTGAGCCCGCGCAACCTCCTCGGCGGCCTGCTCAGCTACGACGGCCAGCTGACCGACGACGCCCAGCTGGTCGTCGCGCTGGCCAGGACCGCGGCGGGGCACGGCGCGCGGATCATCACCCGCGCGAAGGTCACCGCGCTGGAGGGTGACGGTGCCGAGGCGGTGGACACGCTCACCGGCACCGCGTTCACGGTCAGGGCCAGGGCGGTGGTCAACGCCACCGGTGTCTGGGCCGGGACGCTCGCACCGGTGCGGCTCACGCCGTCGAGGGGCTCGCACCTGGTGGTCGACGCGAAGGGCGTCGGTCTCGCGGGGACGGCGGTCACGATCCCGGTCCCCGGTGAGCGCAACCGGTACGCGTTGCTGCTCCCCCAGCCGAACGGCCGCGCCTACCTGGGTCTCACCGATGAGCCGGTCGACGACGTCCCGGACGTGCCGGTCGTTCCCGAGTCCGATGTGGACTTCCTGCTGCGGACCGCTTCCCATGTGCTGCGGCGGGAGCTGACGAGGCAGGACGTGATCGGCAGCTACGCGGGGCTGCGGCCGCTGCTGGAGGCCGAGGGCCGCTCGGCCGACCTGTCGCGCAACCACACCGTCCTCACGGCACCGAACGGCGTGCTCACGATCGTCGGCGGCAAGCTCACCACCTACCGCAGGATGGCGGCGGACGCGGTGAACGCGACGGGCCTGACCCGGATGCCGTGCCGCACCAAGGACATCCGCCTGGTCGACGACCGGCCGCACCCGACCACGCCGATCGCTCCCGGCGTGACGGAGGCGGACGTGCTGCACGCCGTCCGACACGAGGGCGCGCTCACCGCCGACGACGTGCTCGACCGGCGCACCCGCATCGGCCTGGTGCCCGCGGACCGCGCCAGGGCGGAGCCGGAGATCGCGAAACTCCTCGCCACCGTGTGAAAAGGGCGTCTGCAAGTACTACCGACACGAAGTCGGTGGTACTCGCAGACGCCCTCAGCGCGAGGAACGCGGGTTATTCGCCGATGACGGGCTTCGCGGCCTTGGGCGGGTCGACCAGGGCGTCGCCCTCGATCCGCACCTTCCGCTTGTGCTCGTTGGAGCCGCCCTGCTGACCGGCGGCACCGGCCATCGGAGCGCCACCCATCATGCCGCCCGCGGCACCACCACCGCCGCCACCGCCACCACCGGCGGGAACAGCGCCACCGACGCCACCCGTGGCGGTCGGCATGACACCGGCCGCGCCACCGTGCTGCATCGCGGTCGCACCCGTGCCACCGCCACCGCCACCGAAGGCACCGGCGGGGATGCCGCCGCCTCCGCCACCCATGCCCTTGGGGATGCCGCCGCCACCGCCGCCACCGCCCGCCGCGGACGTGGCCGAGTGCGCCGACGTGGACGACGCGGGCGACGCCGGGTGCTCGACGGCCGGCCGGTACCAGTCACCCGTGCTCGGGGTGCCGATCGACGGCGGCCTCGTCCCGGTGTTGCCACCGGCCGTGGTCGTCTGGTCGTACTCCCAGTGACCGGGGACCCAGCGGCCGGGACCCTGGCTGCCGGTGCCACCGGAGCCGCCACCGGGTCCCTGGGGGTAACCGGGGTAGCCGCCGGAGCCGCCACCCGGTCCCTGGGGGTAACCGGGGTAGCCGCCGGAGCCGCCACCGGGTCCGGGCACCCACTGACCGCCGGAACCGCCGGAACCACCGCCGGGACCGGGCACCCACTGACCGCCGCCCGATCCCTGGCCGGGCGGCGTGTACGGCGGGCGGACCACCGGGCCGCCGGTGCCGGACGTGCCGGTGTTGCCGCCGCCCGCGCCGACGGGGACGCCACCGGGGTTGTAGACCGGCTGGACCTGCGGACCGCCGCTGCCGCCACCGGGGCCGCCGCGGTAGCCGCCCTGGTCGTGCGAGTACTGGCCGTTCGCGCCGCCGGACACCCGGTCGAGGTGGCCCGCGTCGATGCCCAGACCGCCGGAGGACGGGCGGGTCACGCCACCGCCGCCACCGCCCGCGCCCTTGTGCGCCATCGCGGAGATCGCGTTGATGACCTGCTCGGCCGTCTGGGCGATCTTCTGCACGCTCTGGACCAGCTTCATCAGCTTCTGCAGCGAACCGGAGAGCTTCTGCAGGAAGTCGGCCAGCTTCTTCGCGTACTTCACCGCGGTGGTCACGATGTCGGAGATCGCGCCCGCGATGGCCGCGCCGAAGGTGAGGAACGAGGCCGCGAGCCACTGGATGATCTTCATGACCATGTCGGACACGGCCTGGCTGATCATGTCCATGATCATCTTGCGGACGGTGCCGACCAGCTGGCCCGCGCCCTCGACGGCACCCGCGATGCCGTCGGCGGCCTTGGCCAGCGACTCCAGACCGCCCGCGTGCTTCTGGGCGGCCGCGCGGTAGCCGTCGGCGGCCTTGCCCTCCCACTCGCGGGTCTGCTCGACGCAGATCTTCTTGTACTCGGCCGCGATGTCGTGGACCTGCTTGCCGGCCGACCGGAACGACCCGGCCATCTTGCCGATGGCCTCCGGGTTGCCGAGCAGGACGTCGAACGGCTCGCGCAGGAAGTCGACGTGCTGGATGGCCCAGCTGAAACCGGCGGAGAGGAAGCCGCTGAGCGGGTTCGACGCCATGCCGACGATGCCCATCGCGGTGTTGGCGATGCCGAGACCGCCCTGCACCCAGTCACCGCGCTCGATCGCGGAGTAGGTGCTCGAAATGGTGCTGATCAGCTGCTGCGGGTCGGTTCCCGCGGCCTGGGTGGCGGGCGCGTTCATCCTCGGCCCTTTCCGGTGAAGCCGAACATGTTGTCGAGGTCGACCTGCTCGTACTGCTCGATGGTCTCCTTGAGCCCGATGCCCATGTCCATCAGCGAGTTGGCGGCCTTGCCGAGACCGTCCTGCGACAGCCCGGCGGTCTTGAGGATGTGCGAGGCCAGGAAGCCCGCGAACACGCCGAACGCCTCGGTCGTGAGAGCACCCGGATCACACGTCTCGGTGGCCTTGCGCATCCGATCGGTCAGCCGTTCCACGCTCGCGGCGTGGCGTCTGAGCTCGTCGAGATCGAGATTGAACTGGCTCATGCCTTAACCCCCTCCTGCACTCAGGCCATGACGTCGGGCGGGTTCGTGAAGTACTCGTCGTCGGGCCGCGTGTCCTTGCGCTCCAACTCCGACTTCGGTTCGTCCTCGTCGGTTCCGTCGCCCTTGTATCCGTTCGGCATCTGTTGCTTCACGAAGTCCAGGGCCGGGCTCTCGCCGACGAAGTCGGTCATGATCTGCACCACCCGCCCGGAGGCCTCACGCTGGGCCTTCGCCGAGGCGGTGAGGATCTCGGACGCGATCTGACCGGGGTCCATGCCGCGGGCTTCCGGCTTGATGCGGAGATCTGTCAACACGCCGGTGGCGTTGACGGTCACCGTGATCATCCCGTCCGGCGAGCTGGCGCTCCCGCCCACGCCTCCGAGCTGGTCGCGGGCCTGCTCGGCCTGCTGCTTGGCCTGCTCGATCTTCGCCCCGTACTGGGCGAGCCACTGGTCGGGCTCGATGGGCTGCATGGTCACCCCCGTTGAGTGAATCAGTCGTTCGTTCGATTCGCCGTAGACGCCCGTATCGTTTCACCCGTTCCCTGCTCATCGATACTTTGAGTCCGATTACCGCCATCCGGGCTAACGAAGGGGTGCACCGTGCCTGAGGGGGTGCTGGAGATCGACGCGGTCTCCAAGCGCTACGGAGAGGTCGTCGCCCTGCGGGACATGTCGTTCGACGTGCGTGCGGGCGAGCTCTTCGGGTTCGTCGGCAGCAACGGCGCCGGGAAGACCACGACCATGCGGATCGCGCTGGGCGTGCTCGCCGCCGACTCCGGCGAGGTGCGGTGGAACGGCAGAGCCGTCGACCTCGACACCCGGCGGCGGATCGGCTACATGCCGGAGGAACGCGGGCTCTACCCGCGGATGAAGGTCCTCGACCAGCTCGTCTACCTGGCCGAGCTGCACGGCCTGGGCACGAACGAGGCGCACCGCAACGCCGAGAACTGGATCGCCCGGCTCGGGCTGCGCGACCGGCGCACCGACGAGGTGCAGCGGCTCAGCCTCGGCAACCAGCAGCGCGTGCAGCTCGCCGCGGCCCTGGTGCACGACCCGGACGTCCTGGTGCTCGACGAACCGTTCTCCGGCCTCGACCCGGTCGCGGTGGACGTGATGAGCGGCGTGCTGCGCGAGAAGGCCTCCGCCGGGGTGCCCGTGGTGTTCTCCAGCCACCAGCTCGACCTGGTGGAACGGCTGTGCGACCGGGTCGGCATCGTGAGCGAGGGTGCGATGGTCGCCGTCGGCACCGTGGACGAGCTGCGGTCGGGCGGGGTGCCGCGCCTGGTCGTCGAATCGCCGACGACCGACTGGGCTGCCACGCTGGACGGCGTGCGGGTGATCGAGGAGAACGGGACGCGCTGCGTGCTGGAGCTCGTGGACGGCACCGACGACCAGGCCGTGCTGCACGCGGCCCTGTCGGCCGGTCCGGTGCACGAGTTCTCCCGGCAGCGCCCGGCGCTGACCGAGCTCTTCCGCAACGTCGTGACCACCGGGGAGAGGACCGCATGACATCCGCCAGGGCGGTCGGACTGGTGGCGCGGCGCGAGTTCGTCACGAAGGTGCGCACGAGGTCGTTCCTCATCGGCACCGCGGTGATCATCGCGGTGCTCGCCGGGTACGTGGTGCTGCAGTCGGTGCTGTTCGACGACCACCAACGCAGCGTCGTCGGGTTGTCCGGCCAGGCCACGCAGCTCGCGGAACCGCTGCGGGACAAGGCGATGTCGTTCGGCGTCGAGCTGGAGACGCGCGACGTCACCACCGACGCCAACGCCGAGCAGCTGGTCCGCGACGGCGCGCTCGACGCGCTGGTGACCGGTGCGCCGCCGGAGCTGAAGATGATCGTCAAGGGCTCCGGCGACTCGGTGCTGACCACGGCGCTCAACGACGTGCTGCGCCAACAGGTCCTGGTCGCGCAGCTCGCGGAGGCGGGCATCACCCCGCAGCAGGTGGCGGAGAACCTCGCCAACGTGCGGGTGGGCGTGACAGCGCTGGAACCCGTTGACCCACAACAAGGTCAGCGCCTCGCCATCGGGCTGGTAGTGGCCGCGCTGCTGTACTACTCGTTGCTGGTCTACGGAACCATGGTCGCGCAGGGCGTGGTCGAGGAGAAGTCGAGCCGGGTCGTGGAGATCCTGCTCGCGACCGTGCGACCGTGGCAGTTGTTGCTGGGCAAGGTGATCGGCCTCGGCGCGGTCGGGTTGCTGCAGCTGCTGGTGATCTCCACGGTCGGGCTCGCGCTGTCGTCGGGGTTCGACGTGGTCGACGTCGGCGCGGTGGGCGTGACGGCGCTGGCGACCGGCGTGCTCTGGTACCTGCTCGGGTTCTTCCTGTACGCCACGGTGTTCGCGGCCGCCGCGTCGCTGGTGTCGCGGCAGGAGGAGCTGCAGTCGGTGCTGACGCCGATCAGCATGACGATCATCGTGGCGTTCGTGGCCGGCATCAACCTGATGATCGGCAGCCCGTCCGGGGTGACCGTGACGGTCCTGTCGCTGCTGCCGCCGTTCGCCCCGATCCTGATGCCGGGCCGGATGGCGCTGGGCGTCGCCCCCGCCTGGCAGGTGGTGCTGGCCGTGGTGCTGGCGCTGGTGGCCATCGCGGTGATCACGTGGCTGGGCGGCAAGGTCTACGCGAACGCCGTGCTGCGGACCGGCGCTCGCGTCAAGCTCCGCGAGGCGTTCAGGACTTGATGGCCTGGTAGCGGTCGAGCGCGACCTGGCGTTCCACCGCGTGGTCGACGATCGGCGTGAGGTCCGCCGAGTCGGGCGCGTACCTGCGGACGTACGCGCCGTCCGGGTCGAACTTCTTGGCCTGCGTGATCGGGTTGAAGATCCGGAAGAACGGCGCCGCGTCCGTGCCGCAGCCGGCGACCCACTGCCAGTTGTGCTGGTTCGACGCGAGGTCGCCGTCGACGAGGTGCTCCATGAAGTGCCGCGCGCCCCACCACCACGGCAGGTGCAGGTCCTTCACGAGGAAGCTGGCGACGATCATGCGCACCCGGTTGTGCATGAAGCCTTCCACGAGCAGCTGGCGCATGCCGGCGTCGACGATCGGGTAGCCGGTGCGCCCCTGCTTCCAGGCCTCGAACAGCTCCCGGTCGTCGTCGTGCACCATCCGGTCGAACTTGCGGTCGAGGTTCTGCCGCGCGGTCTCCGGCTTGTGCCACAACACGTCCGCGTAGAACTCGCGCCACGCGAGCTCGCTGCGGTACGTGCCGTCGCAGTCCCGCAGGAGCGTGCGGGGGTGCAGCACGCCCCACCGCAGGAAAGCCGACAGCCGGCTCGTGGCGTCGAGGTCGGGCCGGTCGCGAGTCTTGTCGTAGTCGGGGAGCCGTTCGTCGCGGAACTCCTCCCACAACCGCATGGCGTCCGGCAGCTTCTCGGTGGTCTTCGGGATCGCGGTGCTGTGCGGCGGTTCGAGCCAGTCCACAGTGGAGGCGCCGGTGTCGGCGGGCGCGCGCCAGCCGTGGTCGAGCCAGGCGTTGCGGAACGGCGTGAAGACCTTGAACGGCGTGCCGTCGCCCTTGAGCACCCGGCCGGGCGCGACGGCGTAGGGCGAGCCGGAGCGGACGAGCTCGACGTCGCCCAGCGCCTCCTCGACGGCCTCGTCGCGGCGCCGCCCGTACGGCCCGTAGTCCGCGGAGACGTGGACGCTGCCCGCGCCGATCTCCTGTGCGATGCGCGGGACCGTCTTCACCGGGTCGCCGTGCACGACCATCAGCCGGCCGCCCAGCTGGTCGTTCAGCGCGTGCAGGCAGCGGTGCAGGAACTCGATCCGCGGCTGCCCCGACGGCTTCAGCAACCGGTCGTCCAGGACGAACAAGCCGAGCGCGCGGGGAGAACGCCCGGCGGCGGCGAGGAGGGCCGGGTGGTCGGCCGTCCGCAGGTCGCGGCGGAACCAGACGATCGAGGGGGAAGAGCTCACCAGGCGACGCTAAGACGAACGGGGCGCGCCTGCATGACAGGCGCGCCCCGCACGGGTGAAGCGGTGGGTGACTAGCGGTTCTCCATCGGGATGAAGTCGCGCTCGGTCGGGCCGGTGTAGATCTGCCGCGGGCGGCCGATCTTCGTGGCCGGGTCGTTGATCATCTCGCGCCAGTGCGCGATCCAGCCGGGGAGCCGGCCGAGCGCGAACAGCACGGTGAAGAACTTCGTCGGGAAGCCCATCGCCCGGTAGATCAGACCCGTGTAGAAGTCCACGTTCGGGTAGAGCTTGCGGGAGATGAAGTAGTCGTCCGCGAGAGCGGTCTCCTCCAGCTGCTTCGCGATGTCGAGCAGCTGGTCGTCGGCGCCGAGCTTGTTGAGGATCTCGTCGGCGGTCTTCTTGATGATCGCGGCGCGCGGGTCGTAGTTCTTGTAGACCCGGTGGCCGAAGCCCATCAGGCGGACGCCGTCCTCCTTGTTCTTGACCTTGTTGACGAACGACGCCACGTCGCCGCCGTCGGCCTTGATCTTCTCCAGCATCTCCAGCACCGCGCTGTTCGCGCCGCCGTGCAGCGGGCCGAAGAGGGCGTTGATGCCCGCGGAGATGGACGCGAAGAGGTTCGCCTCGGAGGAGCCGACCAGGCGCACGGTCGACGTGGAGCAGTTCTGCTCGTGGTCGGCGTGCAGGATGAACAGCAGGTCGAGCGCGCGGACCAGGTCCGGGTCGAGGTCGTAGGCCTCCGCCGGGAACCCGAAGGTCATCCGCAGGAAGTTCTCCACCAGGCCAAGCGAGTTGTCCGGGTAGAGGAACGGCTGGCCGACCGACTTCTTGTAGGCGTAGGCCGCGATCGTCGGGAGCTTCGCCAGCAGGCGGATCGTGGAGATCTCGACCTGGTTGGCGTCGAACGGCGACAGCGAGTCCTGGTAGAAGGTCGACAGGGCCGAGACCGCGGAGGACAGCACCGGCATCGGGTGCGCGTCACGCGGGAAGCCGTCGAAGAAGCGCTTGAGGTCCTCGTGCAGCAGCGTGTGGCGGCTGATCTTGGAGGTGAAGTCCTCGAGCTGCGCGGCGGTCGGAAGCTCGCCGTAGATCAGGAGGTAGGAGACCTCGGCGAAGTTCGAACGCTGGGCCAGCTGCTCGATCGGGTACCCGCGGTAACGCAGAATGCCCGCGTCACCGTCGATGTAGGTGATCTCGGAGGAGCAGGAGGCCGTGTTGACGAAACCGGTGTCCAGGGTCACCAGACCGGTCGTCGACAGCAGTTTGCCGAGTTCGATGCCGGACGCGCCTTCGGTCGCCGGCACCACCTTCATCTCGAGCTCTCCGCCCCCGTGGCGCAGCGCGACGGTCTGGGTGTCGTTCGGCGCAGTCGTCGCGTCGGGCATTCAAGTCCCTCTCAACGCTCGGACGGGGTGGCGGCAGCCCGCGCGGACTGCCGTCGTCTCGGACCACCCCGTTGGGATCTGAGTCTTCAAGTTCATCCACGCTAGTCGGCGGAAGGCCCGCCTCGCAGCAGCGGTGTGAACCGATTCTGTGAGATGGGACCGGCATCACATCCGCGATGCAGGTTTCTAGCGCGGCTCCCCCACGGTAGTCCGGTTCGGCGCTTTATCCACCCAACGCGGCGGTGAGTTCGCTCGCAAAGGGCGGCTCGGCACCCGCACGCGAACATGTGATCGCGGCGGCCGCACCGGCGTAGGTCAACGCGCTGGTCCACTCCTCCGCGGACAGCGCGCGGACCTTCTCGGCGGACAACGCGTCGTGGTCGTGCAGCCACGCGATCAGGGCGCCCTGCACGGTGTCGCCGGCACCGATGGTGTCGACGACGTCGACCTCCACCGGCGGCACGTCGACCCGGTCCGTGGCGGTGATCACGGAGAGACCGTCACCACCCCTGGTGAGCACGACGGCGGCGGGTCCCTGTGAAATCCAGGTGCGTGCGATCTCGATCACGTCGCCGTCCTCGGCGAGCCACTGAGCGTCCTCGACGGACACCTTCAGCAGCCCGACGTCGGGCAGCCACGACGTGAACCGCGTGCGGTAGGCGCCCGGATCGTCGATCAGGCCTGCCCGGATGTTGGGGTCGAGAACGGTCAGCAGCCGCTTGCTCTCCCGCCGCAGCACCGTCTCGTAGACGCTCGCACCGGGTTCCAGGACGAGGCTCAGCGTGCCGAACGACACGGCCTTCACACCCTCCGGCAGCGGGCCGGGGTCCTCGACGAGCCGGTCGGCCGTGCCGTCGACGTAGAACGAGTAGCGCGCGCTGCCGTCGTCCGCGAGACCGACGACCGCGAGGGTGGTGTTCTCCTGCCCGCGCTGGACGAGGTCCGTGCCCACGTTCGACGCGTGCAGCCGTTTCACGAGCTGCTCGCCGAAGTGGTCGGCCGACACCCGCGACAGGAAACCCGTCGGCACACCGAGCCGCCCGAGCGCGACGGCGACGTTGTACGGGCCGCCCCCCAGCTTGGGCGCGAGCGGCGCCAGCTCGTCGTCCCCCACCGGCACCATGTCGACCAGTGCCTCACCAGCAACCACGATCACAGCGTCCTACTCCTTCTGGCCGGCCCCGGTCCTCTGCAGACCATCCAACAGCAGTTCCCCCAGTGCGGTGAACGCCTCGGCATCCGAAACACCCGCCCGTTTCGTGAGGACCCCCGTCTGGATGCTCTCGATGAGCAGACCGGCCATCTCGGCGAACAACGTGGCGTGCACCTCGCGGAACACGTGCAGCTCGACGCCGTCCTGGATGAACGCCTTGATGCGCTCGGCGGCGGCACGGGCGTTGCGCTCGTAGGTGGCGCGCGTGGGCGGGAAGTCGGACACGTCGGCGATGAACGCGGCCGAGGCCCTGTTCAGCTCCTCCGCGGCGGCAGCGAGGTAGCTGCCGATGCGTTTGCGCACGTCGTGGAGGCCCGCGATGCGCTTCTCGATGCGTTCGGCCGCGCCTTTGAAGTACCGGCCGACGACCCGCACGGCGAGCTGTTCCTTGCTGCCGGCGAGCGCGTAGAGGGTGGATTTCGAGCAGTGCAGCCTGCCCGCGATGTCGTCCAGCGTGAGGTGACCGAAGCCCTCGTCGAGGAAGAGGACCTCCAACCGGGAGAGCAGCTCGGCCTGCCGCTGCGTGAGAGCCCGCGTCATGTGACGACCTTGCCACACTGACTGGCAGGTGTACTGCGGTACGTCCTACAGTACAGCTACCAGTACACACCGGAGGTCGACGATGCCCGCCGAGCGGCTGCTCCCCACCCAAGAGGCCGAAGACCTGATCGCGCTGGTCAAGGAGATCGCGCGGGACGAGCTGAAGCCGCACGCGGCGGACGCGGAGGAGAACGAGAAGTTCCCCCGCGAGGCGTTCCGGCTGCTGGGCCGCAGCGGTCTGCTGGGCCTGCCGTACCCCGAGGAGTTCGGTGGCGGCGCGCAGCCCTACGAGGTGTACCTGCAGGCGCTGGAGGAGGTCGCCTCCGCGTGGATGACGGTCGCCGTCGGCCTCTCCGTGCACGTGATGTCCTGCTACGGCCTGGCCACGTTCGGCACCCGCGAGCAGCAGGACCGCTGGTTGCCGGAGATGCTCGAAGGCGAGCTGCTCGGCGGTTACGCGCTGTCGGAGACGCAGGCGGGGTCCGACCCGGCCGCGATGTCGACCCGCGCGGTGCGCCAGGGCTCGGAGTACGTCGTGAACGGCACCAAGGCGTGGATCACGCACGCCGGCGCCGCCGACTTCTACACGCTGATGGCCCGCACGTCCCCCGACGCCGGCCGCGGCATCTCCTGCTTCCTGGCCCCCGGTGAGGCGCCCGGTCTGTCCGCCGCGCCCGCCGAGCGCAAGATGGGCCTCACCGGTTCGATCACCGCGCAGCTGTCGTTCGACGGCGTGCGCTTCGGCACCGACCGCCTGATCGGCGCCGAGGGCGACGGCTTGAAGATCGCTCTGTCCGCTTTGGACTCCGGCCGGCTCGGCATCGCGGCCTGCGCGGTCGGCCTGGCCCAGGCGGCACTGGACGAGGCGGTGGCGTACGCCAAGTCCCGCACCCAGTTCGGTCGCCCGATCATCGAGTTCCAGGGCCTGGAGTTCCTGCTCGCCGACATGGCCGCCGCCGTCGAGTCGGCGCGGGCGACGTACCTGATGGCCGCCCGCCGCCGCGACGCCGGTCTGCCGTTCCGCCAGCAGGCGTCGATCGCCAAGCTCGTCGCCACGGACGCGGCGATGAAGGTGACGACCGACGCCGTGCAGGTCCTCGGCGGCGCCGGCTACACCCGCGACTTCCCGGTCGAGCGCTACATGCGCGAGGCCAAGGTGCTGCAGATCTTCGAGGGCACCAACCAGATCCAGCGCCTCGTGATCGGCCGCGGCCTGCGCTAGCCCAGGTTCTCCCGGTAGAAGGGATCGGCGACGGTCCCTTCGCCCTTGCGCTCGTCGAACGCGTAGACCTCGCGTCCCTGGATGTAGACGTGCAGCGCGCGGCTCATCACGTCGAGCGGGTCCCCCGACCAGATGACGACGTCACCGTCGAGACCGGGCTTGAGCGCCCCGACCCGGTCGTCCAGCCCCATGATCCGCGCGGGGTTGGTGGTGATCGACCGCAGCGCGACGTCGCTGTCGAGCCCCTCCTTCACCGCCAGCGTGGCCTGGTGCACCAGGAAGTGGATGGGGATGACGGGGTGGTCGGTCGTGATGGCGAGCTCGACCCCGGCCCGCGCGAGGATGCCCGGGTTGCGCAGCCCGCGGTTGCGCAGCTCCACTTTGGACCGGGTGGTGAACAGCGGACCGATGATCACGGGGATCTGCTTCTCGGCGATGAGGTCCGCGATCAGGTGGCCTTCGGTGCCGTGGTTGAGGATCAGCCGGTAGCCGAACTCCTCCGCCAGCCGGATGGCCGTGGCGATGTCGTCGGCCCGGTGCGCGTGCTGGCACCACGGCAGCTCGCCGGTGAGCACCTTGCCGAGGACCTCCAGCGTGGTGTTGCGGTCGAACGCCTTGCCGTCCGCCTCCGCCTCCGCCTTCTTCGCCAGGTAGTCCTGCGCCCTGGTGAGCTCGTCGCGGATGACCGCCGCGACCCCCTGCCGCGTGGACGGCAGCTTCCCCTTGTCGCCGTAGACCCGCTTCGGGTTCTCCCCGAGCGCGCTCTTCACGCTGACCGGTTCCTTGACGAGCATCTCGTCGACCGTGCGCCCCCAGCACTTGATCGCAACCGTCTGCCCGCCGATGGGGTTGCCCGACCCCGGCTTGATCACCGCGGTGGTGACACCCCCGCTGAGCGCGTCGGCGAACCCGATGTCGGCGGGGTTGATCGCGTCGAGCGCCCGCATCCGCGCCCCGACGGGGTCGGTCATCTCGTTGGTGTCCTGCCCGGCCCACCCCTCGGCCTCCTCGTGGACGCCGATGTGCCCGTGCGCCTCGACGAAGCCCGGCAACACCCAGGCCCCGTCCGCGTCGACGACCCGCACCCCGTCCGGGATGTCGACGTCGGCGCCGACGGCGACGATCTTCCCGTCCTGGATCAGAACAGTGCCGCCTTCGACGGGCTCCCCGTCGACCGGCACGACGTAGCCCCCGGTGATCGCGATGTTCATGGTTAGCAACGCTAACGGTTGGACGCCGCTCGGGCCAGTCCACCCTCGTGGCTCTCGCTTTGCCTGCGTTTCGTGCGCGGTCGCCTGATCGGGTGAAGGTTGTCCTGATTTGCACGCCTGGGCGTCTGTTGGGATGTCCGGATGCAGGTGGTTCGTTCGCCCGCAGACAAGGAAGCGCGGGAGGGGCGCACGGCACGTTGTTAGGGATCGCGTCGAGGGGGTGGAGGTGAGGGTGCGATGGAAGGAGGGGGTTGGGGCGCGCTGGGGAGACGCGTCGGGGTGCGTGGGGATCGGGTGGGGAGCCTGGGCGGGGGTGCGCGGGGACTCGCGGCCGGGAACGGGCTGGGGTGCGCCGGGGGATGACGGGGTGGAGGCCAGGCGCGAGCCGCACGGCGGAAGCCGCCGGGTAAGAGCCGCATAGCGGGAAGCGTCAGGGGATCGGCTTGTGATCGAGCCGAAGGCGAGGCGTGAAGGGCTTTCCTCGGGCGGTTCCGCGGTGGGTGGCTTCCCCGTCTAGCGCTCCGATCGTCCTGCCCAGGTCTGGCGCGCTCCGAAGCGCTCGACGGGGAAGACGCACACCGCAACGCAACCGACAACGCAACCGGCAGCCGCACAAAGCAACAGGCGTGCCATCAACCCGCGAACGGCGCCGGCGGCTTCTTTGGGAGTGTCGGAGTCTGGGGCGGAGCCCCAGGAACAGCCACCCTCAGCGAGTCACAGCGGCCGAATCCCCCACCGAGCCCCCCAGGACTCCCCCGGAGCCACCCAGATCAAATCCACCCCGGAGTTCAACGCATCCGGCGGACAGGTCATCGGCTCAACGGCCACCGCCCGCCCCCGCCCCGGATAGGCCTCCGGCGTGTACACCTGCACCCACCGGAAGTCCGGGTCGGCCCACAGCTCGACCCCCCAGCCGTCACCGGCGAGCGAGTGCCGCACCAGCCCGTCGCGGCCCGGTTCGCAGCCGCCGAACGGCGTGTCGAGCTGGACCCCGGCCAGTGGGCGGCCGGCGCGGAAGTCGTAGGAGGTTCCCTCGACGGGTACGGCGGGGCCGGAGGGCACCATCCGTTCGAGGTCCAGTGGGAGGACCGTCGTGGCCGCCAGGGTGAGCGTGCAGGAGTCCGTGGAAGCGTTCCCAGCGCGAGGGTAGGGGTGGGTGCCGACGCCGAAGGGGGTGGCGAGCTCGCCGACGTTCGTCACGTGGTGGGCGATGGTCAGGCCGTTGTCGTCCAAGGCGTAGGAGACGGTGGTGCGCAGGGCCGCCGGCCAGCCGGGCTGGGGGTCGATGACCGTTTCGAGGGTCACCAGGGAGCCGGTGTGTTCGAGGACGGACCAGGGGCGGCGGCGGACCAGGCCGTGGATGGCGTTGCCGCGGGCCGGTTCGGTGACCTCCAGGTGCTGGACCTCGCCGTCGAGGGTCCAGCAGGCGCCGGCTGTGCGGTTGGGCCAGGGCACGAGGACGGCGCCGGCGGACATCGGTGGTTTCTCGTCCGGGCCGAACGTCTCCACGTACGGGACGCCGTTCACCTCGAAGGACCGCAGGCCCGCGCCTACAGTCGTGATCACAGCGGTGGCACCCTCGTACGAGATCCCCAACATGAGGCTGAAGCCTACGGGGCCAACGGAAGGAATTGCCCATGAAGGTCCATCACCTCAACTGCGGTTCGATGCGGCCGCCGCTGGTGCCCGGCGGGCTCGTGGCGCACTGCCTGCTGATCGAGGCCGACGACGGGCTGGTGCTGGTCGACACGGGCTTCGGCACGCACGAGGTGAAGGACCCGGCGCAGACCATCGACGGGCTCAGCCGGCGGTTGCTGCGGCCGCTGCTCGACGTCAACGAGACCGCGGTCAGCCAGGTCGAGAAGCGCGGGTTTCGGGCGAGCGACGTGCGGCACGTGCTGCTCACGCACCTCGACATGGACCACGCGGGTGGGCTGCGGGACTTCCCCGGTGCGACGGTGCACGTGCTCGACACCGAACTGGAGGCCGCGACCAACCCGCGCACGACCAAGGAGAAGATGCGGTTTCCGAAGGCGCAGCGCGAGGGGGTCACGTTCCGGACGCACCACGCGACCGGTGAGGAGTGGTTCGGGTTCGAGGCGGTCCGCGACATCCCGGGGCTGCCCGCGGACATCCTCATCGTGCCGTTGGTCGGGCACACCCGCGGCCACAGCGGCATCGCGGTCAGGTCGGACGACGGCTGGCTGCTGCACGCCGGGGACGCCTACTTCTACCGCGGTGAGGTCGAGACGCCGCCGAGCAGCATCTTCGCGCTCAAGATGACCGCCAGGCAGACGGAGACGATCCGGGTGCAGCGGCTGTCCAATGTGGAGCGGTTGCGGGAGCTGAAGGCGACCGGTGAGGTCGAGGTGTTCTGCGCGCACGACCCGGTCGAGCTGGCCAGGCTGGGATGACGGCCGTCCGCACGCTCGGGTGCGACAAAGGCAGCGGAACCGGTCGGGCGTGCCCGACCGGTCCCTCGTGCCGAACCGGTCACTTCGACAGGTTCTCCGGGCTGATGTCGACCTTGCCGTGCAGCACCCGGTTGATGCCCCAGAGCACCAGGCCGGCGAGCAGCAGGTAGCCGGCGATCTTGTAGTCGTCCCACGGCCGGCCGGACGTGAACGGCAGCGCCAGGTACGCGCAGGTGATGGCGCCCAGCACCGGTGCCCAGGTGGGTGCGCGGAAGTGCTTGTGCTCGGACTTCTCCTTGCGCAGCACCAGGCACGCGATGTTGACGATGGTGAAGACGACGAGCAGCAGCAACGAGGTCGTGCCGCCGAGCTTGCCGATGTCGGCCGTGGACACCAGGATCACCGCGATGCCGGTGGTGAAGACGATGGAGATCCACGGCGTGCGGCGGAACGGGTGCACGGCGCTGAAGAACTTCGGGATGATCTTCTCGTTGGCCATGCCGTAGAGCAGGCGGGACGCCATCAGCATGTTGATCAGCGCCGAGTTGATGACGGCGAGCAGGCCGATGAGGGCGAAGACCCACAGCGGGAAGCCGGGTGCGCCGACGGTGACGACCTTCAGCAACGCGCCGGAGCCGGCTTTGGCGAGCTCGTCGGACGGGATCAGCAGCGACGACGTGATCGCGACCAGGACGTAGATCAAGGCGGCGATGCCCATGCCCCACAGCATCGCGCGCGGGAAGATCCGGACCGGGTCGCGGCACTCCTCCGCCATGTTCACCGAGTCCTCGAAGCCGACCATGGCGAAGAACGCGAGTGCCGTCGCCGAGGTGACCGCGAGCAGGACGTTGGAGCCGGACGGCGTGTGGATCTCGGTGAGCCGCGAGGGGTCGCCGTCGCCGACCATGACCGCGTAGGCGCCGATCGCGATGATGATGATCAGGCCGGACAGCTCGATGCAGGTCAGGACCACGTTGGCCTTGACGGACTCGGACACGCCGCGGAAGTTGATGATCGCGAGCGCCGCGATGAACACGATCGCGATGCCGGTGATGACCAGCGACTCCGGGCTGAGCGCGATGTCGAAGAACTCCACGAGCAGCTGCCGCAGGTAGGTGCGGCCGAACGCGAGGGCGGCGCTGGAGGCGGACGTGATGCCCGAGCACATGACCGCGAACGCGACCATGAACGTCAGGAAGTGGATCTTGAAGGCCTTGTTGGTGTAGAGCGCGGCGCCCGCGGCTCTCGGGTACTTCCCGACCAGCTCCAGGTAGCTGAACGCGGTCAAGAACGCGACGACGAACGCGAGCAGGAAGGGCAACCAGAGCGCGCCGCCGATCTTGCCGGCGACGTTGCCGGTCAGCGCGTAGATCCCGGTGCCGAGGATGTCGCCGACGACGAAGAACAACAGCAGCTTGGGCCCGATCGCCCGGTGCAGCCCCGGTTGTTCCGTTTGTGGAGTCGCTTCAGCCATGCCGTGGAATTGTGCCGGTTCGGTGTGACGACCAGCACTGATGACTGCTTTCCTCACCCGTATGGTGTAATCGACCGGACTCGTTCCGACCTGGGGGTGTCGCGATGAAGCGCGCGGTCCTGCTGATCTCGACCGCGGTGCTGGCGGCCTGTTCCTCCCCGCCGCCGGCCGCTCCGGGGCCCACCGCCGTGGTGCACGAGGACATCGCCTCGCTGGTGTCGGCGACCACCCGTGCCGTGTCGGAGAAGACCTCCTACCGCTTCACGGTGACCGCGCCGGTGGGCGGTGGCGCCGTCGCGTCGGCGTCGGGGGTCGTGCGGCTCACGGCGGGTGACGGCGCGGACGTCGAGGCCACGACCGAGCGACCGGTGCAGACCGGTGGGGCGCCGCAGAAGCTGCACTACGTGTCCACGAGCGAGGACAACGCGTACGTCGAGCTGCCCCCGGTGTTCGGGCTGCCCGCGGACAAGCCGTGGGTGAAGCTCACCCGCGCCGACACCGACGAGTTCACGGACACCATGCTGGGCTTCTACGACCTGGTCCACCAGGAGGCCGTGTTCACCCGGTACCACCTGCCGATCATCGCGGCCGGCGGTGTGGTGCGGTTGTCCGGCCAGTTCGGCGACCGCACGCTGTACACGGTGGACGTCGACCACCGGAAGGCCTACGACTCGCTGCCGGACGGTTTCCTGAAGAACGAGGTCAAGATCGCTCTCGACCAGGGCGTGCAGGCGTCGGTCGCCGAGCTGGACTTCGACCGGGCCGGTCTGCCGACCCGGTTGAAGGTTTCCCGGCAGTTCGGCCAAGCGACGATCGTCGACGACGCCAGGTTCACCGACTGGGGCACGTCGGCGCGGGTCGTGGACCCGGTGCCGGCCGTGGTCAGCCAGCGGAACTGACGCGGTAGCGCCAGATCGCGGGCAGCAGCAGCACCGCGACGACGGTCGCCACGACCACCAGCACGCCGCCGGCCGTGACCGCCGCGGCCGTGCCGAACGCCGCACCGCCCGTGCCGTGCAGCAGGTCGGCGATCCGCGGGCCGCCCGCCACGACGACGATGAACACGCCCTGCATGCGGCCGCGCATCTCGTCCGTGGCCGCCGATTGCAGGATCGCGCCGCGGAACGCCATCGACACCATGTCCGCCGCGCCCGCCAACGCGAGGAACGCCGCCGCCACCCACAGGTTGCCGGAGAGCCCGAACCCGGCGATGGCCACGCCCCAGGCGACCACCGACACGGTGACCGCGACGCCGTGCCTGCCGACGTTCGCGATCCACCCGGACGTCAGCCCGCACAGCACGGCACCGATCGGGATGGCGGCGAACAGCACGCCGAGGGCGAACCCACCGCCGGGTGGGTCGCCGAACGTGTGCTGCGCCATCTCCGGGAACAGCGCCCGCGGCATGCCGAACACCATCGCGATGATGTCCAGCAGCATCGACGCGAGCAGCACCTTCTGCGCCCACAGGTAGACGAAGCCGGCCAGCACGTCCTTCAGCCCTGCCCGCCGCACCACGCCGTCGAGCGGGGGCATCGGCGGCAGCTTCCACACCGCGTAGACGGTGACGACGAGCGCGATCGCGTCCACCAGGTACAGCGTGGGCAGCCCGACGACGGGCATCAGGGCGCCGGCGAGCAACGGCCCGAGCACGGCGCCGAACTGCATGACCGTCGAGCCGAGCGCGCCCGCCGACGGCAGCAGCTCCGCCGGCACGAGCCGGGCGATGGAGGCCGACCGGGCGGGCGCGTTGGCCGCGAAGAACACCTGTTGCAGGCCGAGCAGCGCGATGACGAGCCACACTGATCGGACGTCCAGCGCGGCCTGCACCCACAGCAGCACGGAGGAGACCGCGATGCCGGTGTTGGTGACGAGCAGCAGCTTGCGCCGGTCGACGGTGTCCGCGATCGCGCCGCCCCACAGCCCGAAGACCAGCAGCGGCACCAGCGCCACGCCCGCGGCGATGCCGACCCACGCGGACGAGCCGGTGAGGTCGTAGACCTGCTTGGGCACGGCGACGGCGGTGAGCTGGGAGCCCACCGCCGTGACGATCGTGGAGAGCCACAACCGGCGGTACGCGACGATCTTCAACGGTCGCGTGTCGATCACGAACGTCGAGCGCGCGCTTCTCCCCACAGTGGCCACTTCGTTAGCCTATGACAACTAACAAGCACTTCACGTGAGGTGTCACCAAGACCACTCGTCAGAGGCGGACCGGGTACACCGGCTCCGGCACCTTCGGGCTGATCCGGCCCTCGACGAAGATCCCGTGCCAGATCATGAAGCACAGCACGGACCACAGCTGGCGCGACCGGTCGAACTGCTCCGACTTGTGCTCGGCCAGCAGGTCGAGCACGGCGTTCTTGTCGAGCAGGTGGCCGGTCTGCGAGTCGGCGATGATCCCACGCGCCCAGTCGTACATCTCGGCGCGCAGCCAGTGCCGGATCGGCACCGGGAAGCCCAGCTTCGGCCGGTTCAGCACGTGCGGCGGGATGATCTTGGCCAGCGCCTTGCGCAGCGCGTACTTGGTCGTGCCCTCGGTGAGCTTCTGCTCCAGCGGCACCTCGGCGGCCACCCGGAAGACCTCGGGGTCGAGGAACGGCACCCGCAGCTCGATCGAGTTGGCCATGGTCACCTTGTCGGCCTTGACCAGGATGTCGCCGCGCAGCCACGTGAACAGGTCGATGTGCTGCATGCGCGCGACCGGGTCCCAGCCCTCCGACTCGCGGTACCAGGGCGCGGTCACGTCCTGGAAGCCGACGCCCTCGACGTAGCCGGGGAACACGGCGCGGACCTGCGCGTCGCTGAAGTTGCGGGCGTTGCCGTAGTAGCGCTCCTCCAGCCGCAGCGAGCCACGCCGCAGCAGGTCCTTGCCCCGCACACCCTCCGGAATGGACTTCGACACCGCGCCCATCAGCTTGCGCACACCGCCGGGCACCTTCTCGAACGGCGACAGCGACAGCGGCTCGTGGTAGATCACGTACCCGCCGAACAGCTCGTCCGCGCCCTCGCCGGACAGCACCGCCTTGACGTACTTGCGGGCCTCCCGCGCGATGAACCACAGCGGCACCAGCGCCGGGTCCGCGACCGGGTCGTCGAGGTACCAGAGGATCAGCGGCAGCTCGTTCATCATCTCGTCCGGCGACACCGTGCGGACCACGTGCCGCACGCCGATGGCCGCCGCCGTCTCGGCCGCGACGTCCACCTCCGAGTAGCCCTGGCGGTCGAAGCCGCTGGTGAACGCGATGAGGTTGGGGTTGTGCAGCTTCGCGAGCGTCGCCGTGGCCGTCGAGTCGATGCCGCCGGACAGGAACGCGCCGACCGTGACGTCCGGGTCGGAGATCATGTGCTTGGCCACCGAGTCGCGCATGACCTCGGCGATCCGCTCGTGCAGCGCCTCGGCCTCGTGCTCGCCGTTGACCGGCCGCGGCGCGAACACCGGCTTGAAGTACCGGTTGAACAGGACCGGCCCGCCCGGCGTGACGCGGAACGAGGTGCCGGACTCGACGCGGCGGATCGCCCTGTGCAGCGACTCGGGCTCCGGCACGTACTGCAGGACCAGGTAGTGCTGCAGCGCGGTCTGGTCGAGCTCCTGGCTGATGCCGAGGGTGCCGGTGAGCTGCAGCAGGCTCTTCTTCTCCGACGAGAACGCCACCCCGCCGGGCCCGGACGCCCAGTACAGCGGCTTGATGCCGAACGGGTCGCGCGCGCCGAAGACCACCCGCTCCTGCGCGTCCCAGATCATGAACGCGAACATGCCGCGCAGCCGCTTGACCGAGTCGGCGCCCAGGTAGTGGTAGGCGGCGACGATCGACTCGCCGTCGCCCTGGGTGCGGAACTGCGCGCCGAACCGCAGGGCCAGCTCGGCCCGCAGCTCCTTGTAGTTGTAGATCTCGCCGTTGAAGTTCAGCGTGTACCGCGCCGGGTTCTCCGGCGGGCCCCAGACCAGCGGCTGGTGCGAGTGGTCGAGGTCGATGAAGCCGAGCCGGTTGAACCCGTAGACGACCTCCGCGTCGGCCCAGGTGTCGCTCTCGTCAGGACCGCGGTGCCGCTGGCAGCGCAGTGCGGCGGCCACTGAGCCGCGCGCCGAGCCGGCGCCGGCTTCGGTGGGGCAGATGAGTCCGAGCACTCCGCACACGTGAAGTCACACCTCGTAGTTCGCTGTGGCTGAGCGCCCAGTATGCCGAGGGGTGGTTTGGGCGCTTAGGTCAGCCTGAGGACGTGTGAGGCCGCCACCAGGTTCCGCGACAGTGTGTCAAGGCCATGCGAAAGGGCGCCTCCCGCCCACAGGAGACGCCCCCTCGCGAAAGCCTCGCGCCGCGGACTACGGCGCTACTCGCTCGACCTGCCAGCCGTCGCGGCCCAGGCGGAACCGCAGCCGGTCGTGCATCCGGTCGCGGCGGCCCTGCCAGAACTCGACCTCCTCCGGCCGGACCCGCCAGCCGCCCCAGTGCGGGGGGACCGGGATCTGCTCGGTGTCGGCGAACTGCCGCTCGATCTTGTGCAGCGCCGAGTCCAAAGTGGAACGGCCGGCCACCACGCGCGACTGCGGCGAGGCCCAGGCACCGATCTGCGACCCGCGCGGCCGCGAGTTCCAGTACTCGGCGGTCTCGACGGGCCCGACCTTCTCGACCGTGCCGCGGACGTGCGCCTGGCGCTGCATCGCGAACCACGGGAACGTGGCGGAGGCGTAGCGGGTCGCCATCAGGTCGTGCGACTTGTTCGAGGTGTAGTTGGTGAAGAACACCACGCCGCGCTCGTCGAGGCCCTTGAGCAGCACCGTGCGCGAGGACGGGCGGCCCTGGGTGTCGGTGGTCGCGAGGACCATGGCGTTCGGTTCCGCCAGACCGGCGCGGGAAGCGTGGTCGAGCCACAGCTGGAGCTGTTCGTGCCAGGTGGCGGCAAGCTCCGACTCGGCGAGCGAGCCCTGCTCATAAGACACGCGCATCGCGGGCAGAGCGATGTTCGTGGTCTCCGTCATCGGCGAACCTCCCAGCACAGCGCAGAACTCGTGGTCCTTGGACCCGCGACCATACGCACGGCGACCCGATCCCGAAACCGCCTGCGCGGTGATGACCACCACCTGAACAGTGACTGTCCGTGGTTTGAACGGATCTGGATCGAATACGTGATCGAGTCAGATGGCGTCGAGCACACGTGTGACGGTGACCACGTCTTCACCCAGTGCGGTGGCAAGGGATCCGCCCGCCGCCAACGGCACGACGTTCCACCACTCACCGCCGTCAGCGGGGCGCTCGACGGCGTCCAGGTGCACCTGGCTGCCCAGGACGCGCTTGCCGGCGAGCCCGGCCGCGGACGCGTCGACCGCCGGGTCGCCGACGACGAGCTGCTGGTGCAACAACGGCGTGCCGCACCGGGTCGCGCGCACCGACGTGGAGAGCGCACCGGCTTTCTCGCCGACGCGGCCGAGCACCAGCACCTCGCGCAACGACAACACCGCGTGACCGTCCAATTCGGCCTCCACCACTGCGGTGTGACGCGCGCGGCCCGTCACGACCGTGGGCTCCGGCAGGTACCGGGCAGTGCCCTCGATCGTGAACCGCACGACCGAGGACGACTCCGCACCGGACGGGCCGGGCAGCGCCAGCGTCGCCGCCACGCCCCGCAGGTCCAGCGCGGCACCGGGACCGACCGCGACGTCCAGCTCCAGGGCGTCCCCGCCGAGCGGGGACGTCACGGAGCTGACGAGGTGCACCAGCGCGACCGGACCGGCGCGGCGGTGCGGCACCAGCGTCAGGGGCGCCTGGGAGCGCAGGACGCGCACGACGCTGTTGCCGTGCCGGTCGAGCTCGACGACCAACCGCGCGGACGCCCTCACAGCTGCGCCAGCACCCACTTCGCGACCTCGGGCGCGTCCGGTGTCTCCACCAGCGACTGCGCGATCACCGGCAGCTCGCCGCGCATCCGGTGCGCGTCGGAGGTCATCACGTCCAGGTCGGCGCCGACCAGCGGGGCGAGGTCGGTCTTGTTGATCACCAGCAGGTCGGCGGTCGTGACGCCGGGGCCGCCCTTGCGCGGCACCTTGTCGCCGCCGGCCACGTCCACGACGAAGATCTGCCTGTCGACGAGGCCGCGGGAGAACACGGCGGTCAGGTTGTCGCCGCCGCTTTCGATGATCACCAGGTCGAGGCCGGTGAACCGGTGTTCCAGGCGTTCGACGGCGTCGAGGTTCGCGGTGATGTCGTCGCGGATCGCGGTGTGCGGACAGCACCCGGTCTGCACGGCCTCGATGCGCGCCGGGTCCAGCACGCCCGCGCGGCGCAGGAAGTCGGCGTCCTCGGTCGTGTAGATGTCGTTGGTGACCACCGCGAGCTCCAGCTGCGCGCCGAGAGCACGGCACAGCGCGGCGGTCAGCGCGGTCTTGCCGCTGCCGACGGGGCCGCCGATGCCGATGCGCGGCGCCTTGCCGTGGTGGTGGTCGTGCGGGTCAGGACCGTGGTCAGCTCCCAAAGAGACGCACCCCTTCACGTCGAACATGAGCCTCCGCCAAGAGGTCCAAGGCGGGTGAACCGAGCGCGGGCAGCTCCTTCGCGGCCCGCGCGGCGACCTCTTCCACCGGAAGCGCCGCCACGATCGCGTTGACCCCGAACGGGTCGAGTCCCAGCAGCCGCACCGCCGCGGACGCCGGTCCGCTGACGGCGAGGTAGGCGCAGGTCAGCGCGGCCTCGACCGGGTCGTCGACCAGCACGCCGATGACCAGCGGCTGGTGCGGGTCCGGCGGCAGGTCGCGCAGGCGCGCGGACGGCCACGCCCGCCGGGCCGCCCGCAGCATGCCGCGGCCCTGCGCCCGCGACGCCGCGCGCTGGGCGGGCGAGGGCGTGCGGGCGTCGAGCTCGGCGTCCAGCGTCGCGAGGTCCTCACCGCGGGCCGCGGCGGCGGCGAACCCGGCCGCGAGCAGCCCCGCGGTCTGCAACCGCCCGCGCAGGAACGACTCCAGCGACGGCTCGTCGTGCACGAGCCGCCGGGTGGCCGCCTCCTCCAGGCCACCGGAGTGCACGTGCCCGCCGCCGGGGAAGCGGGAGTCGGCGAGGATCAGCGCGGTCAGCATCAGAACAGGAAGTACCGCTGGGCCATCGGCAGCTCGGCGACCGGTGCCGGTTCCACCAGCTCGCCGTCCACGTGCACGGCGAAGCTGTCCGGGTCGACCCGGACGTCCGGCAGCGCGTCGTTCAGCACCATGTCCGCCTTGGACACCGAGCGGGTGTTCTCCACCGGCAGCACCCGCCGGGCGTACCGGTCGCCGATACCGGCCTCGACCGCCTCCGGTGCGACGAAGAAGACGCTCGACGCGGCACCGGCCGTGGCACCGAACATCGGCCGCGCCCACACCGGTTGCGGCGTCGGGATCGAGGCGTTCGCGTCACCCATGGCACCCCACGCGATGAAGCCGCCCTTCAGCACGACCGACGGCCGCACGCCGAAGAACTTCGGTTCCCACAGCACGAGGTCGGCGAGCTTGCCGGGTTCGACCGAGCCGACCTCGCCGGCGATGCCGTGCGCGATGGCCGGGTTGATCGTGTACTTCGCGACGTACCGCCGGGCCCGCAGGTTCGGGTCGAGGGTGTGGCGCTTCGACATCACGTGCGCGGTCTGCCAGGTGCGGATGACAACCTCGCCGACCCGGCCCATCGCCTGGGAGTCGGAGCTGATCATCGAGATGGCGCCCAGGTCGTGCAGCAGGTCCTCGGCGGCGATCGTGGTCGGGCGGATGCGCGACTCGGCGAACGCCAGGTCCTCGGGCACCGACGGGTTGAGGTGGTGGCAGACCATCAGCATGTCGAGGTGTTCTTCGAGCGTGTTGACGGTGTGCGGGCGGGTCGGGTTGGTCGACGACGGCAGCACGTTCGGCAGTGAGACGACCCGGATGATGTCCGGTGCGTGCCCGCCGCCCGCGCCCTCGGAGTGGTAGGCGTTGATCGACCTGCCACCGATGGCGTCCACTGTGGACTCCAGGAAGCCGGCCTCGTTCAACGTGTCCGTGTGGATGGCGACCTGGACGCCGGACTCGTCGGCGATGCGCAGGCACGCGTCGATCGCGGCGGGCGTGGTGCCCCAGTCCTCGTGCAGCTTGAACCCGCCCGCGCCACCGCGGAGCTGTTCGCGCAGCGCTTCCTCGGAGACCGTGTTCCCCTTGCCCAGCAACAGGACGTTGACCGGCATGTGGTCCATCGACGTCAGCATCCGGTCGAGGTACCAGGCGCCCGGCGTGACCGTGGTGGCCTTCGTGCCCTCCGCAGGGCCGGTGCCGCCGCCGACCAGCGTGGTCAGGCCGGACGCCAGCGCCTCGTCCACGACCTGCGGGCAGATGAAGTGCACGTGGCAGTCGATGCCGCCCGCGGTGAGGATCTTCCCGTTGCCGGACAGGATCTCCGTCGACGGGCCGATGACCAGGCCGGGGTGGACGCCGTCCATCGTGTCCGGGTTGCCCGCCTTGCCGATCGCGACGATCCGGCCGTCCCGCACGCCGACGTCGGCCTTGACCACACCCCAGTGGTCGAGCACCACGGCACCGGTGATCACCAGGTCCGGCGCGCCCTCGGCACGGGTGGCGATCCCCTGCCCCATCGACTCGCGGACCACCTTGCCGCCACCGAAGATCACCTCGTCGCCGGAGCCGGTGCCGCGGCTCAGGTCCTCGGTGACCTCGATGAACAGGTCGGTGTCGGCCAACCGGACCTTGTCGCCGACGGTCGGGCCGAGCAGCTCGGCGTAGCGCTCCCGGTCGATCACCGCTGCAACCCCCTGACGATCCGCAGGCCGGCCAGCGGAACGAGCGACACCTCGCGCTCGACGCCGGGTTCGAAGCGCGTCGCCGTGCCGGCCGGGATGTCCAGCCGGTAGCCGAAAGCGGCCTCCCGGTCGAACTCCAGCCCGGCGTTGACCGACGCGAAGTGGAAGTGCGAGCCGACCTGCACGGGCCGGTCGGCGGCGTTGACGACGGTGAGCACGACCCGCGGCCGGCCGGGGTTGAGCTCGACCGGTTCGCTGCCGACGACGACCTCGCCCGGGGCGGGACCGGCGGACGGTGCGATCGGGTGGTGCACCGTGACGAGCTTCGTGCCGTCCGGGAACGTCGCCTCGACCTGCACCGAGTCGATCATCTCCGGCACCCCGCGCATGACCTGCTCCGGCGCGAGCACCGTGCGGCCGCTCTCCATCAGCTCGCTGACCGTCCGCCCGTCCCGCGCGCCCTCCAGCACGTGGTCGGTGATCAGCGCGACGGCCTCGGGGTAGTTCAGCAGCACTCCGCGTTCGAGCCTCCGCCGCGCCACGTCGGCAGCGACGTGCACGAGGAGCTTGTCCCGTTCATGCGGCGTCAGGTGCACAGCTTCGTTCTACCACTCGAAAGCCGTTTACCGCCCAGTGGAAACCTCGCCGAAACACGAACGCACGCGGGGAGCTTTCGTTCACCAGGAGCGCACGAAAGGGCCCCGCGTGCCGCCGTGTCCACCGACCGGTGGACAACCGGGGTCGGCGGGGCGGTCGTCCCGGAGAGGCACCCGTGCGCCGGAGGATTTGTGCATGAACGCGATTCGAGTGCGAGGGCTGGAGAAGGCCTACGGGGGGCACCGGGCGGTGGCCGGGGTGGACCTCGACGTCGCCCGCGGTGAGGTGTTCGCGGTCCTCGGGCCGAACGGGGCCGGCAAGACGACGACCGTGGAGATCCTGGAGGGCCACCGCGACCGGGACGCCGGGGAGGTGAGCGTGCTCGGCGGCGACCCGGCGAAGGCGGGGCGGGTGTGGCGCTCGAAGCTCGGCATCGTCCTGCAGAGCGCGAGCGACGCCGCGAACCTCACCGTCCGCGAGGCCGTGCGGCACTACGCCGGGTACTACGCGGACCCGCGTGACCCGGAGGAGGTCATCGACCTCGTCGGGCTCACCGAGAAGGCCAAGGCTCGCGCCGGCACGCTGTCGGGGGGTCAGCGGCGCCGGCTGGACGTGGCGCTCGGCATCATCGGGCGGCCGGAGCTCGTGTTCCTGGACGAGCCGACCACCGGGTTCGACCCGGAGGCGCGCCGCCAGTTCTGGGACCTGGTCCGGCTGCTGGCCGCCGAGGGCACCACGATCCTGCTGACCACGCACTACCTCGACGAGGCAGAGGCGCTCGCCGACCGCGTGGCCGTGCTCGCCGACGGCCGGATCGTCGCCGAGGGCACGCCGCGGACGCTCGGCGGCCGCGCACACGCCGACGCCACCGTGCGGTGGCTGTCCGACAGCGGCTACACCGAGATCCGCACCTCCGAACCCACCAAGGCCGTCGCCGAGCTGTCCCGCCACGGCGAGCTCGCCGAACTCACCGTCACCCGGCCGTCGCTGGAGGACGTCTACCTGGAGCTGATCAAATGACCACCACCGTGCTTCCCGGAACCCTGCGGCTCGGCCTCGCGAGGGGTGCGGCCGAGCTGAGGGACTTCTTCCGGCAGAAGGAGAACCTCATCTTCACGGTGTCGTTGCCGGCGCTGCTGATGCTGCTGCTCGGCACCGTCTACGTGAAGGAACCGGCCGCCGCGCAGATGTTCGCCGCCAGCATGATCGGCGCGGGCATCATCTCGACCTCGTTCGTCGGGCTCGGCATGAGCGTCGTGGCCGACCGCGAGGACGGCACCCTCAAGCGCCTGCGCGGCACGCCGATGCCGTTCACGTCCTACTTCATCGGCAAGATCGTCCTGGTCTTCGTGACGAGCCTGTTCGAGGCGGTGCTGCTGGTCGCGGTGGGCGTGCTGCGGTTCGACCTGGAGCTGCCGGCGACCGCGGCGAAGTGGGGCACGTTCGCGTGGGTGTTCGTGCTCGGCGTCGTCTCGTGCTCGCTGATCGGTGTCGCGCTCAGCTCGATCGCGACCTCGACCCGCAGCGCGGCGGGCGTGCTGAACCTGCCCTACATCGTGCTGCAGTTCCTCAGCGGCGTGTTCATCATGCAGTCGGCGCTGCCAGAGTCGCTGCGCACGGTGGGGTCGTTCTTCCCGCTCAAGTGGGTGTGCCAGGGTTTCCGCTCGGTGTTCGCTCTGGACGAGAACTACGCGGTCATGGAGGCGGCGGGATCATGGGAGCTCGGCAGGACCGCCCTGGTGCTCGGGGCGTGGACGCTGGTGGGCCTGGTGGGGGTCAGCCGGACCTTCAGGTGGACGAACGGCAGTCGCTGATCACCTGGTACGTGCTCTTCGCGGTCACCCAGGCCACCGCGCTCGTCCTCATCCTGATCGACAACAACACCCTCGCAGACCGCCTGACGGCGGCGGGGTTGCTGGGACTGAACGCGCTGTGGTTCCTGTTCTACGGCCGCAGGCTGGTCCGGCGCGGGCACGAGGACTGGCACGGGTTCGTCTACGCCGCCGGCTCGCTCGCCACGTTCGCGCCGGCGGTGTGGTTCAGCGGCAACGCGACCTTCGCGCTGTTCGGCCTGGTGCCGCAGATCTACATGGTGCTGCCGACCGCGTGGGCGTTCCTGCCGATGGCGGTGTTCGTGTTCACGCCGCAGATCCTGACCTGGGCCGCGGGCGCCGTGCCCGCGCTGCCCTGGCCGGCCGCGCTGCTGATCATCGGCTTCTCGCAGGCCTTCGGGTGGGCGATCAGCCAGATCTCGCGGCAGAACGCGCAACGCGGTGAGCTGCTGCACCGCATCGAGGCGCTGACCATCGAGGCCGAGCGGGCCCGGTGGTCGGCGGAGATCCACGACACGCTGGCGCAGGGCTTCACGTCGATCATCACGCTGCTGCAGGGCGCGCAGCCGAACGTGGAGCTGGCACTGGCCACGGCACGGGAGAACCTGCGCGAGGCACGGGCACTGGTCGCCTCCACCGCACCGTCGCCTTTGGACGGTTCGTCGCTGGAGGACGCGTTGCGGCGCCTGGTGACCGGTGCGGCGCTGCCGTCGGCGTTCCGGGTGATCGGCGACTCGGTCGCGCTGCCGACGTCGGTGGAGGTGGTGCTGCTGCGGACGGCCCAGGAGGCGCTGACCAACGTGCTGCGGCACTCCGGTGCGTCCCGGGTGGACGTCGTGCTGCGGTTCGACGCCGACGGCGTGTCGCTGGAGGTCCGCGACGACGGCCGCGGCTTCGGCGACGCACCGGAGGGCTTCGGCCTGCGGGGCATGCGCGCCCGGCTGGAGCAGGTGGGTGGCAGGCTGTCCCTGTCGTCGGACGAGGGGGCCTCGGTGCTCGTGGAGGTGCCGCTGTGATCAGGATCCTGCTGGTGGACGACCACCCAGTGGTGCGGCAGGGCCTGCGCGGCATGCTCGTGGCCGCGGACCTGGAGGTGGTCGGTGAGGCCGGTTCCGGTGCCGAGGCGATCTCCCAGGCCGCGGCGCTGCTCCCGGACGTCGTGCTGATGGACCTGCGCATGCCGGAGATGGACGGTGTGGCCGCGACCGCCCGGATCGTCGGGACGGGCCCGCGCGTGCTCGTGCTGACCACCTACGAGACCGACTCGGACATCCTCCGCGCGGTGGAGGCGGGCGCGTCGGGCTACCTGCTGAAGGACTCGACGACCGAGGACCTGATCGCCGCCATCCGCGCCGCCGCGCGCGGGGAGACGGTGCTGGCGCCGTCGATGGTCGCCAAGGTCGTCGGCCAGGTCCGGACCCCGCCGCTGTCGGCGCGGGAGGCCGAGGTGCTGCGGCTGGTCGCGAAGGGCCTGTCGAACGTCGAGATCGGACGGGCGCTGTTCATCTCCGAGGCCACGGTCAAGACGCACCTGCTGCGCGTGTTCAACAAGCTCGGGGTGTCCGACCGGACCGCAGCGGTCACCACGGCGATGGAGCGCGGGATGCTGCGGTGACGCGCCGAGCTCCCCGGCCCCACCGCACGCCGGGCGGCTTCCGGCAGTGACCCAGGACACCCGCCTGTCACCTGCCGGCCACCGGCCTGCAACACTGTGAACTCCGGCAACGGCGCCGGTCAGGTCCGTTAGAAGACTCACCGCCCCGGAGGCGTGACCACATGACCCAGACCGCCGATCCGACCTCGTTGGTGCTGCCCGCCGACCTCAAGCCGTCCGACGGCCGCTTCGGCTGTGGACCGTCCAAGGTGCGCCCGGAGGCCGTGCAGGCCCTGGCCACCGAGGGTGCGGCCCTGCTCGGCACGTCGCACCGGCAGAAGCCCGTCAAGAACCTCGTGGGCCGGGTGCGGTCCGGTCTGCGCGAGCTGTTCGCGCTGCCCGACGGGTACGAGGTCGTGCTCGGCAACGGTGGCACGACGGCGTTCTGGGACGCGGCGTCCTTCGGGCTGGTCCGCGAGACGGCGCAGCACTTCACCAACGGTGAGTTCTCGTCGAAGTTCGCGAAGGTCACGCAGACGGCGCCGTTCCTGAAGGACTCGCTCGTCACCAAGGCCGAGCCGGGCACGGCGCCGGAGCTGTTCTACGCCGAGGGCGCCGACCTGGTCGGCTGGGCGCAGAACGAGACCTCGACCGGTGTGGCCATGCCCGTCACCCGCATCGAGGACTCCGGGCAGGCGCTGATCGCCATCGACGCCACGTCGGGCGCGGGTGGCCTGCCGGTCAAGGCCGAGGACTTCGACGTCTACTACTTCGCGCCGCAGAAGTCCTTCGCGAGCGACGGCGGGCTGTGGCTCGCGCTGATGTCGCCGAAGGCCCTGGAGCGCGTCGAGGAGCTCAAGGACCGCTGGGTGCCGGAGTTCCTGTCGCTGCCGACCGCGCTCGACAACTCCACGAAGGACCAGACGTACAACACGCCGTCGGTGGCCACGCTGTTCCTGCTGGCGCACCAGATCGACTGGATCAACGGCAACGGCGGCCTCGACTGGGCCGTCGCGCGCACCAAGGACTCGTCGGACCGGCTCTACTCGTGGGCCGAGAAGACCGCGTACACCACGCCGTACGTCGAGAAGGCCGCTGACCGCTCGCAGGTCGTCGGCACGATCAACTTCTCCGACGACGTCGACGCCGCCACCGTGGCGAAGGTGTTGCGCGCCAACGGGATCGTGGACGTGGAGCCGTACCGCAAGCTCGGCAAGAACCAGCTGCGGGTGGCGATGTTCCCGGCCATCGAGCCGAGCGATGTCACGACCCTGACCCAGGCGATCGACTGGGTCGTCGGCCAGCTCTGACAGCGCACGCGGGGAGCTTTCGTACTCTCGGAGAGTACGAAAGGTCCCCGCGTGCGTTCAGGCAAGTGCCTCGGTGGGGGATTGGCGGGCGGCCCGCACCGCCGGGTAGAGCCCGGAGATCGCGCCGATGAGGATCGCGGCGCCCACTCCCCCGAGCAGGGCGGGCCACGGCAGTGCCGCCGGCCACCGCTGGCTGATCGAGTACCCGGCTGTGACCGCGACTCCCACGATCACGCCGACCAGCCCGCCGAGCCCGGACAGCAGCACCGACTCGGTGAGGAACTGCCACCGGATCTGCCGCCGGGTCGCCCCGAGCGCCCGCCGCAGCCCGATCTCCCTGCGCCGTTCCAGCACCGAGATCACCATCGTGTTCGCCACGCCGACACCGCCGACGAGCAGCGCGACCCCGCCCAGGCCGAGGAACAGGGCGTTGTAGGAGCTCTCCGCGAGCTTCTGCGCTTCCAGCGCCTCCGAGGGCCGCGACACCTTGACCTCGTTGGCCTGCTTCGGGTTCAGCGTCGGGCCGAGCAGCCTGCGGACGTCGTCCACCTGGTCGGGCGTGGTGCGCACGTAGACCGTGCCGGCGTTGCCCTCGAACCCGAACGCCTCCTTGGCCGCTTCCCAGCCGACCAGCGCCGAACGGTCGATCTCCGGCGAGAGCGGCAGCGGGCCGAGAATGCCGACCACGGTGAACCACTGGCCGTCGATCCACAGCTGCACACCGGGCTCCTGCACGCCCAGGCGCGCGGCCGCGGTGCCCCCGAGCACCACCGACTTCTCCCCCGGCGACAGCCACCGGCCGGCGCGGACCTCGGCGTGCAGCACCGCGAGCAGGTCCTGTTCGGCGGCCTGCACCTGCAGCCCGAGCGTGTCGCTGGCGGGCACCAGGTCGTTCTTGCGGACGCTCGCGGAGATCTTGCCCGTCGCGCTCGCCGCCGACACCGCGCCGATCCGCCTGGCCATCGGCACCGCGGTCTCCGGCAGCTTCGCGTCCTGGCCGAAGAAGTCCTGGCCGGGTGCGGCGGTGAGCAGGTTGGTGCCCAGCCTGGACATCTCCTCCCGCAACGCGGCGGCGCTGGAGGCGGGGATGCCGACGACCGCGACGACGGCGGCGATGCCGATCGCGATGCCCAGTGCCGACAGCACGGCGCGGACCGGGCGGATCCTCATGCCGAAGAACCCGAGGCGCAGCAGGTCGATCACACGACCACCCCGTCGCGGACCTCGACCCGGCGCGGTGCCCACGCCGCGATGTCCCGGTCGTGGGTGATCATCACGATCGTCGTGCCGTCGGAGTTGAGGCTGTCCAGCAGCTCCAGCACGCCCGCGCCGTTCTTCGTGTCCAGGTTGCCGGTCGGTTCGTCGGCCAGCAGGATTCTCGGCGTGTTCACCACGGCCCGCGCGATCGCGACCCGCTGGCGTTCACCACCGGAGAGCTCGTGCGGCTTGTGCAGCGCCCGGTGGATCAGCCCGACCCGGTCCAGTGCGGACATCGCCATCGAACGCCGCTTCGAGCGCGGCACGCCGGCGTAGACGAGCCCGGAGGCCACGTTCTCGATGGCGGACAACCCGTCCGTGAGGAAGAACTGCTGGAACACGAACCCGATCGTGCGGGCCCGCAGCGCCGAGAGCGCGTTGTCCGACAACGACGAGATGTCGTGGCCGTCGATCTCGACCCGGCCCATCGTGGGCTTGTCGAGCGTGCCCATCAGGTGCAGCAGCGTCGACTTCCCCGAACCGGACGGTCCCACGATGGCGAGCATCTCCCCGCCCCCGACGGTCAGGGAGACGTCGCGCAGCGCCTGCACGCCACCGGGATAGGTGCGGCTCGCGCGGTCGACGGTGATCACTCGGTGGTCACCACCTTCACACCCTCGCGCAGGCCGTTGCCCTGGACCTCGACCTGGCCCTTGGCGAAGATGCCGACGGTGACCGGGATGGTCCTGCCGTCGTCGGTGACGACGCCGTAGCCGCCCTCGGCCGACGCGAGCAGCGCGCCGATCGGCACCGCCAGGACGTCCTGCTTCTTCGCCACGGTGAACAGCGCCGTGACGTTGGCGGTCTCGACGCCTTCCGCGGCAGCGGGGTCGTCGACGGAGATCGTCAGCACGATCTTGGCCTTCTGACCCTGGTTGGGGTCGCCCGCCGTGCGGGTGATGCCGGTGATCGTGCCGGTGGTGGGCTTGCCGCCGGTGATCGACAGCTCGACCTTCTCGCCCTGCTTGGCGAGGCGCTGCTTGGCCGTGTCCAGCTCGACGGTGACCGCGCGTTCGGTGCCGGTGACCTTCATCAGGTCACCGCCGGCGGGGGCGCCGAGCTGGGCGGTCAGCGCCGCGACCCGGATGGCGCCCGGCTGGACGACGACGTCGCCGGTGCCGAGCTTCCCGGTCTGCTCCAGGCCGTTGGCCTTCTGCCACTTCTTCAACGCCGTGGCGGTGTAGTAGGTGAACTTCTCATCCGGAGTGCCGAAGTCCTTGTACCCCAACGCGGCGAGGTTCTCCTCCACCACCTTGACGTCGGGTCCGTTCGACATGCCCTGTTCGAGGTCGCGGTAGAGCGGCAGCGCACCGTAGAACAGCGGCACCGGCTTGGCGTCCGCGTGGAACACCGGCTTGCCCTGCTCGATGACGGCACCCTGGTTCGGCAGCCCGGTGACGGTGCCGCCCTTCCGGCTCGCCAGACCGCGCTCGGCACCGAAGCCGAGCTGGCCGGTCAGCTGCTGCTGGTCGGCGAGGTTCGTCCGCTTCACCGGCACCGTCTTCGCCGGGTCGTTCCGCAGCGGTGCGGCGTTGGCCTGATCGGCCGCGACCCTCGTGAGGACCACGACCCCGCCGGTGCCGAGCACCACCGCGGCGACGAGCGCGGCGACGACGACCTTCCTGTTGACGCGGCGGGTCATCCGACGGGCCTCGCCGCGACCATGCCCTCACCGAGGCCGCAGTCCTTCATGTCCTGCTTGACCTTGTCGTTCTCCAGGTCGGGGAGCTCGATCGTGTCGGTGGGGCCGCCGCCCTCGAACTGCGGGTCCGGCCAGTTGTAGCCCCTGTCGCGCATGCACTTCGCCTGCTGGCGCAGCTTGTCCTGCTCCTCGGGCGACGGCGGCTTGAGCTCGCCGCCGTTGGGCAGGTGCTGCTTGCAGGCCTCGTGGGCGGTCTTCATCTTGTCCTGGTCGAGTGCGACGCCGTCCTCGCCGCCGATCGCGATGCCGACGCGGCCGTCGTCCTGCGGGTCCGGCATGTTGATGCCGTTCTCCCGCATGCACTGGGCGAACTCGACCATGTCGCCCCTCTTCTGGTCGTTCTGGGCGGCCGGTTGTTCTTCCGTCCCGCAGGCGCTCAACGCGAGGAGCAGCCCCAGCAGCACAGCGGTGGTGGTCTTCATGGCGACAGGTCTACGGAGGACGTCATTCGACGGCGTTAAGCGAAAGGCTTTATCCAGTGCTTATGCCCCGTTCGCGGAGACTGTGCGGCATGCGTGTGCTGGTGGTCGAGGACGAACGGCTGCTCGCGGACACGGTCGCCGAGGGCCTGCGCCGGTTCTCGATGGCGGTCGACGTCTGCTACGACGGGGAGGCGGCCCTCGAACGCGTGGGCGTGCACGCCTACGACGTGGTGGTGCTCGACCGGGACCTGCCGCTGGTGCACGGCGACCAGGTGTGCGGGGCCGTGCACGCCCGCGGTGGTGAGGCGCGGGTGCTGATGCTGACCGCGGCGGCCGAGGTGGACGACCGGGTCGCCGGGCTGGGGCTCGGTGCCGACGACTACCTGACCAAGCCGTTCGCGTTCGCCGAGCTGGTGGCACGGGTGCAGGCGCTGGGACGGCGGGCGCGGCCCGCGTTGCCGCCGGTGCTCGAACGCGCGGGCGTGACGCTGGACCTGCCGCGGCACCAGGCGTCGCGGGACGGGCGGTTCCTGCCGCTCTCACCCAAGGAGTTCGCGGTGCTGGAGGTGCTGATGCGGGCGGAGGGCACCGTCGTGAGCGCGGAGGAGCTGCTGGAGAAGGCGTGGGACGAGCACGCCGACCCGTTCACCAACGCCGTGCGGGTGGCGGTGATGACGCTGCGCCGCAAGCTGGGCGCACCGCAGGTCATCGAGACCGTGCCCGGTGCCGGCTACCGGTTCGGCCCGTGACGCTGCGGACCAGGCTGACGGCCTGGTACGCGGGGGTGTTCCTGATCGCGGGCGTCGCGCTGGTCGGGCTGAACTACTGGCTGCTCGCGGACTGGTTCCTGCCCGCCGACGGGGTCGCGCTGGCCACGCAGGGGATGGTGACGCGGCCACTGGAGTTGGAGCCGGTGCAGCAGACGGTGGACGTGACCAGGCTGCCCGCGGACGCCGTGGTCATGACGGCCGCGGCGGTCAAGACCGACGTCATGGGCACCGTGCTGTGGCAGTCCGCCATCGCGCTGGTGGTCGCCGCCGTGCTGGCCGCCGGGCTGGGCTGGGTGGTGGCCGGGCGGGTGCTGGCGCCGTTGCACGAGATCACCACGACCGCGCACCGGCTGGAGGCGACCCGGCTCGACCAGCGGATCGAGCTGGAGGGCCCGCCGGACGAGCTCAAGGAGCTCGCGGACACCTTCGACGGCATGCTCGACCGGCTCGCCTCGTCGTTCGACAGCCAGAAGCGGTTCGTCGCGAACGCCTCGCACGAGCTGCGCACCCCGCTGGCCGTGCAGCGGACCCTGATCGAGGTGGCGCTGGCCGACCCGGACGTCACCGAGGAGACGCGCAGGCTCGGCGCGCACCTGCTCGACACGAACGAGCGGAGCGAGAAGCTCATCGACGGGCTGCTGGTGCTCGCGCGGAGCGACCGCGGGCTCACCACGCGTGAGCTGGTGTGGCTCGACGAGGTCGTGGAGGACGAAATCGAGGCGTGCGCGGCACTTTCCGCCGAGAAAAAGGTCACGTTTGCGGTTCGGACACGCAGGTATCTGGTCGACGGCGACCCCGTCCTACTTGCCCAGCTCGTCGGCAACCTGGTGCGCAACGCGGTGCTCTACAACGAGCCGGGCGGGTCCGTCACGGTAGAGCTTGATCAAGACCTCGTCGTCGCGAACACCGGTCCCACCGTGCCTGCGCAGGCGGTACCCGGTTTGTTCGAGCCCTTTCGACGTCTGCGCGACCGCACGGGCACGGCCGGATCGGGCCTCGGGCTGTCGATCGTGCAGTCCGTGGCGAAGGCGCACGGCGGCTCGGCGAAAGCTCGTCCGAACGGGGGAGGAGGGCTGGTGGTCCAGGTGAACCTTCCGGAAACCGGCGTGCGGCAGGGCCCGTGAACTGGCAAGATCACGTAAAGATATCGGCGAGTCTCCCACCTCTTGGCGGCTCGTTGTCTTAACGTTCTTCGCTGGCGAGGTGCAGATTCAGGGAGGCCACGATGCGAGCGCTGCGAGTCATCGGGCTCGACGAGGACGGCAAGTCCGTCATCCTCGAGGACCCCGAAAACCGCGGCGAGCGCTTCAAGCTCCCCGCCGACGAGCGCCTGCGGGCGGCACTGCGCGGTGACCTGGCCCGTCTCGGCCAGATGCAGATCGAGTCGGGCGAGGCCCAGATGCGGCCGCGCGAGATCCAGGCCCGCATCCGCGCCGGCGAGTCGATCGAGCAGGTCGCCGCTGCCGCCGGGCTGCCCACGCACCGCGTCGAGCGCTTCGCCTACCCCGTGCTCCTGGAGCGGTCGCGCACGGCCGACATGGCCCAGCGCGCGCACCCGGTGCGCGAGGACGGGCCGGACGTCCAGACGCTGGGCGAGGTCGTCGCGCACTCCTTCGGGCTGCGCGGCCACGACCTGAGCGACACGTCGTGGGACTCGTGGCGTGGTGACGACGGCCGCTGGATCGTGCAGCTGCACTGGAAGACCGGTCGTTCGGACAACCGCGCGCACTGGGCGTTCCACCCCGGTGCGCAGGGCGGCACGGTCACGGCGCTGGACGAGGCCGCGGTCGACCTGATGGACCCGAACCCGAACCGCACGCTGCGCACGGTGCGGCCGGTGACGCAGCTGGCCCGGCAGGCGCTGGAGGCGGCTCCGGTGATCATCGGCCCCGGTCCCGTGGTGGACGAGCCGGTCGCACCCGCACCGCCGGCACCGGTGGTGGAGAAGCCCGCGCAGGAGGACCTGCCCGAGCCGGAGCCCGTTCCGGCCCAGGCGACGGACTCCCCCGCCACCGCGGTGGCGGAACCAGAGGCACCCGCGGCGGAGAAGCCGGTCCGCAAGGACGCTCCGCCCAAGAGGGGGAAGAAGAACCACCCCATCGTGCCGTCGTGGGAAGACGTTTTACTCGGCGTGCGGTCGAACCGCTGACTGAAGGGCCGACGCCGTCATGGGACGTCGTGTCGCGCTGGCTGCCGGAGTGGGTGCACTCCTCGGGCTGGTCTGGTGGGGGGTGTTCGGACTCATCGCGTCCGGCGCCGTCTGCACGAAGGACGATTACGGGTGCCTCGGCACCGCCGTCATGACCGTGCCGATCTTCACGGTCGTGGCGTCGGCGCTGGGGTGGCTCGCGCTGCGCGCGGCGAAGCTGGCCCGGCCGTGGCTGGCCGTGCCTGCGACGGTCATGGCCGTGGCGACGACGGTGTTCTTCGCGCTCGGGTTCTTCTGGGCGGCCGTGCCGATCTTCGCCGTGTTCTTCGCACTGGCCGCGGTGCTCACCACCCCGCCGCGGTCGTGAAGGTGTTGTGGAGGTTCCGTGCACAACGGCCTGACCAGGTGCTTGATCAGGTAGTCCTGGGCGCATGGTGGTGCGCGTGGTCGTGGGGGCGGTGACCGGAGCGGTCGTCGGCGCGGGTTTTCTGGTGACGCTGCACCAGCTTCCGTCCAGGGGTCCGGCCTACCTGGTGTTCGCGGCAATCCCGGTGCTGTTCGCCTTCTGGACGTTCGTGGCCGGTGTGCTGATCGCCGGCGGGTTCCGGCTGGGGCGGCAGGAGCGCGGCTGGTGGGCGACCGGGATCGGCAGCGGGCTGTGGGTCGTGGTGGTCGTGTCGCTGGTGATGGCGCGGACGTTCTCGAAGCACGCCCACCCGCAGTACGCCGAGACCGCGTTGATCCTCGTGCCGTGTGTGGCCTACGCGCTCGCGGCGCTCTTCACGTCGAGACGTCCCGTGGAGTCACACAGCTGAAAGGTGTGGGACGGCCGCTGCCAGGGGTACCCGTCGGCAGGTTTTTCGGGTCCCCACGAGCGATTACGGTGGCAACGTGACGGAACAGAGCACCGCGGGCAAGACGGGCAAGGCGGGGCGCCGGTTGTTGCTGCGCGTCGTCCTGTCGATGGCCGTCGGCGCCGGGCTGGTGCTCGGCTGGACGTGGGCCTACGAGGGCGGCGTGCTCAAGTCGTGGCTCGACAGCCAGTCGATGTCGGAGTTCCTGCTGCTGGTGCTGGTCGGGCTGCCGCTCGCGCTGGTGTCGTCGCTCGTGCTCGCCGGCCCGGTGCTGTGGGTGTTCGGGGTGCGGCCGGTGTGGCCGGTCATCCTGCTCGGACCGGTGCTGCTCGGCATCGGGCTGTACCTCAAGGTGCACGAGCCGCTGCTCGCGTGGTTCTCGAACCGGCACCACGCCGAGGCGCTGCTCGCGGCCGTGGCCTACGGGCTCGTGGCGTTGTTCACGTTCAAGAAGGCGTAGGCACCTCGTCCAGCAGGTGCAGGTCCCAGCCCTCGCGCTCGCACCAGTCCTCCGCCTCCTCGCGGGAGAGGACCGCCGCGTGCTTCGGGCGCTGCCCGCCGAGGTGGTCCCAGCCGTCGGGCGCCAGGACGTAGTTCACCCCATCGCGTGAGGCGATGAGCCGTCCGTGTGGAAACGCCATCGTCTGCTCGGTGCGCAGAAACCGCGTCATGGTGGTCATCGTGCCCTTGACCTCGACCTATGTCGAGCCGGGAGGGTCGGGGCAGCGAAAAACCGGATGCTGAGTGTCGGTGCTCCTTCGTACTGTCGAGGAACACCAAGAGGGGGCTCATCGCGTGAGCGATCAACGAAACACGACGATCAGGACGTTGCGGAGGTTGTGGCCGTACGTGCGGCCGTACCGCGCGCGGATGACCGTCGTGCTGACGGCGACGATGCTCGCGATGCTGTGTGGGCTCGGCATCCCGTTGCTCACCCAGCGCATCGTCGACGGACCCATCCAGAACAAGGAGACCGCGGTCCTGCCGTGGCTGATCCTGGGCGTGCTGGTGCTCGGGCTCGGCGAGGCGGGCCTGTTCTACGTGCGGCGCAAGCTCGCGGCGCGACCCGCCGCCGAGGTCGAGGCCGCCATGCGCGCCGATCTCTACCGGCACCTGCAGCGGTTGCAGGTCTCGTTCCACGACCGGTGGCAGTCCGGTCAGCTGCTGTCCCGCGCCACGAACGACCTGAGCACCATCAGGCGGTTCGTGGCGTTCGCGATCGTGTTCCTGATCGTCAACTCCGTGGTCATCGTCATCGGCATGGGGATCATCGCGTTCCTGTCGCCGTGGCTGGTCGTCGTGTCGTTGTGCGGCGCGCTGCCGTTGATCGTCATCTCGTACTTCTTCGAGGCGAAGTTCAAGGTCGTCGCGCGCAAGGCGCAGGACCAGGCGGGCGACCTGACCACGACGGTCGAGGAGTCGGTGCTCGGCATCCGGGTGCTGAAGGCCTTCGGGCGCGGCCCGGAGCTGTCGAAGCGGTTCCTGGCGCAGGCTCGTGAGCTGCGCGGGACCGAGCTGAACAAGATCTCGATCCTGGCCGCGCTGTGGTCGGTGCTGATCGTGCTGCCGGAGCTCTCCATCGCGGGCATGCTCGCGGTCGGCGCGGTCGGCATCGTGAACGGCTGGCTCACCGTCGGTGCGCTGGTGGCGGCGGTGGCGGTCAGCGCGTACCTGCGGTGGCCGATCGACTCGATCGGCTGGCTGCTCGCCGAGACGAACCAGGCTGCGGCTGCCGCCGAGCGCTACTGGGAGGTCCGCGACGTCGAGGTGACGATCAGCGGGCCGGAGCGGCCGGTGTCGCTGCCGGAACCGGTGCGCGGGCACGTGCGGTTCGAGGACGTGCGCTTCGCGTTCGAGGACGGCCGCGAGGTGCTCGCCGGTGTCGACCTCGACCTGCGGCCGGGCGAGACGCTGGCGCTGGTCGGCGCGACCGGGTCGGGCAAGACGACGCTGACGGCGCTCGTGCCGCGGCTGGCGGACGTGACCGGTGGCCGGGTGACGATCGACGGCGTGGACGTGCGGGACCTGTCGCTGGAGGAGCTGCGGCGGGTGGTCGGCACGGCGTTCGAGGAGCCGGTGCTGTTCTCCGCGTCTGTGACCGAGAACGTGGCGCTGGGCGTGCCGGACGTCGACGAGGACCGGGTGCGCGAGGCGTTGCGGGTGGCGAAGGCCGAGGAGTTCGTGGACGCGCTGCCGTGGGGGCTCGCGACGCGGATCGGTGAGCAGGGGCTGTCGTTGTCCGGTGGGCAGCGGCAGCGGCTGGCGCTGGCCCGCGCGGTCGTCGGCAGGCCGGCGGTGCTGGTGCTGGACGACCCGCTGTCGGCGCTGGACGTGCACACCGAGGCCGAGGTCGAGGCGGCGCTGCGGCGGGTGCTGCACGGCGTGACGGCGCTGGTCGTGGCCCACCGCCCGTCCACGGTGCAGCTGGCCGACCGGGTGGCGTTGCTGGTCGACGGCCGGATCGCCGCGGTCGGGTCGCACCGGGAGCTGCTGGAGACGAACGACGAGTACCGGCGCCTGCTGTCCAGCACGGACGACGAACTGGTGGAAGAGGAGGTGGCGTCGTGAGCGACGTGGTCGTGCAGCAACAGCGGGAAGAAGAGTGGCGCGGCGTCGCCGCCGAGGAGATCGAGGAGCTGTCGCACTCGACGGGGCTGCGGTTGCAGGCCCGGTCGCGGCGGCTGCTCGGCTCGCTGCTGCGCCCGCACGTCGGCCGCGCCTCGGTCGCGGTCGCGGCGGTCGTCGGCGGCAACCTCGCGAACCTCGCGGGCCCGCTGCTGATCGCCGCGGCGATCGACAAGGGCATCCCGGCCGCCGTCGACGGCGGCACGTCGATCCTGGTGTGGTGCGTCGCCGGGTACGCGGTGTGCGCGGTGCTGATGACGTTCCTGCGCTGGGCGTTCCTGCGGGTGTCCGGCCGGGTCGGCCAGGACCTGCTGCTCGACCTGCGCGGACGGATCTTCCGGCACTCGCAGCGGCTGTCGGTCGGCTTCCACGAGTCGTACACGTCCGGCAAGGTCATCTCCCGCCTGACCAGCGACGTCGACGCGATGCAGGACCTGCTCGAAGAGGGCCTCGACAGCCTGTTCAACGCGGCGCTGTCCGTGGTGGGCATCGCGGTCGTCCTGCTGTGGCTCGACGCACCGCTGGCCGCGGTCGTGCTGGCGGGCTTCCTGCCCGCGTACCTGATCTGGCGCTGGTTCCGCCGCCGTTCGATGGAGGCCTACCGCGGCACCCGCGGTGCCATCGCCAAGATCATCGTGCAGATCGTCGAGTCGATGAACGGCATCCGCGCGGTGCAGGCGTTCCGCCGCCAGCCGCGCAACGAGCAGATCATGACGGGCCTGAACGCCCGGTACCGCGACGCGAACACCGACGCGCTGGGCGTGATGGCCGCGTTCACCGCGACGATCCGCGTCATCGGCAACGTGTCGCTGGCCGTGGTGCTGGCGTGGGGCGCGTACCGGGTGACGTCCGGTTCGCTGGAGCTGGGCGTGCTCGCCGCGTTCACCCTGTACCTGCGCCGCTTCTACGACCCGTTCGACGAGCTGGCGATGTTCGCGAACTCCTACTCCGCGGCCGCGGCCGCGCTGGAGAAGATCTCCGGTGTCCTGGAGGAGGAACCGTCGGTGCCGGAACCCGCGTCCCCGGTGGCCCTGCCGCACGCCCGCGGCGCGGTCCGGTTCGCCGACGTGGAGTTCACCTACCCCGGTTCCGCGCGGATGGTGCTGCCGAAGTTCACGCTGGACGTGCCGGCCGGCCAGACCGTGGCCCTGGTCGGCGCGACCGGTGCCGGCAAGACCACCCTGGCCAAGCTCGTGGCCCGCTTCTACGACCCGTCGGCGGGCGCCGTGCAGCTCGACGGCGTGGACCTGCGCTCCCTGGCGGACGAGGACCTGCGCCGCGCGGTGACGATGGTGACCCAGGAGAACTTCCTGTTCTCCGGCTCGGTCGCCGACAACATCGCCCTCGGCCGCCCCGAGGCCTCCCGCGCCGAGATCGAGGCGGCGGCAGCGGAGGTGGGCGCACACGAGTTCATCGCAGCCCTTCCCGCCGGCTACGACACCGACGTGCGCAAACGCGGCGGCCGCCTCTCCGCGGGCCAACGCCAGATGGTCGCCTTCGCGCGCGCCTTCCTGGCAAATCCCGCGGTCCTGGTCCTCGATGAGGCAACATCGTCGCTGGACGTCCCGACCGAACGCGCCGTCCAGGCCGCCCTGGAAACCGTCCTGGCCGACCGGACCGCGTTCATCATCGCCCACCGCCTGTCCACGGTCCTGATCGCCGACCGCGTCCTGGTCGTGGACGGTGGCATTGTGGTGGAAGACGGCTCCCCCGCGGAGCTGATCGGTGAGCGGGGCCGGTTCGCGGCCCTGCACACGGCCTGGCGCGACTCGCTCGCGTAGCGGCCTGGGTCGCGTTCGCGCCAATGGGGATCTGGCGCGAACGCGATCCCACGACGGCGGCTGGGCCGCCTGGCGGGCGGCGTTCGAAGGCCTTGGCGGTCGCCTGCGGTGGGCCAGGAGCCCCCGGCTGTCGCCTTGAGAGCAGGGCCGGGGTGGGCCCGTCGCCTGCCGCGTTGCCACCAGGACTGGGCTGAGCCCGGACCATGCCGGTCCGTCTCGCTTCGCTCAACCGGCTCCGCCGGTGTCACCAGGCGGAAAGCGGCCGGCTTCCATCGAACAGCGCGGTCGATCGTTCTCCCCGCCCTCCCCCGTCCGATAGGTTCTGCGACGTAACCACCGGAGGAGGGGTTCGTGGAGTTGCGAGTTCGGGACGGCCGCGCCGTGCTCGCCGGGGAGGACGAGACCGGCGAGCGTGAGGTCGACCCGCACAGCCTGCCCCTCGGCGCTGATCTGGCCGAGGCACTGCACGAGTGGGCGAAGGTCGCCGATGCCGTCGTGCGGACCGAGACGCCCGCGGACGGGGTGGCCAGTGCGCTGGTCGCGCGGCGGGGCAAGCAGCTCGCGGGCAGACTCGCGGCGGTCATGAACACGCCGGTGCGGTACACGGACCCGGTGAGCGGCGAGCAGGTCAGCGTCGACGCGCCCGAGGAGGCGGTGGCGGAGCAGACCGTGCAGACGGTGGTGGAGGACCGGGAGGAAGAGCCGGAGCCGACGCCGTGGGGGACGGGGCTGACGGTCAGCTTCATCACGGCCGCCATCGTCACGGTCACGGTCGTGTCGTTGTCGCTCGGGCTGGGTGAGACGAGCCGGTGGCTGGCGCTCATCGCCAACGTGCTGGTGGTGGGTGGCTTGGCGCCGAGTGTGTGGCTCGGGCGCAAGGTGCCGGTGTGGCGGTGGGTGTCCTACGGCGTGGTCACCGGGGTGCTGGTGGCCTGGGTCGTGCTGATCCTGACGCTGCTCTAGAGGAGCGCGTAGAAGGCGACGGCGCCGGCGGTGGCCACGTTCAGGGAGTCCACGCCGGACGACATCGGGATGCGGACGGCGAGGTCGGCCGCAGCGATGGCCTCGTCGGTGAGGCCCGGGCCCTCCGAGCCGAGGAGGACGGCGACGCGGCGGCCGCGCAAATTGGCGTCTGCAAGATGCAGGGCAGCGGGGCGTGGCGTGAGGGCGGCAACTGTATAACCCTTTTGCCTCAACATGTTCAGCGTCACGGGCCACTGATCCGTGGTAGCGAACGGGACGCGCAGGACGTGGCCCATCGAGACGCGCACGCTGCGGCGGTAGAGGGGATCGCTGCAGCCGGGGCCGAGGACGACGCCGTCGATGCCGAGCGCGGCGGCGTTGCGGAAGATCGAGCCGAGGTTCTCGTGGTCGCCGACGCCCTCTAGGACGGCGAGGCGCTGGGCGCCGTCGGTCAGGGTGTCCAGGTCCACGGCGGGAGCGCGGTCGGCGGCGGCCAGCACACCGCGGTTCAAGTGGAAACCGACGACCGACGCCATAACCTCCGCTGACGTCACGTAAGCAGGAACGTCCAGCTCAGAGAGGTCGAGCGCCTCAACGCGGCGGCGCACGCCGAGCAGTCCGCGCACGGGGTACGGGGAGGCCAGCAGACGTTCCACCACGACCACGCCCTCGGCGATCACGAGACCGCGCCCACCCGGCCGGTCGGGCCTGCGGTCGGCCGTCGACAGGTCGCGGAAGTCGTCCAGCCGGGGGTCCGCGGGGTCGTTGATCTCGATCACTGTTGCCACGCGGGAAGTTTTGCACCCGGCTCGTCGTGGAACAGGCCGGGTAGTCCGGAGGGCGGAACGCCGCACGCCCGACCAGGGGATGATCGCTGGTTGTTACCCCGACGTGACAGAGAGCACCGATTTGGGCGATGTCAACGAGGTTACCGCTGTGTCAAGTTGGGCGTTCCGCCTGGCCCGCGCCCACCGGCGCCGAGCGAAGGGGTAGCGGCATGGGAAGTGAAGTGTCCAGCCGCACGTTCACCAGAGACGATCGTCAGCGTTACCGCTCGAAGATGCAGCGGAGTCTGGACGCCTTGGCGACGATGCTCGCAGAAGACACGTTCTCCTTTCCCCGTCAGCAGATGGGTCTCGAGATCGAGCTGAACCTCGTCGACGACGCGATGCGGCCGGCGATGACGAACTCCGAGGTGCTCGAGAAGATCGACGACCCTTCCTACACCTTGGAGCTGGGGCAGCAGAACCTGGAGATCAACGTCCCGCCGCGCGAGCTGGCCGGCGGTGAGATGCTCGGCCTGGAGGAGGAGCTGCGCACCTCGCTCGACAACGCCGACGCCAAGGCCAACGACGTCGGCGCCAACCTCGCCATGATCGGTGTGCTGCCCACGCTGCGGGAACGGCACTTCGACCGGAAGTGGCTCTCGGAGAGCCCGAGGTACGCGCTGCTCAACGACACCATCTTCGCCGCACGCGGCGAGGAGATGGTGCTGCACATGGAAGGCCCGGCGATGCCGGGCAAGGGCCCGGAGAAGCTCCTGACCTACGCGGAGTCGATCCTGCCCGAGGCGGCGTGCACGTCGGTGCAGCTGCACCTGCAGGTGGAACCGACCGACTTCGCCGCGCACTGGAACGCGGCGCAGTGCCTGGCCGGGGTGCAGGTCGCCATCGCGGCGAACTCCGCGTTCCTGCTGGGCAAGGCGCTCTGGCACGAGACGCGCATCCCGCTCTTCCAGCAGGCCACCGACACGCGCCCGGACGAGCTCAAGAACCAGGGCGTCCGCCCGCGCGTGTGGTTCGGTGAACGGTGGATCACGTCGATCTTCGACCTGTTCGAGGAGAACGTGCGCTACTTCCCCAGTCTGCTGCCGGAAACCGACGACGAGGACCCGATCGAGAGCCTCGAAGCCGGTGGTGCGCCACGGCTTTCCGAGCTGCGCCTGCACAACGGCACGATCTGGCGCTGGAACCGGCCCGTCTACGACGTCGTCGACGGCGTGCCGCACCTGCGCGTGGAGAACCGGGTGCTGCCGGCGGGCCCGACGGTCCTCGACACGATGGCGAACGCCGCGTTCTTCTACGGGACCCAGCGCGCGCTCACCGCACAGGAACGTCCACTGTGGACGCAGATGTCGTTCCAGGCGGCCGAGGAGAACCTCTACACCGGCGCACGCCACGGCATGAACGCCCAGCTGTACTGGCCGGGCATCGGCTGGATCCCGCCGGACGAGCTGGTGCTGCGCCGGCTGCTGCCGATGGCGCACGAGGGGCTGCGCGACTGCGGTGTCTCCGACGAAGCTCGCGAACGCTACCTCGGCGTGATCGAGCAGCGTTGCCTCGCCCGCCGCACCGGGTCGTCGTGGCAGCGGGAAACCGTTGCGCTGCTGGAGGAACGCGGCATGTCGCGGGAGGCCGCGCTGTCCGGGATGCTCAAGCGGTACATGGAGCTGATGCACGCGGGCGAGCCCGTGCACTCGTGGCACGTCGGGTAGGTCCGCACCGGTCGTCCCCTGTGGCCGGCGTCAACGGCGCCGCCGGCCACGAGCACCGCATCGACTAGCGGCGGCGGCCCGCCTTCAGCGGCGCGACGTCGGCGCCGTCGTGCGAGATCCGGCACTCCTCCGGCGTCACGGCCTCGACGGCCAGGGTCAGCTCGCCCTTCACCCCCGTGTAGATCGACTCGCCGCGCGAGGCCAGCGAGGCGTGCACGCGGTTGGAGTCGGTGAAGTCGCGCTCGTCCTTCACCCGCTTCTTGCCGGTCTCCTCCGGGCGCGTCGCGCTGCGCAGGTTGACCTCGAGCCAGGCGGCCACCTCGGCGGGCGAGGTCAGCACCTCCTCCGGCGTGCGCTCCAGGCGGACCTGGCGAGGAGAGGCGTGGTCGAGCGAAGTGTGCTCCACATAGGCGTGCCAGTGGGTGTTGCGCATCGACCAGGTCTGTTCGACCGGCCAGTCCTCCTCGGTGGTCATGCTCCTATCTTCCACCCTTAGCGCGTGGAAACGTGAGGAGGTCACGCACGTTGATCTCGCGGTCCACCCGCACGGCCGAAGCGAGCCGCCGGTCGTGGGTCACCAGCAGCAACGTCCCCTCGTAGGTGTCCAGGGCCTGTTCGAGCTGCTGGATGGCCGGCAGGTCCAGGTGGTTGGTCGGCTCGTCGAGCACCAGGCAGTTCGTCCCGCGCGCCTGCAGCAGCGCCAGGCCCGCGCGGGTGCGTTCGCCCGGTGAGAGCTCACGGGCGGGGCGCAGCACGGCGTCCGCGCCCACCCGGAACTTCGCCAGCAGCGTGCGCACCTCGACGTCCTCCAGGCCCGTCGCGTCGGCGACGATCCGCAGCACGGGCGTGCCGGAGCTGAACTCGGCGCGCAGCTGGTCCACCTCGCCGACGACGACGCCCGGCCCGATCGAGCGTTCGCCGCTCACGAGCGGGATGCGGCCGAGCAGGGCGCCCAGCAACGTCGACTTGCCCGCACCGTTCGGGCCGGTGATCCGCCACCGCTCCCCCGCGCCGATCGTGAGGTCGACCGGTCCGAGCGTCACGTCGCCGCGGCTCACGACGGCCTGGCGCAGCGTGAACGCGACCGAGCTGCCCCGTCCCGCGCTCGGCAGGGTGAGGCGCAGCTCCCAGGCCTCGCGGGGTTCCTCGACCTCCTCCAGCCTCGCGAGCCGCCGGTCCACAACGGACGCCTTCGCGCCGAGCGACTCCGCGGCGCGCTTGCGGCCGGCCCGGACGTTGCGGTCCGGTTCGTCGTTCAGCGCCTTGGCGTTCGTGGCCCGGCGGGCGCCCTTGCGCGACCACTCCCTGGTCTGCCGCGACCGCTGCACGAGCGAGTCGCGCTGGGCCGTGTAGCTCTCGTACTCCTCGTGCGCACGCCGTTCCGCGTTCGCCCTCTCCTCGACGTAGGCGTCCCAGCCGCCGCCGAACACGGTGAGGCCGTGGGTGAACTCGTCGAGCTCGGCGATCTCGGTCGTGGTGCGCGCCAGGAACTCCCGGTCGTGGCTGACGAGCACGACCGCGCCCGGATGGCCGTTCACGTGCGCCTCCAGGAGGTCGAGCCCGTCGGCGTCCAGGTCGTTGGTCGGTTCGTCGAGCAGCAGCACGTCGGCGCGCGTGAGCAGCACCGCCGCCAGCCGCAGCCGCGCCTGCTGGCCACCGGACAGCTCGTCCGGCGCACGGCCGTCGAGCAGGTCGGCGGGCAGGCCGAGGCGCTGGCACACGGCCTCCGCGCGGTCGTCGAAGTCACCGGCACCGATGGCGGTCCAGTGGTCGAGCGCGTCCGGGTAGTCCGCGCCGCCGCCCGCGGCCAGCTGCTCGGCCGCGCGCTGCAGCCACGCCTCCGCGGGCGCGACGCCGGTGCGGCGGGCGAGGTGGTCGCGCAGGGACTCCCCGGCCACGGGGAGGGTCTCCTGCGTCAGGTGCGCGACCGTCCCGGTGGCCGAGACGGTTCCGGTCTCCGGCGGGAGCTCCCCCGCGAGCAGGCGGAGCAGCGTGGACTTGCCGACACCGTTGGGTGCGATCAGGCCGACGCGGTCACCAGGCGAAACATCGAGATCAACCTCCGAGATCACGGTCCTCGGACCGAACGACAGCGAAATCTTCCTGGCTGTCAGCACGGACACGCTCACGACGCTACTGGCCGCGGCAACTGGTTAACTGGACCTTGTTGCTAGTAGGTTGCAAGAACCAAGAGATTGCAATTGGAGAGATGACATGGCCCAGTACGTGCTGCCGGATCTCGACTACGACTACGGCGACCTGGAGCCGGCGATCATCGGCGAGATCAACGAGCTGCACCACGGCAAGCACCACGCGGCCTACGTGAAGGGCGCGAACGACACGCTGGAGCAGATCGAGGAGGCCCGCGACAAGGAGGCCTTCGGGTCGATCGTCGGGCTGGAGACGACGCTCGCGTTCCACCTGGCCGGCCACGCGCTGCACCAGGTGTGGTGGAAGAACCTGAGCCCGAACGGCGGCGACAAGCCGGTCGGCGAGCTCGCCGCCGCCATCGACGAGCACTTCGGCTCGTTCGACAAGTTCCGCGCGCAGCTCAACGCCGCCGCGTCGTCCATCCAGGGTTCCGGCTGGGGCGTCCTCGCGTGGGAGCCGATCGCCCAGAAGCTGATCACGTTGCAGCTCAAGGACCACCACTCGAACCTGTCGATCGCGGTCACGCCGCTGCTCGCGTTCGACATCTGGGAGCACGCGTACTACCTGCAGTACCGCAACCTCAAGGCCGACTACATCAGCGCGCTGTGGAACGTCGTCAACTGGGAGGACGTCTCCGCGCGCTTCGAGGCGGCGCGCACCGGCCGCAACGGCCTGCTGCTGCCCTGACGCTTCGGCGGTGGATGCTCCGACAAGCCCCCGCTGCCGGACACGACGAGGCCCCCGCTCTGCCCAGAGCGGGGGCCTCGTCCGTTCCCGAACTGACTGCCGCTCCCACCACGAAGCGACGAGACTTAGGTTAGCCTAACTTCTCCTTCTTGGGAAGTCCTCCGCACCAGACCCCGCGCGACCAGCTCGACCACGGTCGCGACGGCGGCCACCTCGACCGCGAGCAGGGCGAGCAGCACGAGCAGCTGCAACGCGCCCGCCTGCCACACCGGTGCCCCGCCCAGCAGCATGCCGACGAACGCGCCGGGGAGGGTGACCAGCCCGACCGTCCTGGTCTGGTCGAGCGGCGGCAGCAGCGCCTCGGCCGCGGGCTGGCGGACGAGGAACCGGACCGCCACCGGCTCGGCGAACCCGAGCGCCAGCGCCGCCTCGTACTCGCCGTGCCGGTCCCTGAGCGTGTCGAGCGCCCTCCTGACCGCCAGGATCGTGGTGGTCATGGCGCCGCCGATGAGGATGCCGCCGATCGGGATCAGCGCGATGCCCTTGACCGGCACGAGCCCCAGCCCGACCAGCAGGCCCAGCGCGGGAACCGTGCCGATCAGGACGGCGGCCCCGACCCACGCGCCCTGCCAGCCGGTCTTGGTGCGCGCGGCGGCCGTCGCGGTCGCCACGGTGGCCATCACGACGAGGAACGCGGCGGTGAGCCCCAGGTGGGTCAGGACGACCGTGATGACCGCGCTGACGGCGGCGAGCTGGAGCACGGCGCGGACGGCGGCCTTGACGAACGGTGCGGGCCTGGTGAGCCCCGTCGCCCACGCGACGCCGGCGGCCGCGGCCGTGAACACGAGGCAGACGACCAGCAGCCGGACCCAGTCAGTGGTGATGACCATGCACGGGATTTACCACCGGTCGCGGTGCGCGGCCACGAACGCCCCGAACGACCTGGGCGGATGTCCGGTGACGTCCTCGACCGCACTGGTCACCCGGTCCTCCGCGCCGCCCGCGATGGCCTCGTCCAGCGCGGCGAGCAACGCGGCGAACTCCGGTGGCAGGTGCTGCCCGAGCCGCTCGGCCAGCTCGGCCGCGGGGATCGAGCGGTGGCGAACCCGGACACCGGTCTGCTCGGTGATGATCGCGGCCGCCTCGGCGTACCCGAGCGCCTGCGGACCGGTCAGCACGTGCTCGGTGTTGTGCGCGTCCCCGGTGAGCGCCGCGACGGCCACGGCGGCGATGTCGCCGGCGTCGACGAAGGCGACCCGCCCGTCACCCGTGGCGGTGACGATCTCGCCCTGCCGCACGCCCTGCGCGACCGCGTGGTCGCCGAGGAAGTTCTGCATGAACCACGAGGGGCGCAGGACCGTCCACTCCGGGAGCTGCCGCACCAGCCGGGCGTTCGGGTCGTCCGGCAGCGCGGACGAGCTGAGGAGCACGACCCTGCGGTCACCAGATGCGGCGAGGAACCGCTCGACGTGCGGCGCGGGGTCGACCTCGCCGACGGGCGGGACGAGGTAGACGGCGTCGGTGCCCTCCAGCGCGGGCGCGAACGTCTCCGGCCGGTACCAGTCGAACCCGGTGCGGCGCGAGGCGATGCGCGGGTCTTCGAGCCGTTGTGCGACGCGGCTGCCGGTCGTGCCGGTGCCGCCGATGACGAGGACGGTCACGAGAGCTCCTCGACGGCCAGCGGGTTCCAGTAGTCGCGCCACTCGGCGATCTGCCCGTCCCGCTCGGTGATCACCACGACGTAGCGGTTGCGGAACGGCTTGCCGGAGGCCACGAGCTCTCCCCCGAGGTCGAACTCGGCCACGGTCACCGCCGGGTCGGCCGTCCGGTGCACCCGCTGCCAGAGCACCTCCCTGACGTCGATCATCTTCGGGTAGTCGCGCATGTAGTGGCGGACGCCCGCCCGGCCGGTGACCTCCCTCGGCCAGCCCTCCGGCGCGAACGGGAACTCCATCCGCCCGTCCTCGGCCCACAGCCCGGCGAACCCGGCCATGTCCTTCTTGATCAACAGGTCAAGCGCTCGGTCCAGCACGACGCCCCTCCGGATAGGACGATACGGTTTCGTCTCGACCTACGTTAGACGGGACGGGACCGTATCGTCCACACTGAGGGCGTGACCAAACGCGCCCCCACCGGAGCAGCCGTCCTGCAACCGCACGTCACCGCCGCGATCTCCGAGGCGGTGCTCGACGAGCTGGCCGCGTCCGGCTACGGCCGGCTGTCCATGGAGGCCGTCGCCAAACGCGCAGGCGTCGGCAAGAGCGCGCTGTACCGGCGCTGGCCGTCCAAGCAGGACATGGTGATCGCCGTTCTGGCGGAGCTGAGCGTGCCCGCGGCCGAGGTGCCGCAGACCGGCACGTTGCGAGCTGACCTGCGCGCGATGCTGCAGGCCGTGCACGACTGGCTGGCGCACCACCGGATCTCGGCGATCCTGCCGGACCTGATCGCCGAGGGCGGGCGCAACCCGGTGCTGGCGGACGCCATCGCCGTCGGCGTGGGACAGCCGCGGCGCGACATCGCGTCGGTGACGCTGACGCGGGCGGTGGACCGCGGGGAGCTGCCAGCCGACCTCGACGTCGACGTGGCGCTGGACGTGCTGGCGGGGCCGATCTACTGGCGGCTGGTGGTGCGGCACGCGCCGGTGGACGACGGGTACCTCGACGGGCTGACCGAGTTCCTGCTGCGGTCGCTGGGCGCGAGCTAGTCCCGGACTAAGCGTCGTCGAGGCCCTGCTGCGCCCCGCGTGATCCGCGCCTCGCCGCCCCGCGTTGCCAGTAGAAGACTCCGTACCCGATGATCCCGAGCAGACCGCCGCACAGGGTCGTCCAGAGCAGGGTGCTGTTCGAGCGGTCGACGACGAGCACCACGAGAAAACCGAGGAACCACAGCGCCGTCCCCCCGAGCACCACGGGCACGGGATCGGCCAGCCGGTGCGGCAGCGGCGGCGGGCTGGGGGCGGGGTCGCGTTCGGACACGGGGTTAGGAGACCAGATGCTGGACGGGTTCTTCAAGATTTCCGAGCGCGGGTCCACCGTGGCGCGGGAGGTGCGCGGCGGTGTCGTGACGTTCTTCACGATGGCGTACATCGTGGTGCTGAACCCGCTGATCATCGGCAGCTTCGCCCCGACGGGACCCGGCGCGCACCCGGACGTGCTGGGCAACATCCTGCCGGTCGGGCAGGTCGCGGCGGTGACGGCGCTGGTCGCCGGTGTGATGACCATCCTCTTCGGACTGGTCGCGAACTACCCGTTCGCGTTGGCCACGGGGCTCGGCATCAACTCGTTCGTGGCGGTCAGCGTCGCGGCGAAGGTCAGCTGGCCGGAGGCGATGGGACTCGTCCTCGTCAACGGCCTGGTGGTGCTGCTGCTCGTGCTCACGGGCGTGCGGACGGCCGTGTTCAACGCCGTGCCGAACGAGCTCAAGGCCGCCATCGCGGTGGGCATCGGCCTGTTCATCACCTTCATCGGCCTGGTCGACGCCGGGTTCGTGCGCAGGCTGCCGGACGCGGCGAACACGACGGTGCCGGTCGGGCTGGGCATCAACGGGTCGATCGCGAGCTGGCCGACGCTGGTGTTCGTGGTCGGCCTGGTGGTCACGGGCGTGCTGTTCGCGCGCAAGGTGAAGGGCGCGATCCTCATCGGCATCGTCGGCACGGCGATCTTCGCGATCGTCCTGGAGGCGGTCGTCAAGGCGGGACCGTCGGCCGGCACCAACGCCAAGGGCTGGAACCTCGGCTACCCGGCGCTGCCCGACCAGGTCTTCGGCGTCCCCGACCTGTCGCTGCTCGGTGACGTGTCGTTCGGCGCGTGGACGCGGCTGCCCGCGCTGGCCGCGGCGTTGATCGTGTTCACGCTGGTGCTGACCGACTTCTTCGACACCGTCGGCACGATGACCGGCCTCGGCAAGGAAGCCGACCTCATCGACGAGGACGGCCAGCTGCCGAACGTGAGCAAGGCGCTGTTCGTGGACGGTCTGGGCGCGGTCGCCGGTGGTGCGGCGTCGAGCTCGTCGAACACCGTCTACATCGAGTCGGCGTCGGGCATCGCGGAGGGCGCGCGGACGGGTCTCGCGAACGTCGTGACCGGTGTGCTGTTCCTGCTGGCGATGTTCTTCACGCCGCTCTACGAGGTCGTGCCGATCGAGGCGGCCGCACCGGCGCTGGTGGTCGTCGGCGCGCTGATGATGATGCAGATCCGCGAGATCGACTTCAGCGACTTCACCGTGGCGCTGCCCGCGTTCCTCACGATCGTGGTCATGCCGTTCACCTACTCGATCGCGAACGGCATCGGCGCGGGCTTCGTCAGCTACGTGCTGCTCAAGGCGCTGACCGGCCGGGTCCGCAGCGTCCACCCGCTGATGTGGGTCGTGTCGGCGGCGTTCGTCGTCTACTTCGCACTGGGCCCGATCCAGGCGCTGCTGTCCTGACGTTCGGCGAGAAACCATTTTCGTGAGGTATGCTAACTACGTGGCGAACGAAGAGCACGGTCTGGCGAGCAGGCTCCGGCTTGCCGTCGTCCGCCTCAACCGCCGGCTGCGCGCGCAGCGCACCAACTCGGCGGTGTCGCTGACCCAGGTGTCCGCGCTGTCCACACTGCACAAGTGCGGACCGCTGACGCCCGGTGAGCTCGCGGCCAAGGAAGGCGTGCAACCGCCGTCGATGACGCGGGTGATCGCGGCGCTGGAGGAGTTCGGCTTCGCCACGCGCAGCCCGCACCCCACCGACGGCCGTCAAGCGATCGTCGAGCTGACCGGCGAAGGCTTGTCCTACCTCCAGGACGAGATCACCGCGCGCGAGGCGTGGCTGGACAAGCGGCTGGCCGAGCTGCGGCCGGAGGAACGCGAGCTGCTCTCCAGGGCGGCCGAGATCATCGACAGGATGGCGGGGCAGTAAGGACGTGTCGGGTTACGCGGGTGGTGGAGCGGAGACCTCGTCACCTCGGCGTACCGGGATGTTCTCCTCACTTCGCATCCACAACTACCGCCTGTACGCCTCCGGGCAGATCATCTCGCTGGTCGGCGTGTGGATGCAGCGCGTCGCCCAGGACTGGCTGGTCCTGGAGCTGACCGACGGGTCGGCCGTCGCGCTCGGCATCGCCGCGTCCCTGCAGTTCCTGCCCGTCCTGCTGCTGTCCATGTGGGGCGGTGTGCTGGCCGACCGCATGGACAAGCGGAAGCTGCTGCTGTGGCTGGAGTCGGCGCTCGGCCTGTGCGCGCTGGCGCTGGGCCTGCTGGACGTGACCGGTGTCGTGGCCCTGTGGCACGTGTACGTGCTGTGCTTCCTGCTCGGCTGCTTCTCCGCCGTGGAGACGCCGGTGCGGCAGTCGTTCGTCGTGGAGATGGTCGGCCGCGAGTCGCTGACCAACGCCGTCGCGCTGAACTCGATGATGTTCAACCTGGCCCGGATCATCGGCCCGGCGGTCGCGGGCCTCGCGATCGTCGCGATCGGCACCGGCTGGGTGTTCGTCGCGAACGCCGTCAGCTTCGTCGGCGTGGTGCTCGGCGTGTGGCTGATGCGGACCTCTGAGCTGCTGCGCTCCGACCCGGTGCCGCGGGCCAAGGGCCAGCTGCTGTCCGGGCTGCGGTACGTGCGCAGCCGGCCGGACCTGATGACCGTGATGCTGCTGGTGTTCTTCATCTCGACGTTCGGCTTCAACTTCTACCTGACCCTGGCGATCATGGCCCGCAACGTCTTCGGCGGCGACGCCGACGCCTACGGCCTGCTGTCGACCCTGATCGCGGTGGGCACCCTGGCCGGCGCGACGGTCGCCGCCCGGCGCAAGACCCCGCGGATGTCGGTGTTCATCGGGTCCGGTGTGGTGTTCGGCGCGCTGGAGGTCGTGTCCGGCCTGATGCCGACGATGCTGCTGACCGGCCTGATGATGATCCCGGTCGGCGTGGCGATGATGACCTTCAACACCACCGCGAACGCCACCGTCCAGCTCGCCGTCGAACCGGAGATGCGCGGGCGGGTCATGGGCATCTACATGCTGGTGTTCCTGGGCGGCAACCCCGTGGGCGGGCCGTTGATGGGGTGGCTCGGGGAGGTCAACGGCCGCGCGCCGATCATCGTCGGCGGGGTCCTGTCGGTGCTGGTGACGGTGACCGCGTGGGTGATCCTCGTGCGGCGCGGGGACGTTGCTTGGCCGTGGTCCAAGAAACGCGGATCGGGTGAAGACCCCGTTGCGGCGGGTCGGGGTGAGAGCGCGGAAGCGCGGAAGTCACTACGTTGACGAGCGTGCCCGACTGGATGCGCCCGCCGCGCTCCGGAGGCTGGTACGCGGAGGACCTCGACCACCTGTCCGAGGCGCCCCGCCACACCGAGCTGATCGACGGAGCCCTCACTCCCCCGTCAGCACCGCAGCGGTCGTGGCACGCCCGCATCGTCACCGGGCTCACCGTCGAGCTCGCCGCGCAGGCACCGGACGGCGTCCTGGTCGAGCGCGAGATGACCATCCGGCTCGACGAGCGCAACCGCCCGGAGCCCGACCTCCTCGTGTCGAGCGCTCCCTACGTCCGGGACCGGACGTGGTTCGAACCCGCCGACGTCCTGCTGGTCGTCGAAGTCGTGTCGCCGGAGTCCGAACACCGCGATCGAACCGTCAAGCTCCGCAAGTACGCGGAGGCGGGAATCCGGCACTACTGGCGCGTCGAGGACGAGGACGGGCTCTCGGTGGTCCACGTGTACGAGTGGGACGAGGCCACCCGCGCCTACGCGCCGGTGGGCATCTTCCGCCACGTGCTCGAGGTGTCCCTGCCGTTCGCGATCAGCATCGAGCTGGACGCCCTGGAACAGGGCCGCTACCGGCGCTGACCGTCAGCCCAGCAGGGTCGCCGCCGTCGGTTCGGTGATCAGCGCCGCGAACGTGTGCCGGTCCTCCCACCGCTGCGTCACCCACGCCAGCGCCCGTGCCAGGCCCTCCGGGGTGTCGGCCGCGTGCGGGACGTCCGCCATCCACCAGTCCACCCGCTGACCGTCGACCAGCAGCTGCTCGTGCACCACCACGACACCGTCGGGCAACGGCACTTCGAGCAGTTCGCAGGCCATCCGCACGGCCGCCAGGTCGTGCCACTGCACGATCTCGCCGACGTGGTCGGGTGAGCCGTCGAACTCCTCGGAGGCCAGTGCCAGGTCCAGCAGGTCGGCGAGCTCCTCCGAGCCCTCGGCGAGCAGGACGCGGGACGCGGGTACGACGCCCAGGAGCCACGGGTGGTCCAGGACCACCACGTCGTCGGCCGGGACGACCTCGCCGGACAGCACGCGGACGCGTGCGGGGGGTGCGAAGTCGCCGTCGGGCAGTGCCGCGTGGGCGCGGAGCACCACGGCGTCCGCGATGGTGCGGCCGGGGTCGGCGAGGCGGCTCAGGACCAGCTCGGCATCGTCGTCGTCGAGGATCTCCAGGCGGGAGCGGACGCCGGCGGCGCGCAGCACGTGGTCGGGGAGCTCCAGGTCCGGCACGACGTCGAACAGGCCCTCCAGGGCCGTGGCGCCGGGCAGGCGGTACTCCTGCGGGGCGCGGCCCGCGAGCGTGGCGTGGCGGGCGATCCACCAGCCCGTGTAGCCGTCGGGTTCGGTGACGGCGCGCCAGGTCACCGGGTCGGCGGCGAGCAGGCGCAGTGCCGCGGGCCAGTCGGCGACCAGGTCGAGGTCGCGGACGGCGACGACGCGTGCCGGTTCGTCGGGGCCGGCGGTCCACCAGGCCTGTTCGTCGGCCAGGTCGTGGTCGGGGCCGGCCGGTTCGTCGTCGATCACCAGGGTGAAGCCGTCGACGACGCCGAGGGCCACCAGCGCGGTGCGCGGGTAGGTGTCGGCGACCTCCTTCGACAGCACCGGGAACGCGTCCGACTCCAGCACGCCGACCAGCGGCGAGTCGGGCAGCAGCAGCTCGTCGGCGCGGTGCCACTCGCCGGCGGCGTCGGGCAGGGCCAGTGCGCCGAGCCACGGTTCCTCACCGGCGCGCAGGGCGGCGCGGTCGACGAGGCGCAGCACGGTGTCGATCAGGTCGTCGGCGTCGAGGCCCGCTTCGGCGTCCTCCAGCGACCGCGCCACGTTCTCGCGCAGCGACGGGTCGGCCAGCAGCTCGGTGGCACCCGCCTCGACGGCGCCCAGGCGGACCAGCAGCGGGTGCACGGCGTCCGGGTGCACGACGCGCAGGCCGGGCAGCGGTTCGTCGGCGATCAGGGTGGTGCGCGGGCCGGTCACGGTGCGGCCGTCGGCCAGCGGCACCGGCAGCGACTGCAGGGCCTCGCGCACGTCCGGGTCGACCTCGGCCAGCGGTGCGAGGGCGGCGTAGACGTCGTGCCACCAGCCGGGGTCGCCGTCGATGCCCGCCAGCGCGGCGACCACCTCGGCGATCGAGACCCGCGGGACCTCCAGCGCGGCCAGCGCCTTCGCGTGCACGGGAGCGGACAGCTCGGCGTCCAGCAGGCCGGGCAGGGCGTCCTCGACCAGCTCGACGAGCTCCTCGGAGCCGACGTCCAGGACGCGGGCGCGGGCCGGGGCGATCCACTCGCCCGACGCCAGCGGCAGCCATTCGGCCGAGCGCAACGCCCGCAGCACCGCCGCGCGCAGCCGGTCGTCCACTTCGGACAGCGGGAAACCGGGCAGCGGCACCAGTGCCGTGCGCTCGACGGCGGGAACGCGGGCGACCAGCCGCGGGTACAGGGCCGCGGCCGACTCCAGCACCGCCCACGCGGCGGCACCGGGCAGCACCCGGCGGCGCGAGGGTTCGACCGGCACGGTCGCGATCAGGCGGGCGGGCAGCGACAGGCGCTCGTCGGTCGGGGTCGGCGCGTGCAGCACGTCCTCGCCCAGCGGCTCGTCCAGCGGGTACGCCCACGTGGCGGTCCACTGCGGACGGTGCTCCACGCCCTGCACGAGCTCGGCGGGCAGCTCACCGGAGACCTGCTCGACCAGCCAGCGCGCCGGCCCGACGGTCACCACGCCGTCGGCGGTGACGAAGCGCTCCCACGACTGGGAGCCGATCTCGACGCGGCGCAGCCCCGGCAGCGCCAGCAGCAGGTCCGGCACCTCGGCGGCGAGGTCGTCGAGCGACAGCTCGACGGTCAGCGGCAGCCGGACCTCGGTCGTGAACCCGTCCGGCACCGGCTCGTCGCACGGCCACACCAGCCGCAGCACCGGCACGTCACCGCCGCGTTCGGCGGCCAGCTCCGGGACCTCCGTGCGGGTGCGGGCGGCGGAGAACTCGACACCACCGGACACCGAGACCACGCGCGGCGCGTCCGTGACGGCCAGCACGGCCGCGAACCCGACGCCGAACTGCCCGACGCCCGACTCCTTGGCCGAGGCCCGCAGCGAGGCCAGTGCCGCCACGCCCGCGGCGGTCAGCGGCGCACCGGTGTTGGCCGCGCGCAGCTCCCCGTCGACGAGGGTGATCCTCAGCACACCCGGCGTCTCGCCCGCGGCGTCGGCGGCGTTCTGGGCCAGCTCGACCAGCAGGCGATCGCGGTAGCCGCCGATGCGGAGGTCCTCCTCCGCGTTCGCGTCCTCGCGGAACCGGGTGGGCGAGCCGCGCCAGGCCGCGAGGACCGAGGTGCGCAGGGCCTCGGTGCCGAACGGGTCGGTCACTCCGAGACGTCCAGCTGCGCGTCGTCGTAGACCAGGTCGGCGACCGGGACCATGGGGCTCATGTCGACCTCGACCTGCGAGTGCGCGCCGCAGCCGTACTCGACGTGCACGACGTGGCCGTCGGCCGGCGCGATCTCGTTCGCGCACACGCCGAACGCGGCGCCGAACGCACCGGCCACGCGGGTGTAGAAGCCGCAGGTGCCGCAGTGCGCGGGCGCCGAGCGGGCCATGTCCGATCGGGGGCCGAAGTCGGAGGCGAGCCAGCGGTCGGCGGCGTCGAGCCGGCCCTCGCGGGACAGCACGCGCTCACGGCCGAGGCCGATCTCCAGCGCGACCTCCTCGACGGCCGGGTCGTCGGACTGGACGTGGCCGGAGACCAGTCGCGGATCGTCCTCGCGGGCCGGGAACAGGTCGCCGACGCCGAGGTCACCGGCGCGGACCCGTTCACTCCAGGGCACCCACTCGGGGGCGACCAGCGCGTCCTGGCCGGGCAGCAGCACGACCTCGCTGACCGACACCGGGGAACCCTCGCCCGCGCAGGCGACGGTCACGGCCCAGTTCCAGCCGCGGTAGCCCGCGTGCTCGGCCTCGAAGAGGTGCGTCACCGAGAACTCGTCCTCGGCGGACACCCCCACATGAGCACCGACGCGGTCCAACCCGGCTTCCTCCTGCGCGGCGGCGCGGGCGAGGTCAACGGCGTCGGCGAGCAGTTGCGTGGCGTTCACGAGCTGAATTGTGCCGCAGGACTTCGCGGGGACGAAAACTCGTGCCACCCTCCGTGGGGTGCGCTCACCCGTCTGGCTGGTCCTCGTCGCGGTTCTCGCCGCCTGTTCGGCCCAGCAGGAAACAAAACCGCAGGTAGAAGTCCTGCAAAAGATTCCGCACGACACAACCGCGTTCACCCAGGGGTTGGAACTCGTCGACGGCGTCCTCTACGAGGGCACCGGTCTGGAGGGCGAGTCGTCGATGCGGGCGCTCGACCCGGCGACCGGCGAGGTGCGCAAGGAGGTCGACCTGCCGCAGGAGCTCTTCGGCGAGGGCATCACGGTCGTCGGCGACACCATCTGGCAGATCACCTGGCGCAACGGCGTGGCGATCGAACGCGACCGGAAGACGTTCGACGAGATCCGCCGCGTGTCCTACGACGGCGAGGGGTGGGGCATCTGCCACGACCAGTCCCGGCTGGTCATGAGCGACGGCAGCGCGCAGCTCACCTTCCGCGACCCGAAGACGTTCGCCGAGACCGGCAGCGTGCGGGTCACGCGGGACGGCAAGCCGCTCGCGCAGCTCAACGAGCTGGAGTGCGTCGGCGGCGAGGTGTGGGCGAACGTGTGGAAGACCGACGAGATCGTGCGCATCGACCCGGCCGACGGGAAGGTGACGAAGACCTACGACCTGTCCTCGTTGAAGCCGCAGGGCGACGTCGACGTCCTGAACGGCATCGCGCACGTCCCGGGCACCGACGAGTTCCTGGTCACAGGCAAGAACTGGCCCACCGTCTTCCGGGTGCGCTTCCACTGAATCGCGAAACGTCGGTGTCGATATATGGATCCCCTGTCCATATACCGACACCGACGATTCGGATTTTTGCAACTCGGTCGATCAGTAGATACGTAGGCGCTCCAGTTCGCCTCCTGCTTCCCGCACGTAGATCGCCCCGTCGGCATCCATGACTTTCTGCAGGTCGGCGTACAGCTGAACCGCACGATTGATCGTGTCCGTCTTGCTCAGACCCAGGCTTCCCATCAAATCTTTGAGCAGCCGGGAGGACCTGGTCGTCAGGTTTACGGTGACACGTTCTAACTGCTGTGTGGCTACAGCCTCTTCACTGGTCGAACCATTACCAGTTGAGGGCATCGCTCTACCTTCCCATCCCTTGTTCTTCAACACGAAGCCCGTCAGGAACCAGATCCGGCCAGAGATTGGCTCCGCAGGTCATGCGATCGCGCCTGTTACAGCAGGAGCGATCATCAACACCACGACAGGCACGCTACGCCTCTATCCGGAGTCCACGTTCATGCCTGTAATATTGGAGGATATCTACTACAAAGTCAAGCTGATCTGAGCATGTAACTCGTATGAGCTACGACTATCAGTCTCATAAGTGCTGCACGCTAAAGGATCTTGACACGACTTCTAGGCGAGTATCGTCTGCACATCAGACAGTGTTCATGGCAACAGCATGCGCTAGGATCATGTCCTGGTCCCCTAGGGGCCCGCGCGTCACCCACTCGACCGGGTTACGCATCGGAGCGAGACCCAAGGAAGGTCATGTCACAGCCGACCCGCACTGCATCGAGCGGCGACGACCCGCACGACCACGACAACGCCATCGAACAACCGACGGCGAAGGCCGACCCGATCATCACCCGAGAGAAGGTCGGCAACGAGGTCAAGGCCGGTCGCTTCAGCTGGCGCACGATGAGCGACACCGCGGTCAACTCACCCAGCAACCGCGCCGTCGCCTACGCGATCGGGATGATCCCCACAATCGCCGCAGGCTGCTTGGTGATGTTCGGCAGCCATCTTCTCGGCGCTGACCCGACAGTCAGTGTGGCCGCAGGCGGGGTGGTTCTGGTCACGCTCGCGGTGATCTTCTGCCTTCTCGTGCGGTCAAAGAGGCCCTCACGAGCCCAGAACGACCACACCTCGGAGGCGCGTCGGGGACAGTAGGTCGGGCGTGGTGGTGGGGAGGCAGCGGCTCGCTGCCTCCCCACCACCACGCCCGACCCCGTGTCCACTTTATGTCCATGAATCGCTTGCCACGCAAGGAATCGCTGGTCAAACACCAGGGCTGGCTGCGAGAGAAGTCAACTACCCGTACGGTGTGTCTGTCACGACATCAGGTGTCACACGAGCAGGCTTGGCGGAACCGCGTTTGATTACGTACGGTTCACAGTTACCGGAACTGCGATCAACTGCGTGTGCTCTCGCCAGCAGCGGGCTTCAGTGACGGCAGGTCGCGATGTGAAGAGCGAGTCCGGCCAGGGACTCACCCCTCACACCGCGCGGGAGCGCCCCTCGGTGGTTCTCTAGCCGGACAACGCAGCCGAGGGCGCAGCGGTTCACTCGTGCACGAACCACACGGGTGGACCGTGGCCGGTTGGCAGTTACAGCTGCCAACCGGCCTTCACTACTGACCTCATCGGCAGCGGCTCTCCGCCGTTACCCCCAAGGTCCACCTGATGGAACAGCTCCCGGACTTGAATCGGTTGCCCAGGTGGTGAACAGTGATCCAAATCACCGCTGCTCACGATCAACTTTACGCGCATATGGCCTGCTCAATCCACGCACACCATACAAGCGTGAAGATATCTCACGACTCGTTCCATCATCCACTTGGGACGATGCAGTGCAGGCCATCGTGATCTCGTCCGTCGACTCGCTCGCAGCAGACAGCTGCCTGTGCCCAAGTTCGCACCAATTCGGGCAACGTGGGGCAGGATTGACGGTGTGACGGGCGACCGCGGGTGGAGTGACGAGCCGGCTCCGAAGCGCTACCCGTGGCAGGACGACGAGTACCGGCCGCGGTCGCGCGGCGCAACGCCGTCCGGGCAGGGGTCCGAGCAGGGGTCCGGGCACGGGTTCGAGCCCCCGCCGCGCCCGCAGAGCACCCGGCCGTTGCCGAACTCCGACCAGCAGACCACCCCGACGCCCAAGCCGCCGAAGAAGCTCACGGTCACCCGCGTCGCGTGGTTCCGCTCCAAGCAGCTGTCGCAGCAGGCGGTCGCGGCGTTCCGGCGCGCGGCCCACGCCGACGGTGCCGGGAAGTCCGGCATGTCGTCGGTCACCTACGCGGTGATGATGAACTACGCGGCCGACGCGGCGATGGCCGTGGCGCTCGCGAACACGCTGTTCTTCTCCGCGGCGAGCGCGGAGTCCAAGACGAAGGTCGCGCTGTACCTGCTGATCACCGTCGCGCCGTTCGCGCTGGTCGCGCCGGTGATCGGTCCGTTGCTGGACAAGGTCCAGCGTGGTCGGCGGCTCGCGCTGGCGGCGTCCTGCGTGCTGCGGATCGGCCTGTCGGTCGTGATGGCGCTGAACTTCGACAACTGGCTGCTGTACCCGGCGGCGCTGGGCAGCATGGTGCTGTCCAAGTCGTTCACGGTGCTCAAGTCCGCGATCACGCCGCGGGTGCTGCCGCCGGACATCACGCTGTCGAAGACCAACGCGCGCATGACCGTCTTCGGGCTCGCGGCGGGCGCGGTGTTCGGTGCGTTCGCGGCGGGCTTCGCGAACATCTTCGGCTCGCCCGGGGCGCTGTGGTTCACGGCGGTGCTGTGCCTGGCGAACGCGGTGCTGTGCATGCGCATCCCGTCGTGGGTCGAGGTGACCGAGGGCGAGGTGCCCGCGGCGCTGCGCTCCCGCAACCCGGCGCGGCGGCCGATGTCGCGGCACATCGTGGTGTCGTTGTGGGGCAACGGTTCCATCCGGGTGCTGACCGGGTTCCTGACGTTGTTCGCCGCGTTCGTGGTGCGCGAGCAGACCGAGGGTGACGCGGTCCGGCAGTTGCTGCTGCTGGGCGTGATCGCCGGTGCCGCCGGAATCGGCAGCTTCCTGGGCAACGCGATCGGCGCGCGCCAGCAGTTCGGCAAGCCCGACGAGGTGGTGCTGGGCTGCGTCGGCACGGCGCTGGCCGCCACGGTCGTCGCCGCCGCGCTGCCGGGCCTGGTGACCGCCGCGATCGTGGGCCTGCTGGGCGCCACGGCCTCGTCGCTGGCCAAGATCAGCCTGGACGCGGTGATCCAGGACGACCTGCCGGAGGAGTCGCGCGCGTCGGCGTTCGGCCGGTCGGAGACGATCCTGCAGCTGGCGTGGGTGTTCGGCGGTGCGCTGGGCGTGCTGCTGCCGCCGACGTTCTGGATCGGGTTCCTGGTGGTGGCGGTGCTGCTGGCGCTGGGGTTGACGCAGACCTGGATGTACCGCAACGGGACCTCGTTGCACCGGCTCGTCCGCAGGCCGGCCGGAGCCACCCCGTAGGCTGCCTGACGTGCGTCGACTTGCTGCTGCCCTGGCCGTTGGACTGCTCGCGCTGACAGGGTGCTCGCTCCCCCGCCACTACCCCGAGGTGACGTTCCACGCGAACGGCAAGACCATCCAGGTCGAGCCGGCGGTGTACTGCGACCTCGGCGGCGACAACTGCGCGGAGCGCAGCCAGCCCGCGAAGCTGAAGGTCCCCGCGGGCAAGGTCGTGCAGATCTCGGTCGACGGTCAGCTCGCCGACGGGCTGTGGGAGGCCGTGTTCCTGTACCGCGACGCGGCGGGCAAGGAGCAGACCACCGGCACCGGCCTGCTGGGCAAGGGCGAGAACTTCACGTACACGCTGTCGTTGCCGGACAAGACCGACCAGCTGCTCGGCATCGAGATCCACGAGGCGGCCGCCGCGGTGCTGGAGACCGGTCAGCCGCTGCTGCGCGGCTACTGGGCAGTCGAGGTGACGTCCTGATCCCTGCTGTGCCCTAACGGCGGCCGAACGCCTCCCACCACTCGCTGGGAGCGATGCGGAGAGCGCTGTCCAGCAGCGCCTTGCCGGTGTCGGTGACCACCGACTCCTGCATGGTCTGGATGAAGCGCTCCATCTTGGCGATGCCGGCGGCCTGGTACTCGCGGGCCTGCAGCAGCAGTTCGAGCTTGTCGGCGTCACGGGAGCAGCGCGCCTCGGGCGTGTGGTCGATGTCCTTCGCGGCCTCGTGCTCGGCGACCAGCGCCTCGACGTGCGCGGCCAGCGGCGCGGGCAGGTGCTGGACCTGGTCGCGCGCAACGGCTTCCGGCGGCACCTTCACGTCCAGGTACAGCTTGCCGACGTACGGGACGTCGCCGGTGCGCGCCTCGGGCACGTCGTGGAACAGGCCCAGCGTCGCCGCCCGGTCGGCGTTCGCGCCCTCCTGCACGGCGAGCGCGTACGCCAGAACGCCCACCCGGAACGAGTGGGCGGCGACCGACTCGGGGTGCTGGACCCCGGCGAACAACCACCCCGCCCTGGGCAGGCGCTTCAGCTGGCCGACCTCGTAGAGGAACTCGACGATCCGATCCGCGTCAGACATGACGCCGATCCTTTTACGGATCGAGGTCCCGCGCCACCGCCCGCACGACCTCGGCGACGAGCTTCATGCTCTTCTTGTCCGACGGGTAGCGGCCGCGGCGCAGGTCGGGCTGGACCTTGTTCTCCAGCAGCTTGATCATGTCCTCGATCAGGCCGTGCAGCTCCTCGGCAGGGCGGCGACGGGCCTCGGCGACGGATGGCGCGGGGTCGACCAGGCGCACGGACAGCGCCTGGGGTCCTCTGCGGCCCTCGGCCATGCCGAACTCGATGCGCTGGCCGGCTTTCAGGCCTTCGACGCCGGGTGGCAGTGCGGACTTGCGGACGTAGACGTCCTCGCCACCGTCCTGGGTGACGAACCCGAAGCCCTTCTCCGTGTCGTACCACTTGACCTTGCCGGTCGGCACCGCGCTCACCATTCCCTTGCTCTTGCACAACGAACGCGCCCCGGGGGCGTACCCAGGACGCGTCCCACCAGAGTAGCCAGAAGACCTTGGGGAAGGCACCTCCGTTAGCGCGACTACGCTGGCGGTATGACCGCTCCGAAGTTGATGCCGCTGGCCATCGGCCTGTTCGCCGTGGGCGTACTGGCGATCGTGGTGGTCTTCGCGCTGTTCCTCACCGGCCACGGCGACCTGCCCGTGTGGCTGAACGTCGCCGCCACCTACCTGCCCGCGATCGGGCTCGGGCTGGGGATCGTCGCGGTGATCAGGAAGTCACGCCGGAGGTCCTGAGCCACTCCGGGAACTCGCGCAGGTCCGCCAGCACGACGGCGGCGCCCGCCTCGACGAGCTCCTGCCGGCTGCACGGCCCGGTCACCACGCCCACGCCCACCGCGCCCGCCGCGGCCGCACCGCGCATGTCGCCGACGTGGTCGCCCACGTAGACGGCGGCGCCGTGCAGCTTCAGCGACTCGGCCTTGCCGGTGGACCACAGCTCGCCGTAGAGGTGGTCGACCTCCCAGCCCAGCGCCTCCAGGTGCAGTGCGGCGTTCTTGCGGTACTTGCCGGTGACGACCATGGTCTCGCCGCCGAGCTCGCGCACGCACGCCAGCGCGGCGGAGGCCCCCGGCAGCGCGACGGTCGCGGGGATCACGACGTCCGGGTAGAGCGCGCGGAACAACGTGATCAGCTCCGGGATCTCCTCCTCCGGCACGCCCATGTCGCGGTAGATCATGTCGAGGGGCGGGCCGAGGTTCGCCGCGAAGTGCTCGCCGTCGAGGTCGTGGCCGGTGCGGGCGGCGACCTCGTTCAGCACCGCGGCCATGCCCGGTCTGGGGTCGATGAGCGTCATGTCCAGGTCGAAACCCACGGTGAGAGGCACAGAACTCGACTCTACGTCTTTACAAAATCCGTAACTGTGTAAAGCTGTCCGTGTGAGCGACATCACCGAGCTCCTGATCGAGTCGGCCGCCGACCTGTTGGCGGCACACGGGTTCCACGGGTTGCGCATGATCGAGGTGGCCAGTCGCGCGGGGGTGAGCAGGCAGACCGTCTACAACGAGTTCGGCAACAAGGAGGGGCTCGTCCAGGCCGTTGCCGCGCACCGCACGGAGGAGTACCTGGCGGGCATCGCGCAGCGGCTGCGGCAGGACCCCGACCCGTGGCGGGCCATGCGGCTGGCGTTCCGGTTCACGTTCGAGCAGACCGAGAAGGACCGGCTGGCCTCGGCGGTGCTCACCGGGCAGGACGCCGAGGACCTGTTGCCGTTCCTCACGATCCGCGGCCACCCCGTGCTGTTCCAGGCCACCGAGGTGGTCGAGCGGCACCTCACCGAGCACTTCCCCGGCAAGCACGTGCGGTTCACGGCGGAGACGACCGTGCGGCTCGCGCTGAGCCACCTGCTGATGCCCAGCGGGGACCTCGACGGCGCGATGGACGCCGTGATCACGGTCGCGCGCCTGACACTGGAGGCCTGACTCCCTTTGTTGCCATAATCTGGCAACAAGGGGAGGTGTCCGGTGGTCGCTGTCGGGGCGCGCCTGCGTGCGGGCGCGGCGTTGCTCGGTCCGGCGTTCGTCGCCGCGGTCGCGTACGTCGACCCCGGCAACGTGGCCACGAACACCGCGGCGGGCGCGACGTACGGGTACCTGCTGGTGTGGGTGCTCGTCGTCGCGAACGTCATGGCCGGGCTCGTGCAGTACCTGTCGGCGAAGCTCGGCCTGGTCACCGGGAAGTCGTTGCCGGAGGCCGTGCGGGACCACCTGCCGCGGCCGGCGCGGCTCGCCTACTGGGGGCAGGCCGAGGTGGTCGCGATGGCGACCGACCTGGCCGAGGTCCTGGGCGGTGCCATCGCGCTGCGCCTGCTGTTCGACCTGCCGCTGCTGCTCGGCGGCGTGATCACCGGCGTGGTGTCGATGGTGCTGCTGCTGGTGCGGGACCGGCGCGGGCAGAAGCCGTTCGAACGGGTCGTCACGACGATGCTGGTCGTGATCGCCGTCGGGTTCGTGGCGGGGCTGTTCGTGGCACCGCCGTCGGTGCCGGACGCGGTCACCGGCCTGGTGCCGCGGTTCGCCGGCGCGGACAGCGTGCTGCTGGCGGCGGGCATGCTCGGCGCGACCGTGATGCCGCACGCGGTGTACCTGCACTCGGCGCTGGCACGGGACCGGCACGGGCAGAACCCGGCGCTGCTCGGCACCACGAAGGTCGACGTGGTCGTCGCGATGGTGCTGGCCGGTGCGGTGAACATGGCGATGCTGCTGCTGGCGGCGTCCGCGTTGCAGGGCGAGGAGGACGTCGGCACGCTCGAAGGCGCGCACGCAGCGGTCGGTGCCGCGCTGGGCGGCGGGGTCGCGTTGCTGTTCGCGCTCGGGTTGCTGGCGTCCGGGTTCGCCTCCACCGCGGTCGGGTGCTACGCCGGTGCGGTGGTGATGGACGGGCTGCTGCGCGTGCGGGTCCCGTTGCTGACCAGGCGACTCGTCACGCTGGTGCCGGCGCTGGTGGTCTTGGCGTCCGGAGTGGACCCGACGTTCGCGCTGGTGCTGTCGCAGGTGGTGCTGTCGTTCGGCATCCCGTTCGCACTGGTGCCGCTGGTGTGGCTGACCGGGCGCCGGTCCGTGATGGGCGGGTTCACGAACCGGCGGGCGGTCACCGTCGCGGCGTGGGCGGTGGCCTTCGCCGTCGTGGTGCTGAACGCCGCGCTGATCTACCTGACGACGTCCGCATAGGACACACCGAGCTGACCGAGCGCGGTCTCCATGATGCGCATGATCTCCACCGAGTCGTTCCACGTCATGTCCGCGTGCTCGACGAAACCCATCGCGACCCAGTCGTCGACCGACCGGATCTGGTGCGTGTAGCCGCCGTCCTCGGCCGTGTGCTCGACGCCGTTGATGAGCACCCTGGTGGGGTTGTAGAAGGCCTCGGGGATGTCGATGCGCCCCTCGGTGCCGATGACGGTGGCGCCGGCGCCGGTGTCGGCGGTCAGCGAGCAACCCAGCAACGCGTGCGCGCCGTTCTCGTAGCCCAGCAGGATGCCCGCGTCGGCGTCCACGCCGCTCGGTGCGAGGCCGCCATGCGCGTGGACCGTGCCGGGAACGCCCAGGAGCAGGTGCGCGAGGGAGACCGGGTAGACGCCGAGGTCGAGGACGGAGCCGCCGCCCGCCTCCTTGGCCCACAGCCGGTCGTTCGCGTCGAAGGCGTGCCGGAACCCGAAGTCGGCGCGGACCAGCCGCACCTCACCGATCTCACCGGCGCCGACGGCCTCCACGACCTTGCGGATCAACGGGTTGAAGCGCGTCCACATCGCTTCCATGAGGAACAACTGCGTGGTCCTCGCCCGGTCGACCATCTCCTCGACCTGCGCGACCGTCAGCGCGAGGGCCTTCTCGCACAGCACGTTCTTGCCGGCGTCGAGGGCGGCGAGCACGACCTCGTGGTGCTGGCCGTGCGGGGTGGCCACGTAGACGACGGTGACGTCCGGGTCGGCGAGCAGCTCGTGGTAGTCGCCGTAGGCGCGCGGAATCCCGAACTTCTCCGCGAACTGCCCGGCCTTCGCGACGTCCCGAGAGGACACGGCACCCACCTGGACACCCGCCTTGAGCATGTCAGCGGTCACTGCATGCGCGATGCCGCCCGTTGCGATCACACCCCACGTCATGCCGATCAGCTTAGATTGGAGTCATGCGCCTCATCCTGAACGTGATCTGGCTGGTGCTCGCCGGTTTCTGGATGGCCGTCGGCTACGCGGTCGCCGGTCTGATCTGCTGCATCCTGATCATCACGATCCCGTGGGGCATCGCGTCGTTCCGCATCGCGAACTACGCCCTGTGGCCGTTCGGCCGCGAGGTCGTCGAGAAGCCGGGAGCGGGCACGGGCTCGCTGCTGGGCAACGTCATCTGGATCCTCGTCGCCGGGCTGTGGCTCGCCATCGGCCACGTCATCACCGGCATCGCGCTGTGCATCACGGTCATCGGCATCCCGCTGGGCGTGGCCAACTTCAAGCTGGTCAAGGTCTCGCTGGTGCCGCTGGGCAAGGAGATCGTCGAGGTCCCGTGACCCGCGGACGGCCTCAGGCGTGCCGGATGCCGTCGTCCAGCCCGAGCAGCTCCACCGACCTCGCGCGCATCTCCACCTTGCGCACCTTGCCGGTGACCGTCATCGGGAACTCGTCCACCACGTGCACGTAGCGCGGGATCTTGTAGTGGGCGAGCTTGCCGGCGCAGAACTCCCGCACCGCCTCGGCGGTCAGCGGCGCGGCGCCCTCGCGCAGGCGCACCCACGCCACGAGCTCCTCGCCGTACTTCGCGTCCGGCACGCCGACCACCTGGGCGTCGAGCACGTCCGGGTGCGCGTGGAGGAACTCCTCGACCTCGCGCGGGTAGACGTTCTCGCCGCCGCGGATGACCATGTCCTTGATGCGGCCGGTGATGGTGACGTACGAGTCGTCGTCCATCACGGCGAGGTCGCCGGTGTGCATCCAACCGGCGGCGTCGACGGCCTCCGCGGTCTTCTCCGGCTCGTTCCAGTAGCCGAGCATCACCGAGTAGCCGCGGGTGCAGAGCTCGCCCGGCGTGCCGCGCGGGACCGTGGCACCGGTGACCGGGTCGACGATCTTGACCTCCAGGTGCGGCCCGACGCGGCCGACGGTGCCGACGCGGCGGTCGAGCGAGTCGTCGGCGCGGGTCTGCGTCGACACCGGCGAGGTCTCGGTCATGCCGTAGCAGATGGACACCTCGCCCATGCCCATGCGTTCGACGACCTGCTTCATCACCTCGACCGGGCACGGTGAGCCGGCCATGATCCCGGTGCGCAACGACGAGAGGTCGTAGCCGTCGACCAGGTCGAGCATCGCGATGAACATCGTCGGCACGCCGTAGAGCGAGGTGCAGCGCTCCTCCTGCACCGCCGCGAGGGTCGCCGCCGGGTCGAACGCGGGTGCCGGGATCACGACGCACGCGCCGTGGCTGGTCGCCGCGAGGTTGCCCATGACCATGCCGAAGCAGTGGTAGAACGGCGGCACCACGCAGATGCGGTCCTGCTCGGTGTAGCCGAGCAGCTCGCCGACGAAGTAGCCGTTGTTGAGGATGTTGTGATGCGACAGGGTCGCGCCCTTGGGGAACCCGGTCGTGCCGGACGTGTACTGGATGTTGATCGGGTCGTCGCGGTCCAGCTCGACCTCGGGCAGCTCCGCCGCTCTCCACCGCGGATCGTCCAGGAACACGACGTGCCGCAGCTGCGGGCAGCGCGGCCGCACCTCGTCGACCATCCCGGCGTAGTCGGAGGTCTTGAACGACCGCGCGGACACCAGCGTGTGGATGCCCGCCTGGTTCAGCACGTACTCCAGCTCGTGCACCCGGTAGGCCGGGTTGACGTTGACCAGGACCGCGCCGATCCGGGCGGTGGCGTACTGCACGAAGACCCACTCCGCGCAGTTCGGTGCCCAGATGCCGACCCGGTCGCCCTTGCGCACGCCCAGCGCCGTGAGACCGGCGGCGACCCGCTCGACCTCGGCCGCCAGCTCCGCGTAGGTCCACCGGCGGCGCGTCGCCCTGTCGACGAGTGCCTCGCGGTCGCCGAAGCGCTCGACGGTCGCGGCGAGGTTCGCGCCGATGGTGTCGCCCAGCAGCGGGGCGGTGGACGTGCCCGAGGAGTAGCTGGCGGTCATCCGCCCACCGTAGTCAGGCCCCGGTGTACGGCAAGGGGACGACGAGGCACGGCCCGCCGCTGTAGAGGCCGGCGTCGATCGCCAGCACCTTGTCGTCGGCGTAGACCAGCGGCCCGTCGATCTGCTCGGGCATGACCCCGAGCTGGTCGGCGATGACGCTGTGCCCGTGCACGATCCTGTTGCCGCCCAACGTGGCCAGCAGCTCGTCGGCGATCTCCGGGCCCTGCGGCCCGCGGAAGGCGTACCTGGTCGTCATCTTGCGCCAGCACTCCCACCACTCGACGAGGTCGTCGCCCTTGAGCACCTGGCGGACGGCCTCGTTGACCTCCTCGATCGAGGACCCCCATTCGAGGTAGGCGACCGTGTCGGAGTGCATCAGCAGGTGGTCGGCGCGCAGCTTGAGCACCGGCCGGGTCGTGAGCCACTCGAGGTGCGCCTCGGTCAGCCGGTCCTGGTCGCTGCGCAGCCCGCCGTTGAGCAGCCAGCTGCGCGCGAACGACCGCGGCCCGAGGCTGTCGGGCACCTGCTCGTCACCGAACCGGTGCATGCCCAGCAGCAGCACCTCGTGGTTGCCGATCAGCGAGTTGACCGAGCCACCCGCCTCGGCCGCCTCCTCGCCCAGGCGCATGACCAGGTCGATCACGCCGACGCCGTCGGGACCGCGGTCCACGAAGTCGCCGAGGAACCACAGCTCGGCCGCACCGCCGGTCCAGTGCCCCTCCTCGTCGCACAGCCCGGCGACGTGCAGTGCCCTGATCAGTTCGGCGAGGTGCCCGTGCACGTCACCCACGACGTGCATCGGACGGCGATCCGTGTCCACCTCCGCGACGATAGGTGATGAACCCTCGCGCGTCAGTGGTCAGTCCAGTCGCCGAACGGGTCCTGGGAGTGACCGACGAGCTCCGCGATCGACTTGAGCACCCGCGTCGGGCGGTACGGGTACATCTCGGCGTGCTCGGCGGTGAAGATCCCGGAGAGCACCAGGATCGTCGACAGGCCCGCCTCCAGGCCGGAGCGGACGTCGGTGTCCATCCGGTCGCCGATCATGAGGGCGTTCTCGCTGTGCGAGCCCAGCGCGCGCAGGGCGGACCGCATCATCAGCGGGTTCGGCTTGCCGACGTAGTACGGCTCACGCCCGGTGGCGCGCTCGATCAACGCCGCCACGGCACCGGTCGCGGGCAGCGAGCCCTCGCGTGACGGGCCGGTCGCGTCGGGGTTGGTCGCGATGAACTTCGCGCCCTCCTCGACCAGGCGGATGGCCTTGGTGATCGCGGTGAAGCTGTAGGTGCGGGTCTCGCCGAGCACGACGTAGTCCGGGTCGCGGTCGGTCAGCACGTACCCGATCTCGTGCAGCGCGGTCGTGAGACCGGCCTCGCCGATGACGAACGCCGAGCCGTTCGGGCGCTGCGAGTCGAGGAACCGCGCGGTGGCCAGCGCCGAGGTCCAGATGGACGACTCGGGGATGTCGAGGCCGGTCCGCTGCAGCCGGGCGCGCAGGTCGCGTGGCGTGTAGATGGAGTTGTTCGTGAGCACGAGGAACGGGGTGCCGGAGGCGCGCAGCTCTCCGACGAACTCGTCAGCGCCGGGGATCAGGTGCTCTTCGTGCACCAGAACGCCGTCCATGTCCATCAAGTAGTGCCACATGGTCTAAGTATCGATCACGCGCTTGCGGAACGTCTCGATCTGGAGCTTGAGATAACGCTCGATGACCGCGAGCTCGGCGTCGTCGAAGTGGCCGAGCACCTCGACGAGGCTGTGGTAGGCGCTGGCGAAGAGCTCGCCGAACTTCTCCACGTCGCCCACCGTGACCTCGACGAGGACCTTGCGCCGGTCGTGCGGGTCGCGGACCCGGCGGACGTACCCGGCGCGTTCGAGGCGGTCGATGACACCGGTGACGGCGCCGGTGGACAGGCCGGAGAGCTCGGCGAGCCGACCGGCGGTCAGCGGCCCCTCGGCCCGCATCGCCAGGTCGATGCACTTCTCGTCGGTCGCCGACAGGCCCATCTGCTCGGCGACCTTCGTGTGGAACATGACGGTGAGCGCGCTCTGCTCCCGCATGTACCAGGTGAACCTCTCCAGCACTTCAGGTTCCATGTGGAACATCTTAGCCGCTAAGACAATTGGTCGTGGATGTGCTCCAACTGGGCGGAACGTGAGAAACCTCCGTTGTGGAGGTACCTACAAGAGGTTGTTCATTAAGCTGAATGAGGTGACAGCAGTGGAGTTGGGACTACCCGTGGTGCGCGGCACCCCCGACGTGTCCGCACGTCCGGACACGCCGCTGCTCGTCGACCGGTTCGGGCGGGTGGCCAAGGACCTGCGGGTCTCGCTCACCGACCGCTGCAACCTGCGCTGCACCTACTGCATGCCGGCCGAGGGCCTCGACTGGCTGCAGAAGGACGAGCTGCTCACCGACGACGAGCTGGTCCGGCTCATCCGGATCGCCGTGGTCGACCTGGGCGTGACCGACATCCGGTTCACCGGCGGCGAGCCGTTGCTGCGCCGCGGGCTGGAGCACGTGATCGCGTCGACCGCCGCTCTGGAGCCCCGGCCGCGGATGTCGATGACCACGAACGGCATCGGGCTCTCCCGCCGCGCGAAGTCGCTGAAGGACGCGGGCCTGAACCGCATCAACGTCTCGCTCGACACCCTCGACCCCGACCGGTTCGCCACGCTGACCAGGCGCGACCGCATCACCGACGTGCTCGACGGCCTCGACGCCGCCCGCGAGGCAGGCCTGGAACCGGTGAAGGTCAACTCCGTGCTGCTGCGCGGCGTGAACGAGGACGAGGCCGTCCCGCTGCTGCGGTTCTGCGTCGAGAACGGTTACCAGCTGCGGTTCATCGAGCAGATGCCGCTCGACCCGCAGCACGGCTGGACCCGCACGAACATGGTCACGGCCGACGAGATCCTGGCGATGCTGTCGCAGGCCTTCACCCTGACCCCGTCCGAGGTCCCGCGCGGCGGCGCCCCCGCCGAGCGCTGGCTGGTCGACGGCGGCCCCGCGACCGTCGGCGTGATCGCGTCCGTGACCAGGCCGTTCTGCGCCGCCTGCGACCGCACCCGGCTCACCTCGGACGGCCAGGTCCGCAACTGCCTGTTCAGCCGGTCGGAAACGGACCTGCGCGCGTTGCTGCGCGACGGCTCCCCCGACTCCGCCGTCGCCGACGCCTGGCGCGCCACCATGTGGGGCAAGGCGGCCGGTCACGGCATCAACGACGCGGGCTTCAGCCAGCCCGACCGGCCCATGAGCGCCATCGGAGGATGACGGTGACCACCGCGGTGAAGGTCCGCTACTTCGCGGGTGCGCGCGCTGCGGCCGGTGTCTCGGACGAGGACCTCGTGCTCGAAGGCTCGCCGAGCGTGGCCGTGGTCGTCAGCGCGATCGGGGAACGCCACGGCGAACGGCTCGGCAAGGTGCTGGCGGCGTCGAGCTTCCTGCTGGACGGGGTGGCCGTGCGGGACACGTCGGTGCCGGTGCGGGCCGGGGCTCAGCTGGACGTGCTGCCGCCGTTCGCGGGCGGCTGACCCGCGTCGTCGCCCGAGCCGCGGGGGTCCACCGGCTGCGCCAGCCGCCGTTCCCACGACCTCCGCCCGGTCACCCGCGCCAGCTCCAGCCCGCGCAGCCGCTGGCGTTCGGCCTCCTCGAAGTCCCCGAGCGCCCGGTGGACCTCCACCAGCTCGGCCACGACCTGCACCTGCCGCACCCGCAGCTGGGCGCGTTCGGCGCGGTCGTCGGCCTCGGTGGCGCAGCGCAGTGCCGACGCCAGGTCGCCGGCGGCGCGGTGGTCGGCGGCCAGGCCCGCGAGCGCCTGCACCTCTCCCCTGGCGAAGCCCGCCTTGCGGGCGATGGCGAGGGCCTGCTCGTGCTCGGCGAGGGCCTCCTCGACGCGGCCCTGCCGTTGCAGCGCCATGCCGAGGGTGATGCGGCCGTCGGCCTCGTTCATGTCGTCGGCACCGGCCACGGCCAGGTCGACGGCGGCGCGCGCGTCGCGTTCCGCCTCGGCGTAGCGGCCCTGTTCGAGGCGCAGGAACGCGTGGGTCTCCCGGCTGCGGCTCGGGAAGTGCGGGCCCAGCTCCGGGGTCGTGAGGGTGGCGACCTCGGCGAGGTACCGCTCGGAGGTCTCCAGGTCGCCGGGGAAGAGGTAGACGGAGGCGAGGCCCTGCAGGCAGTAGGCGACACCCGCGGTGAGGCCGGAGGCGCGGGAGAGCTCCAGCGCCTCCTCGCCGTAGGCGACGGCCAGGTCCAGCGGGCCGAGGTCCACGAGGATGCTGCTGAGGTTGTAGAGGGCGTTCGGGCTGCGGTCGAGGGTCAGCGACTCCTCCATCGCCGCCACCGCCTCCGCGAGGTGGCCGAGCTCCCAGTGGATGATGCCGAGGTTGGTCAGCAGCGAGCTCAGCGCCGCGTGGTCGCCGTGGGAACGGGCCAGCGCGACGGCGCGGGTGTACTCCGGCAGTGCCTCGGCGAACTCGCCGGACCGCCAGTGCGCGAGACCGAGCGAACCGTGCATGGTCGCCTCCGCGCGCTGGTCACCGAGGGTGCGGGCGGCGCGCAGGCCGGCGCGGGCGCTGGTGCGCCAGTCGACGACGTCCGCGGAGTGGTGCAGGAAGTGGGCGCGCATCGCGTCCGTGAGCTGCCAGGCGACGGGCCGGTTGGCGGCGGCGAGGACGGCGGCGACGACGTTCTGGCGTTCGGTGTCGAGCCAGGCCAGCGCGCCGGCCATGGTGCCCAGGTCGTGGGCGGGCAGGTCGGCGGGCAGCTCGGGCAGCGGCAGGCGGTGCAGCTCCGGGTTCAGCGTGCGGCCCGCGCGGTCGGCGTTGAGCAGGTAGTACGCGAACAGCCGGGTCGGCGAGGCATCGCCCAGACGCAGTGCGTAGGCGCGCAGCAGGTCGTGGAGGCTGTGGCGGTCTTGCGCGCGTTGCACCAGGTTCGCCGCCACGAGCTGGTCCAGCGGTTCGGCGGCGGGCGAGCCGAGCAACGCGGTCGCGGCCTCGACGCCGAAGTCGGGGCCGGGGACCTGGCCGAGCAGCCGGAACAGCCGCTGGGCGCGGTCGGGCAGCGCCAGGTAGGACAGCTCGAACGTGGCGCGCACCGCGGCGTCGCCCTCGATCTCCAGCGCGTCCAGCCGTCCCTCGCCGCGCAGGTCGACCAGGTAGTCGGCGAGGTGGCGGTCGGTCAGGTGCGCGGCGGCGATGCGCAGCGCGAGCGGCAGGTGGGCGCACCAGCCGACGAGCTCGGCGCGGTCGGGTGAAGCGCCGTCGACGCGCATGTTGGTGAGCAGCGCGTCGGCCTCGGCGTCGTCGAACACGTCGAGCCGGATCTGCTCGTGCTCCGGCAGGTCGGTGCGGCTCGTGACGATCACCCGGCTACCCGCGCCGGCGGGCAGCAGCGGGGTGACCAGGTCGGCGGTGGCGTTGTCGACCACCACCAGCAGCCGCAGCCCCGCGGTCAGCTCCCGGTAGAGCGCGAGCTGCGCGTCCGGCGCGAGGGGGACCTGTTCGGCGCCGAGCGCGCGCAGGAACCGGGCGAGCGCCTGCTCGACCGTCACCGGCTCGCTCGCGGAGAACGCGCGGAGGTTCACGTGCAGCTGCCCGTCGGGGAAGCCGGCCCGCAGCCGGTGCGCGACGTGGACGGCGAGCGAGGTCTTGCCGACACCGGGCGGGCCGGTGATCGCGAGGACGGGGGCCGTGGCGGCCAGCGCGGCGGCGATCTGCGGTGCGCGGCCGACGAAGTCGGGCAGGTCGGCGGGCAGCTGGCGCGGACCGGGCCTGCGCACGACCAAGCGGTAGCCGTGCGGTTCGGTGACCACGGCCTCGGTGGCGCGCAGGCGCCGGACGAGGTTGCGCAGCGCCGCCTTCGGGTTCGCCGGCCGGTCATCGGGCCAGACGGTGACGACCAGCTCGTCGAACGGGACGGGCTGGCCGGGACGGGCGGCGAGTGCGGAGCGGAGCAGGTCGAGCCTGGTCATGCGCGGTCGAGGTCCTCCTCCCGGGAACGGCACCCGGTCTCGGCCACGAGCGCGGGGCCCGCGCGCTCCGCCTCGTCCTCGGCGCTGTGCGCCTCCTGCGCGAGCTCGACGGACTTGATCTCGGTCACCAGTGCATCGTCGAGGCGTCGGCGCACGAGCGCGAGTCGGGCGTGCGAGTCGAGACCGGAACACGGCGGCCCGACCGGCGAGCGCCTCGGGCGGCGGACGAGCTGTAAGCCGAACGGGTGCATCGAGGAGTGCGCGCAGTCTGCTCGCCTCCGCCGCGCACTTGATCGCAGGGGCGTCCTCCCACCGTGAGGAGGACGTCTCCGATGGCCTAGTGGTCGTGAGCCACGACTCACTTTCCGTGAAAGATCTCGGTCGATCTCGGATTGGAAACAGACCGATAACGGCGCTCCTGAGCTGCGATTTTGTAGATTTCCGACAATAAACCGAACCGTTACTGTGACGCGCATCACGGTCGGTTCCGTTTGGCGGTGCCGCCATGGGCTACGTACGGTCACATCTCGGCTGGCCCCGAACCGGCCGAGAGCACCACCGGAGAACCGAGCACCGAACCCAGTCCACACGGTTCCCCGGACATACCCCGAGCGAGAGACACCGCTGGACTGGGACGCAGGAGCACACCGGGCCCCGAACCCGAGCTGCTGACGCAGGTGTGGTGGACCGAGAGGCACATGGCTTTCAACCGTGGCACGCAGGGCAAGCAGGGTTCCGCAGCTCGCACCATCGCCAAGGTCGCGGTCGCCGGCATCATCGCCGGTGCCCCTCTGGGCCTGGCCGTTGGCACCGCCAACGCCGCCCCCTCGATGGACTGGGACGCCGTCGCCAAGTGCGAAAGCGGCAACAACTGGTCCATCAACACCGGAAACGGCTACTACGGTGGCCTCCAGTTCTCGATGCAGACGTGGCAAGGCCACGGAGGCCAGGGCAACCCCGCCCAGGCGTCGCGCGAGGAGCAGATCCGCATCGCGGAGCGCGTCCTGCAGACCCAGGGCTACAAGGCCTGGCCGACCTGCGGCGTGAAGGGCCTCGGCGGCCAGACCGCCCCGGCTCCGGCCCGTCAGGCCGCCCCCGCCCCGCAGCAGCAGCAGCAGCGCCAGGTGCAGCCCCAGCAGCGCCAGGCCGCCACGCCGGTCGCCCCGGTCGTCGTCGCGGGTTCGAAGTCGAACCCGAACGGCACCTACGAGATCAAGGCGGGCGACACGCTGTCGAAGATCGCTGACGAGCAGAAGGTCAGCGGCGGGTGGCAGGCGATCGTGGAGAAGAACAAGGGGTTCCTGACGAACCCCGACCTGATCTTCCCCGGTCACAAGCTGGCGCTCTGAGCGTCGAACGTCGTTGGCCCGTGACGGGCTGATGCAAGAACAGGGACCTCACCGCGCCCCCCCGGCGGTGAGGTCCCTGTTCGCGTCGGCGGGCACGGGCGTGAGATGGGCGGGCACGGACCCACGCGTTGTCCGGCGAGAGACGCCTCGCTCGGCTCCGGCGGCCTCGCCCACCACACTTCCGAGCGGCAGCCGCGCCCATCCCGCCGACCGCGCCCGAGCGGCAGCCTCGCTCGGCCCCGGCAGCCTCATTGCGAGCGCCGACCGCCCTCCGAGCGGCTCACGTGCGTTGCGGAAATCTGCACCCGATCAGGGGCAGTTGACCCACTCATCGGTGTTGTCCGAGAACACCTGCCGCTTCCACACCGGCAACCGCGCCTTGACCTCGTCCACGAGGTCCGCGCACAGCGAGAAGGCCTCCTTGCGGTGCTCCGCCGCCACGGCGCACGCGAGGGCCACGTCGCCGATCTTCAGCGGCCCGACCCGGTGGGAGACGGCGATGCCGTGGACGCCCTCGTAGCGGTCCGCCAGTGACGCGACGACCTCGGCGACCACGTCCGCGGCGGACGGGTGGGAGTGGTACTCCAGCTCCAGGACGGAGCGGCCGCCGTCGTGGTCGCGGACCACGCCGGAGAAGGTGACGACCGCACCGGCGCGGTCGGAGGTCACCAGGGCGGCGTGTTCCTCCACCGACAGCGGTTCCTCGGTCACGGTGGCGCGCAGCACGACGCTCATCTGTGGTCTCCTCCGCGGAGTTGGTCCAGTGCGTGGTCGACGACCTCGGCGAGGACCTCCAGGCCGTCGCGGACGCCGCCGGTGGAGCCGGGCAGGTTGACGACCAGGGTGTGGCCGGCGACCCCGGCCACCCCGCGGGACAGGACCGAGCCGGGGACCTCCGGCCAGCCCGCCATGCGGATGGCGTCGGCCAGGCCCGGGATCTCGTGGTCGAGGACCGCGCGGGTGGCCTCCGGGGTGCGGTCGGTGGGGTTGATGCCGGTGCCGCCGGTCGTGATGACGAGGTCGGCGCCGTCGGCCACGGCCGCGGCCAGGGCGTCGCGGACCGGGTCGCCGTCCGGGACGACCACCGGGTCACCGGCGGTGAAACCGCGGTCGGTGAGCCAGGCGGTGATCAGGGGGCCGCTGCGGTCGGCGTAGACGCCGGCGGCCGCCCGGTTCGAGGCGGTGATGACCACTGCTTTCCTCACGGGCGCTCCCACAGGCCGGTCTTGCCGCCTTCCTTGCGTTCCACCCGGACCGCGTTCATGGTCGCGGCCGGGTCCACGGACTTCACCATGTCGTGCAGGGTCAGGCCGGCCACCGAGACCGCGGTCAGCGCTTCCATCTCCACGCCGGTGCGGTCGGTGGTGCGGACCGTGGCGGTGATGAGGACCGAGTTGTCGGCCAGCGCCAGGTCCACCGCCACGGACGACAGGGCGATCGGGTGGCACAGCGGAACGAGCTCCGAGGTGCGCTTCGCGGCCATGATGCCGGCGATGCGGGCGGTGGCCAGCGCGTCGCCCTTGGGGAGGCCGTCCGCGCCCAGCAGTGCCACCACCTCGGCGGTCGTCTGCAGCACGCCCGTGGCCACGGCCGTGCGGGTGGTCTGCTCCTTGCCGGAGACGTCGACCATGCGGGCCGCGCCGTGGGAGTCCAGGTGGGTGAACTGCTTGGTCATACCGCGATCGTAAGCCCGCACGAAGTGCGCGCCCCCTGCCCAAGGCCCCTCCGCCCGCCCCGCCCCGCCCCGCCCGCCGCGCCCGGCACGCCGGGCACGCGGGGGCCCCGCGTGCCCCAGAGGGGAACGTAGGACTCCCGCGTGACCGGAAAGAGGGGGCGGGGTCAGGCGTTGGCGGCCTTGCGGACGGCTTCGGCCACCGCGGGGGCCACGGTGTTGTCGAAGACCGACGGGACGATGAACGACGCGTTCAGGCGGTCGCCGTCGACCACGTCGGCGATGGCCTGGGCGGCGGCCAGCAGCATCGCGTCGGTGATGGTCTTCGCGTGGGCGTCGAGCAGGCCGCGGAAGACGCCGGGGAACGCCAGGACGTTGTTGATCTGGTTCGGGAAGTCCGAGCGGCCGGTCGCGACGACGGCGGCGTGCTGCTGGGCCTCCATCGGGTCGATCTCCGGGTCCGGGTTGGCCAGCGCGAACACGATGGCGTCCTTGGCCATCGTCGCGACCTGGTCGGCGCCGAAGAGGTTCGGGGCCGACACGCCGATGAACACGTCCGAGCCGACCAGCGCGTCGTGCAGGCGGCCGGACTGGTTGCCCTTGTTCGTCGAGGCGGCGATGGACTTCAGGTTCGCGTCCAGGCCGGGGCGGTCGCGGTGCACGATGCCGTCGACGTCCACGGCGATGATGTCGCCGGGCTCCTGCGCGAGCAGCAGGCGGATGATCGCCGACCCGGCCGCACCGACGCCGCAGACGGTGATGCGGCAGTCCTTGATGTCCTTGTTCACCACGCGCAGGGCGTTGCGCAGCGCGGCGACGACCACGATCGCGGTGCCGTGCTGGTCGTCGTGGAAGACCGGGATGTCGAGCTTCTCGCGCAGCCGGGCCTCGATCTCGAAGCAGCGCGGTGCGGAGATGTCTTCGAGGTTGATGCCGCCGTACACGGGTGCGATGAGCTCGACCGCGCGGATGATCTCCTCGGTGTCCTGGGTGTCCAGGCAGACCGGCCACGCGTCGACGCCGGCGAACTTCTTGAACAGCGCGGCCTTGCCCTCCATCACGGGCAGGGCGGCGGCGGGGCCGAGGTTGCCCAGGCCCAGCACGGCGGAGCCGTCGGTGACCACGGCGACGGTGTTGCGCTTGATGGTCAGGCGGCGCGCGTCGTCCGGGTTCTTCGCAATCGCCTCGCACACGCGGGCCACGCCGGGGGTGTACGCGCGGGACAGGTCGTCGCGGTTGCGCAGCGGGACCTTGGACGAGATCTCGATCTTGCCGCCGAGGTGCACGAGGAACGTGCGGTCCGACACCTTGCGGACGACGATGCCGGGCAACGTCTCCAGCGTGTCGGTGATGTCCTTGGCGTGGTTGGCCGACAGGGCGTTGCAGGTGAGGTCGATGACGACGCGGTCGTTGTGCGACTCCACGACGTCGAACGCCGTGATGACGCCGCCCGCGCGGCCGACGGCCGAGGTGAGGTCACCCGCGGCGCTCGCTGACGGCGGCGCCTCCAGTCGAACGGTGATCGAGTAACCAGGGCCGGGGACCGGCATCGTCATTCCTCCCACGAAGTGCTGCTCAAGCGGGAAACGAGCCTATCCCCGGCCCCTTTGCGGTACTCACCCGACTCGGCGAGTTTTAAGACCGGTCTGACAATCCACTCAGGACTTGTTGATCTCGGTCACCGGGTGCGTGTACGGGAGGTCCTCGACCGGCAGCGGGAACGTGACCGTGCCGAACGGCGACAGCGCGCCCTGCAGGTCGCTGGTCAGCTCGGTGACGGGGTGACCGCCTTCCGGGCCCTCCGGCCAGTGCGGGTCGACCCGTTCAGGGCGTCCTTTCGCCACGTTCTCCTCCTCGGTGGTGCCAGATGACGCCACAAGTGTGACAGAGGACGAGGAGATCTCCAGCGGCCCATATACCGTGGTGAGAATGTCCGGCATCACTCTGGCCGACTGGCTGCGCGGCCAGGACGACAACGCGCTCGTCGCACTGCTGCGCGCCCGTCCCGACCTGGCAACGCCCCCACCAGCCGACATGTCCGTGCTCGCGACGAGGGTCGGCACCAGGGCGTCGATCGCGCGCGCCTGCGAGGACCTCGACACGTTCACGCTCGTGGTGCTGGAGGGCCTGGTCGTCGTGGGCGCGGACACGGCGCCCGTGGCGTTGCCCACACTCGCGGGGGTGCTCGGGCCGGACGTGAAGCCGAAGCCGCTCAAGCAGGCGCTGGCCCGGCTGCGGTCGCTCGCGCTGGTCTGGGGCGACGACGAGGCGCTGTCGCTGCCCCCGGTCACGCGGGAGGCGTTCGGCACGTACCCGGCGGGGCTCGGCCGGGCCACCGGGCAGACCTACGACCTGGACGGCATCACCGAGGGCGAGCAGCGGGTGCTGCAGAAGCTCGCCGCCGGTCCGCCCATCGGCGACACGAAGGACGCGTCACGGGTCGTGCCGCTGGAGAAGGCGGAGACACCGGTCCAGCGGCTGCTCGCCCGCGGCCTGCTGCTGCGCCGCGATCCCGGCACCGTGGAGCTGCCCCGCGAGATCGCGCTGCGGCTGCGCGGCGACCGTCCACTCGGGCCGGTCCAGGTGACCGAGCCGAAGCCGCGCACCGGCACCGTCGCCCCGGCGAACGTCGACGCCACCGGCGGCGGTGAGGCGCTGGAGCTCGTGCGGCACGTCGAGAACCTGCTCGCGAGCTGGTCGGTCGAACCGCCCGCGGTGCTGCGCACGGGTGGGCTGGGCGTGCGGGACCTGCGCAGGGCCGCCAAGGACCTGGGTGTCGACGAACAGCGCGCCGCCCTGCTGATCGAGCTGGTGGTCGGCGCCGACCTGGCCGCGAACACCGAGTCCACCGAACCGGAGTGGGTGCCGACGACCAAGGCCGACGTGTGGCTCGCGGCGACCACCGAGGTCCGCTGGGCCACGCTCGCGCACGCCTGGCTGGAGCTGCCGCGGCTGCCCGCGCTCGTCGGCCGCCGCGACGAGAAGGACAAGCTCTTCACCCCGCTCGCCGACGAGATCCGCCGCGCCCAGGCGCCCCGCGACCGCCGCTGGGTGCTCGACAGCCTCGCCGCGCTGCCGAAGGGCACCGCGATCGGCGGTGCCGCGGAGCTCGCCGCGCTGCTCGCCTGGCGGGCACCGCGCCGGGGCGGACGGCAACGCGACGAGCTGGTGCGCTGGACCGTCGAGGAGGGCACGGCCGTGGGCGTGCTCGCGCTCGGTGCGGTCACCAGTGCGGGTCGCGTGCTGCTCGACGAGGGCGCCGGGCCCGCAGCGAAGGCGCTCGCCGAGTCGTTGCCGGACCCGCTCGACCACGTGCTGGTGCAGGCCGACCTCACCGTGGTCGCGCCCGGCCGGCTCGAACCGGAGCTGGCCGACGAGCTGGCCCTGGTCGCGGACGTCGAGTCGGCGGGCAGCGCCACTGTCTACCGGATCAGCGAGACCACGGTCCGCCGCGCGCTCGACGCGGGCCGCACCGCCGACGACCTGCACGAGCTGTTCAAGCTCCGCTCGCGCACCCCGGTGCCGCAGTCGCTGACCTACCTGGTCGACGACGCCGCGCGCCGGCACGGGCGGCTGCGCGGCGGTGCCGCGGGGTCGTTCCTGCGCTGCGACGACCCGGTGCTGGTCAGCGAGGTCCTGGCGCACCCGGAGGCGGGGAGGCTTGAGCTGCGCCGGATCGCACCGACCGTGCTCGTGAGCCCGCTGCCGCTGGCGGACGTGCTGGACGGGCTGCGCTCGGCCGGGTTCGCCCCGGCGGCGGAGGGCCCCGACGGGCAGGTGCTGGACCTGCGGCCGGGTGGACGGCGCACCACGCCGAGGCAGCGTTCGGCGCGCAAACCGGCGACACCGGCCGTGCCCGCCGACGAACGGCTGGGCGAGCTCGTGAAGCTGGTCCGCGCCGGTGACCGCGCGGCGGCGACGCCACGGGGTCAGCGCGTCGCCGTTCCCGGGAACCTGGGTGCCGGGCCGTCGGCGACGCTGTCGTTGCTGCAGGAGGCGGCACGGGCGCGGCGCAGCGTGCTGGTCGGGTTCGTCGACTCGCACGGCACGGCGGCGCAGCGCGTGATCGAACCGCACGTCGTCGGCGGCGGCGTGCTGGAGGGCTACGACCACAGCTACGGCGAGGTGCTCCGGTTCCCCCTGCACCGCGTCACGTCCGCCGCCCTGGTGGACGAGGACTGACTGACCCCGGACACGACGACGAGGCGAGCGCCGCACCCGGAGGTGGGGCCCGCCTCGTTCGAGTCGTTCAGGCTGCGGGGATCAGCCGGCGCGGACGGACATCCACTGGCGCATCGCGTGCTCCACCAGCGTGATGAGCGTCTGCTTGGTCGACTGCCGGTTCCGCGCGTCGCACGTCACGATCGGCACCGACTCGTCGATCGTCAACGCCTCGCGCACGTCCTCCAGCCTGTGGTGCAGGAGGCCGTCGAAGCAGTTGACGCCCACGACGTACGGCAGCTGCCGGTCGTCGAAGAAGTCGATCGAGGCGAACGCGTCCGCGAGCCTGCGGGTGTCGACCAGCACGATGGCGCCGATGGCACCCCGCACCAGGTCGTCCCACATGAACCAGAACCGGTGCTGACCCGGTGTACCGAAGAGGTACAGGATCAGGTCGCTGTCGAGCGACACGCGGCCGAAGTCCATCGCGACCGTCGTGGTGACCTTGTTCGGCGTGGCGGAGAGGTCGTCCACCCCCGCGCTGGCCTCGGTCATCACCGCCTCGGTGGTCAACGGGACGATCTCGGACACCGAGCCGACGAACGTCGTCTTGCCAACACCGAAGCCACCCGCCACGACGATCTTGGCGGACGTAGTCGGCTTCCGTGCGCCCTCGGCGCCCTGGGGACTAGAGCCTGCGAAGCCCACTGAGCACCCTCTCCAGGAATTCCATGGAAGGCCGGTCCCCCACGACCAGACCGCCCTGGTGAATCAAAACCAATCCCATGCTTGCCATGTCGCCGATCAACACCCGCACGACGCCAAGAGGCAAGCGTAGGAGTGCCGCGACCTCGGCCACCGACCGCGTGTCCACACACAGCCCGCAGATCGACCTGTGCTCGGGAAGTACTGCGGCATCCCGTTCGAGGCCACGCTCGCTGGTCGAGATCAGCGCCTCGATCGCGAGGTCGTAGTCGGGTCGTGTGCGTCCACCGGTGCGCGTGTAAGGCCGCACCAGTGAACCCGAGTCCGCAGACGCATTCTCCTCCGGCCGCACAGCGGGCTGTGCACCGGTGCTGTACGCCGGTTGTGCGCCGGTGCTGTACACCGGCTGCGGCCCGGTGGTGTACGGCAGCTGTTCGGGCACCGCTTCCGGCATCTCGTGCTGGCCGAACAGGTCCGCGCCGGGGCCACCGAACAACCCGGTGCCGTACCCGCCGTCTATGTCGAACCGGTTCGGCACGTCGTCGTACGGGTACGACGACGAGTCATCCACCTCACGCTGAGACATATCGCCTAGCCCTTGCCCTGTAACCCGCTCATCGTGGGGTGCGTCCTCGGCTTCCTCTGAGTCTGGGGGAGGCGCGTCGGGCTCCTCGAACTGAAAGCCACCAGCCGCCCACTCCTGGTAGTTGAAGTTCCTACCCAAGCGGCGACCACCGGCGCCAGGTCTCCGAGCCATCTCATCTCACCCCTGTACTACCAGTGAGGTCTAGCGGCGGACCACACCCTGGAGCTGCGCGCGCAGCTCCGGGGTGAGTTGTTGACCGACTCTCTCGACCAAAAGCGTCATCTCGTAGGCCACGAGGCCGATGTCGCAGTTGGGTGCCGCCAGGACGGCAAGGCACGAGCCGTCACTGATCGACATGAGGAACAGGTACCCCCGCTCCATCTCGACGACGGTCTGGTTGACCCCGCCTGCCTCGAAGCAGCGGGCAGCACCCTGTGTGAGGCTGACCAGCCCGGACGCGACGGCGGAGAGCTGCTCTGCACGGTCCCGGGGCAGCCCCTGGGACCCCGCGAGCAACAGCCCGTCCGCGGACACCACGACGGAATGTGCCACGCCGGGCACCCTCCGCACGAAGTCGGTGATAAGCCAACCAAAGCTGCCTGGCTGCGCTGCGGTCGTCACTCCTGCTCCTCGTTCTGCCGGCTCGACTGGTCACCAGCGTATGCCTCGATCAATGCGTGCCGGCCTCGCCGGACACCACTTTGCAGGCTCGACATGCGCCCGCGCACCGCATCGGCGGAACGGGGCGGCAGCGGCGGGCGCTGCGCTGTCTGTGACACGGCCTGCGGCGTGGGTGCCGCAGATCCTGGCACGAGCTGAGCCTTCGGTGTCCGTTTCGGCAATCCTGCCGCTGTCTTCGACTCCGGCGTCTTGTTCAACAACGCCTGAGCCGCCTGCCATCCCTCGTCGGCAGGCGACTGCCAAGCCGACTCGGAAGTGGGTACCGCCGCTGGAGTCTCCTCCACAACGGGCTCCGGTTCCACAACTCGCTCCTGCTCGGCGGGGGCGACTACTGCTTCCTCGACCGGCGGCTGCACCTTCGCGCGCGGTTTGCGCACGGGCAGACCGGCTGCCGACGTGGTGGTGGGTGCCACCGCCGGGACGGGCTTGCGGGTACGGGTCGGGAGCTCCGGTTCCGGTCCGTCCGAGAGAGGCGGGGTCGTCGGCGGCTCGTCGATGTACTCGACGCCGCCGGCGCTGGAGCCGTTGAGCTTCGCCTCGACCTTGCCCGCGGGTGCCGCGGGCCCGCCGGCCGCCGCGGGCGGAACCGGCTGGGCGGTGGACGCCGACGTCTCGCTGCCGATGGCCTGGAACCACTGTGAGAGGACCGCCTCGTAGATCGGCAGCCGCTCGGTCGGGGCGTCCAGGTCGTGCTCGATCGCCCTGCGCGACGGCTCCGAGGTGCCGTTGCGGTGCGCGAGCTCGGGCTCGACGGGGGCGCGGGAGACGCCGTTGGTCGACGGCGGCTCGTCCACCGGCGGGATCGGGACGAACTGCGTCGTCTCGTAGCCCGGCTCGAAGGAGATCTCGCCGTCTTCCTCGTCGCGGTCCTCGTAGGCCGTGAAGAGCGTCGGCTCGCCGAACGAGCCCTCCGGCTCCACCGCGGCGAGCTGGTCGCGGCGCCAGCGCTCCGACGGCGTGACGTCCTCCGCGGGGGGCGGGTCCTGGTAGACCGGCACCGCCGTGGCGCCCGCACCGGTGTCGGTGAGCGAGCTGGGCACGAAGCTGACCGGGATGCTCGGGCTCGAGTCATCGATGCGCGGCACGGCACCGGTGGCACCGCCGAACGCACCCGCGATGCCGCTGGCCCTGCTGGCCGTGGTCGTCGAGGCGGGGGGCGGGGTGTGGCCGAAGTCGGTCGGCCCGGTGTGGGCCGTGCCGCCGAACTCGGTGGTGAGCTCCGCCTGCGGCTGCATGCCGAACGCGGAGGCGAGGCCACCGGAGCCCGACGGCGGGGCGGCGGGCATCGGCTGGCCCGGCGTCGCGATGAGCGTCTCCGGCACGATCACGAGCGCGGTCGTGCCGCCCTCGATGTCCTCGTTGCCGCGCAGGCGGACCTTGATGTCGTGGCGCTTGGCGAGCCGCGCGACCACGTACAGGCCCATCCGGCGGGAGACGGCGACGTCGACGTCCGGCGGGTCCGCCAGGCGCTCGTTCGCGTCGATGATCTCCTGGTCGCCCATGCCGACGCCGCGGTCCTGGATCTCGATCGCCAGCTCGCCCTTGCGGGTCTTCGCCGTGCGGACGGTGACCTTGGTGACCGGGTCGGAGAACGCCGTGGCGTTGTCCAGCAGCTCGGCGATGAGGTGCACGAGGTCGTTGACCGCGCGGCCCTGGACCGTGAGGTCCGGGGTCTGGCCGACCTGCACGCGGGCGTACTGCTCGACCTCGGAGACCGCCGCACCGAGCACCTCGGCCGCGGGGACCGGGCGGGTGAGCCGCCGCGAGAGGTCGGTGCCCGAGAGGACCAGCAGGTTCTCCGAGTTGCGCCGCATGCGGGTGGCGAGGTGGTCGAGCTCGAACAGCGAGGCCAGCTGGTCGGGGTCCTGCTCGTCCTGCTCCAGCCGGTCGATCAGGTTCAGCTGGCGCTCGACCAGGGCCTGAGAGCGGCGGGAGAGGTTGACGAACATCGCGTTGACGTTGTCGCGCAGGAGGGCCTGCTGGGCGGCCAGCCGCACCGCTTCACCGTGCACCGCGTCGAACGCGCGCGCCACCTGGCCGACCTCTTCACGGGTGTGCACCGGCACCGGCTCGACGGCGGTCTTCGCCGCGTTCTCCGGGTTCGGGTCGGCGAGGATGCGCTCGACCGCGTCGGGGAGCCCGTGGTCGGCGACGTCGAGGGCGGTGCGGCGCAGCGTGCGCAGCGGGCTGAGGATCGAGCGGGCGACGAACAGCGCCATCAGCAGTGCGAGCGCGAGGACCGCCAGCACGACGCCGGACTCGACGTAGGCACGGGTGCGTGCGGCGCCCGTGAGCTCGTCGGTCCGGTCCTGCAGCTGTTCGAGGAGCAGGTTCTCGACGTCGCGGGTCAGGTTGACCGTCAGCGTGGCGGCGATGTCCCACTTCTCCGACGTCAGCGTCGTGAAGTCCTTGGTGCCGGCCTGCTGGTTGATGGCCGATTCCTGCATGTCGTTCGCGGTGTCGACGATCAGGCCGGTGACGGTGTCGTCGTAGATCTTGGCCTGCTCCGGCGTCGCCGCCTTGCGGAAGTCGTTTCGGGCGGCTTCGAGCTCGGCGTCCGCGGCCTGCAGGGAGCGCAGCTGGGACGGCGTGAACGCCTTGCGCTGGAAGACGTCGAGGAGGATGGCCCGCTTGAGCGACTCCTGCTCCTTGATGCGCGCGATGGCGTTCGTCGTCAGGTGCAGGCGCACCAGCTCGGGGTCGTTGATCTCGGAGATCGTCTGCTCACCGAGGCTGATCAGCGTCTCGATGGACTCCGAGTACGTCCGCTGGACGGCTTCGGCGGGGTAGAGCGTCTCCCGCACCGAGTTGCGGAGGCTGTTGAGGCGGTCGAGCTGCTTGAAGGCGACCTGGAAGCGCTCGACGGCGGCCGGGTTCATGTCGGAGCCGAGCTCCGAGATCCGGTTGTTGAACGTCTGGCTGGTGTCGTTCACCCTGCGGAGCTGGCGGTCCAGGACGACCCGGTCGAGCTTCCTGTTCGAGGCGACGTAGCTGACTGAGAGGTCGCGCTCGCGCTGGAGCTGCTGCACCAGGTCGGCGACCGCCGTCTCGAGGCGGATCTGGTTCGCGAGGTTGTTGAACTCCGTCGCGTCCTGGAGGTCTGTGCGGACGCGCAAGCCACCCAGGGCGAGTGCACAGATCGTCGGGATGAGCAGGACGGCGAGCAGCTTCGTGCGCAGCCGCCAGTTGCGCAGGCGCCAGCCCGCGGATCGGGCAGGTCCGGGGCCGGTTCCGACGTCCCGCTTCACCACGGCGGGTGTCGCAGTCAGCAGGCCGTCACCCTGTGCAGCCAGTCCGTCACCCGATTCGGGCCTTTCGGAGCGTGTGGTGTCACCCACGCCAAACTGGCTGGGACCTCTCTCACGTCGGGCCACTCTGGGCTTCCTCTTCCAGCAGCAGTGTCCCGGTCTCTCCCCAGGACCGAGCATGGACTCGTCAAACGGGCGGAATTGCAGCACAGAGGTCGTTCGCCCGCTGAGGCGCCCTACCCCGTCCACAGACACCCCGGTCTACACGACCTGTGCCACCCGGCCGGGAGCGTAATGGTCAGCCCCCGCTCGGGGGAAGTCTCCAGAAGCACTCACCGTGTCGAGACGGGGTGTCGTTTCATACGTTCAGGTGGTTAACATCCCCGGTTGTCGGCATGCCTCATGACCGTCCGAACGCCCTGTTGGGACTGCGGACGGCCGGCCTGTGGCGACACTCACTGATCAACTTGATGCTACTCAAGGCCAACCGGCGAGAGGTGCCATGGCTACCCGAGCCAACGCTCTGCGGCTTGTCGCAGTGCTCATGACATGCGTTCTGACCGCGAGCTGCAGCCTCTTCGGAAGTTCGTCGAGCGGCAGTGGCGCGGACCTGGAACGCACCGCGCTGCGCATCGGCGTCGCGCAGGTGGTCGACGTGGCCCCGCTGCGGATCGCGCTGACCGACAAGCTGTTCGAGAAGTACGGCCTGCAGGTCACGCTGGTCCCGCAGACCAACGAGTCCGAGGCCATCGGCCAGCTCGACACGACGCTCGACCTCACGTGGGCGACGCACGTCAGCTTCTTCTCGGCCGTCGCCTCGACCACGGAGAAGAACCGCGAGCTGCAGCTGCAGGGCGAGGCCTACCAGGCGGGCCCGAACTCGATGGCGCTGGTCACGCCCGCCAACTCGGACTACGACGACCCCGGCAAGCGGCCGTCGCCGATCATCGCGGTGAACAGCGAGACCGACATCGGCTCGCTGACCACGAAGGCCGTGCTCGGCACCGCCGCGGTCGAGCGGGGCAAGATCCAGTTCCGCCCGATGCCCTTCGGCGCGATGGAGGAGGCGCTGAAGTCGGGCAAGGTCGACGCGGCGTTCATGATCGAGCCGTTCATCACGAAGGCGCAGCGCAACATCGGCGCGAAGATCCTCACCGACACCGCGCGCGGCCCGACACTGGACTTCCCGATGTCCGGGTACGCGTCCACCAAGAAGTTCGCCGAGGCGAACCCGAAGACGCTCAAGGCGTTCCGCGAGGTGCTCCGCGAGGCGCAGCAGCGCGCGCAGGCCAACAAGCTGGCCGTGCAGGACTCGCTGACCACCTACGCCGACGTGGACGCGCCGACCGCGGCGCTCGTGTCGGTGGGCACGTTCCCGCTGTCGCTGAACCCCGTCCGGCTCCAGCGGGTGGCGGACATGATGGACACCGAGGACGTGCTGTCCGGTCGTCTGGACGTGCAGCAGCTGCTGCCACCGGGCACGATCAACTAGCGCTTCTCCCAGCGGCGGAGGGCGGGTCACCCCCGGTGACCCGCCCTCCGTCGTTCGGTCACTTCTCCGCGAGTGCGCTCAGGCAGTAGGTCAGGCCCGGCGCCGGCTCGGCGTAGGACACGGGCGTGCTCTCGCCGCAGTCCGCGGAGGCCTGCCTGACCACCTTGTCGACCTTGTAGGACTTCTGGGTCGAGTACCTGTTCTGCCCCTTGGAGCAGTCGATCGCCTTCGGACCCGCGAGGCTGATGCCCGCCATCGGGTCCTCGTAGCACCGGCCCTCTTCGAGCTTCTCCACCAGGCACAGCTTCAGCGTCTCCTTGCGCCGGCCGGACTGGTGGTAGGACGCGTACTCCTTGCTCGGGCACGCGTCGGAGGTGTCCTTCGAGGCCTTGGCGATGATGTAGTTCGCCTCGGGCGACCCGCAGTCGACCTTCTTGTAGTTCGGGCTGATGGTCGTGCCGGTCATGTTCGCGCAGTCGCCCGGCTTGGCCGACGGCTCGCTGCTGCCGAACACGCCGCGCAGCACCATGAACCCGCCGACCAGCACGAGCACCACGAACACGGCGCCGATGACCTTGCCCGCGGCACCGCCGGGCTTGGGCGGCGGGGCGTACGGCATCGGCTGGCCGGGCATGCCGGGCGGCATCTGACCGGGCGGCGGGCCGTACGGACCGGGCTGCGCGTAGGGGCCGGCTCCGTAGCCCGGCGGCGGCTGCTGACCGTGGACGGGCTGGCCGTAGGGCTGCTGACCGTAGGGCTGCTGACCATGGGGCTGCTGCTGCCCGTACGGCTGCTGGCCGTAGGGCTGCGGGGGCTGGCCGCCGGGAGGCGGGCCGTACGGGCCCGGCTGCTGCGGGTGGTGGGGCGTCGTCACTGGGTTCCTCTCCGACGGGGGCGCGCAAAAGGGAAACCGGAGCCGCGCGGTCGCGACTCCGGTCTCCCCGTGGTCCGGCCTGCTGCTACGCGGGCGTGCCGATGCAGTAGTTCAGCTTGGCCTCGGGGAAGGCGTAGGCCTTCTCCCCCTCCGCGCACTCCGGTGCGGCGGCGTCCTTGACCGCCTTGGTGACCTTGAACGTGGCGGTCTCCGCGCACCCGACGACCTTGGGGTTCACGTTGTCGCCGTCGTCGGCGTAGCAGGTGCCCTCGACGAGCACCGGCGCCAGGCACAGCTTGGTCTTGGGGCCGCGGCGCTGCGAGTGGCTGTACTCGACGTAGTCGCCCTTGCAGACCCCGGACACCTGGCCGACGACGTAGTTGGACTCGGCGGACGCGCAGTCGACCGCCTTGTAGTCCGGGTTGTTCGTCGTGCCGGTGATGTGGGCGCAGTCCCCCACCTTCGCCTGCGCGTCGTCGTTCGTGAAGTAGTTGAACGCGTAGATCGCGACGGCCGCGACGACCAGACCGACGACGTAACCGAGGATCTTCTTCAGAACGCTCGGCTTCTTCGCCTCGGGCTGCGGCCCTGCGATGGGCGCAACCTGCTCCGTGCTCATGTGCTGTTCTCTCGCTTCCGCTCAACCTCGGGCGGCCCGTGCCCCCCGACAAGGCCGGAGCAGAGGCTGCCAGGCGGAAGCGGACACCGCTGGCGCTTTGCGAAAACGTTACGGCTGCTTGTCGCCGCGTTCGAGGCAGAACGTCGTGGCGGGCTCCGGGAACACCGCCGCGCGCGCATCCCCGCAGGCAGAGCGGTCGGTCCTGCCGGTGAGCACCTTGACGACCCGGACCGAGTCCCTGGTGGCGCAGTCGACCTGGGCGATGCCGGTCTCGCGGTCCTGCCCGTAGCAGGCGCCCTCGTGGAAGTTGGGCATCAGGCAGAAGGTCGACTCGCCCGTGAACGTCGAGTAGTCCATGCCGCCGGACGGGCAGCTGTCGTCGTCGCGCGGCAGGATCTTGGCGATCTTGACGGTCGCGCCGCCCTCGTCGCACGCCAGCGCCTGGTAGACCGGGTCGTCCTGACCACCGGAGATCCGCGCGCAGTCGCCGACGTGCGCGCTCGGGCCGGACTGGAGCTGGTCGACGACCAGCAGGCCGCCGAACGCGAGCAGGACGACGGCAGCGACACCCAGGCCGACCTTCTTCATGGCCTGGGTATCGGCAGCCGTCCGAGCCGGCTGATCACCGGATCAGGCGTTCTCGTGCACACCCATGCAGTAGACCGACGCGGGCTCGCTGAACCGCAGCTCGCTGGAGCCCTCCGGGCACACCGTGCCCTCCTCGGGCAGCCCGTCGACCTTCTTCACGATCTTCACCGGCGACTCGACGGTGCACGCCTCCTTCTTGAAGGCGCCGTCGTCGCTGGAGGTGTAGCAGTTGCCCTCGGCCAGGTTCGGCATGAGGCACAGCGAGTCCCCGCCCGACTTGACCGGCTCGTAGATGCCCTCGTCCGGGCACGGGTCGTCCGCGTTGCCCAGCACCTTCGCCACCTTGTGCGTGGCCTCCTGGTCGCCGCAGCCCTGCGAGCTGACGTTCCACTCGCCGTCCGGCTTGTCCACGTCCTGCGGCGACGCGCTCACGCAGTCGCCTGCGTTCAGGCCGCCCATCTGCGTGAACACGAACACGCCACCGCCGACCAGCACCACCGCCAGCACGCCGACGATGACGAACTTCAGCCAGCTGTTCTTGCCCTTGGGCGACTCGTCGGACTCCGCCTCGGCCGCGGGTGGCTGCGCGGTGGGCTCGACGGGATCAGTCGACTCGGTGCTCATGCGCGAGAACGTACGACACGGGGTGTTGGCTCGGTGTGTCGGCTCACAGTTGCCCGCTCCCGCGTCCGCCGTGATGGCGACAGCAGCGCATTTGGCACCGTCAGGGAGACTGGGCAGGTGACCGATGGCCCCCTGATCGTGCAGTCGGACAAGACGCTGCTGCTTGAGGTAGACCACCCGCTGGCCGATGAGGCGCGAACGGCCATCGCGCCGTTCGCCGAGCTGGAGCGGGCGCCGGAGCACGTGCACACGTACCGCGTGACGCCGCTGGCGTTGTGGAACGCCCGCGCGGCCGGGCACGACGCGGAGCAGGTGGTGGACGCGCTCGTGCGGTTCAGCCGGTACCCGGTGCCGCAGCCGCTGCTGGTGGACGTGGTGGACACGATGGGGCGCTTCGGGCGGCTCGTGCTGAGCAACAGCCCGGCGCACGGCCTGGTGCTCGCCACCACCGACCGCGCGGTGCTCGAAGAGGTGCTGCGGAACAAGAAGGTCGCGCCGATGTTCGGGGCGCGCATCGACGACGACACCGTGATCGTGCACCCCAGCGAGCGCGGCCGGCTCAAGCAGCTGCTGCTCAAGGTCGGCTGGCCGGCCGAGGACCAGGCGGGCTACGTCGACGGGGAGGCGCACCCGATCGAGCTCGCCGAGGACGGGTGGAAGCTGCGCGACTACCAGCGGCTCGCGGCGCAGGCGTTCTGGGCCGGTGGCTCCGGGGTCGTGGTGCTGCCGTGCGGCGCGGGCAAGACGCTGGTCGGCGCGGCGGCGATGGCCGAGGCGCAGGCCACCACGCTGATCCTGGTCACGAACACCGTGGCGGGGCGGCAGTGGAAGCGGGAGCTGATCGCGCGCACGAGCCTCACCGAGGAGGAGATCGGCGAGTACTCCGGTGAGCGCAAGGAGATCCGGCCGGTCACCATCGCGACCTACCAGGTGATCACGCGCAGGTCGAAGGGCGAGTACAAGCACCTGGAGCTGTTCGACTCGCGCGACTGGGGCCTGATCGTCTACGACGAGGTGCACCTGCTGCCGGCGCCGGTGTTCCGGATGACCGCGGACCTGCAGTCGCGGCGCAGGCTCGGGCTCACCGCCACCCTCGTCCGGGAGGACGGGCAGGAGGGCGACGTCTTCTCGCTGATCGGGCCGAAGCGGTACGACGTGCCGTGGCGCGACATCGAGGCGCAGGGCTGGATCGCCCCCGCGGAGTGCACCGAGGTGCGGGTGACGCTCACGGACAACGAGCGGCTGCTGTACGCGACGGCCGAGCCGGAGGAGCGGTACAAGCTCTGCTCGACGGCGCGGACGAAGATCCCGGTGGTCCGGCGGGTGCTGGAGCGGCACCCCGGCGAGCCCGCCCTGGTGATCGGCGCCTACCTGGACCAGCTCGACGAGCTGGGCGAGGAGCTCGACGCGCCGGTGATCAAGGGGTCGACGAAGAACAAGGAGCGCGAGGAGCTGTTCGACCGGTTCCGCAGGGGCGAGCTGCGCACGCTGGTCGTGTCCAAGGTCGCCAACTTCTCCATCGACCTGCCGGAGGCATCGGTGGCGGTGCAGGTCAGCGGCACCTTCGGGTCGCGCCAGGAGGAGGCCCAGCGCCTCGGCCGGCTGCTGCGGCCCAAGGGCGACGGACGGCAGGCGCACTTCTACTCGGTGGTCGCGCGGGACACCCTCGACACCGAGTACGCGGCGCACCGGCAGCGGTTCCTGGCCGAGCAGGGGTACGCGTACAAGATCGTCGACGCGGACGACCTGGTCGGATGACGACCTGGTGGATGTGGAACCCGGCCGCACCCCCGCCCCGCGGCCGGTTCCGGTCGGAGCGGTCGCTCGCCGCCGCCGCACCCGAGGCCCAGGTCGTCCGGTCCACCGACTTCACGTGCCCCGAACAGCTCCGCCGCGCCACCGCCGCCCGCACCGACTTCCTCGCCGTGACCGGTGACCCGGTGCGGGTGGCGCTGGTCGAGCGGCGGCTGTGGACGCTGCTGGTGGCACTGCGCCGCTCGGTGCCGGTCCGCGCCGCGCTCGCACTGGCACCCGCGAAGCCGGGCCGGGCCGCGCTGGTCGCGGAACCGACCCGCGAGCTCGCCGACCTGGACCGGCGCTTCGACCGGTTCGCGGCGGCGCTCGCCGTGCTGCGGGCCGACCCGACCCCCGAACAGCTGCGCCACACCGCCGCACTGGACTGATCGGCGCCCACTGCGCCCACTGCGCCCACTGCGCCCGCTGCGCCCGTGCGGTCGTTGCGCAACGATGACGTCGCACGGACGTCCTCATGAGACCCGTCCGGAAGGCTGGAGGACATGCCGCGCGTACTGCTGATCGAGGACGACGAGGCGGTCCGGGAAGGACTGTCGCTGGCCCTGACCTACCAGGGCCACGCGGTGACGGCGGTGCGCACCGGCGAGGAGGGCCTCGACCTCCTGGCCAGGGGCGACAACCCGGACGTGGTCGTGCTCGACCTGATGCTGCCGGGCGTGGACGGGTTCGAGGTGTGCCGCCGCATCCGGGCCGCGGGCGACCTGCCGATCATCATGCTGACCGCCCGCAACGACGACATCGACGTGGTCGCGGGCCTGGAGGCGGGCGCGGACGACTACGTGGCCAAGCCGGCGCAGGCCCGCGTGCTGGAGGCGCGGATCAGGGCGGTGCTGCGGCGGTTCGCGGTCAGCCAGCCCAGCGTGCAGACCGAGCGGTACGGCGACCTGACGATCGACCGCGACGGCCTCGTGGTCACCCGGCTCGGCCGGCCCGTGGCGCTGGCGCCGACGGAGCTGCGGCTGCTGCTGGAGCTGTCGGCGGCGCCGGGCCGGGTGATGTCGCGGCAGCAGCTGCTGGAGAGCGTGTGGGACCAGGGCTACCTCGGTGACTCGCGGCTGGTCGACGCGTGCGTGCAGCGGTTGCGCTCGAAGGTCGAGGACGACCCGGCGGCACCGGTGTACGTGCAGACCGTGCGCGGCTTCGGGTACCGGTTCGGACCGCTGTGACGCTGCGCCTGCGGTTGTTGCTCTCGTTCGCGTTCATCAGCGTCTTCACCGCAGTGGCGGTCGCGGGCGCCGGGTACGTGCGGGCCCGCGACGCGATCGTGCAACGCGCGCAGGACCGGGCCGTCACCGAGACCACGAACCGGGTCGAGCAGCTCTACCCGCTGCCCGCCCGCCCGGTGGACGCGCTGGTCCTGGAGCGCATCGCGGCCCGCGTGTCCGGCCGGGAGGGCGACGCGCTGGCCACGGCGCACGGCGTCACGGCGGGCTCGATGAACCCCTCGGTGATCACGCCGGAGCTGCGCAGGCACGTGTCGTTCGGCTACGTCGGCTGGCAGCGCGTGTCGCACGCGGGCCGGGTGTGGCTGGTCATCGGGATGCAGCTGCGGGTGTCCGGTGGTGGCGAGTCCGGCATCGAGGTCTACGCGCTGCGCCCGTTCACCAGCGAGGCCGAGGTGATCGACGAGCTGGCCCGCAACGCGTGGCTGATCGGCGGCGCGGGCCTCGTGCTGGCGCTGGCACTGGGCCTGCTGGCCGCGCAGGGCGTGCTGCGGCCGGTGCGGGCGCTGCGGATGGCGGCGTTCCGGCTCGGCCAGGGCGACCTGTCGGCACGGGTGCCGGTCCGCGGCAGGGACGAGCTGACGGACGTGGCCTCGACGTTCAACAGCACCGCCGCCTCCCTGGAGCACCACGTCGGCGAGCTGCGGCGGATGGAGGCCGACGCCCGCCGGTTCGTGGCCGACGTGTCGCACGAGCTGCGGACGCCGCTGGCCGCGATGACGGCGGTGACGGACGTGCTGGACGCGGAGACCGCGGCACTGCCGGGCGTGGCCGGGCAGGCGGCGCGCCTGGTGAACCGGGAGACGCAGAACCTGACGCGGCTGGTGAACGACCTGATCGAGGTCACCCGCTTCGACTCGGGCACCGCCGCGCTGGCCCTCGACGACGTGGACGTGGCCGAGGTCGTACGGGCGACGCTGCGGCTGCGCGGCTTCGAGGTGACCGCCACCCTGCCCGACGGGGTGCGCGCCCGGCTCGACCCGCGGCGGCTGGACGTGGTCGTGGCGAACCTGGTGGGCAACGCGGTGCGGCACGGCGCCCCGCCCGTCACCGTGCGGCTGGCGGTCGACGGGTCGTGGCTGGTGATCGAGGTGGCGGACTCCGGGCCCGGACTGGCGGAGGAGGTGCTGCCGCACGTGTTCGCGCGGTTCTACAAAGCCGACTCGGCTCGGGGGCGGTCGGAGGGCAGCGGGCTGGGGCTCGCGATTGCATGGGAGAACGCGCGGTTGCACGGTGGCACGCTGACGGCGGCGAACCGGCCCGGTGGGGGTGCGGTGTTCACGCTGCGGCTGCCGGTCGGGGAGCCGTTGCGGGCCGGGGGTGCGGCGTGAGCCGGGGAACCGCCGGCTGGGAGTCCGGTGTGAGCCCGAAAACTGTCGGTGCCGGCTGGAAGAATGGAAAACGGGGGTCCCCTGCGAGGGGACGCCTGCGCAAGCTCGCGCCGACGATCCTGGCCGTGCTCGCGGTCGCGGTCCTCGCCTCCTGCGGCATCCGCCCCACCGGCGTCATCCCCGGTCTGCAGGCCCCGAGCGGTCCCGTCGAGAACCCCTCCCCGTTCGTCTACTGGGTCGCGGCCGGCCAGGTCGTGCCCGTCGCCCGCGACCAGGGCAGCCTCACCGGCCGCGACGTCGTGGCGTTGCTCGCGCAGGGGCCCAGCGGCGACGAGCAGCAGCGCGGGCTGAGCACGGAGGTGCCGTTCGACGCGGCGCCCGCGACGGTCGACCGGGTGGAGAGCGGGCTGGACGTCACGGTGTCGACGGACGTGTCGTTGCTGAGCCGGAACGCGGTCAGGCAGATCGTGTGCACGTTGCTCGCCGTGCAGGCGGTGGGGACGGTGCACCTGCGCGGCGGAGGGCATTCGCTGGAGGGGCGCCGGTGCGGTTGAATCGGGCGGTGCACGTCTATTCGATCCCGATGAACGTCCGGTTCCGCGGCATCACCACCCGCACCGGCGTGCTGGTCGAGGGGCCGGCGGGGTGGGGTGAGTTCTGCCCGTTCGAGGAGTACGACGACGAGGAGGCGGCGCCGTGGCTGCGGTGCGCGCTGGAGGCGGCGTACGAGGGGTGGCCGCGGCCGCTCAGGGACAGGGTGCCGGTCAACTGCACCGTGCCCGTCGTCGGTCCGGAGCGGGCGCACGAGATCGTGACGAGGTCGGGGTGCGCGACGGCCAAGGTGAAGGTCGCCGAGAGCACGCTCGAAGAGGACTGCGCACGGCTTGAGGCGGTCCGGGACGCGCTGGGGCCGCAGGGGCACGTCCGGGTCGACGCGAACATGCTGTGGGACGTCGACACGGCGGTCAGGGCGATCAAGGCGATGGACCGCGCGGCCGGCGGCCTGCAGTACGTGGAGCAGCCGTGCCGCACGCTCGACGAGCTGGCCGAGGTGCGCAGGAGGACGACCGTCCCGATCGCCGCCGACGAGTCGATCCGCAAAGCCGAAGACCCGCTCAAGGTGGCCGTCGCGGGCGCCGCGGACATCGCGGTGATCAAGGTGGCGCCGCTCGGCGGCGTCCGCAGGGCGCTGGAGATCGCCGAGGCGTGCGGGCTGCCGTGCGTGGTGTCGTCGGCGCTGGAGACGTCGGTCGGCATGGCCGCGGGCATCGCGCTGGCCGCGGCACTGCCCGAGCTCGACCACGCGTGCGGGCTCGCCACGGTGGAGCTGTTCCAGGGCGATGTGACGAGCGAGTCGCTGAAGCCGGAGAACGGCTACCTGCGCGTGCCGGCGAAGGCGCCGGTGCCGGACCGGATCGGCGAGTTCGAGGTCGTGGACCGGCGCTGGACCGAGCGGTTCGAACGGGTCAGGGCTTCCCTCTGACCAGCCCGTGCTGGTTGGCGCCGAGGCTGAACACGACCTCCTCGGTGCGGCTGACCGCCTGCGTCCGCCGTTCCGTCGCGGGCACCCGCGTCAGGTCCACCAGCCGGATCGGCGGGCCGAGCTCCACCAGGGTCGGGGTGTAGGAGGCCTCGGTGACGGACCAGCCGGCTGGGCCCTGCTCGAAGCGGAAGCGGGCGACCACGCCCTCCTCGGTGACGCCGCGGGGTTCCGCGTGCCGGGCGACCTCGTTGCCCAGGCCGTAGGCGACCCACTTGGTGCCGATCTTCTCGAACGGCTGCACGACGTGCACGTGCGTGCCGATGATCAGGTCGAGTGCCGGGTCGGCCAGCAGCCGGCGGGCCAGTGCCTTCTGCTCGGCGGTGACGGCGTGCTGGTACTCGTTTCCCCACTGCACGGACAGCACGACGACCTCGGCTCCGGCGGCGCGGGCGGCGCGCGCGTCGGCGAGGATCTTGTCGGCGTCGATCTGGTTCGCGCGCCACGGCTGGGGCAGCGGGATGCCGTTGAAGCCGTAGGTGAACGACAGCTGGGCGACCTTCACGCCGTTCGCGTCGAGGATCAGGGGTGTGGCCGACTCCTGCTGCGTGCGGTACGAGCCGGTGTGCTTGAGCCCCACCGCGTCCATCGCGTCCAGCGTCGTCGTGATCGCGGAGACGCCGCGGTCGAGGGTGTGGTTCGAGGCGGTCGAGCACGCGTCGTAGCCCACGTCGACCAGGCCCTTCGCGACCTCCGGCGGGGCGAGGAAGGACGGGTAGCCGAAGAACGGGCCCTCCTTCTTGCCCAGCGGCACCTCCAGGTGGCACAGCGACAGGTTGGCCTTGAGCGTGTCGCGGATGCCGGAGAACAACGGCAGGAAGTCGCGGCCCGCGGCACCGCCGTCGGCGACCGCCTGGTCGGTCAGCGCCGGGTGGACCAGCACGTCGCCGCCGGCGGTGAGGGTGAACGAGCGGGCCGGCGGCGGGACCGGTGAGGGGGACGACGGTGGCACCGGGGCCGAGGTGAGCACGACCGGTGAGCCGGTGCACCCGGACAGCGCGACACCGGCGGCCAGCACGAGGGCCGGCCACCGGTGAGCACGCTTCAGCGCTGCCGCCTGCGTCGCAGGGCCAGTAACAGCACGACGGCCAGTACACCGGCCGCGACGGGGAGCACGCGCTTCAACGCCGGAACGCCTGCCGTGTCGATCAGGTCGATCGGCTCGTCGGGAACCACTCGGAGATGCTGCTGTTGCGCCACCTCGTCAGCATCCCCGGAAGCCGCCGTGCTCGCCAGGTGTTCCGCGAACTGGCCGGCGAGTTCGCCGCTGACCTCGGCGATCACCGGGCCGTTCAGTGGTGGATCGGTGCACCGAGGTCCACGAGCCGGCGGCCGGTTCCCCTCCACCGCAGGGCGATGACCTCGGCGGCGATCGACACCGCGGTCTCCTCCGGTGTCCTGGCGCCCAGGTCCAGGCCGATCGGCGAGGCCAGCGCGCCGAGCTCGCCCTCGGTCAGCCCCGCCTCCCGCAACCGCCGCAGGCGGTCTTCGTGCGTGCGGCGGGAACCCATCGCGCCGACGTAGCCGACCTTGAGCCGCAACGCGACCTCCAGCAGCGGCACGTCGAACTTCGGGTCGTGCGTGAGGACGGCGATCACCGTCCGCTCGTCGAGCTTGGGCGCCTCGGCCCGCAGGTACCTGTGCGGCCACGCGACGACGACCTCGTCGGCCTCGGGGAAACGGGTGCGGGTCGCGAACACGGGCCGTGCGTCGCACACGGTCACCCGGTAGCCGAGGAACGCGCCGAGCCTCGCCATGGCGGCGGCGAAGTCGATGGCACCGAACACCAGCATCCGCGGCGGCGGCTCGAACGAGTTCACGAACACGCTCATGCCCTCGCCGCGGCGCTGGCCGTCCGGGCCGTACCGGAGCACGCCGGACCGCCCGCTCGCGAGCATGCCGCGCGCGTCGTCCGTGACGGCGTCGTCGGCGCGGGACGACCCGAGCGTGCCCGAGCGGCGATCGGGCCAGATGACCACCCGCTGCCCGATGCGGTCCGGGTGCTCGACGACGGTCGCGACGGCCACGGGTTCCCCGGCGCGAACGGTGTCCACGACCTCGCCGAGCTGCGGGAACGTCTCCGCGTCGATCTTCTCGACGTAGACGTCGATGATCCCGCCGCACGTCAGCCCGACGGCGAACGCGTCGTCGTCGCTGACGCCGTAGCGCTGCAGCACCGGCTCGCCGGTCGTCTGCGCGAGGTCGTAGACGGCCCCTTCGACGCACCCGCCGGACACGCTGCCGATCGCCTGGCCGTCCCCGGTCACGAGCATCGCCGCACCGGCCGGCCGGGGTGCCGAGCTGAACGTCGCGACCACCGTCCCGACACCGACGGTCTCGCCGTTCGCGACCCGGTCGGCCAGCTCGAACAGGACATCACGCACGGCGTACCGCCTCCGGGGAGTCCATGACCCCCAGAGTACGACTCAGGGTCGGGTTCCGGGTGGTCACCGATGTGCGACCGCCCGGAACCGACGATTCTTGAGCCATGAACAACAACGTGCTCGACGAAGCGACGACGAAGGTCAAGAAGCTCCGGCGCAGCCGGAGCGACAAGATGGTCGCCGGTGTCTGCGGCGGCGTGGCCAAGATGATCGGCGTGGACGCCGCGCTGCTGCGGATCGTCCTGGTCGCCGCCACGCTGCTCGGCTTCGGCACCGGCGCCGTCCTCTACGTCGCCGCGTGGATCCTCATGCCCGAGGAAGACGCCGCGATGTGATCACCGTGGAAAACCGGGAACGCCGGGTAGCCGTTGCCAGGGGTGGGGACCGTTGAGGGGCCGGTACTCCACCCCCAGTGCGTCGAGCCGCGGCAGGTGGTGCTCGCGCAGCCGCCGCACGAACTCCGGGTCCTTCTCCGCCGGTGACCACACGACCTCGGCGAACGCCGCCAGGCGCGGGAACGCCGCGTAGTCCACGCGCCGGGCCGAGTCGAGGTGCTCGGTCCAGATGTTCGCCTGCGCCCCCAGCACGCGCCCCGGTTCGTCACCGGTGAGCTCGGCCGGGACCGGCTCCCACGCGTAGACGTCCTCCAGCGTCGTCACCGTGCCCACCGGGATGGGCTCGTCGTCCGAGCCGGACTGCCGGTAGTCGAGGTAGACGAACTCCTCGGGGCACATCACCACGTCGTGGCCCTCGCGGGCCGCCGTGACACCGCCTTCCACGCCGCGCCAGGACGCCACGACCGTGCCCGCCGGCAGCGGGGCGGAGTCGAGGACCTCGTCCCAGCCGTAGGGCCGCCGCCCGCTGCGCACCAGGTGCCGCGCGATCTCGCGGACCAGCTCGCCGTCGTGGCCGGGTGCCTCGTCACCGCCGAGCCCGATGACCTCCGCGGGGAACACGTCCATCAGCTCGTCGAAGACCACCCGGTAGAAGTCCGCTGTGGACTCCTCGGTGTTGAGCACGCGTTCGTTGATGCCCCAGTCGGTCCACACGCCACCGCCGTGCACGCCGAGCTCCGGGTAGGCCGCGATCGCCGCCTGCGAGTGGCCGGGGATGTCGATCTCCGGGACCACCGTGACGTGCCGGGCCGCCGCGTACGCGACGATCTCGCGCAGGTCGTCCTGGGTGTAGAAACCGCCGTGCGGACGGCCCGTCAGCCCGCCCGAGCGCCGGTCGCCGAACCGCGAGTCCTCCCGCCACGAGCCGACCTCGGTGAGCTTCGGGAAGGCCTTCACCTCGAAGCGCCAGCCCTGGTCGTCGGTGAGGTGCAGGTGCAGGACGTTGAGCTTGTGCACGGACAGCAGCTCGACCCACCGCAGCACCTCCCGCTTGGGCAGGAAGTGCCGGGCGACGTCGAGCATGACGCCCCGCCACGCGAACCGCGGGAAGTCGACGACCTCGCAGGCCGGGATGACCCGCGGCTTGTCGCCCGCCGCGCGGAACGCGCCGGGGCCGAGCAGCTGCCGCAGGGTCTGCAGCGCGTTCATCTCGCCCGCCGCGTCGTGCGCCTCGATCAGCACGCCGTCGTCGGAGGAGAGCAACCGGTAGCCGCCGGGCGGACCGTCGACGAGCACGGTCTCCCAGCCCTTGTAGTCGACGAGTCTTCCGCCATCCACATAGGACACCGGACGTGGCAGCAGGTTCATCCCTTCACCGCCCCGGCGAGACCGGACACGAGCCGGCGCTGGACGAAGATGAAGAAGACGAGCACAGGGATGGTCATCAGGGTGGAGCCCGCCATGATCGCGCCCCAATCGTTCTGGTCGGGTTTGACGAAGACCTGGAGAGCCAGTGGCAGGGTCTGGTTCTCCACAGCGGAGATGATGAACGTCTTGGCGAACAGGAAGTCGTTCCAGGCGTGGATGAACGACAGCACGGACGTCGCCACCAGTCCGGGTGCGACGAGCGGGAACAGCACCTGCCAGAGGAACCGGAACCGCGAGGCGCCGTCCAGGGTGGCGGCCTCCTCCAGCTCCACCGGCACCGCGGCGACGAAGCCGCGCAGCATCCAGATCGCGAACGGCAGGCTGAACGCCAGGTGCACCAGCACGAGCGAGCCCAGGTGGTTCAGGCCGAACACCGGCACGGTGTCGCCGACCGACCGCATCAGGAAGAACAGCGGCACGGTCAGCGCCTCGACCGGCACCATCTGCACGACCAGCAGCATGATCAGCAGCGTGGTGCGGCTGCGGAACCGGAAGCGGGTCAGCGCGGTCGCCGCGAGGAACGAGATCAGGATGCTCAGCGCCACCACGATCAGCGCCACGACGATGCTGTTCACGAAGTAGCGCCCGAAGTTCGCGACCGTGAGCGCCCGCGTGAAGCTGTCGAGCGTCGGCCGCGTCGTCCACGGCACCGGGTCGGCCGAGATGATCTCGTCCTCCGGCTTGAACGCGCTCAGCACCATCCAGAACAGCGGGAACGCCACGACTGCGGCGATGACGAGGACGAAGCCCTCGGTCAGCCAGCGCTTCACAGGGCCTCCCCGGAACGGCGCAGTGCGCGCAGGTAGAACAGCGTGACCACCAGCAGCAGCACGGTCGTCACGACGCCGATGGCCGCGCCCAGCCCGTACTCCGACGCCGCGAACGCCTGCTGGTAGGCGTAGACGTTGAGCACGAGGTTGCGCCCGGCGATGCCGCCGCCGTTGGTCATCACGTAGATCTGCGTGAAGATCTTGAAGTCCCAGATGATCGACTGGATCGTCACCACGAGGATGATCGGCCGCAGCAGCGGCAGGATGACGCTCCACGCCGTGCGGAACGCCGAGGCGCCGTCGAGCGCCGCGGCCTCCAGCACCTCACCGGGGATCGCCTTGATGCCCGCGTAGAGCGTGACCATGACGAACGGGAACGAGCACCAGATCACCTGGGCGGCGACGAGCCCGAACGCGGTCCACCTGTCGAACGTCCAGGAGAAGCCCTGGATGCCGAGGACCTCGTTGACGAACCCGAAGTTCGCGTCGAACAGGAACAGCCAGATCGTCGAGCCGGCGACGGCGGGCGTGGACCACGCGCCGAGCGCCGCCAGGAACAACGTCATGCGGACCCACGTCCTGACCCGCGTGGCCAGGATCGCGAGGAAGGCGCCCACGAGCAGGGTGCCGACCACGCAGACCGCCGCGAAGGCGACGGTCTGCCCGAGCACGGTCCAGAACTGCTGGTCGCCCAGCAGCCTCTGGTAGTTCCCGAGGCCCAGGAACTCCAGCGGCGCACCACCGCTCACCTGCTCCTGGCCGTAGTCGAAGAGCGAGATGAGCACGAGCTGGTAGATCGGGTAGGCCAGCAGGCCGCCCAGCACCAGCAGCGCTGGGGCCAGGTAGGCGAACGCGGTCCGCCCCTGGCCCTTGGCGGTCATGCTCACGACGTGAAGGCCGCGTTCATCGTCTTGGCGGCGTCGGCGGTGGCCGTGTCGACGTTCTTCGCGCCGGTGACGACCTCCTGGATCATCGTCGGCAGCACGGTCTGCGCCTCGATCTTCGCCCACGCCGGGGTGACGGGGACGAACTTCGTGCCGGCCTGCAGGGTCTTGGTGAACGGCTCCAGGAACTTGTCCGAGTCCGCGACCTGCTTCTGCACGTCGGTGAACGTCGGCAGGTTGCCCATCGCCGCGTACATCTTCTGCTGGTACTCCTTCGACGCGAGCAGCTGCGTGAACTCGGTCGCGAGCGTCTTGCGCTGGGTGCCCTTCATGACGCCGAGCAGGTTGCCGCCGGCGAACGCGGGCGCGATCGAGCCCGCGGTCTTGCCGGGCAGCGGCACGACGGCGTACTTGCCGGCCGCGCTGGAGGCGTCGACCGACTTGCGGTTGAAGTCGCCGCCGATGGTCATGGCCGCCTTGCCCGCGCGGAACGCCTCGACGCTCGCGTCACCGCCGTTGCCCGCGCAGGTGGCCGGCGGGCAGATGTCGTCCTTGATCAGCTCGGTGTACTTCGCGACACCGGCCCTGGCCTCCGCGCTGTCGACGGCGGCGGTGAACTTGCCGCCGTCGGACTTGGCGATCTCGCCGCCGCTGGCCCAGATGAACGGCAGGGCGGCGAACAGGTACTTGCCGCCGGCGGAGATGCCGATCAGCTCGGGCTTGCGCTGCCGGATCTCACGGGCCGTGGTCGCGATCTCGTCGAGCGTCGCCGGCGGCTTGAGACCGAGCTCGGTGAAGACGTCCGTGCGGTAGTAGAGCGCGCGGACGCCGACGAACCACGGCACGCCGTAGGTCTTGCCGTCGACCTTGGCGGTGTCGAGGATCGTCGGCACCAGGTCCTTGGACTCGCTCCACGCGCTGAGGTCCAGCTCGGAGAAGCCGCCCGCGGAGACGTAGCCGGCGAGGTCGGTGTTGCCGAACTCCGCCACGTCCGGCGCGCTCTTGGGGTCGCTGAAGGCGGCCTTGAACCGTTCCGCCCGGCTGGACACCTGGATGTACTGCACGTCGACGGTCACGCCGCTGTGCTTGCCCTGGAACTCGGTGACGGCCTCCTTGACCACCGCCTCCTTGGGCCCGCGGTTGACCTCGTCGAACAGCCACACCCGCAGCTGCCCGGTCTTCTCGTCCCCCGCCGTGTTCGCCGGTCCGGACTGCACCGGAGCGCAGGCGACCACCGCGCCCACGCCCAGCACGGCCACGAGTGCCTTCAGCCTCATCGCGCCCTCCGCATTGCATATAGTGCAACAGCCATTTCACAGGAAGCAACGTGAGACTAGAACGGTCCGCGCTAAGGGTCTAGACCAGACGGTTGATCCATTGCCGAACTGATGCCGGGTCGACCGGTTCGTCCCACCCGCCCGGCCGCACGGCGCTGCCGACGTGGAACGCGGTGATGCCCGCTTCGAGGAGCTCCGCGACGTGGTGGGGCTGGAGGCCGCCGCCGACCAGCAGCGTGGGCGGCTGGGCGTTGACCAGCTCTTTCAGGACCTCCCTGCCCGCTTCGACACCCTTGCGGTGACCGGCGGCGAGCACGGTGTCGCAGCCGAGGCCGGCGACGGTCTGCCAGCCCTTGCGCACGTCGTTCGAGTTGTCGAGCGCGCGGTGGAACGTCCACGCGCAGCCCTCCAGCTCGGCGGCGAGGTTGAGCGTGACGCCCTCGTCGATCTCGCCCTCCGCGTCGAGGAACCCGAGGACGAACTCGGTCGCACCCGCCTCCCGCAGCTCGGCGGCGGTCCGGCGCAGCTGCCTCAGGTCGCCGGGCGCGAACCCGTTCCGGTCGCGCAGCATCACCCTGATGGGCAGGTCGCACGCCTTCCGCACCTCCGTGAAGGTGGCGACAGACGGCGTGAGCCCGTCCGCGGCCATGTCGGCGACCAGCTCCAGGCGGTGCGCGCCGCCCTCCTGAGCAGCAACGGCGTCCCTTGCGTCGAGTGCGATGACTTCGAGAATCGGCATGGTCTAGACCATAGTGCGCAAGTCGATGTGCTTTCGGAAATCCGGGAGCGATTTCTCGCATCCCCGCGTCGGAGTGCGTATCTGGGTCCTGGTTCGCCGCTCTTGTTCAGTGAGCGACAGGACGTGGAGCGAGCGTCAGCCGGTTCGAGGGGTGCCGGCCGGCGCGGCTCCCACCAGGGCGGCCCGTGATGCGGAGGGGGAATCACGGGCCGCTGGTGCACCCAGGGGAAGATGAGGGCGGACGATGGGCGAGACTGCTCCAATTGAGTGAATTTTGTATCTACCGCCCAGTCGACGCCTCCTGACCTGGCGAACGGCGCTGACGTGGCGGCCGATCGGAGGTGCTGCGTGGACGAGCTGCACACGGCGGATGACCGAACGCCGTGGGACGGGCTGGAAGGCACCGAACGGCATGCGGTCTGCGTCGCCGCCGCACGCGAAGGCAACCGCAACGCACTCGACGTCCTCGTGGCCGAGCTGACCCCGCTGGTGTGGCACGTCGCCCGCGGCCAAGGCCTCGACCGCACCGCGGCGGAGGACGTCGTGCAAACGGTGTGGCTCGCCTTCCTCCGCAAGATCGACACCATCAAGGAACCGCGCGCCCTGGTCGGCTACCTGGTCGTGACGACCAGGCGTGAAGCACGCCGCACCTGGACGCCGAACAAGCGCGAGACCCACCTGTCCGACGAGTACGCCGAACAGCTGGAGTCCGACACCGGCCTGCCAGAGGACGTGACGTTGATGGACGACCGCGACCGCAGGCTGTGGCTCGCGTTCGGCCGGCTCACCACCAAGTGCCAGGAACTGCTCCGGCTCACCGTGCTCGCGGGTCGCGCCGAGTACCGAGCAGTCGCCGAAGCACTCGCCATGCCCCACGGCAGCATCGGTCCGACCAGGGGACGGTGCCTGAACCTGCTGCGCAACTACCTGGAAACGGAAGGAGGATCGCGGTGAACGAGATCGACCCGCGCGACGACCGCAGGGGCCTTGAGGACACCGCAGTCCTCTCCGAGCTGAACAGGCTGGTCGACGAACTCGATCCACCTCCCGCAGACCTCGTCGACCGCGTGAAGTTCGCGATCGCTTTGGAGGACCTCGACGTGGAGGTGGCCCGCTGGGAACGCGCAGGCTCCTTCGCGGGCGTGCGCGGCGGCCAGACCGGCACCATCACGTTCACCGTCGACAACCTGACGCTGATGGTGAACTTCACGTCGACCGGCTCCCGCCACCGCATCGACGGCTGGCTCGTCCCGGCCGGCGAACACACGGTCGAGGTGCGCGTCGCCGACCACAAGTCGTCGTGCACCCGTGCCGACGACGGCGGGCGGTTCGTGCTGCCGGACGTTCCGGCCGGGACCACGCAGATCCTCGTGCACCTGGTGAACTCGCACGGGGAACCGGGGCGGACCGTGGTCACGCCGACGATCATGCTTTGAGCCGTTTTCGGTGCGGGGAACGGTTTTGCAGGGATTGGCGCGGTAGGGGGTTTCGGGGGCGTGCCGCGCCCGCACCGGGGTGCTGAACTGGGGCGGTGACTCGCGGCCCTGACCCGCGCGGCGGGAGGTGGCGGCGTGCCGAGCACGTTCGGTGAAGTCGCCGCACTTCTCACCCAGGCCGTGCAGAAGAGCGAAGCCGCGATCAGCACGTTGTCGCGGCGTCCGCCCTCGTCGACGAATGCCGGTCTCAGTTGCTGGCCGCGCTGGCCGGAACCACGGCCGAAGACGATGCCGCCGCTGTCATCGCGTCCTTCCAAGCCGTCCAGGACGGTGTCGCCGAACGAGTTCGCGAGCTGCGAGCAGCTCTGGAGGGACTCGCGCGAATCCGAGCCCGGTTCGAGGTCCACAGCCGTCCTGAACCGGCCTCGCCGGCAGCCGTGCAGTCGTGGGTTGCGGGCACGCGAGCCGGGTTGCCCTGGTACGGACGAGCGGCGTCTACCGGTCCTCTGACGGCCGCACCGACCTGGTGCAGAGCGGGCGTGAACCGGATGGGGAGCACGACCGCATCAACGACCACCTGGTCGATCTCGGCATCGGACGCCCTGGTGCGAGCGTGGAGGCGTCCAAGCACGTCGAGGTGAAGGTCGCCTGGCGGATGCGGCAGAGCGGCATGAACCGCGTCGAACTGGTGGTCAACAACGAACTCTGCAACGGAGTCCTGTCCTGCTCCCGGCTGCTCCCCCACGTGCTCGGGCCGGGGCAGACGTTGACCGTGCACGACCCAGTACGGTCGCGGGAGTTCCGCGGAAAGGACGTGCGGTGAGTTACACGCTCGAATTCTGGTACTACCACGGCGACAACCGCGCCGACGAGCCCGTCGCCGTCGCCACCGCGGCGGAGTTGGACGAAGTCCTGACCCACGTCGCGAACCACCCGCAACCGCACCCGGCGCAGATCGCCGCGAGGGAGCTGCCGAAGTTCGGGGTCCTCGAGATCCCGGACCGGATGTTCAAGCTGGACGCGCGGCACGGGTTCGGCGCGTTGCACTTCGTCGGCCCGGACCCCGAGAGCACCACTGACGAGATCGGCTACTGGGTGACTCGGGGTGCTGAACCCCCGGCAGCCGTACCGACCCTCTACGTCGACAAGGACAACAAGACGGAGTTCCCCCGGAACGCCGCGATCCGGCTCGACCAGGTCCGGGACGCCCTCCTGGAGTTCCAGCGGACCGGTTCCCGGCCGACGTGCGTCGAGTGGCAGGTCACCGAACCGGTCTACTGACCACCGACTTCCCGGAATGCCGGAAGGCCCGGCCCCGCCGAAGCGGGACCGGGCCTTCCGAGGTGGAACAGCAGCGGCTGGACTCAGAAGTCCATGCCACCGGCGTCCGGCGCGGCCGGAGCGGCGTTCTTCTCCGGCTTGTCCGCGACGACGGCCTCGGTCGTCAGGAACAGCGCGGCGATGGACGCGGCGTTCTGCAGCGCGGAGCGCGTGACCTTGGCCGGGTCGATGATGCCGGCGGCGACCAGGTCCTTGTACTCGCCGGTCGCGGCGTCGAGGCCCTCGCCCGCGGGCAGGGACTTGACGCGCTCGACCACGACGCCGCCTTCGAGGCCGGCGTTGACGGCGATCTGCTTCAGGGGCGCCTCGACGGCGACCTTGACGATGTTCGCACCGGTGGCCTCGTCGCCCGTGAGCTTCAGGCCCTCGAACGCGGCCTCGGCGGCCTGCAGGAGCGCGACGCCACCACCGGCGACGATGCCCTCCTCGACGGCGGCCTTCGCGTTGCGGACGGCGTCCTCGATGCGGTGCTTGCGCTCCTTGAGCTCGACCTCGGTGGCCGCGCCCGCCTTGATGACGGCGACGCCGCCGGCGAGCTTGGCGAGGCGCTCCTGGAGCTTCTCGCGGTCGTAGTCGGAGTCCGACTTCTCGATCTCGGCGCGGATCTGGTTGACGCGACCCTGGATCTGGTCGGCGTCGCCCGAGCCCTCGACGATGGTGGTCTCGTCCTTGGTGACGACGACCTTGCGGGCCTTGCCCAGCAGCGAGATGTCGGCGTTCTCCAGCTTCAGGCCGACGTCCTCGGTGATGACCTGGCCACCGGTGAGGGTGGCGATGTCCTGGAGGATGGCCTTGCGGCGGTCACCGAAGCCCGGGGCCTTGACGGCGACGGACTTGAAGGTGCCGCGGATCTTGTTGACGACCAGCGTGGCCAGGGCCTCGCCCTCGACGTCCTCGGAGATGATCAGCAGCGGCTTGCCGCCCTGCATGACCTTCTCCAGCAGCGGGAGCAGGTCCTTGACCGTGGAGATCTTGGAGCCGAACAGCAGGATGTACGGGTCCTCGAGGACCGCTTCCTGACGCTCGGGGTCGGTCACGAAGTAACCGGAGATGTAGCCCTTGTCGAAGCGCATGCCCTCGGTGAGCTCGAGCTCGAGACCGAGGGTGTTGCTCTCCTCGACGGTGATGACGCCTTCCTTGCCGACCTTGTCCATCGCCTCGGCGATGAGCTCGCCGATCGTGGGGTCAGCGGCGGAGATGGACGCGGTAGCAGCGATCTGCTCCTTCGTCTCGATCTCCTTGGCGTTCTTCAGGAGCTGCTCGGCGATGGCCTCGACGGCCTGCTCGATGCCGCGCTTGAGGCCGAGCGGGTTGGCGCCGGCGGCCACGTTGCGCAGACCCTCGCGAACCAGGGCCTGGGCGAGAACGGTCGCGGTCGTGGTGCCGTCACCAGCGACGTCGTCCGTCTTCTTCGCAACTTCCTTGACGAGCTCGGCCCCGATCTTCTCCCACGGGTCCTCGAGCTCGATCTCCTTCGCGATGGAGACGCCGTCGTTCGTGATCGTCGGCGCACCCCACTTCTTCTCGAGCACGACGTTGCGGCCCTTCGGGCCGAGCGTCACCTTGACGGCGTCAGCGAGGGTGTTCATACCCCGCTCGAGACCGCGGCGGGCGTCCTCGTCGAACGCAATCATCTTGGCCATTGCGGTGTGTTCCTCCGCCTTTGTGGATTCTGGGCCACTGCGGGCCGGCAAAGCCCACAGCGGAACACGGTTCGCTTGGCCAGGTTCGGTGCCCGCGACGGACGACCCCGCGAAGGGGGCCTCACCTTCCCAGCCTCACTTCTTTGGCACTCGACTGAGCCGAGTGCTAAGACGTGTTTAGCACTCGGGCACGGCGAGTGCAAGCAGCCGGGGTGGAGCGTCAGCCCGTCGTGCGCACCGGCACGGAGGTCGGCAGCGGCTTGCGCGAGGTCGGGTCGTCGCCGACGTTGAGCGTGGGCGAGGAGTTGGTCTTGGGCTGACGTGCCGGTTCGTCACCGGGCGACAGGATGATCACCACGATGACGATCGCCACGATCGCGACCGCGGCCGCGATGACCGGCGCCAGCCAGGCGGGACGTTCCTTGGACGTGGCGTTGAACGCACTCACGCCCACCTGGTTCGGCGGCCGCAGGCGGACCGGGTCGGACAGCTGCTGCTGCTGCGGGTACCCGCCCTGGTAGCCGCCCTGCTGCTGCACCGGCGTCGGACCGGACAGCGGCGACTGCACGGGGATCGAGCCGGAGTGCGGCCCGAGTTGAGCGGGGCTCGACCCCTGCGCGACCCCGGCGAGCGCGACGCGTGCGGCCGCGATCAGCTCGGCGCAGCTGGAGTAGCGCTGGGCCGGCTCCTTCGCGGTGCCGCGGCGGATGACGTCGTCGATGGCGGGCGGCAGCGCGACGAGCTGCGAGAGCGGGGGCACGGTCTGGGCGAGGTGGCCCTGGATGACCTCCTGCACACCGCCCTGGAACGGCGGGCGCCCGGACAGGCAGGCGAAGAGCATGCACGCGAGCGCGTACTGGTCGGTGCGGCCGTCGACGGGCTCGCCGCGCAGGTGCTCCGGCGCCGCGTAGGTCGGCGAGCCGAGGAAATCACCTGTTCGGGTGCGGTGGCCGGTGGCGCCGCGGCGGGTGAGGCCGAAGTCGGCGACGTAGACGTGCTCGCGGACGCCTTCCTTGGTGGTCACGAGGACGTTCGCCGGCTTCACGTCGAGGTGCACGAGGCCCTTGCCGTGCAGCATGTCGAGCGCCTCGGCGACCTGGGCCAGCAGCGTCAGGGTGCGGGCGGGGGTGAGCGGCCCCTCCTTGACGTGGCCCGCGAGGTCCTGGCCGTCGACCAGCCGCATCGCGATGTAGAGCAGGCCGTCGACCTCGTCGAAGTCGTACAGCGGCACGATGTTCGCGTGGTCGATGGCGGAGGTGTTGCGCGCCTCGTCGACGAACCGCTCGCGGAACTCCGCGTCGGGTGCGAGGTGCTCACCGATGACCTTGAGCGCGACTTTCCGGCCCAGTCTCACGTCCGTGGCCTTGTAGGTCACGCTCATGCCACCGCGACCGAGCACACCGTCGATCCGGTAGTGCGCGATCCGCCGCCCGCTCAGGTCCTCAGACACGCGAGGCAGCTTAACGCCCGCCGGGATCGCGCTGCTCGGGGTTGCTCAAACAGTGACTTCTACGCCTTGCGCACGTCCGAGGCCTGGCTGCGCCCGTCCCGGCCGGCCTGCACCTCGAACTCCACCCGGTCGCCCTCGGAGAGCGTCCGGAAGCCGTCCATCTGGATCGCCGAGTAGTGCACGAACACGTCGGGCCCGTCGTCGGTTGCGATGAAGCCGTATCCCTTTTCGGAGTTGAACCACTTGACGGTACCGAGAGCCAAGGCGTCCTCCTTCAGATCACGCAAAGCGCAGAACGCAACGCTAGGAGAAGAAAACTCACTCGGATACCTCCTTACGGAGTCATGAACGCGAGCTGACTCCGTTGGCGCGCAACCAGGTGGCGAGCCGGCGGGGTCCGCGCGTCTGGGTGAGGACGGCACCGGGACCGGCGAAGTCGAACACCAGGCCCTCACCGGAACGGACGTTCTGCGTGCCCTCGGGTGGCAACGCGCGGAGCCGGCATTGCACGGTGTCGGAGAAAGCGAGCACGTGATCGGTGTCCACGGTGACCGCCTCACCCTCGCCGAGGGTCACGAGGTCGAGTGCGCCAGAACAGCCGAGCAGCACCGTCCCCTGTCCACGTGCGTAGTTCAGGAATCCTTCGACGCCGCCGAAGAGCGCCTGCAACGGGGGCGCCTGCGGGTTCATCACCACGGCGCTGCCGGACGCGATCCAGCCGAGCCGGGAGATGCACCAGCCGCTGCTGCCGTCGAGGTCGACGGTGTGCAGCTCGCCGGGCAGCGCCGGTGCGACGTCGACCCAGCCGCCCTCGGCGCCGGCGGTGCACAGCGTGACGGCGCCGCCCTTCGGCTCGACCGCGAGCCCGTAGCTCGTGGCGAGCACCGACTGCGGTTCGACCAGCACCATCTCCGCGGGTGCGAGCACGAGTCTCGCCACGCCGAAGCTCGGTGTGTGCCGGGTCCGGACCTGCACGCTGTGCACCCCCAGGGGTTGAACCGGTCCACGAGTGGGCCGGGAGATCGTCACGGCCTCCGCGACCTTGGCAGTATGCAGTCGTGTCCCCCACCTCTGTCGCCGCACACCGCCAGCGCGTCGCCTCGCTCGTCGGGCAGATGCCGGTCCTGCAGCTGCCGCTCGAGGAATGCCTCGGGCTGGTCCTCGCCGCGGACGTGATCGCGCCGGTGTCCCTGCCGCCGTTCGACAACTCCGCGATGGACGGGTACGCCGTCCGCTCCGGTGACCTGGCTCAGGTCCCGGTCCGCCTGCCGGTCTCCGACGACATCCCGGCGGGCAAGGTGGACGTGCGGCCGGTGGAGCCCGGCACCGTCCACCGGATCATGACGGGCGCGCCGGTGCCGCCGGGAGCGGACGCGGTGGTCCAGGTGGAGTGGACCGACGCGGGCACCGAGCAGGTGCAGGTGAACGCGACCGTCGCACCCGGCACGAACATCCGGGTGGCGGGCGACGACGTGCGCGAGGGCGATCCGGTCCTGGTCGCCGGAACGGTGCTGGGCCCTGCCCAGCTGGGGCTGGCCTCCGCGCTGGGCCTGCCCGAGCTGCCGGTGCGGCGCCGGCCGCGGGTGCTGGTGCTGTCCACGGGCACGGAGCTGGTGGAGCCGGGCACCCCGTTGCGACCGGGGCAGATCTACGAGTCGAACGGCATGATGCTGGCCGCGTCGGTGCGCGACGCGGGCGGCGTGGCGGTGCGGCTGCGGTTCGTGCCCGACGACGTGGAGGCGTTCCACCGGGCGCTCGCGCCCCACCTCGGGTCGGTGGACGTGATCATGACGTCCGGCGGGGTCAGCGCGGGCGCGTACGAGGTGGTCAAGGACGCCTTCGCGAGCCACGACGTCGAGTTCACGAGGGTCGCGATGCAGCCGGGCGGCCCGCAGGGCTCCGGCCGGTACGAGGGCGTGCCGGTGCTGACGCTGCCGGGCAACCCGGTGAGCGCGCAGGTGTCGTTCGAGGTGTTCGTGCGGCCCGCGCTGCTGGCGTCCATGGGCCACACCCGCACCGACCGGCTGACCGCACGCGCGCGGATTTCGTCGCCGCTCACGTCACCGGCCGGGAAGACGCAGTTCCGGCGGGGCGCGTACGACCCGGCGTCGGGCGAGGTGGTCACGCCGGTCGGGGGGCCGGGTTCGCACCTGCTGTCGGCGCTGGCGTTGTCGAACTGCCTGATCGAGGTGCCGGAGGACGTCACGGAGCTGGCGGCCGGCGACGAGGTCACCGTCCGGCACCTGCGGTAGCGGGCGATCCGGTGGCGGTTGTGCGGTCTGTGCTGGCGTTGGTGCTGCTCGCCGGGTTCTTCGTGCTCGGCGCGGCGGTCACGGCGGGGCTGGTCGCGCTGTCGGTGTGGCGGTTCCGGATCGGGGACTTCCAGGGCGGCGGCTGGGTCGGGTTCATCGCGGCCGCGGTGGGGTTCCCGTTGCTGTGGGCGGTGGTGCGGGCCGTGTACGCGCGGCCGGAGCCGACCGGTGTGCCGCTGGGCCGGGCCGCGCACCCGGAGCTGTGGCGGCACGTGGACGAGCTGGCGGCGCTCGCCGGGACGCGCTCGCCCGACGACGTCCGGTTGGTGCCGGAGCCGAACGCGGGCGTGTGGGAACGGCGCGGCACGCGGTACCTGCAGCTCGGGGTGCCGCTGGTGGCCGGGCTGTCGGTCGGTGAGCTGCGGTCGGTGCTGGCGCACGAGCTGGGCCACTACGGCGGCGGGCACACGCGGGTGTCAGCGGTGCGGTTCCGGGCGAAGCTCGCGCTGGAGCTGGCCGTCGAGCAGGGCGACTTCATGCGGCTGCTGTACGGGTGGGCGCGGCTGTACTCGCTGGTGGTGGCCTCGGAGAGCCGGCGGCACGAGCGGTTCGCCGACGAGGTGTCGGTGGCCGCGGCCGGGGTGGCGGCGGCGCGGCGGGCGTTGCTGCGGATCGGGCCGGTCGGCGCGGGCTGGGGCGACTACCTGCGCTGGTACGTGGTGCTCGCGGTGCTCGCGGGGCGGACGCCGCCGTTGCTGGAGGGCTTCCGCGCCTACCTGGGGCACCCGCGGCGGGTGCACCAGCTGCGGGCGCTGGAGGCGGTGCTGGCCGAGCAGGAGCCGACGTCGGTGTTCGACAGCCACCCGCCGGTGCGCGAGCGGGTCGCGGCGATGACGGCCGCCGACTCGGTGCCGGTCGACGAACGGCCCGCCTAGGAGCTGCTCGACGGGACGCCGCCGGAGGCGTTCGCGGCGCTGCTCGACGTGCAGGGGCCGCCGATCTCGTGGGAGGAGCTGGCGCCACTGACCGGTCCGGCGCTGGTCAGGCGGTACGCGGACGCGCTGCGGCACGCGGGGCGGGTCAGCGGGGTCGGCGAGACGCTGCGGGACGTGCTGGCGTGCCTGGAACGCGCCGAGCTGCACCGGCTGACCGGGCGGCCGGTGGACGGCTCGCTCAGCGAGGAGCAGGTGCACGAGGCGGCCGTGGAGAGCGTGACGGAACTGCTCGCCTGCGCGGTCGCGGACCAGCTCGTGACGACCGGGCGGGGCGTGCTGGAACTCAACTGGGGCGGCATCCCCGTCGTGCGGATGGCGGACGGAGCTGCGGTGCACTCCGAAGACCTGGTCGCACCGGCGGTGCGGGACCCGGCGCGGGTGGGCGAGGTGCGGGCGCGGCTGCGGGCGCTCGGCGTCGACGGACTGTGACGGAACGCTCACCGCACGGCGTTGTTGACGCCCTGTGACCGGGATTACACTGGCTTGAGGCGCCGGTGGGCCCGTGCATTCGTCGGGGGATGCACGGGGCTACCGGCCACTTGTTTTCTCGGCAGTCCATGTGGGCGGTTTGGCGTGTTGGCGTAGCGTGTTGCCGCCCGACATCCACGGAAGCTACGGAATCCCACACCACGATGAGCAGCGAAAAGCCCGTCTCCCACTTCCTCGAACTCGCGCGCGGGATCGTTCCGCCGATGAACCCGGCCGGACGTCCGTTCGTGGCCGGCGCGGCGGTCCTCACGTTCGTCCTGCGTCGCTTCAACAAGCGCCTCGGCGTCGTCGGCGCCGTGCTCACGGCGTGGGTGGCCTGGTTCTTCCGCGAGCCGAAGCGCGTCACGCCGGCCCGGTCGAACATCGCGATCGCGCCCGCGGACGGCACCGTCTCGCACGTCGTCGACACCGTGCCGCCCAAGGAGCTCGGGCTCGGCGACCAGCCGATGACCCGCGTCAGCGTGTTCCTGTCGGTGTTCGACGTGCACGTGCAGCGCATCCCCGCCGACGGTGAGGTCGTCCAGGTCTCCTACCACCCCGGCAAGTTCCTCTCGGCCGACCTCGACAAGGCCTCCGAGGAGAACGAGCGCAACACGGTGTGGATGCGCACGACCGAGGGCCACGACCTGATCTTCGTGCAGATCGCCGGCCTGGTCGCCCGCCGCATCGTCTGCCACGTCGCCGACGGCGAGAAGGTCGAGCGCGGCCAGACCTACGGCCTCATCCGCTTCGGCTCGCGCGTCGACACCTACGTGCCGCGCGGCTCCCGCGTCCTGGTCGAGGCCGGTCAGCGCACCATCGGCGGGGAGACCGTCCTCGCCGAGCTCCCGGAGGCCTGATGGCTCCCAGCGGGCCCGGCGTTCGCCTCCTGCCGAACGCGATCACGGTCCTCGCCATGTGCGCCGGCCTGTCCTCGGTGCACTTCGCGAACGTCGGCATGTGGGGCGCGGCCATCGCCTCCATCGCGGCCGCCGCGGTCTTCGACGGGCTCGACGGCCGCATCGCGCGCATGCTCGACGCCACGTCGAAGATGGGCGCGGAGCTGGACTCGTTGGCCGACGCCATCTCCTTCGGGGTGGCGCCGGCGCTGGCCATCTACCTGTGGAAGTTCGAGGGCAACCGGGCCGGCTGGGTCATCGCGCTGATCTTCGCGGTGTGCATGGTGGTCCGCCTGGCCCGCTTCAACACGTTGCTGGAGAAGGAACAGCCGCCGTTCGCGAAGGAGTTCTTCGTGGGCGTGCCGGCGCCTGCCGGTGGCCTGTTGCTGCTGCTCCCGCTGATCATCGAGGAGCAGGTCCGCACCAACGGCTGGTGGAACTCGCCGGTCGCGGTCGGGGTGTGGACCGTGGTGGTGGCCTTGCTGCTGGTGTCGCGGATTCCCACCCTGTCCGTGAAGACCGTGAAGGTGCCGCCGCGGTTCGTGGCGCCGTCGTTGGTGCTGATCGCGTTGCTGGCGGCCGCGGTGATCACGTTCCCGCTGGTGGCGCTGATCATCGCGATGGTCGTGTACCTGGCGCACCTGCCGTACTCGGTGCGGCGGTACCTGTGGCTGTCGAAGCACCCCGAGGCGTGGACCGTGACCGGTGTGGAGCGCCGGGCGATCCGGCGGGCGCACGGGGTGGCGGCGCGGCGGCTCGGGTTGCGGCAGCCGTTGCGCGGCCGGGTGGCCGGGGCCGCGATGCGGGCTGTGCGGCGGCCTCGGCGTGACTCCGGCGTGGCCGACGGGGCGTCGCCGGCGGGACGGCGGCGGTCGTGGCGGCGGCTGGGGTTGCGGCGGCAGCAGAAGCCGTGATCGCCGGGTGAGGAGTTCGGGGAAGCCCCGCGGGAGTTCGCGCCCGCGGGGCTTTCCGCTGTTCTGACCGCGAGGTCGAGGCGCTTCGCCCCGTGGGCGGTCGGCGGGCGCATTAGAGTCGGGGCGTGATCACGCTGACGGCTCGTCTGTCCCCGTCCGCACTGGACACCCGTCGCGGTGTCGTGAGGCTGCACCCGGAGGTGCTCGACGCGCTCGGGTTGCGGGCCTGGGACGCGGTCAGGCTGACCGGCGCGCGGGTCAGCGCGGCGCTGGCGGCGGCCGGTGAGCAGCCGCCGGGTGTGGTGCTGGTCGACGACGTCACGCTCACCAACCTCGGCGTGGTCGAGGGCGCGGAGATCGTGGTCGCGCCGGTGAAGGTCGAGGCGGCGCGCAGCATCACGGTGGCGGGGTCGCGGCTGGCGACGACGGCGCTGACGCCCGAGCACGTGCGGATGGCGTTGACGGGCAAGGTGTTGACGGTCGGGGACAACGTGTCGCTGCTCCCCCAGGACCTCGCGCCGCCGCCCGAGGCGAACGTGTCCGAGACGCGCCGCAAGCTCAGCAACGCCATCGGCATGACGTGGACCAACGAGCTGATCACCATCACGTCCACCGACCCGGCGGGGCCCGTGGCGGTGCGGCCGTCGAGCGTCGTCGGGTGGCGGTCCGCGCAGGCGCCGGCGCAGGAGGTGACGCCGGTGGTGGTGCAGGAGAAGCACGAGGCGTTGCCCGTCGCGAACCTCGTCGGGCAGAAGGAGCAGGCCAGGACGCTGACCGAGTGGCTGGAGCTGATGTTCCGGCAGCCGGAGCTGCTCACCAGGCTCGGGGCGCAGGCGCGGCTCGCGGCCATGGTCAGCGGACCGGAGGGCGTCGGCAAGGCGACGCTCGTGCGGGCGGTCGCGGCCGGTGTCGAGGCGGAGCTGGTGGAGCTGGCCGCGCCCAGCATCGCGGTGCTGGAGCCCGGGGCGATGGCCAAGCAGCTCGGTGACGCCATCTCGGCGGTGCCGGAGCACCCGACGGTGCTGCTGATCACGGACATCGACGCGCTGCTGCCCGCGGTGGCACCGCCGGTGGCGACGGTCGTGCTGGAGATGTTGAGGACGGCGGTGTCGCGGCCGAACCTGGCGCTGGTCGTCACGTCGGCGCGCGCCGAGTCGGTGGACGCGCGGCTGCGGGTGCCGGACCTGGTGGACCGCGAGCTGAGCCTGCCGCTGCCCGACGGGGCCACCCGCGCGGAACTGTTGCGGGTGCTCATGAAGGACGTGCCGGTGGAGTCCGATGTGGACTTCCGCGCGGTGGCGGAGAAGACGCCGGGGTTCGTGGCGGCCGACCTGTGCGCGTTGCGCAGGGAGGCGGCGGTGCGGGCGGCGCTGCGGCAGCGCAACGTCGACGAGCCGCGGGTCGGGCAGGAGGACCTGCTCGGCGCGCTCGGGACGGTGCGGCCGATCTCCATGTCCGCCTCCGACACCATCCAGACCGGCGGCCTGACCCTCGACGACGTCGGCGACATGGTCGAGACCAAGCAGGCGCTGACGGAAGCGGCGCTGTGGCCGTTGCGCTACCCGGACTCCTTCGCGCGCCTCGGCGTGTCGCCGCCGCGCGGCATCCTGCTGTACGGGCCGCCCGGTTGCGGCAAGACGTTCCTGGTACGCGCGCTGGCGGGCTCCGGCCAGCTGAACGTGCTGACCGTCAAGGGCGCCGAGCTGATGGACAAGTTCGTCGGCGAGTCGGAACGCGCCGTGCGCGAGCTGTTCCGCCGCGCCGCGGACGCCGCACCGGCACTGATCTTCCTCGACGAGGTCGACGCACTGGCACCGCGCCGCGGCCAGTCCTCGGACGCGGGCGTGGCCGACCGGGTGGTGGCGGCCCTGCTCACCGAGCTGGACGGGGTGGAACCCCTGCGCGACGTCGTGGTCATCGGCGCGACGAACCGGCCTGAGCTGATCGACCCGGCCCTGCTGCGCCCCGGCCGGCTGGAGCGGCTGGTGTACGTGTCGCCTCCCGACGCGGACGCGCGCACGGAGATCCTCAAGGCGGCTTCCAAGAACACGCCCTTCGCCGCCGACGTCGACCTCGCCGAGCTGGCGAAGGAGCTGGAGATGTACTCCGCGGCCGACTGCGCGGGCTTGGTGCGCGAGGCGGCGCTGACCGCCATGCGCGAGTCCCTGGAGGCCGCGGAGGTCACGCAGGCACACCTGGCCAAGGCCCGCCAGGTCGTGCGGCCGTCGCTCGACCCGGTACAGCTCGCCGGGCTGGCGGCGTACGCGGCGGCACGCTGACGTTTTCACCCGAACGAGCCAGTGGCATGGACTAATTGCACGTCATAGCGTCCAGAAGCATGTCTGCGACCACTTCCACCGCGCTCAGCCGAGACCTGGGCGACGAGCTGCGGCTGTTGCGTGAGACCACGACCAAGATGAACGGCCGCCAGTTCGCCGTTCATCTCGGGTGGGACCCGAGCAAGGTGTCCAACATCGAGCACGGGAAGGCGCGGGCGAGCGACGTCGACCTCGCACAGATCATGACGGCGTGCGGTAAGGACCTGGAGTACCTGCAGAAGTTCAGGAGTCGCTACCACAACGCGTTTGACCCGTTCTTCGCGCAGTTTCCCGGCAACCTCCGCACCATCGCAATGACCGAGGCGATGGCAACGAAGATCACCGCCTACGACATCCTCACGCCGAACGGGCTCATCCAGACGGAAGGTTATGCGCACGCCCTGATCTCAGAGGGACCGTACGGCCAAGAAGCCGTCAAGGAGTACGTCCGGTTGCGGATAGAACGGCAAGCGATCACGCGGCGTTCGCACCGTACTGAGTTCATGTTCTACCTGCACGAACTCGCGCTTCAGATGCTGCTGGGCGATGTGGGGATCAGGGAAGACCAGTACCTGCGACTGCTCTTCAGCACGCACATGCTGCGAATCGTGCCTGCGGAGGCCAAGGACCTCGCGGTCCAGTCAAAATGCACCCTGTACGAGTTCGAGAAGGCAACGCCGGTGGTCTACACCGAGAGCGACGTGGCAGGCGTCTTCGTGCAGGACGGCTGCGCCATCGAGCGCAGCAGGAAGCTGTTCAAGCGGCTGGATGCCGCAGCCTTGGATGCGGAACAATCGAAGCGCCGACTGGCGGAGTACGTCAGCGGACTTCGAAAGGACGCTCATGACCCCGGACCGGACCTGGCGGAAGAGCAGCGCTAGCAACAGCAACGGCGAGGGCGAGTGCGTCGAGGTGTCTCTCGCCCACGACGCGTTGGTGCGTGACTCGAAGAACGCGAGCGGTGACGTGCTCGCGTTCTCCGCCGAAGCCTGGCGCCGGCTGCTCTACTTGCTGCCGGACGGCCCCCGGTAGTCGTTCGTCACGATCAGGATGATGCCGGGCGCCGCGTGGTCGATGCCGGTGAACCGGGGTTCGACGCGGGCCTTGAGCACGGTGGCGAGCTCCTTGGCCGAGGCCTCCTCGTCGGTGCCCGGCCGGAAGTACACGGTCGTGGTGGGGATGGTGCCGCCCGAGTAGTTGCCGGTCTCGGCGACCTGCCAGCCGTTCGCGCGCACCTCGTCGGAGGCGCGGGCGGCGAGGCCGGCGACGGTGCTGTTGTTGTAGACGCGCACCGGGGACTTGGCGACGCCGGGCGGGGTGACCGGGGGTGGCGGCGCCGCGGCGGACGTGGTGATCGGGGGCGCTGTCGGTGCCGCGGTCGTCGTGACCGCGGGTGCGGACGACGACGGGGGTGTCGCCGACGACGACTGGGCCGGGGCGCTCGACTGGGGCTCCGACGGGGCGGAGGAGGGCGGGGGTGTCGGCGTGCCGGAGGCGGCGGCCGGTGGTGTGTCGTCGGAGCCGCCGAAGAGGCTCACGACTCCGATCACGGCGGCCACGGCGGCGACGCCGAGGAGGGCGAACCCGGCGGCCTTGGCCGGGCGCGACGGGCTTGCGGACTCGGGGGAGGTCATCAGTCCTCGGTGCTCCTGGCGCGGGCGCGAACCCTTTGGCGGCCTGTCCGGACGCCCCGCAGCCGCTTGACCAGCATCGGGTCGGCAGCCAACGCGGCTTCGGACTCGATCAGGCCGTTCAGCAGCTGGTAGTAGCGGGTGGCGGACATGTCGAACAGTTCCCTGATGGCCTGTTCCTTGGACCCCGAGTACTTCCACCACTGGCTTTCGAACGCGAGCATGGTGCGCTCGCGGCTGGTCAGCCCGTCAGCGGAGGAAAGCGTCTCGGCGTGATCCATCTGGCTCCCCACGGTCGCCACACCAATCAGGTGCGGGCAATCTAATCACGTGATCGTTCCAACCTACCGCGCGACACCGACAGTTTTGGACGGCTTAAAGTCTGACCATGGCCGTGCACCGCATCGTGATCGCTGGTGACCCCGTACTTCACAACCCCACGCGTGAGGTCACCGAGTTCGACACCGAGCTGAAGACGCTCGTCGACGACATGTTCGAGACGATGGCAGCAGCTCGCGGAGTCGGGCTCGCCGCCAACCAGATCGGTGTCGACCTGCGGGTCTTCGTGTACGACTGCCCGGACGACGAGGGCGTGCAGCACCGCGGGGTGATCGTGAACCCGCGGATCGAGACCTCCGAGGTCCCCGAGACCATGCCGGACCCGGACGACGACTTCGAGGGCTGCCTGTCGGTGCCCGGCGAGGCGTACCCGACCGGACGCGCCCGGTGGGCGAAGTGCACGGGCCAGGACCTCGACGGGCAGCCGTTCGAGGTCGAGGGCACCGGGTTCTTCGCGCGCTGCCTCCAGCACGAGACCGACCACCTCGACGGCTACCTCTACATCGACCGCCTCGTCGGCCGGTACAAGAGGGAGTCGAAGCGGATGCTGCGCGACAACGAGTGGGGCCAGCCGGGCCTGTCCTGGGACCCCGCCGACCCCGACTACTTCGACGACGAAGAAACCGACTGACGCAGGACGGACCAGCGCAGGACGGACTCGACCTGGGCGAGCTCGTCCGGTGTCAGCGGGCCGAACCGCAGTGCGGCCGCGTTCTCCTCGACCTGCGCCACCGTGCGCACCCCCGGGATGGGGACGAGCCGGGGAGAACGCGCCCAGAACCACGCCAGCGCGCCCTGGACCAGCGTCCGGCCGCCGGAGGTCAGCACGTCCCTGACCGCCTCGCGGGCCCGGAAGTACTCCGGTGACGGGCGGCCGTCGACGAAGAACCGCAGCCACGCCGGGTTGGTGACGCGCACGTCGTCCGCCGGCAGCACGTCGAACGTCTCGCGTGCCAGCAGACCCATCGCGAGCGGACGGCGGCACAGGACCGCGTACTCCCCCGCGTACATCTCCGGGTTGTCGAACAGCACGTTGACGTCGGCCTGCGCGGCGATGCCGTGCGGCTTCTCGGTGAAGAACCTGGCCCGTTCCGGGTCGTCGGTGCTCCAGCCGTAGGACCGGATCTTGCCCTGCGCGACCAGCGCCTCGCACTCGTCGCGCAGCAGCGCCGCCCGGTCGAGCGGCAGGTCGCCGATGTGCAGCTGGTACAGGTCGATCCGGTCGGTGCCCAGGCGCCGCAGCGACCCCTCGACGGCACGGCGCAGGTGCCCGACCGATCCGTCCGTCCCCGTCATCCGGCGGGTCTCCGCGTCGAACGTGAACCCCCACTTGGTGGCGATCACGACCTGGTCGCGGACGCCCGCAAACGCTTGCCCCACCAGTGTCTCCGAGTGGCCGCAGCCGTAGGTGTCGGCGGTGTCGAAGAGCGTCACGCCCAGGTCCAGCGCCCGCCGCAGCGCCCTGACCGACTCCGCGTCGTCGGACGGTCCCCAGCCGACCGGCTCGCCGTCGAAGGTGTACGGGCCACCCATGGCCCACGTCCCGAAACCCAGCTTCCCCAGATCCGTCATGCCGGTCAGCGAACATCCTGGAGCGCGCTCCAGGTCAAGAAACCGGCTTGCGGCCGTCGGCGACCATCAGGGGCATGCCACTGGAAAACATCGTCGCCTTCGTCGCGGCCTCGTTCCTCATCGCACTGTCGCCAGGACCCGGTACGGCCGTGGTCCTGCGACAGTCGGTGCACGGGCGGCGGGCCGCACTGGCGACGGTGTTCGGCATGGAGGTCGGCGTGGCGTGCTGGGCCGTCGCCGCGGCGCTCGGCCTGTCGGTGCTGCTCACGGCGTCGGAGATCGCCTACCACGCGCTGCGGATCGGCGGCGCGGTCTTCCTGGTCTACCTGGGCGTGAAAGCGCTGGTCAGCAGGAGCCTGCCGACCGAGGCGCCACCGCCCGGCCGCGCGTTCCGCAGCGGGCTGGTCGTCAACCTGGCGAACCCGAAGCTGGGCGTGTTCGCGATCTCGTTCCTACCGCAGTTCGCGCCGGCCGGGGAGTCCGGCCAGGGGGTTCTGCTCCTCCTGGCCGCCGGCTGGGTCGTGGTCGACACCGTCTGGTACCTGGTCGTCGTCGCGGTCCTGCACGCCGTCCGCGGCTGGCTCGCCCGGCCGCGGGTGCGCACGGCTCTGGAGAAGCTGTCGGGCGGCGTGCTGCTGGCGCTCGGAGTCCGGCTGGTACTCGACCCGCGTTGACGTCGGGCCGCCGCGGCGCCAGAACAGCTCGGGGAGTCCGGCCAGCTCAGCGAGGGTGTGGCAGCGGGCCAGCGGCTCGTAGCCACCCGCCAGGACGTGGGCGCGGACGCGGTCGAGCCGGCCGAAGTCGATCACCTCGCCCACGATGAGGAACGGCAGGACGAGCTTCCACGCCTGCACGACGGCCGAGCGCTTGCGGTGCGGGGCGCGCAGGACCGACCGCGCGACGCGCAGCAGGTGCTCGTTCGCGCTCATGGTCGCCGGGTGCGCCGTGTGGTCCCAGTTCCACCGGCGCTCCTCGGTGACCGCGCAGCGCACGCACTCGACCGGCCCGGTGCCGAGCTCGGCACCGCAGCGGGAGCACGCGAGCAGGGTCATCGCCCAGTCGACGCAGGTCCAGGGATACACGCCCACGTCGGCGGAGGTGACCAGCTCGGCCAGCTCCCGGTCGGCGAGCTGCGAGGACGTCCGCAGCTCCTCCCAGTCCGCGAGCCAGAACTGGTCGAGCAGCTCGGCGCAGAACCCGCAGTCGGGGTAGCCGCGACCCGCGAGCTCACCGCACGAAGGGCATGCGGAGACGACAGCGGGACGTTGACCGCGCCGCGCGCCGGGCGGGAACGGCTGGTGATCAGCCACGGGGAGAAGATTAGGGGCAAAAGGCGGCCTTGGCAGCCGCGGCGCACCGTGACTATGGTCGGGTCTCGACAACTGAACACAACGCGGGAGCTCGCGCCTGAGCGGGCTGAGAGGGTGACTGGCCGTCGTGCCGGTGTCACCGACCGCCTGAACCTGACCGGGTAATGCCGGCGTAGGGAGGAATGTCGTGACGGCACTTGACGACCGTTCGGTCAAGCCCAGTGTGACCACCGGCCCGATCTCGGGCTCGCGCAAGGTGTACCGCGAGGTGTCCCCGGACATCCGCGTGCCCCACCGCAGGGTCGAGCTGACCAACGGCGAGCATGTCGATCTGTACGACACTTCCGGTCCGTATACCGACGACAACGCGACCATCGACGTCCACAGTGGACTACCCGACCTGAGGTCGGGGTGGGTCGCCGCACGGGAACCGATCAACGGAGCCGTCAGCCAGCTCGCGTACGCGAAGGCCGGGATCATCACCCCGGAGATGCGCTACGTGGCGGCGCGGGAGAACCTCGACGCGGAGTTCGTGCGCGCCGAGGTGGCCATCGGGCGCGCGGTCATCCCGTTGAACCGCAAGCACCCCGAGGCCGAGCCGATGATCATCGGCAAGAAGTTCCTCGTCAAGATCAACGCGAACATCGGCAACTCCGCGGTGTCGTCGTCGATCGAGGACGAGGTGGAGAAGATGGTGTGGGCGACCCGCTGGGGCGCCGACACGATCATGGACCTCTCCACGGGCAAGCGCATCCACGAGACCCGCGAGTGGATCCTGCGCAACTCCCCCGTCCCGGTCGGCACGGTGCCGATCTACCAGGCGCTGGAGAAGGTCAACGGCGACCCAGCGGCGCTGACCTGGGAGATCTACCGCGACACCGTGGTCGAGCAGTGCGAGCAGGGCGTCGACTACATGACCGTGCACGCGGGCGTGCTGCTGCGGTACGTGCCGCTCACGGCCAAGCGCGTCACCGGCATCGTGTCGCGCGGCGGGTCGATCATGGCCGCGTGGTGCCTCGCGCACCACCGGGAGTCGTTCCTCTACACGCACTTCGAGGAGCTGTGCGACATCCTGCGGGCCTACGACGTGACGTTCTCGCTGGGTGACGGCCTGCGGCCGGGCTCGATCGCGGACGCCAACGACGAGGCGCAGTTCGCGGAGCTGCGCACCCTGGGCGAGCTGACGCACATCGCCCGCGCCAAGGACGTCCAGGTGATGATCGAGGGCCCCGGCCACGTGCCGATGCACAAGATCGCCGAGAACGTCCGGCTGGAGGAGGAGTGGTGCGGTGAGGCGCCGTTCTACACCCTCGGGCCGCTGGCCACGGACATCGCACCGGCCTACGACCACATCACGTCGGCGATCGGTGCGGCGCAGATCGGCTGGCTGGGCACCGCGATGCTCTGCTACGTCACGCCCAAGGAGCACCTGGGCCTGCCCAACCGGGACGACGTGAAGACCGGCGTGATCACGTACAAGATCGCGGCGCACTCCGCGGACCTGGCCAAGGGCCACCCCGGCGCGCAGGACTGGGACGACGCGCTGTCGAAGGCGCGGTTCGAGTTCCGGTGGGAGGACCAGTTCAACCTCTCGCTGGACCCGGACACGGCCCGCTCGTTCCACGACGAGACGCTGCCCGCCGAACCGGCGAAGACGGCGCACTTCTGCTCGATGTGCGGGCCGAAGTTCTGCTCGATGAAGATCACGCAGGACGTGCGGCGCTACGCCGAGGAACGCGGGCTGTCCACTGTGGAGGCCATCGAGGCCGGCATGGCGGAGAAGTCCGGTGAGTTCGCCGGCACCGGCAACAAGGTCTACCTGCCCGTGGTGGAGACTTCGTGACACCTCCGAGGGCCCTCACCATCGCCGGGAGCGACTCCGGCGGTGGTGCGGGCATCCAGGCGGACCTGCGCACGATGTTCGCGTGCGGGGTGCACGGGTGCGTGGCGCTGACGGCCGCGACCGTGCAGAACTCCCTCGGCGTCACGGGGGTGCACGAGATCCCGCCCGACGTCGTGGCTGCGCAGATCGCGTCGGTGGCCTCCGACATCGGGGTGCAGGCGGCGAAGACCGGGATGCTGGCGTCGGCGGCGATCATCGAGGCGATCACGCCGGCGCTGGACGCGGCCGGGATCGGCCGCGGTGGTGTGCCGTTCGTCGTCGACCCGGTGTCGGCGTCGATGCACGGCGACCAGCTGCTGGCGGACTCGGCGCTGGAGGCGTTGAAGGGCCTGCTGTTCCCGCGGGCGACGCTGGTGACGCCGAACCTCGACGAGGTGCGGCTGATCACCGGTATCGCGGTGAAGGACCGCGCGGACCAGCGCCTTGCGGCGCAGGCGCTGCACGAGCTGGGACCGGAGTGGGTGCTGGTCAAGGGCGGCCACATGTGGGACGACCCGGAGTGCCTGGACCTGCTGTACGACGGCCGCGAGTTCGTGGAGCTGCCCGGCCCGCGCTACGACACCGAGAACACGCACGGCAGCGGTGACACGCTGGCGTCGTCGATCAGCTCGGCGCTGGCGCACGGGGCGTCGGTGCCGGACGCGGTGCGGTTCGGCAAGGACTTCATCGTGAGGTCCGTGGCGGCGGCCTACCCCCTGGGTTCGGGGGTCGGGCCGGTGTCGCCGCTGTGGAGGTTGGACAGGTAGCGGGCGCACATCGCCCGCAGGTCGGTCTGCTCGGGGTCGAGCAACCAGACCGTGAGCGCTCCTTCGAGGAACGCGATGAGCTCCGTCGCGGCCGCTTCGCCCAGCGTCTTGGCGAAGTGGCCGCGCAGGAGCCGGTTGCGGCGGCGGAACCGTTCGGTGATCTCGTCGTCGCGGGCCAGGTGCTCCGCCTGCAGCACGGTGTGCAGGGTGGCCAACCCCCGCCTTGGTGGCGATGGCCGCGGACGTGCCGGCGCAGACGCGCGAGGTGCTGGTCGCGGAGTTCGACGCCTTCAACCGGGCGTTGCACGACCTGTTCGCCGCCTCGGCCGACCCGTCCCGGTGACCGGGTGGGGACTCAGCCCTCGTTGGCCTGCGTCGGAGTCCAGTGCGACCACGACGCGTGGTGGACGGGCAGGCCGGCCTCGCGGAGGTGGCTCACCACGCGCGGGTCGTCGTCCACGACCATGACGACCGTGCGGCGGTGCCGGATCTCCTGGAGCCGTTCGAGCTTGACCACCTGGGCGGGTCGCCGGTCCCCCTCCCGCTGCATCAGCAGCGTGCCGGCCGGCAGCCCGTACTCGGCGAGCCAGCGCCGGGTGAGCTCCGCGATCCGGACGGGTCTGCCGGTGAGCCACACGATGTCGTGGTCCACCGCCAGCCTGTGGGCCAGCGCCGCGCCCTGCCGCAGCAGCCCGTCGCCTCCCGCCGCGTCGAAGAAGTTCGCCCACCTGACGGGCGAGTCCGAACTGAGCAGGTGAAGGCGGTGCTGGACGTCAGCGACGGTTCCGTCGATGTCCAGCACCGCGACCGGGCGACTCATGCGGTGGCCCCAATGTTCGCCGGAAGGATCTCCGCGAGGTTATCCCGGCGAGGGCACCGAAAACGGGCTCGGTGACGATCGATTTCGTCGAGTTGCGGACCGACGGCGCTACTTCGACTCTTCGCCGACCAGTGTTTCCAGCGCGTCCAGCGCGTTGACCAGGGCCGATACGTGTTCGGGCGTGAGCTGCTCGATGCGGCGTTGCAGCTCGCGCACGCGTGCGGAGCGCACACCGGACACCATCGTCTCGCCCTCGGGCGTGGGGGTGGCGAGCCAGGCGCGGCCGTCCTGCGGGTCGGGTTCGCGCTTCACGTACCCGGCCTCGACCAGCGCGGCGACGATGCGGGACAGCGTGGGCGGGGCCACGCCCTCCTTCGTCGCCAGGTCACCGAGGCGCATGGGGCCGCAGCGGGCGAGGGTCGCCAGCGCGGAGACCGCGCCGGGGCCGAGTCCGGGCGATCCGGTGCGGCGCAGCAACCGGGCCAGCCGGCCGATCGCCAGGTACAGGCGCGCGGTCGCGTCCTCGACCTCGGCGTCAATGGGGGCCGTCACGGCTAGTCGTCCTCCTCGACGGAAATCAGCAATGGTCAATCATCCCCCAACACGTGTGCACCCACGGTAGCGGCTGCGCGTTCACCACCGCGGCTTTATCGCGTGCGAAGGGAGACGACCTCGGGAACGGCCCCGTTCCCGAACGCCGAGGAGGAGAGGTACCGACTGCCTGGGGCCGTTCAGATTCCCGGTGACGAGGCCTGCGCCCAGAAGCGCTGCGGGATGCGACCGGCCAGCCGGGCGAGCCGGCCGCCCTCGACGGCACAGCGCATCGCGGCGCCCATCAGCTCCGGGTCACCGGCACGGGTGACGGCGGTGGCGAGGAGCACCGCCGAACAGCCGAGCTCCATGGCCAGCGCGGCATCGGAGGCGGTGCCGATGCCCGCGTCCAGCACGACCGGAACGGTGGCGCGGGCGGTGATCAGCTCGATGTTGTGCGGGTTGCGGATGCCGAGGCCGGTGCCGATCGGCGAACCCAGCGGCATCACGGTCGCGCAGCCGATGTCCTGGAGCTTCAGCGCCAGCACCGGGTCGTCGTTGGTGTAGGGCAGCACGACGAAACCGTCGTTCACCAACCGTTCGGCGGCGTCGAGGAGCTCGACCGGGTCGGGCAGCAGGGTCTCCTCGTCGTGCACGACCTCCAGCTTGACCCAGTTCGTCTCCAGTGCCTCGCGGGCGAGCTGCGCGGTCAGCACGGCCTCGGCGGCGGTGCGGCAGCCGGCGGTGTTCGGCAGCACCTCGATGCCCAGGCGCCGCAACAGCTCCAGCACACCGGTCTGGCCGGCGGCGTCGACCCGGCGCATCGCCACGGTGGTCAGCTCGGTGCCGGACGCCACCAGGGCGCGTTCGAGCACGGACAGGTTCGCGGCACCGCCGGTGCCGGTGATGAGGCGGGAGCGGAACTCCTTGCCCGCGATGACGAGCGGGTCGTCCACGTCAGCCTCCCTGGACCGCGGTCAGCACCTCGACCACGCCGCCGTCCGGCACGATCGTCCTGTCCCACAACGCCTTGGGCACCACGGCACCGTCGAGCGCCACGGCCACGCCCGCGGCCGGCGCTCCCACCAGCGACACCACCGCGGCCACCGACGTGCCGTCGGACAGCTCGCGGAAGGTGCCGTTCACCTTCGCCTTCACGACGTTCCTCCTTCGAGCAACCGCAGCACTTCGCGTGCGGTGTGGGGGGCGAGCAGCAGGCCGTTGCGGTGGTGGCCGGTCGCGGCGATCACGCCGGGTTCGAGCCACCGCACGACCGGCACGTTGTCGGGGCTGCCCGCGCGGAACCCGACGGCGGTCTCGGTCAGCGCGTACTCGGCGAGGCCGGGCAGCACGACCTCCGCGTCGCGCAACAGGTCCCGCACGCCCGCCACGGTCACGTCGGTGTCGAAACCAGCCTCGTACTGGGTGGCGCCGACGACCACACCGTCGGTGCGCGGCACCAGGTACACGGCTCGGCCCTGCACGAGCGCGCGGATCGTGTGCCGGGGCGGTGGCAGCGCGCCGGGGCGGTGGGTGAGCCGCAGGATCTCGCCCTTGACCGGCCGGACCACGTCCCGCAGCGCCGGGTGCAGCCCCGCGCTCCACGCACCGGCCGCGATCACGCGGACCCGGCCGTCCACATCGGACCGCACCCCGGCGTCGGCGCACGCCTTCTCCAGCGCGGAGAGCAGCGCCCGGTTGTCGACGGCGAGGTCGCTCGTGTGCACCCCACCGCGCACGGCGGGGCCCAGCGACGGTTCGAACGCGCGGATCTCGCGCGAGGTCAGCAGCTCCCCCGCGTGCCGCAGGTCGGTGAGGTCGCCGGGGGACGTGCCGACCGCCAGCGTGCCCGCGGTGAACAGCTCCACGCCGATCGACGCGGCGAACTCCGGCCACAGCGCGAGCGCCTCGACCCCCTGCGCCACCACGGCTTCCTCGCCCGGCCACGCCTCGGTGAGCGGTGCGAGCATGCCGCCCGCGACCCGCGAACCCGCGTGCGGGGAACCGCGGTCGGACACGGAGACCGAGTAGCCGGCCCGTGCCGCGAACAGCGCGACGGACAGGCCGATGACACCACCGCCCACGACGGTCACTTCCACAGTGCTCAAGGCATTCACGCTCCCTGCGCCGGCATGACCCGGATCAGGTTCGACGGTCGGAGCGAACCACGCTCCCTCTCAGCCCGGTCTTCTCCAGGCTCCCGTGCGGACCGCCTTCAACATAACGGTTAACGTGCGTGCGTGCCAGGACTCGACGGAAACCTGATCAGGCAACGACTCGCCGACGCGACGCTCTACCTCTGCACCCCGGACCGGCCCGACCTGGCCGAGTTCGCGGACGCCGCCCTCTCCGGCGGTGTCGACGTCATCCAGCTGCGGGACAAGTCGCTGGAGGCCAGGCAGGAGCTCGCGGCGATCGAGGTGCTCGCCGAAGCCGCTGAACGCCACGGGAAGCTGCTGGCCGTCAACGACCGCGCGGACATCGCGCACGCCGTGGACGCCGACGTGCTGCACCTCGGTCAGGACGACCTGCCGGTGCCGCTGGCCCGCCGGATCATCGGCGACGGCCCGGTGATCGGCCGCTCGACGCACGACGTGGACCAGATGCGGGCGGCGGCCGGCGAGCCGGGCGTCGACTACTTCTGCACCGGTCCGTGCTGGCCGACGCCGACGAAGCCCGGTCGCCCGGCTCCGGGGCTGGACCTCGTCCGCGCCACCCGCTCGCAGCGGCCGTGGTTCGCGATCGGCGGCATCGACCTGGGGAACCTGCACGAGGTCATGGCCGCGGGTGCCACGCGGGTGGTCGTGGTCAGGGCCATCACCGACGCCGAGGACCCGCGCGCCGCGGCCAGGTCGTTCAAAATTGAACTTGATCGTTGAAATTTGAACAAAACGGCGTACGCTCGACGGCGTGAGCGCACCTGTGCTGTACCTGAGCCACGGGGCTCCCCCGCTGGCCGACGACGCCACGTGGACCAGAGAGCTGAGGGACTGGTCCGCCACGCTCCCGCGCCCGGAGGCCGTGCTCGTGGTCTCCGCGCACTGGGAGGAGGCACCGACGACGATCGGCGCCACCACGACCGTCCCGCTGGTCTACGACTTCTGGGGCTTCCCGCAGCGCTACTACGAGGTCACCTACGCGGCACCGGGCGCGCCGGAGCTGGCCGAGGACGTGCGCAAGCTGCTCGGCCACGTCGAGCAGGACGAGCGGCGCGGGCTGGACCACGGCGCCTACGTGCCGCTCAAGGAGATGTTCCCGGACGCGGACGTGCCCGTGCTGCAGCTGTCGATGCCGACGCTGGACCCGCGCGCGCTGCACGGGATCGGCCGGAAGCTGGCGCCGTTGCGCGAGCAGAACGTGCTGATCGTCGGAAGCGGGTTCATGACGCACAACCTGAGCTGCGTGAACTTCCCGGCCGGACCGGACTACGCGCCGCCGTCGTGGTCGCGGGAGTTCGACGACTGGGCGCACCGGCAGCTCGCGAGCGGTGACGTGGACGCATTGCTCGACTTCCAGGTGAAGGCACCCGCGGCCGGCATCGCGCACCCGCGGACCGAGCACTTCGCGCCGCTCTTCGTCGCGCTGGGCGCCGCGAGCGACGAGAAAGCCCGTACCAGCGTTGAAGGCTTCTGGTACGGGCTCTCGAAACGGTCTGTCCAGTTCAGCTAGCGAGCAGCTCCTAGCCGCGGGTCAGGGTCAGGCCCCAGCGCGACAGGATCGGGTTGACCGGCTGGAAGTAGGTCGTGCCGCCGGAGGTGCAGTTGCCGGAACCGCCGGAGGTCACGCCCTGGGCCTGGCCGAAGCCGGAACCCGCCACCCACGAGCCACCGGAGTCACCGGGCTCCGCGCACGCGTTGGTGCGGGTGAGGCCGCGGACGGTGCCCTGCGGGTAGTTCACGGTCGAGTTGTAGGCCTGGACCGTGCCGCAGCGCCAGCCGGTCGTGGAGCCCGAACGGCAGATCTGCGCGCCGATGGCCGCCACCGTCGAGCCCTGCACCGTCACGTTGGTGCCGTTGTAGCGGTTCACCCACGGACGCGGGGTCCAGTTGGAGTTGGTGCGGACCCACGCCATGTCGTTGCCGGGGAAGACCGAGCCGGCGAACGAACCGGCCGCGACGCGGTTGTAGCCGGACACCGAGGTGCCGGTGGTGCCGCAGTGGCCGGCCGTCACGAAGCCGCCGGTCACCGAGAAGCCCAGGGAGCAGCGGCCGCCGCTGCCCATGTAGATGGCGTCGCCACCGCGCAGGTCGTACAGCGGGGTCGCGTTCTCGGTCACCTCCTCGACCGTGACGGTCGAGCCGACGGACTTCGCGGTGGCGATGAACTGCTCCGCCGCGGCGTCGCGCTTGGTCTTGTTGACCTCGACCACGACGCTGTTGGACTTCTCGTCGACGCGCCAGCTGGCGATCGACTGGGGAGCGCTCATCAGGTCGAGGACCGACTTGGTCCCGTTGAGCTGCGTGAGCGAGTTCTTCACGACCTTGGTGTCCGCGCCGGTCACGGAGAGTCCGGACTTGGTCACGGCAACGGTCAGCCTGCCGGTCGCCTGGTCGATCCACGCTCCGCCGAACGCGTCGCCCAGCGAACTCTTCGCCTGCTCGGCGATCTCGCTCGACTTGAGGTCAGAGGCCAACCGGACGCGTGCCTGGTCAGCGTTCAGGCCCAAATCACGCTCGACCGCTTGGAGCAACTCGGCCGGGTAGCTCTCCGTATCGGAACCAGTTCCGCCAACCGGCGCGGCAGGCGCACCAAACGCCGGTACGCTGAGAGCAGTCACGACTCCGGTGGCGAGCAGAACGGCACCGGTTACACGGGCCGCACTCGTGCGGTTCATCAAGACGTCTCCCTCACTTTCGGGTGCAGGGGAACCCGAGAGATCGGTTGCAGGGACCTTCTCTCGGGGGCTCTAGGGGGACGGGTGGTGGGGCGGCGGCAGGGGTCGCCCCACCCCTCCCACTTCCTTCCGCGTGGCCTCTCGGCCGAGGGCACTGCGCTCCAGTGGTCCTTCCACGAGCCTCATCGCGCCCTCCTTCGGTCTCTTTCGGAGCTAAACTTTCGCCCGTTCGAGTGACGTTACGGGCCTGTTATCTATGACGCCCGAACCCGACTGTGGACGAAGTGTGTCACAGCTCACGACAGATCAACTGCGGTGCGTAGCAATTGACAGTTAACTATCGCTCAACGTAGTGACGTGATCACCGAATGGGGTCGCCCGTTGGAACAGGCGTCGAGCCGTCGGCGGGCGGTGGCGAGCCTGTCGTCGTGGTGGTCGGCGCAGTGGTCGTGGTGCTTTCGGCGGACGACCGTCCGGACGTGCCCGGAGGCGGCGAGACGGTGACCGTCTCGGTGGCCGGCGGCGGGTTGTTTTCGGTGCGGTTGACCGATTTCTGCGGTTCCGCGGACGTCGACGGCTCGACCTTCTGCTCCGCCGGACCGGTGCCGCCGGGTGTGCCGGAGACGAGCTGGACGCTCGTGACGGCGAGGACCGCGACGACGAACGCGAGCAGACCGCCGACGGCGACGACCTGCCAGCGCTTCTCGCGCTCCATGGACCGCTGGTAGAGCACCGCTCCCACGGTGGTGACGACACTCGCGAGGACCGCGCCGATGATCGTGCCGACCACGTTGAGGCGCAGGCTCAGCACGGCCGCGGTGACGGCGGCGAGCACGCTCGCGACGAGCTTGACGGGGGTGATCTTCTCCTTATCAGCCATGACACACGTGGGACGTTGGGCACAGTTCACCGGTTGTGCGCCGGTGACGTGCATCATCGACACATGCGCCTGGTGACCATCGAGGACATCCGCGCGGCCGCCGCCGCGATCGCCCCCCACGTCGTCCGCACCCCGTTGCTGGCCTTCGACTCCTCGCTGTGGATCAAGCCGGAGAACCTCCAGCCGATCGGCGCGTTCAAGCAGCGCGGCGCGGTGAACGCGTTGTCCCGCATACCTTCTGAGGAACGTGCGCGCGGTGTCGTGGCGTACTCCAGCGGTAACCACGCGCAAGCGGTCGCCTACGCGGCGAAGACGCTCGGCATGACGGCGGCGATCGTGGTGCCGGAGAACACGCCACAGCTCAAGATCGACGCGACGCGCGCGCACGGCGCCGAGGTGTTCGTCGTCGGCATCACCGAACGGGAGTCGCGCGCGGCGGAGCTGGTCGAGGAGCGCGGGGCCACGCTGATCCCGCCGTTCGACCACTTCGACGTGATCGCCGGGCAGGGCACGGTCGGCCTGGAGATCTGCGAGGACCTGCCGGACGTGGCGACGGTGCTGGTGCCGGTGAGCGGCGGCGGGCTGGTCTCCGGTGTCGCCGTGGCCGTGAAAGCGTTGTGCCCCAACGCCCGCGTGATCGGTGTCGAGCCGGAGCTGGCCGGTGACTCGGCCGCGTCGCTCAAGGCGGGCGAGCTGGTGCGGTGGGACGCGCACGACCGTGCCCGCACGTCGGCGGACGGCCTGCGCGCGGAGCCGTCGGAGCTGACGTGGGCGCACATCAAGGAGTACGTGGACGACATCGTCACGGTGTCCGAGGACGAGATCCGCGACGCCGTGCGGCAGATCGCGCGCCGCACCCGGACCGTGGCGGAGCCGTCCGGTGCCACCGTCGTCGCGGCCCACCTGAACCGGTCGCTGCCGGAGGGCAAGACCGTCGCGGTGGTGTCGGGCGGCAACGTCGAACCGGCCCTGCTCGCGTCGATCCTCGGATGATCGCGCTCCCAGACGTCCTGGCGGCGGCGGAGCGGATCGCACCGCACGTGGTGCGCACGCCCCTGCTGCCGTTCGGCCGGGGGTGGCTGAAACCGGAGTCGTTGCAGCCGATCGGCGCCTTCAAACTGCGCGGTGCGCTCAACGCGCTGGCGCTGCTGGAGGACCGCTCGCGCGGCGTGGTGGCCTACTCCAGCGGCAACCACGCGCAGGCCGTCGCCTACGCCGCCCGGCTGCACGGGGTGCCCGCGGCGATCGTGATGCCGTCGAACACGCCCGAGGTGAAGGTCGCGGCGACGCGGGCGCTGGGCGCGGAGGTGTTCATCGTCGGGATCACCGAGCGGGTGCGGCGGGCGCGGGAGCTCGTCGCCGAACGCGGTGCGGTGCTGATCCCGCCGTTCGACCACCCCGACGTGATCGCCGGTCAGGGCACGATCGGGCTGGAGGTCCTCGCCGACCTGCCGTCGGTGGACACCGTGGTGGTGCCGATGTCCGGTGGCGGGCTGATCTCCGGTGTGGCGACGGCCGTGAAGGCGATCAAGCCGGACGTCCGGGTGGTCGGCGCTGAGCCGGCGCTCGCGGCGGACGTCGCGGACTCGTTCAGGGCCGGTGAGCTGGTGCGCTGGGACCCCGTGGCCCGTGCGGAGACGATCGCCGACGCGTTGCGCGACGAGCCGTCCGAGCTCACCTGGGCGCACATCAGCCGGTACGTCGACGACGTGGTGACGGTGACCGAGGACGAGATCCTCGCGGCGGTGGCGGACCTGGCCAGGCGGGCCAGGCTGGTCGCGGAGCCGAGCGGTGCGGTCGCCGTGGCCGCCCAGGCCAGGCTGGGCGGGGGCGGGGTCGCCGTCGTGTCAGGCGGCAACGTCGACCCCGCGCTACTGGCTCGCCTTCTCGCCACCTGAGCGGATGTGCGTCGGCGGTCCCTCGACGCCGCAGTGCAGGCAGTCGCCGGGGTGCGGGTTGTCCGGCTGCTCGTGGTCGGTGGCCAGCACCCGGTTGTCCACGCCGAGCGCGAGCAGGCCGCCGACGATGGCCGCCACCGCGCACAGCACGAGCGCCATCCGCCAGCCAGAGGTCATGACCGCGGGGTCCGCGTAGCCCTCGCCCGTGATGCCCACGGCGGCCGGCAGCACGGCCATCGCGAGCAGGCTGCCGGTGCGCGCCACGGCGTTGTTCACGCCCGACGCGACGCCCGCGTGGTGGTCGGGTGCCGAGGCCAGCACGGTCGCGGTGACCGGCGCGACCACGGCGGCCAGGCCGAGGCCGAACACCAGCACGCCGGGCAGCACGCCGGTGAGGTAGCCCGCACCGGGCTGGGCGCCCCGCAGCAGCAGCATGCCCAGGCCCACCACGACCGGTCCGGCGACGAGCTGCACGCGCGGGCCGTACCGCTGGGCGATCTTGCCCGAGGTCGACGACGCCAGCAGCATGATGATCGTGATCGGCACGCTGGCCAGGCCCGACGCCGTCGGCGAGTAGCCCAGCGACACCTGCAGCTGGAGCACGAGCAGCACCATCACGCCGCCCAGTGCCGCGTAGACCAGGAACGTCAGCAGGTTCGCGACCAGGAACGTGCGGTCGCGGAACAGCTCCGGCGGCACCAGCGGGTCGTGCGAGCGCGCCTGGACCACGCCGAACGCGATCATGGCCACCAGCCCGAGGGCCGCGACCGGGTAGGACTGCTCGACCAGGCCGCCGGTCAGCAGCGCGAGCCCCGCGGCTCCGACGACCGCGCTGAGGTAGTGGGGGTGCCCCGCCGTCTCGTCGCGCGACTCCGGCACCGACCGCAGCGCGAGGTACACGCACAGTGCCGCCACCGGCAGGTTGACCAGGAACGCGAGCCGCCAAGACCAGGCCTGCACCAGCAGCCCGCCGACGAACGGGCCGATCGCCGTGGCCACGCCGGACAGGCCCGACCAGGCGCCGATCGCACGCGAGCGGTCCTCCCGGTTGAACGACGACTGCAGGATCGCGAGCGCGCCGGGCGTGAGCAGCGCCGCGCCCACGCCCTGCAGCACACGGGCCTCGACCAGCACCGGGACGTTCCAGGCGACGCCGCACAGCAGTGACGCCACGCCGAACCAGACGACGCCGGTCACGTAGACGCGGCGGCGGCCGAAGCGGTCGCCGAGCGAGCCGGCGACGAGGATCAGCGAGGCCAGCGCCAGCAGGTAGCCGTTGAGGATCCACTGCAGGTCGGTCACGGACGCGTCGAGCTCGGCGCCGATGCGGGGCAGGGCGACGTTGACGATCGTGCCGTCGAGCATCGCCATGCCGGAGCCGAGGATCGTCGTGGCCAGCACCGCGCGGGCGCGCGGCGTGCCCCAGGCGATCATGCCCCGCCGATCAAGACGGCCTGTTCAGCGTGGCCACGAACTTGTAGCGGTCGCCCCGGTAGACCGAGCGCACCCATTCGATCGGGTTGCCCTCGGTGTCGAACGAGTGCCGCGACAGCAGCAGCATCGGCAGGCCGATGTCCGCCCCGAGCAACTCTGCCTCTTCGGGCGAGGCGAGCGCCGTCTCGATCGTCTCCTCCGCGTGGCCCATCTCGACGCCGAACCGGTCGGACAGCACCTGGTACAGCGAGGCACCGGGCGCCAGGTAGCGGCGCAGGCCGCGGAACCGGCCCAGCGCGAGGTGGGTCGTCTCGATGGCCATCGGCTCGTTGTCGGCCAGGCGCAGCCGGTGCAGGCGCAGCACCTTGGCACCGGGGCGCACGCCCAGGTACCGGGCGAGCTCCGCCTCCGCCGGCATCTCCGAGGCCTCGATGAGCTTGGACGACGGCACGCGGCCCTGGGCGCGCATGTCCTCTGTGTACGAAGACAGCTGCAACCTCTGGGCGACCTTCGGTTCGGCCGCGAAGGTGCCCTTGCCTTGCACCCGGAGCAGCCGCCCCTCGACCGTCAGCTCGGCGAGCGCCTGGCGGACCGTGGTCCTGGAGACGTCGAACTCCGCGGCCAGCGACCGTTCCGTGGGGATGGGTGAACCGGGCGGCAGCGCCCTCAGCAGGTCGAGCAGGTGCCGCTTGAGACCCCAGTACTTGGGTTCGCGTTGCGCACGCGTCCTGGCGTCCACGCCTGATGCAGGCGTCGTCTCCAGCATGGCCTCCTCCTCGCACTCCATGTCACGCCCCACAAGGATGCCCTGTCCGGGTCCTCCCGCGCGTCCGAACCCCCGCCATTCGACTCAAAAAAGGTCCGAGGACTCCGCAACGCTTTGGCAACGCGCTTGACAGGAGGGGTGACGCGGCACACGCTGTTCCGCATTGGTCTACACCACTTGGGCGTTCCGGCCGAGGGGCCGGGCTTGCTGAAAGGGCGCGACTGTGAAGGGCTGGAGAGGACTCGCTGCTGGTGCCGCCGCACTGGCAGTGGCCGTGTCCGGATGTGGCACGAGCACGAACAGCGGTAGCGGCACGGAGTCCAAAGAGATCACCGTGTGGCTCATGGACGGCTCCGCGCCGGCAACTCTGACCGACGCCTTGAACAAGGAGTTCGAGAGCGCGAACGGCGTCAAGGTCAAGTACGAGGTCCAGAAGTGGACCGGCATCCAGGAGAAGCTGACCACGGCACTGGCCAGCAGCACGCCCCCGGACGTCATCGAGCTCGGCAACACCCAGACGGCGAGCTTCGCCGACCAGGGCACGCTGGCCGACCTCACCGCGGACGCGAAGCAGTTCAACGACGCCGAGTGGCTCGGCGGTCTCAAGGACTCGCTCACGATGAACGGCAAGCAGTACGGTGTGCCGTTCTACGCCGCGAACCGCACCGTCATCTACCGCACGGACCTGTTCCAGGCGGCCGGCATCGCGCAGCCGCCGACCTCGCGGGCCGAGTGGATCGACGCGATCACCAAGCTGAAGGCCGCGAACGCGGCCAACCCGGACTTCCAGGCCCTGTACCTGCCGGGTCAGTCCTGGTACTTCCTGCTCTCGCTCATCTGGGACGAGGGCGGCGACGTCGCCAAGCAGGACGGCGGCAAGTGGACGAGCACGCTCGACTCCGCGCAGGCCAAGGCGGGCTTCGAGGCCTACAAGGCGCTGTACGACGCCTCGGCCGTCAAGAAGGTCCCGGCTGACATCGACGAGGCGAAGCCCCAGCAGATGGAGGTCTTCGGCACGGGCAACGTCGGCATGATGGTCGGTCTCCCGTGGGAGCTCGCCGGTGCCGTCAAGGCCAAGCCGGAGCTGAAGGACAAGACCTCGGCGTTCCCGATCCCGTCGAAGAAGGCCGGCTCCGCCGCGCCCGTGTTCCTCGGCGGCTCGAACCTCGCGATCCCGGCGTCCAGCAAGAACGCGGACGCGGCGAAGAAGTACCTGGCGCTGCTGTCGTCGAAGAAGTACCAGGACATGCTCGCCGAGGGCGGCGCGGTCCCCGGTACCTCGAAGGACACCGCGAAGCTCGAGACCAACGCGATCGGCAAGGCCATGGCGGCCTCCTCCCCCAACGGCAAGGTCACCCCGGTGACGCCGAAGTGGGCGGCCGTCGAGGCGGGCCAGAACCCGCTGAAGGACGCGCTCACCGCGTACCTGACGGGTGCGAAGTCGCTCGACCAGGCGACGAAGGACGCGAGCGACGCCGTCACCAAGGCCATGGGATAGCCCAGCCGAGATGACGGCCGTCAAGACGACCGAAACGGCAGCGCCGGCCGGGAGCATCCCGCCGGCGCTGCCGCCTGCCGTGACGGGTGGGGCGCGCGAGCGCCGCCACCGGGGCGGCGCCTTCGACCGGGCGCTGCCCTACCTGCTGCTGGCCCCCGCACTCCTCGCGATCCTCTGGCTGATCGGCTGGCCGGTCGTCTCGGTGTTCGTGACGAGCTTCCGCCAGCTCAACCTCGGTGAGCTGGTCCGCGGCGAGATCGTGTGGACCGGCCTCGACAACTACGCGACCGTGCTGCAGGACGAGCGCTTCTGGGAAGTCTCGCTGCGCACCGTCGTGTTCACCGTGTCCGTCGTCGTGACGTCGGTGGGCGCGGCCCTGGGCATCGCCCTGCTGATGCGCGTGCTGACGCCGTGGGTGCGGATCGCGCTGCAGATCGCGATGCTCTGCGCGTGGGCGATGCCGATCCTGGCGTCCACCACGGTCTACCAGTGGATGTTCGACCAGAACTACGGCATCCTGAACAAGACGCTGGTGCAGCTCGGGTTCGACTCGTTCGCCGGCTACTCGTGGTTCTCCTCCGGCTCGTCGACGCTGTCCGTCGTCGGCTTGCTGATCGTCTGGCAGGCGATCCCCTTCCTCGCCTTCTCCCTGTACGCCGGGCTCATCGGCATCCCGCGCGACCTCTACGAGGCGGCGGGCATCGACGGCGCCTCCCCGTGGCAGACGTTCCGCGCGGTGACGTGGCCGGAGATCAAGTCGCTGCTGATGATGGTGACGTTCCTGTCGACGCTGTGGGACTTCAAGGTCTTCGCCCAGATCTGGGTGTTCCGCGAGGGCGGTCCCAGCGGGCAGAGCACGACGCTGCCGGTGCTGCAGTACCTGGAGGGCATCGCGAAGAGCCACTTCGGCGTCGCGGCCGCGATCTCCGTGCTGATGATGGTCATCCTGGGCCTGATCACGTTCCAGTACCTGCGCAAGCTGCTGCAGACCGAGGAGGGGAAGATCTGATGCTCAAGAAGTCCGCGGCCAACGTCGTCGGCCTCGTGCTGGCCCTGTTCTTCCTCTTCCCGACGTACTGGATGATCACGACGGCGTTGAAGCCCAAGGGCTCGACGATCACATCGGACTACGACCTCGTCCCGCTCGCGGTGACGTTCACGAACTTCGTCACCGCGTGGACGAAGCCGGGGTTCCTGTCGTCGCTGGGCAACAGCCTCCTGGTGACGCTGACCGCGGTGCTCGCCGCGATCGTCGTCGGCATCACCGCGGCGGTCGCCATGTCGCGGTTCGCGTTCCGCGGCCGCAAGGGCTTCGTGCTGCTGATGCTGGTCGCGCAGATGGCGCCGTTCGAGGCGTTGCTGATCCCGATGTTCCTGATGATGCGGGACCTGCAGCTCTACGAACACCTGTCGTCGCTGGTCCTCGTGTACTTCGCGGTGACGCTGCCGTTCTGCGCGTGGACGTTGCGCGGGTTCGTCAACGGCATCCCGATCGAGCTCGAAGAAGCCGCCATGGTCGACGGCTGCGGTCGGTGGAAGGCGTTCCAGAAGGTGACGCTGCCGCTGCTCGGCCCCGGTCTCGTGGCGACCTCGGTGTTCGCGTTCATCACGGCGTGGAACGAGTTCCTGTTCGCCAAGGTGCTGATCCGCAGCCAGGACAGCGAGACGCTGCCCGTGTGGCTGTCCGGTTTCCAGACGGCGTTCGGCACCGACTGGGGTGGCGCGATGGCCGCCTCCGTGCTGTTCACGGTGCCCGCGCTGGTGTTCTTCCTCATCGTCCAGCGCAAGATGGTCGCCGGCGTCACCGCCGGTGCAGTGAAGGGATGACGCGTGGATCAGTTGGCCGCTGCCGTTCTGCTGCCCGGTTTTCACGGGACGACCGCCCCCGACTGGTTGGTGCGGCGGGTCGCTGACGGTCTCGGCGGGGTGGTCCTGTTCGGCCGCAACGTCGTCTCCGACGACCAGGTGACCTCGCTGTGCGCGCAGCTGCGCTCGGCGCGGCCGGACGTGGTGATCGGCATCGACGAGGAGGGCGGCGACGTCACCCGCCTCGACGCGGGCCACGGGTCCGAGGTGCCCGGCAACTACGCCCTGGGCGTGGCGGACGACCTCGACCTGACCCGGTCCGTGGCCGCCTCGATCGGCGCGCGGCTGGCCCGGTGCGGCATCTCGCTGAACCTGGCGCCGTCGGCGGACCTGGTGCTGACGCTCGACGACCCGATCATCGGCGTGCGGGCGTTCGGCTCGGACCCGGTGCTCGCCGCGCGGCACGTCGCCGCGTGGGTGGAGGGCCTGCAGGCCGTCGGTGTCGCGGCGTGTGCCAAGCACTTCCCCGGTCACGGTGCGTCCACTGAGGACTCGCACGAGCAGCTCCCGGTGCTGCCGCGCACCGAGCAGCAGCTGCGCGAGGTCGAGCTGGTGCCGTTCCGCGCGGCGGTGAACGCGGGGGTGCGGTCGATCATGACCGGCCACCTCGTGATCCCCGAGTGGGGCAGCGCGCCGGTGACGTTGAACAAGCACGCGATCGACCTGCTGCGCCGCGAGCTCGGCTTCACCGGCGCGGTGATCACCGACGGCCTGGACATGAAGGCCGTCGGCGGCGACCTGGCGGTGGGTGCGGTGAAGGCACTGGCCGCGGGCGTCGACGCGCTGTGCCTGGGCGGCATCCCGCTCGACGACGCGGAGATCCAGTGGCTGATCGACTCGATCGTCGCCGCGGTGCGGTCCGGTGAGCTGTCGGAGGAGCGCCTGGCCCAGGCCGCGGCCCGGTCGCTGGCACTCGGCCTGCCGCCGTCGACCGTGGACGCGCACGACGCCGAGATCGGCCTCACGGCCGCTCGACGCGCTGTCTCGGTCCGCGGTCGCGTCGGTGTCGGTGCGGACCCGGTCGTCGTCGACCTGGTGGTGGACCCGTCGATCGCGGTCGGCGACGTCCCGTGGGGCCTCGGTCCGTACCTGAGCGAGGTCCTGCCGGGCACCGAGGTGATCGCGGCCCGCGACATCTCGGCCGAAGAAGTTGCGAGCGCCGCCGGCAAGCGCACGATCGTGGTGGTGACGCGCGACGCCCACCGCCACACCAGCGCTCGACAACTGGTAACTAACTTAACTAATCTGGGCCTGGACGTGGTGCACGTCGAAACCGGCGTGCCGGGTCCCGACCTGGGCAGCGTCGCCCGCATCGACACCCACGGCGGTTCTCGGGTGAGCCTCCGGGCCGCGGCCGAGCTGATCCTGAAAGGCACGACATGACCACGCCCCAGCCCGGCCAGCACATGGCCGCGGAGATCGCGGCCCAGCCGTCGATCTTCTCGTCCCTCTACGCGTCCCGGTCGTCAGTGGCTGAGGTGGCCGCCGTCATCCGGGAGCGCGCACCTCGTTTCGTGCTGTTCGCGGCGCGCGGTTCGAGCGACCACGCGGCCATCTACGCGAAGTACCTGACCGAGATCCTGCTGCAGCTGCCAGCGGGCCTGGTCTCCGCGTCCACCACGACCCTGTACGGCGCGGAGCCCGACCTGCGCGACGTGCTGCTGGTGACGGTGTCGCAGTCGGGCGGCTCCCCCGACCTGCTGGAGGTCACCGCCTCCGCACGCCGCCGCGGCGCCCTCACCGTGGCGGTGACGAACACCGCCACCTCCCCGCTGAACGCGGCCGCCGAGCTCTCGGTGGACGTCTCGGCCGGCGTCGAACACGCGGTGGCCGCCACCAAGACCTACTCGGCCACCCTGCTGGCCCTGTACCTGCTGATCGACGCCGTCCGCGGCGGCAACGGCGCGGCAGCGGCCCCCCTGGGCGACCTGGCCCAGGTGACGCTGGACGCCTCCACCCCGACCGTGGAGGAGGCGGTCCGCCGCTACCGCTTCGTCGACCGCGTGCTCACCACGGGCCGCGGCTACTCCTACGCCACGGCCCTGGAAGCCTCCCTGAAGCTGGCGGAGACCTCCTACCTGGCCGCCCGCGCCTACTCCGGCGCCGACCTCCTGCACGGCCCGGTGGCCGCCGTCGACGGCGAGACCGCCGTCCTCGCGATCACCTCGCTGGGCAGGGGCGGCGACTCACTGCGCGACGCCCTGGACGTGGTCCACCAGCGCGGCGCCGACGTGGTCGCCGTGGGCTCCGCCTCCGAGAAGGTCGGCGCGACCCTGTCGATCGCCATCCCGGAGACGGCCGAGGAGGTCGCACCGGTCCTGGAGATCCTGCCGGTGCAACGCCTGGCCCACGGCCTGGCCCTGGCGCGCGGTGGTGACCCGGACAGCCCGCGGGGGCTGAACAAGGTGACGCGCACCCTCTAGGGGTTCTTCGTTCCGCTGGCTCGATCGGCCGTCCGGGGCTTTCGCTCCGGGCGGCCTTTTCGTGCTTGCGGCCTGGGTCGGCACCACTCGAACGGGTGAAGCTTGTCCTGATCCACGCCTGGGCTCGTCTTGTACGTGTCCGAAACACACCCGTTCCTGCGCCCGCAGGTATGGAAGCGCGCGGAGGGGGCGTTGCCCGTGGGTCGAGCCGGAGGTGAGGAGCGCCGGAGGTGAGAAGCGCCGGAGCTCCACGCCTCGAAACCGGCCCGGAAAACGGCCAGGGGGACCGCCGCCTCAGCAGACGATCCCCCTCAGCCCACGAACCCAGCCGCTACGAACCGGGCCTACTGTCCAGCGGTCGCGTACCCCACCGCCCCGACGGGAGCAACGGGCGCAACCGGCACCGCGGCGTCGAACACGACCTCCCCGTCGACCCACACCTTCCTGGGCCGCAGCTCGTCGTCCCACCACACGAGGTCGGCCACGGCCCCCGGCGCCAGCCGCCCGAGCCCGGACTCGCCGATCGCCTCGGCCGGCACGATCGTCGCCGAGGCCAGCGCGTCCGCCGCGGGTACGCCGACGGACACGATGTTGCGCACGGCGCGGTCCAGCGTCAGCGCCGAGCCCGCGATCGTGCCCTCGGGGGAGCGGGGCACGCCGTCCTCGGTGAGGAGGACGTCCGCGCCGCCGAGGTGGTAGCGGCCAGGGGGCATGCCCGCCGCGGCCACGGCGTCGGTCACCAGGGCCACCCGTGCGCCGGCCGCGTTGAACACGAGGCGGCACACGTCCGGGCCCACGTGGGCCAGGTCGGCGATCAGGCCCAGCGTGAAGCGGTCGTCGACCAGGGCGACGCCGGGTACGCCGGGTTCGCGGTGGCCGAGGGGGCGCTGGGCGTTGAACAGGTGCGTCACCATGCGGGCACCCGCGTCGGCGGCGGCGCGGGTCTGTTCGCCGGTGGCGTCGGAGTGGCCGACGGCCACGAGCACCCCGGCGTCGACCAGGCGGCGGATCGCCTCGAAGCCGCCGGGCTGTTCGGGTGCCAGGGTCACCATGCGCAGCGCCCTGCGCAGGGCGTCGTCGTTCAGGAGCGCGTCGATCTGGTCGGGACCAGGCTCGACCATGAACGACGGGTCGTGCACGCCCGCCCGTTTCGGTGACAGGAACGGCCCCTCGAGGTGCACGCCGAGGGGACGTGCGCCCACCCCGTCGGGCAGTGCGGCCGAGGCGGCCAGCACGGCGCGGGCCTGGTGGATGACCACGTCAACCGGTGCGGTGATCAACGTGGGCAGGAAGCGGGTCACACCCGTGGCTGGCAGTGCTGCTGCGACCGAGCGCATGCCGGCGGCGTCCACCTCGGCGAAGTCGACGCCGACGGCGCCGTTCACCTGGACGTCGACCAGACCCGGTGTGAGCAGGCCGTCGGATAGGACCTCCGCGCCGGGTGGAGCTTCACCGGTGGTCACCTCGACGATGCGGCCGTCCCTGATCCGCACCGAGGCAGGACCGACGATCGTGCGACCGAGCAAAGCGCGCGGTGCTGCGACAACGGCGTCCAAGATCCCTCCTTGAATGGTCCAGACCATTATGGCGACAACGGGGGTCCGCGTCACGTGTCGTTAGCAGATAACCATCCCACAAAACAGTGAGTGAATGAGCGTCATGTTTACCGGGACCCGTGTGGGTGATCGGAGGTGACGCATACTGGTGTCAGACATCCGAGGTCTACGACGAGTTGAGGGTGCTGTGGCAGTCACCGACGATGCGATCCTGCGCGTCAAGGAGATGATCGTGTCCGGCGAGCTGAAGCCGGGCGACCGTCTCCCGCGGGAGGCTGACCTGGCCGAACGCCTCGGTCTCTCGCGCAACTCGCTGCGCGAGGCCGTCAAGGCGCTGTCGCTCGTCCGGGTGCTCGACGTCCGCCAGGGCGACGGCACCTACGTCTCGTCGCTGCGCGCGGACGACCTGCTGGGCGCGCTCTCGTTCGTGCTCGACCTGCACCGCGGCGAAGATTCGGTGCTGGAGGTCCTCCAGGTCCGCCGCATCCTCGAACCCGCCGCGGCCGCGATGGCCGCCCAGCGCATCGACCCGGACGAGGTCGTGAAGCTGCGGACCCTGTGCGACGCCGCCGAGCAGGCGAAGTCCGTCGAGGAGCTGGTCGAGCACGACCTGGAGTTCCACCGCGCCATCGCCCAGTGCTCCGGCAACGCCTACCTCGCGCAGCTCCTCGACACCCTCGCCGGTCCCACGGTCCGGGTGCGGATCTGGCGCGGCATCACCCAGTCGAACGCCGTGGACCGCACGGTCGCCGAGCACCGCGCGATCGTGGACGCGCTCGCTGCGCACCAGCCGGAGCTGGCGCGCAGCTGGTCGACGGTGCACGTGGCCGGCGTCGAGCAGTGGCTGTCAGACCTGGCGTAGCTGCTCCAGCACCACCCGCACCGCCGGTTGCCCGTCCGCCCGCTTGCGCACCACCGCCGACACCGTGCGGAACACCTGCTGCTTCAACGGCCGCAACGCCACCCCGGGCCGCCGCGCCACCGAGGGCACCAACGCCACCCCGAGACCGGCTTCGACCAACCCACACATGACACCGAAGTCGTCGCAGTAGGCCTGTGCCCGCGGCACGAACCCGGCCGCACCGCAGGCCCGCTGGGTCAGCTCGTGGCACGACGCGTCGGTGCGCGGCATGATCCACGGGCGGTCCGCCAGCAGTGCGAGGTCCACAGAATCCTGCTGCACCAACGGGTCTGACAGCGGCAGGGCCACGTTCACCGGTTCCACGAACATCTCGTGGGACTCGCAGGACTCGGGCAGCGTGCGCGGCATGATGTTGTACGAGTGGATGACGGCGATGTCGACGTCGCCGCGCCGCAACGCGGGCAGTGACGACTCGGGTTCCATCTCGTGCACGAACAGGTCCACATCGGACCCGTGTGCCGAGCGCAGCAGCTGGATCACGCGCGGGAGCAACGCGGCCACCGACACGAACGCGCCGATGCGGACCACGCCGGAGACCGAGGTGCGCAGGGAGGCGAGGTCGGCTTCGGCCGCTGCCAGCTGGTCGAGGACGAGCTGGGTGTGCGCGGCGAGCACGTGGCCGGCGCGGGTCAGCGTCAGCCGGCGGCCCGCCCGTTCGACCAGGGCCACGCCGGCCTCGCGTTCCAGTGCGGCGAGCTGCTGGGAGACCGCGGGCGAGGTCACGTGCAGGGCCTCGGCGGCCGCGGTGACCGTGCCGTGGACCGACAGGGCGTGGAGCAGTCTCAAGCGCCGTACGTCCAACACAAAGCTCAGCTTAACGTTCCGGGCAGAACTTCTAACTGGAACTTCGCGAAAACTAGAGCCACGCTGGAGGCATGTTCGGACGAGTGCTGGTAGCGATGGTCACCCCGTTCACCCCGGACGGTGACCTGGACCTCGGGGGTGCGCAGGAGCTGGCGGCGCACCTCGTCGACAGGGGTGGTGCGGACGGGCTGGTCGTCAACGGGACGACCGGTGAGGCGCCGACCACCACCGACAGCGAGAAGGCGCGGGTCATCAGGGCCGTCAGCGAGGCGGTCGGTGACCGGACGCACGTCATCGCGGGTGTGGGGACCAACTCCACCCGCCACACCATTGAGCTCGCGCGGCAGGCTGAGGAGAACGGCGCGCACGGGCTGCTGGTCGTGACGCCCTACTACAGCAAGCCCACGCAGGAGGGCGTCGAGAACCACTTCCGGCGGGTGGCGGACGCGTCCGGGCTGCCGGCGCTGCTCTACGACATCCCCGGTCGCACGGCCACCGCGATCGACACCGAGACGCTGCTGCGGCTGGCCGAGCACCCGCGGATCGTGGGCGTGAAGGACTGCAAGGTCGACCTGCTGGCGACCGCGAGGGTCATCGCCGAGACCGGGCTCGACTACTACTCGGGCAACGACGAGCTGATCCTGCCGCTGTACTCGATCGGTGGCGTCGGCACGGTCAGCACCGTCGGGCACGTCGTCGGCAACGAGATCAAGGCGATGCTCGACGCCTACGACGAGGGTGACAACAAGGAGGCGCTGCGCCGGCACCAGGCGCTGCTGCCGGTGATCACCGCGATCATGACGCGCGAGCCGGGTGCCGTGGCGGTCAAGGCGGCGCTCACCCTGCTCGGGCTGCCCGCGGGTCCGGTGCGGGAGCCGCTCGCCGAGGCCACGCCGCGGCTGGTCGACGAGCTGAAGGCGTTGTTCGCCTAGGGGGCGCGGACCCGGTCACGGCGTGGGCACCTCGGCACCGAGCAGGCCCGCGGACTTCAGCTCCTCCCACACCCCGGCCGGGATCGACGCCGAGAAGTACGCGCTGTTCGCGGTCATCTGCTCGGCCGTGCGCGCGCCGATCACGACCGACACGACGGCGGGGTGGCCGAGGGCGAACTGGATCGCCGCCTCGGGCAGCGTCACGCCGTGCCGCCCGCACACCTCGGCGATGGCGCGGGCGCGGGCCACGAGCTCCGGCGGCGCCTCCTCGTAGTTGTACCTGGCGTCCGCCGGCACGACCGGCTTCGACAGCAGCCCGGAGTTGAAGACACCGCACGCCACCACGGACACGCCGCGTTCAAGGCACAGCGGCAGGAACGTGGGCAGCGAGGGCTGTTCCAGCAGCGTGTACCGGCCGGCCAGCATCACCACGTCGATGTCGGTCTCGCGGACGAACCGCTCCGGCATCTCCCACTGGTTCATGCCGACGCCGATGGCACCCACGACCCCCTGCGACCGCAACGACTCCAGCGCCGGGTACGCCTCGCCGAACGCCGCGTCCCAGTGCTCGTCGGGATCGTGGATGTAGACGATCTCCACTCGGTCGGTCCCCAGACGCTCCAAAGAGGACTCAAGAGACCGCAGGACACCGTCGGCCGAGTAGTCGCGAATCCGCCGGAAGTGGCGCGGCACCGCGAAACCCTCGTCGTCCATCCTGGTGCCGTCGAACGGTTCCAGCACCCGCCCGACCTTCGTGGAGAGCACGTACCCGTCACGCGGGCGGCCGGACAGCGCCACGCCGAGGCGGCGTTCGGACAGGCCGAGGCCGTAGTGCGGCGCTGTGTCGAAGTAGCGGACACCGGTCTGCCAGGCGGCTTCGACCGCGCCGAAGGCCTCGGCGTCGGACACCTCCCGGTAGAGGTTGCCGATCGGCGCGGCACCGAAGCCGAGACGGGAAACGGGCACCTTCACGGGCGTCACTCCTGCTTCTGGCCGGTGGCGAACCTGGTCACGATCAGCGCGAGGATGATCACCGCGCCGTACGACGCCTTGATGTAGAACCCGGACACGCCCTGCAGCCGCAGGATCTGCTCCACGAGCCCCAGCATCAGCACGCCCGACAGCGCGCCGAACAGCGTGCCCTTGCCGCCCTGCAACGAGATCCCGCCGATCACCGCGGCCGCGAAGACCTGGAAGATCATGCCTTCTCCCTGGGTCGCGGCGACGGAGCCGAGGCGCCCGGTCATCAGGATGCCCGCGACGACCGCGAGCACGGAGCCGATGACCAGCACCAGCCACACCACCCGGTCGACCCGGATGCCGGCCGCGCGTGCCGCCTCGGAGTTGCCGCCGATGGCGTACAGCGACCGCCCGGCGCGCAGGTACTTCAGCACGAAGATCCCCGCGGCGTAGCAGACGATGCAGATCCACACCGCCGCCGGCAGCCCGAGCCACGTCGTGGAACCCAGGTACAGGAACGACTCCGGCACGTCGATCAGCGACTTGCCCTCGGTGATCGCGAGCTGCAGGCCGCGCAGCATGGTCAGCATGCCCAGGGTCACCATGAACCCGGACAGACCGACCTTGAGGATGAGGAACCCGTTCAGGCCGCCGATCACGACCCCGATCAGCAGGCACAGCGGCAGTGCCAGCCAGGCCGCCAGGCCGACGCCGAGGCCGCCGGACGACGCCGGAATGATCAACGCGACGGCCAGCGCGGGCGCGAGGCCGACGGTCGACTCGAGCGACAGGTCCATCTTGCCGACGACCAGGATCATCGCCTGGCCCAGCACCAGCAGCGAGAGCTCGCTCTGCTGGGTCAGCACGGCGATCAGGTTGCCGGAGGTGAGGAAGATCGGCGACAGGACAGAGCCGACGACCAGCAGCAGCACGATCACCGGGACCAGCGCCAGGTCCTGGTACCGCGCGAACTGGAACTTCTGCTTCCCCGGCGGTGTGGGCGCCGGGACGGGCGGAGTCATGGCCTTGGTCATTCCGCACTCATTCCTTCAATGGCAGAGATGAGCTCCTGGTCGCGCCAGCCGCGGGCGAACTCCCGCACCACCCGGCCGTGGAACATCACCAGAACACGGTCGCAGACCCGCAGGTCGTCGAGCTCGTCGGACACGACGACCGCCGCCTTGCCCCGGCGTGCCTGTGCGTCGACGACGCCGAGCAGCGACTCCTTGGACTTCACGTCGACCCCCGCGGTGGGGTTGATCAGCACCAGCACAGCCGGGTCGCCCGCGAGGGCCCGCGCCATCACGACCTTCTGCTGGTTGCCGCCGGACAGGTCCGACACCGGCTGGTCCGGTCCCGCGGCCTTCACGTCGTAGGAGGCGATCGCCGTCGCCCCCGCCGCCCGCTGGGCCCGCGGCCACACGAACGCGCCGGCGGTGCTCAGCGTCGCGTTCTCCGCGATCGACAGGTCGAGCACGAGCCCCTGGTGGTGCCGGTCCCGTGGCACGCAACCGATTCCGGCTTTCAGGGCCGACGGCACGTCACCGCCGCGCACCGCGGTTCCGTCCACCGAGATCGCTCCCCCGGACGGCTTGCGCAGCCCGTACACGGTCTCGGCGAACTCGTGCTTGCCCGACGACGCGCTGCCGGCCAAGCCGATCACCTCGCCGCGCGCCGCCGACAGCGTGACGTCCGAGAACGCGTCACCGCTCAGCGCCGACACGGTCAGCACGGCTTCGGCCGACGACGGCCGGTCGGCGCCGCTGGGCACGTTCAGCCCGCCCGCCTCACCGGTCATCGCCTCGATGAGGGCGGGTTTCGACATCTCCGCGACCGGTGCGGTGACGACGTGCCGCGCGTCGCGGTAGACCGTCACCGTCTGGCAGACCTCGTAGACCTCCTGCAGGTGGTGGGAGATGAACAGGAACGTCACCCCCTTGGCCTGCAACGACCGCATCCGCGCGAACAGCCGCTCGATCGCCGGGCCGTCGAGCTGCGCGGTCGGTTCGTCGAGGATCACGAACCGCGAGCCGATCGACAGCGCCCGTGCGATCTCGACGAGCTGCCGCTGCTCGACGGTCAGCGCCGAGACCAGCGCGTCCGGGTGGACCGCCACGTCGTAGGTCTCCAGCAGCTCGGCCGCCTCGCGGCGCAGCCTCTTCCAGCTGATCAGCCCGCCGCCGAGGTCCTGCCGGTTGATGAACAGGTTCTCGGCGACCGACAGCTCCGGCACGACCGTCGACCTCTGGTACACGCACGCGACGTGCCGCCGCCAGGCCGCCCGGTCGGCGACCGGGGGCGCTGGTTCGCCGAAGAACGCGACCTCGCCCGCGTCCGGTACCTGCATGCCGGTCAGGACGGAGACCAGCGTCGACTTGCCGGCGCCGTTGCGCCCGACGAGCGCGTGCGACTCACCGGCGCGGACCTCGATGCCCACGTCGTCCAAGGCGAGGGTGCGGCCGAACCGCTTGGTGACGCCACGCGCGGTGGCTGCGAGCTCGCTCATCCGCCGATCTGGTTGCCCCAGAAGGCCTTGTCGTCGACGTTGTCCTTGGTGATCAGCGGTGCCGCGAGCTGGTCCTCCATGCGGCCGCCGCCGGTGTCGACGATCGTCGAGTCGTGGTCGGTCTTGCCCGGCTGGAACGTCTTGCCCTCGACCGCGGCCTTGGCGTAGAAGAGCGCCCACTGCGCGTAGAGGTCGGCCGGCTGGGAGACGGTCGCGTCGATCTCGCCCTTGCGGATCGCCTCCAGCTCCTGCGGGATGCCGTCGTTGGAGACGATGAAGATGTGCTTGGGGTCCGTCGGCGGGACGATGAGGTTCTTCTGCCGCAACACCTGCAGCGTCGGGGTGAGGAACGCGCCGCCGGCCTGCAGGTAGATGCCGTTGATGTCCGGGTGCTGGTTCAGCCGGGTCTGCAGGGCCGCGGACGCCTTGGCGCCCTCCCAGTCGGTCGGCTCCTCGAACACGGTGATGCCGGGGAAGTCCTCCTTCATGCAGGCGGCGAACGCCTCGGAGCGGTCGCGGCCGTTGACCGACGACAGCGCGCCCTGGAACTCGACGACCTTGCCCTTGCCGCCCAGCTTCTCGCCGAGGAACTTGCAGGCCTTCTCGCCGTAGGCCTTGTTGTCCGCGCGCACGACCATGTAGGTCTTGCCCTTGTCCGGGCGGGTGTCGACGGTGACGACGGGGATGTTCGCCTTCTCCAGCCGGTCCAGGGTGGACGCGATGGCACCGGTGTCCTGCGGGGCCATGATGATCGCCTTGGCGCCCTGCGACTGCAGTGACTGGGCGTTGGCGACGAGGTTCTCGACCTTGTTCTGCGAGTTGGTGGGGTTGAGCAGGTTGACGCCGAGGTCCTTGGCCTTCTCCGGGAAGTACTTGATGTAGGAGTTCCAGAAGTCGGTGTCGGCGCGCGGGTGGTCGGCGCCGATCGGGCCGACGCCACCGGCTCCCGCACCGCCGGCGCCGCCACCGCCGCAGGCGGACAGTGTCAGGGCACCGGCGAGGGCGAGGCACACCGCGGCGGTGAGGTTGCGACGCTTCATCGTTGAGCTGCCTTTCATTGCTGCTGGGGACGCAGGCGCAAGCCGTACATGCCGCCGTCGACGGCGAGGACCGTGCCGGCGGTGGAACCCGACAGCGGGCTCGCCAGGTAGGCGATCGCACCCGCGACCTCGTCGGCGGAGACGAGCCGGCCGTGCGGCTGGCGGGCCTCCAGCGCGGCCCGTTCGGCGGCCGGGTCCGGTGCCGAGTCGAGCAGGCGGCCCACCCACGGGGTGTCCGCGGTACCGGGGGCGACCGCGTTGACGCGGATGCCCTCGCGGAGGTGGTCGGCGGCCATCGCGAGGGTCACCGCGTGCACCGCCCCCTTGCTGGCCGAGTAGAGGGCGCGCTGCGGCAGCCCCGACCACCCGGCGATCGAGCCGGTGTTCACGACCGCCGCTGCCGGCGAGTTGCGCAGGTGCGGCAGCGCGGCCCTGGTGACGCGGACGATGCCGAGGACGTTGACGTTCAGGACCTTCAGCCACTCCTCGTCGGAGTTGCCGGCCACGTCGCCCTGGGCGCCGATGCCGGCGTTGTTCACGACCACGTCGAGGCGCCCGAACTGCCGCACGACCTCGTCGACGGCGGCCCGCACGCTCTCGTCGTCGGAGACGTCCGCGCGGATGCCGGTGAGCGGCTCGGGCACGTCCGGGTTGAGGTCCAGCGCCGCGACGGTCGCTCCCCTGCTGCTCAGCAGGGTCGCCGTGGCGAGGCCGATGCCGGACGCACCGCCCGTGACGACGGCGACGAGGCCTTCGAAGTCAGTCATCCGCGCGCTCCAGTTCCGTCCACACGGGACCTCCGGGGTACGCGTAGTCGACGAGCGTCTCGTCCTTGAGCTGCGCGGAGAACCCCGGCGCCGTGGGTGCCAGGTAGCGGCCGTTCTCGACGACGGCGGGGTCGAGGAAGTGCTCGTGCAGGTGGTCGACCCACTCGATCACGCGCTCGCCGACCTCACCGGAGACGGCGACGTAGTCGAAGAACGACAGGTGCCTGACCAGCTCGCACAGGCCGACACCGCCGGCGTGCGGGCACACCGGCACACCGAACTTCTTGGCCAGCAGCAGGATCGCGATGTTCTCGTTCACACCGGCGACCCGGCAGGCGTCGAGCTGCAGCACGTCGATCGCACCGGCCTGCAGCAGCTGCTTGAACACCACGCGGTTCTGCACGTGCTCGCCGGTGGCGATCCTCATCGGGGCGAGCGCCTCGCCGATGGCGCGGTGGGCCAGCACGTCGTCCGGTGAGGTGGGCTCCTCGATCCAGTACGGGTCGTACGGTGCCAGCTCGCGCATCCACCTGACCGCGGTGCCGACGTCCCAGCGCTGGTTCGCGTCGACCGCGACCCGCACCTCGTCGCCGACGACCTCGCGGGCGAGCTTCATCCGCCGCACGTCGTCGTCGAGGCTGCCGCCGACCTTGAGCTTGATCATGTCGAAGCCGTCGGCGAGGGCCTGGCGGGCGAGCGTCGCGAGCTTCTCGTCGGAGTAGCCGAGCCAGCCCGGTGACGTCGTGTAGGCCGGATATCCGTCGCGGGCAACGGACTCCGCGCGTTCTGCCTTGCCGGGCTCGACCGCGCGCAGCAGCCGCAGCGCCTCGTCCGGTGTCAGCGCGTCGGAGAGGTAGCGGAAGTCGACGAGCCCGACGACCTCCTCGGGTGTCATGCGGGCGAGGAACCGCCAGACCGGCAGCCCGGCGCGGCGGGCGGCGAGGTCCCACGCGGCGTTGACGACCGCGCCGATCGCCATGTGCGCCACGCCCTTCTCCGGGCCGAGCCAGCGCAGCTGCGAGTCGCCGATCAGCTCGAAGTACAGCTCGCCCAGCGCCTGCGCGGTCTCCGGCACGGCCTTGCCGACGACGTGCGGGGCCAGTGCCTTGATCGCGGCGGCCTGCACGTCGTTGCCGCGGCCGATGGTGAACGCGAGCCCGTGGCCCTCCGGTCCGTCGTCGGTGCGCAGCACGACGTAGGCGGCGGAGTAGTCGGGGTCGGGGTTCATCGCGTCGGAGCCGTCGAGCTCGCGCGAGGTCGGGAAGCGGATGTCGAGCACGTCCAGTGCGGTGATCGTGGGCATGGGCTCAGGCCTGCCCGAGGGTCTGCCGCTGCTTGCCGAGGCCCTCGATCTCCAGCTCGACCACGTCGCCGGCGCGCAGGTACGGCTTGGGCTCGGGCTGGCCGAGCGCCACCCCAGCGGGTGTACCTGTGTTGATGACGTCACCCGGACGAAGGACGAGGAACTGGCTGAGGTAGCGCACGACCTCCGCGATCGGGAAGATCATGTTCTTGGTGGTGGAGTTCTGCTTCAGCTCGCCGTTCACCCAGAGCCGCATCGCGAGGTCCTGCGGGTCGGCGATCTCGTCTGCGGGCACGAGGAAGGGGCCGAGCGGGTTGAACGTCTCGCAGTTCTTGCCCTTGTCCCAGGTGCCGCCGCGCTCGATCTGGAACTCGCGTTCCGAGACGTCGTGCGAGAGCACGTACGCGCCGACGCACGCCAGGCCGTCCTCTTCGGACTCCAGGTAGCGGGCGGTGCGCCCGATGACGACGCCGAGCTCGACCTCCCAGTCGGTCTTCACCGACCGGCGGGGCACGAGCACCTCGTCGTACGGTCCGACGACCGTGTCCGGCGTCTTGAGGAACACCACGGGTTCGCCGGGGATGTCGGCGCCGGTCTCCTCCGCGTGGTCGCGGTAGTTGAGGCCGATGCAGATGATCTTGCCGGGGTGCGCGAGCGGCGCTCCGACCCGCACCCCCTCGGTGTCGAGCGCCTGGAGCTCGCCCGCGTCGAGGGCGGCGCGGACGCGGGCGACACCGCCGTCGGCGAGGAAGCCGCCGTCGATGTCGGGGGTGATCGGCAGGAGGTCGTACGTCGTCCCGTCGCCGGTCCTCACCGCGGGACGTTCAGCGCCGACCGGTCCGAGCCGCAGAAGCTGCACGGCGGTTCCTCCTCTGCTCACACCGCACGAAATACATCGGATGTATAGCCCTGCCGAGGCACTCGCGTCTAGGCCCTGACGTGAAGTCGTCCGATGACTAGGAGAGGTTGATCATGAATTTGGCCATCGCGTCACTCCTGGTGGGCGCGCTGCTGACACCCGTTGCTTCGCCGCCGGATGTAACCGTTTTCGTCGAGCTGACCTCGGCCCCGGCGGTCGAGTCGAGGGACGCTTCTCAGGCGCGTTCCGCACGGGAGCGGATCTCGGAGCACGTGTCGCGGGTCGTATCTCGGTCCGGTGGGAAGGAGGTTGCGCGAACGACCAACGCGGTGCCCGGCGTCGTCCTCGCGGTCGGCCGTTCCCACCTGTCGGAACTGGCGCGGATGCCCGAGGTCCGCGCGGTCCACCGGATGGTCCCGAAGGAGCCGTCCAACGCCTCCGCCGTCCGGCTCACCCGCACCTCCGACGTCTGGCGGTCGCTCGGCCGCCTCGGCGAGGGCGTCCGGATCGGCGTGATCGACACGGGCATCGACTACCGGCACGCGGACTTCGGCGGCGGCACGTTCCCGACGGCCAAGGTGGTCGGCGGGTACGACTTCGCGGGCGACGCCTACACCGCGGGCAAGGCCCCGCCGGTGCCGGACGCGGACCCGCTGGACTGCCAGGGCCACGGCACGCACGTGGCCGGCACGGCGGCCGGGTTCGGCGTGAACGCCGACGGCTCGACCTACCGCGGCTCGTACTCGTCGGTCGACCTCGACTCGATGCGGATCGGACCGGGAACGGCACCGCGGGCGTTGCTGTACGCGCTGAAGGTGTTCGGCTGCCGGGGTTCCACCGAACTGACCGCGAAGGCGCTGGACTGGGCGCTCGACCCGAACGGTGACGGCGACTTCTCCGACAAGCTCGACGTGGTGAACCTGTCGCTGGGCAGCAACTTCGGCGCACCGGACGACCCCGACTCGCTGTTCGTGCGCAAGCTGGTCGAGCACGGCGTGGTCGTGGTGGCGGCGGCGGGCAACGGCGGCGACCTCTACGACGTGTCCGGGTCGCCGGGCAACGCGCCGGGCGTGATCTCCGTGGCGAACAGCAGGGACGCGGGCGAGGTGCTCGACGGCGTCGAGGCGCTGGGACAGCGGTGGCCGGGCCAGTACAGCATCGGTTACAAGGACCCGATCGACCTGACGCTGCCGGTGGTGCGGCTGAAGTCCGGCGTGGACGGTTGCGAGCCGATCAGCGAGCCGTTGGCCGGCAAGCTCGTCTGGCTGGAGTGGGACGACGACGACGCGACGCGCGCCTGCGGTTCCGGTCCGCGCACGGACAACGCGTGGCAGGCCGGCGCGGCCGGGGTGCTGCTGCCGACGACGTTGCCGGCGTTCGCGGCCGGCATCGCGGGCAACGCGCACATCCCGGCGTTCCAGCTGACGGCGGCCGCGACCACGGCGCTGCGGCCCGCGCTGGAGGCCGGGACGCTGACGGTGCGCCTGGCGTCGTCGCTGAAGCGCGCGGTGCCGTCGGTGACGCCGGAGATCGAGGACACGATCACGCCCTCGTCGTCGCGGTCGCGGTCGGCGATCTCGGTGGCCGCCCCCGGTGACACGATCTTCTCCGCGGCCTCGGGAACCGCCTCGGACGGTGTGTCGATGGGTGGCACGTCGATGGCGTCGCCGCACGTGGCGGGCATCGCGGCCCTGCTGCGCGAGGCGCATCCGCGGTGGACGGTCGAGGAGATCCGCGCCGCGCTGGTGAACACGGCCTCCGGGGTGGTCCGGTCCGCGTCCGGCGTGCGGGAGGCGCCGATGCGGGTCGGTTCCGGCCGGGTGGACGGGCTGGCGGCGCTCGGCGCGGACGTGCTGGTGCTGGGCGACGCGTCGTTCGGCACGGTCGAGGTGGACGGGCCGGTGCAGGCCACGCGGACGTTGCGGGTGGTCAACAAGGGCACGGAACCGGTGCGGCTGAACCCGTTCTACGAGCCGATCACGAAGGTGCCGGGGGTGGCGTTCTCCGTGTCGCCGTTCGTGGTGGTGCCCGCAGGCGGGTCGGCGCCCGTGCGGGTGCAGCTGCGGATCACGAACCCGGCGGCGCTGCGCAAGACACCGGACCCGAGCGTGTCGCTGGCCGACGGCCGGCAGTTCCTGGCGGAGGCGTCCGGGCTCGTGCGGTTCACCGGCGACCGGTCGTTGCAGGTACCGGTCTACGCGGCGCCGAAGCCGGTGTCGCGGCTGTCGGTGTCGTCCGGCCGGGTCACCGGGCAGGGCTTGGACCAGGGCGAGTTCGTCGCGCGCATGACCGTGCTGGAACTGGGCGCGCGCTCACCGCGGCTGCCCGCGTGCACCCCGGAGGTGCGCGACGGCTGCACCGCGAACCGGACGGCCCGCGGCGCCGACCTGCGGTACGCCGGCGCGACCGCGACGCCGGAGCTGCTGGCGTTCGGCGTCGCGACCTGGGACACGTGGCAGAACCAGGGCGGCAACACCCGGCCGCGGGTGCGGTTCACGGTGGGCGGCAAGGAGTTCCTGACCGAGGCGGTCAAGCAGGAGGCCGCGGACGGCACCGTGACGGCGGACGTGTGGCTCGCGCGCACGACCGACGTCGCCTCTGACGAGGTGGTGGACGAACAGCCCCTCAACGGCCTGGCCGGTTCCACCGACACCAACCTCTTCGACAGCGACGTGGTGGTGCTGCCGGTGTCGCGCTCGGTGCTGCCGACCGGCCCGGTGACGTACACGGTGGCGGTGGCCAGCCGCTACCCCGCGCCCGCCGATGCCGACGAGCTCGTGGACGTGACCGAGCCTGCCGTCTTCGCCTACGGGACCGAGGTCCCTTCACTGTCCACTGTGATCCATCCGGGTGATCGAGTTCCGCCGGGCACCCTGGTGTTCTTCCACCACAACGCGACGGGTGACCGCGCACTGGCCGGGTGACACCCGGTTGGGCGTGCCACCGGTGGCCTGACCTCGGCATACTCGGTCGTCATGGATCTCGTGGTCGGTCTGGACGCCGGTGGCACGTCCACCAGGGCAGTGGTGCTCGACCTCGGCGGCGCCCGGCTGGGCCAGGGCCTCGCCGGCGGCGCGAACCCGAACTCGCACCCACCCGCCCTCGCCGCGGCCCACATCGGCGAGGCCCTGAAGGAGGCCCTCGACGGCCTCGACACCCGCCGCGTCCGCTCCGGCGTCCTGGGCATGGCAGGCGCCTCCCGGATGTCGGACCCGGCGGTGTCGGCCCTGTTCGAGGAGGCCTGGGAACGCGCGGGCCTGCACTGCCCGATGCGCGTGGTCACCGACTGCGAGGCGGCGTTCGCCACGGGCACCTCCTCCGCCGACGGCACCGTGCTGGTCGCCGGCACGGGCTCCATCGCGGGCCGCATCGTGGACCACCGCATGGTCGGCCAGTCCGGCGGCTACGGCTGGCTGCTCGGCGACGACGGCTCCGCGTTCTGGCTGGGCCGCGAGGCCGTCCGCGCCACGGTGCGCCTGCTGGACCTGGACGCGCCGCTGGAGGGGCTGGCCACCGCGGTGCTGACGACGGCGGGGGTGCGCGGGCGCGGTGCGTTGATCACCGCGGTGAACTCCTCGCCACCGATCGCCCTCGCGCGCTTCGCCCCGCTGGTGTCGGCCGCCTACCACCACGGGGACCCGGCGGCGCTGTCGATCGTGGCGTCGGCGGCGCGGTTGCTGGCGGACATGGCCTCGGCGGTGCGCGCGCCGGAGGACACGTCGCCGATCGTGCTGGTGGGTTCGTTGATCAAGACACCGGTGGGGGTGCACCTGAAGCAGGAGCTGCAGGGGCGGTGCGGTGCAGAGGTGATCATGGCGACGGAAGGGGCCGTGGGGGCGGCCTGGCTGGCGGCGGTGGACGTGCTGGGCCCGGACGCGCCGCGGCCCAGCCGGTCATGAGGCCAGCAGCCTGCCCGAGTGCGGTGTCCGCTCGCGGTAGGCCCGGAGCAGCCCGGCGTGCACGTCGTCCACGTGCTCGGCGGCGTCGTCGTTCCACACCAGCGTGATCCGGCGGTACAGCGGGTTGCCGGTGATCGGTTTGAGCAGCACGCCCGGCGCGTCCTGGCCGGGGAAGAACCCCGCCACGGCACCGGTCGACCGCACCAGGTCGGCGGCCACCGCGGCATCGGCACCGAAGTGCGCGCACCGGGGCGTGAACCCGACGGCCTCGCAGGCCTGTTCGAGGTTGAGCCGGCCGCCGTGGTTCTCGTCCGGCACGACCCACTCCTCCCCTGCCAGCTCGGACAGCCGCACCTCGCTGCGGCCCGACAGCCGGTGGCCCACCGGGACGCCGATCAGCATGCGTTCCGTCACGACACCGCGCAGGCCGATCGCTTCGGGAAACCGCAGTGGGCTGCGCGGGAACTCCACCACCAGGGCCAGGTCCAGCTCGCCCGTGCACACGAGCTCGAGCACGGTGTCGCCGCCGCGTTCGACGTGCGTGGTCTGCGGCAAGCCGGGCAGCACCTCGCGCACGGCCCCGACGAGCAGCCCGGTGGGCGACCCCGCCACGCCACCGAGCCGGATGCCCGAGTCACCCCGCCGCACCAGCCGGTGCGAGGTGACGATCAGGTCGTCGAAGCGTTCGACCAGGTCCTGAGCCCGCAGCACGACGTGGCGGCCCAGTTCGGTCAGCTCGACGCCGTCGGTGCGACGCAGGAACAACGGCCCGCCGAGGCTCGCCTCGATCCTGCGCACCTGGGCTGTCAGTCCGGCCTGCGCGATCTTCAGCTGCGTGGCGGCCCTGGTGATGCTGCCCGCACTCGCCACGGCGAGCACCACGTGCAGATGTCTGAGCTCCATTCGCACTGACGAAGCCTAGGGCAGTGGAGGAGCGACAAACACGGCCACGCGGGTGTCACCAAATGACCTTTCTGCGGCCCGCGCCGACCCTCGGATTGCTCCGTTCGGCCGATAAACCGGGAGTTATCGGAACCTCACACCTACCGCTGCGCGCACCGGCTGCCTCAGGCTGCTGTCGACCACCGGATGACACCAGGGGTGAGGCCATGAGGAAAGCGTTGCGGCTGCGACGCCTTTCCCGTCAGCAAGACGACAGGTACCTCTTCGTACCGCTGGACCACAGCGTCTCGGACGGCCCGGTCGTGCCGAGGGACCGGTGGCACGACCTGATCAGCGCCGTCGTGCAGGGCGGCGCCGACGCGGTCATAGTCCACAAAGGACGCGTGCGCACCATCGACCCGGCCGTGCTCGGCGGTTGCGGGTTGATCGTGCACCTCAGCGCGGGCACCGCGCACATGGCCGACGTCAACGCCAAGGTGCTCGTCGGTGAGGTCGACGAGGCGTTGCGGCTCGGTGCCGACGGGGTGAGCGTGCACGTCAACATCGGCTCCGACACGGAGGCGCGTCAGCTGGCCGACCTGGGCACGGTCGCGGCGGCGTGCGACGCCTGGAACGTCCCGCTGGTCGTGATGATCTACGCCAGGGGACCGCGCATCGGAGACCCGCGCGACCCGGCCCTGCTGGCGCACGTCGTCAACATCGCGACGGACCTGGGCGCGGACATCGTCAAGACCAACCTCGCGCACCCTGCGGAGAACATGGCGGACGTCGTCGCGAACTGCCCGCTCCCCGTGCTCGTCGCGGGCGGCGCCGCCTCCTCGCACAGCCTCGCCGGGCACGCGCGCGCCGCGATGGCCGCCGGCTGCGCGGGCCTCGCGGTGGGACGGCGGGTCTTCGCCTCACCGACGCCGATGCAGCTCGTCGCGGAGCTCGCGGCGATCGTGCACACGCCCACCGACACCAGCCTCATCGACGCACTGACAGCCTTGGAGAACCGGTGAAGTTCGCCTGGATCGACCTCAGAACCGTCCCGGAAGCGCAGCGCACCGCGGTGGTCGACGCCGCCGTGCACAGCCGCGTGGCCGGAGTCGTCGCGGACGATCCCGCGCTGCTCGACGACCTCCCTCCCACGATGACGCGGGTGCTGCTGGCGAACGAGCCCGTCGAGAGCCCGCACCTCGTGGTCGTGCCGGTGGACGAGCAGGACGAGCTCGACCGGCTGCCCACGCGGTCGGCGTCCGTCACGGTCGGCGACGACCGCACGCTCAAGCTCGCCTGCGCCGCGGCGGAGCGCCTGGACCACACCGTCGTCACGTTCACCGACCCGACCAAGATCCCCCTGGAGATCGTGATCGCGGCCGCGCACGGCGCCCCCGGCAAGCTGGTCACGGTGGTCTCCGACCTCGTGGAGGCCGCGATCGTCCTCGAATGCCTGGAACACGGCTCCGACGGCGTCCTGATGGCCCCCGCCGACGCCACCGACGTGTTCAAGCTCGCCCGGCTGCTCGAAGCCACGTCCCCGCCGCTGACGCTGACCACGCTCACCGTGGAGGCGTTGACCCACAACGGTCTGGGCGACCGCGTCTGCGTCGACACCGCCTCGCACTTCGCCGAGGACGAGGGCATCCTCGTCGGCTCCTTCTCGTCCGGCTTCGTGCTGTGCTGCAGCGAGACGCACCCGTTGCCGTACATGCCGACGCGACCGTTCCGCGTCAACGCGGGCGCGCTGCACTCGTACGTCCTCGGACCGGCGAACCGCACGAACTACCTGTCCGAGCTGCGGTCCGGCAGCAAGGTCCTCGCCGTCAACGCCGACGGCCGCACCCGCGAGCTGACCGTGGGCCGCGCCAAGCTGGAGTCCCGCCCGATGCTCACGATCACCGCGCGCTCACCGGAGGGCGTCGTGGTCGACCTGATGGTCCAGGACGACTGGCACGTCCGCGTCCTCGGCCCCGGTGGCAAGGTGCTGAACGTGACCGAGCTCCGCCCCGGTGACGAACTCCTCGGCCACGTCGCCACCGAGCAACGGCACGTGGGCCTGCCGATCGGCGAGTTCTGCAAGGAGTCCTGACATGCGCGCGTTCATCACCGACCTGCTGCACCGCCACGGCGACGAGGTGCCGTTCCTCAGCCACCGCAGCACGGTCACGCACGGGTTGTTGCGCGCCGATGTCACCGCTCAGGCCCGTCGTTTCGCCGCTGCGGGAATCGGGGAGGGCAGCGCGGTCGCCGTCCAGGTGCCGCCGAGCTTCAGCCAGCTCGAAGCCGTGCTCGCGTTGTGGAGCACCGGTGCGCAGGTGATCTCGATCGACCACCGCCTGACGCCGACCGAGACCGACGTCCTGCACTCGTTGACCCGCCCGGAGTTCCTCGTGCACCCGAGCGGTGCGGCCGCCTCCGGCTTCCAGGAGCGGTACGACCTGGTGACCACCCGCGCGGACGGCCTGCCCGCCGCCACCGACCACCCGCTGGTCCAGTTCAGCTCCGGCTCGACGGGCCGGCCGAAGGTGATCGGGCGCAGCACGTCGTCGCTGGCGGACGAGGTCGCGCGGTTCGAGGCCGCCGAGGGCATGGTGCGCCGCGGTGAACGCCTGCTGCTGCTGAACTCCCCCGCTCACAGCTTCGGCATGGTCGGCGGCCTGCTGCACTCGCTGGCGGCGGGCGTGCACCTCGTCTTCGCGGAAAGGCCCACCGCGGCGGCGATCCTCCGGCAGGCGCGGGACTTCGAGGTCGACTTCGTCACCGGCCAGCCGTTCCACTTCGACCTGCTCGCCGCCTCCCCCGATCCTTCCGCGCTGCGCACGGCCCGCGGGGCGTTCGCCGGCGGCGAGCTCATGCCGCAGGACGTCGCCTCCCGCTTCCAGGCCACCTACGGCATCCCGGTCGGCGAGTGCTTCGGCACCACCGAGACCGGCGCGCTGACCATGGCCGTCGGCGGTACGGTCCGCCCGTCTGTCGGCCCGCTGATGCCGGGCGTCACCGCACGGGTCCGCGACGGCCTGGTCGAGGTGGCGCTGCCCGCCACCCCCTACCTGTCCGAGGACGGCCCGTCGCGCTTCTCCGGCGGCTGGTTCCGCACGGGCGACCGGGGCGAGTTCACGCCCGACGGCGAACTGCGCCTGCTCGGCCGCTCCGACTCGCTGGTCGTGGTGCGCGGTTTCAACGTCGACCTGACCGAGGTGGAGAAGGTCCTGTGCGGGCACCCGCAGGTGACCGAGGCCATCGCGCTGGGCCAGCCGGAGATCCGCGCCTACGTGAGCACCCGGAGCACGACGCTCACCGCGCGCGCCCTGTCGGAGTGGTGCGCGGAGAGGCTCGCCGAGTTCAAGCTGCCCCGGCACATCCACGTGATGGACGCGCTCCCGCGCACCCCCACCGGGAAGGTCGTGCGGAGCGCGGAGCCGCTCCACGCGTCCTACCTGCGGGCGCGGTCACTGCCCGACCCCGGCTGAGCACCCGGTTCCGGCACCTGCGGGTGCCGGAACCCCGGATGCCCCGAAGGCAGCGCCTTCCGCAGCACCCACCCCGACACCAGGATGCACACGACCTGCAACGGCCACGACAGCGCCGCGCGCAGCGTGGCGAGCCAGAACACCTGGGCGTCGAGCCACAGCGGCGTGAACACCGCCACGCGCAGCACGTACTGGGCGACCCACGGCCAGGAGGCGATCGAGTAGGCGCGCAAAAGGGCAGGATCGCGCCGCCACCGGGTCTTCTGCCCCAGCAGGGTGCCGACCACCACGCCGAGCAACGGCCAGCGCACCGCTGTCGACCCGGCCCACGCCAGCGCCGACGCGACGTTCGACAGCAGCTGGATCAGGAAGAAGTCCTCGACGCGGCCCGTGTACAGGGCGATCAGGGCCGCGGCCACGACCAGCAGCACGGAGAGCACCACGGCGCGGGGTTTCTCGCCGCGCACGAAGCGGATGACGCCGATGACGACGCCGCACAGCACCGCGGCGACAGCGCCTGCTCCGATCGAGTGGCCCCAGACGAGCCAGCCCGCGACGAACGCCAGTGGGGGCAGGGAGGCGTCGAGGGCGCCGCCTCGGCCTCCGAGCAGTGATGCGAGCGACTCCTGGCGCACGTCGGTCATGTTCCCAGACTGCCTTAGGTCAGCCTAAGTCAGGTAACGGAGCTGTATCGGGGATTGACCGCGGTGAACCAGGTCACTACCGTCTCCACGAAATCGTCTGGAAAGTTAACAGACAGGAGCTGACCCAATGCGTGCCGGAAGCCCACGACTGCTGCGGGAGATCAACGACCGCGCAGCCATCGAGGCTCTGCTGCGCAACGGGTCGCTGACCCGGTCGGAGTTGGAGGGCCTCATCGGTCTCTCCAAGCCGGCGACCGCACAGCTGCTCACCCGGCTCGAAACCGCCGACACCGTCGTCCGCAACGGACTGCGCGGGGGCGGGCGGGGGCCGCGGGCCCAGCTGTGGTCGGTCAACGGGACCCTCGCGCACATCGCCGCCGTCGACCTCACCCCCGAGTCGGTCGACGTCGCCATCGCGGACATCTCCGGTGCCGTGCTCACCGAGCACAAAGCGCCGATGCCCGCCAAGCACGGCGTCGTGGAGGCGTTCGCCGGCGCGGTCGGCACCGCGTGCGCGCAGGCCGGTCTGGGTCCCGAGGAGCTGCTGCACGTCGTGGTGGGCTGTCCGGGTGCGGTGAACCCCGCGACCGGCGAGCTCGCGTACGCACCGCACCTGCCCGGCTGGAACGGCTTCGACGTGCCCGGCCGGCTGCGCGAGCGGCTCGGGACGTCGGTGAGCGTCGAGAACGACGTCAACCTCGTCGCACTGGAGGAGATGGTCGCCGGGCGGGCCACGGAGGTGCGCGACTTCGTCGTCATCTGGCCAGCCGACCTCGTCGGTGCCGCCGTCGTGATCAACGGGGTGCTGCTGCGCGGCGCCTCCGGTGGCGCGGGCGAGATCGACGGGTTGATGATCCCCGACCGCGCGACCGCCGACACCGACACCGACCGCTCCGGCGGCACGTACGGCGAACTGCTCAGCAGTGCTTCGATCTGCAAGCTCGCCAAGGCCCACGGGCTCGCCGCGCGCAACGGTCACGGTGCCGTGCGCAAGGCGCTGGCCGCCGGTCCCGCGGGCCGTGAGTTCCTGGCCGACCTCGCCAGGCGCATCGCCACGGGTGTGGCCGGTGTCGTCGCGGTGCTCGACCCCGAGCTCGTCCTGCTGTCCGGCGACATCGCCCAGGCAGGCGGAACCACGTTGAACGACCTCGTTGCCGCGGAGCTGCGGCAACTGGTGGTGCCCAGGACCCCTGTGCAGCTGGCGCTGGTGACCGGGAAGCCGGTGCGCTCCGGCGCACTGCACTCGGCGCTGGCCGTCGCGCGCGAGCAGGTGTTCGGCCTGCCGGCAGCCACCACCGCACCATTCCGCGGCCCCGTGGTCGCCGGGTCCCCACGTTGATCGAGAAGGAGTGCACATGCGCAAGCACACCCGTGCTGCCTTGCTCTGTGTCGCCGCAGCGCTGACCCTCACCGCATGTGCGGCGGGCAAGGGTGGCGGCGCCGGTTCCGACGCCGCAGCTGCTCCCGGCAAGGACGACAAGCTGACGCTCACGGTCTGGAGCAACTACTCCGACCGCGAGCTCGAAGAAGTCACGAAGGCCCTCAAGACGTTCAACAAGAAGTTCCCGAACATCGAGATCAAGCACGAGGGCTCGCAGGACGACGACAAGATCACCGCGGGCATCCGGTCGGGCAACACGCCGGACGTCGCGCTGTCGTTCACCACCGACAACATCGGCCAGTTCTGCTCCTCCGGCGCGTTCCAGCCGCTGAAGGCCTACATCGACCGCGACAAGGTCGACCTGAACCAGCTCTCCCCCGCGGTCCAGGAGTACACCGAGTACAAGGGCAACCGCTGCGCGATGCCCATGCTCACCGACGTGTACGCCATGTACTTCAACAAGGACCTGCTGGCGAACGCCGGCGTCACGAACCCGCCGAAGACGCTCGACGAGCTCTACGACGCGGCCGTCAAGGCGACCAAGAAGGCGCCCAACGGCGACATCGAGGTCGCGGGCTACCTGCCCACCATGGGCTTCTACGCCAACCGCCCGACCATCCTCGCGCCGTCGTTCGGCGCGGAGTGGGAGAAGGACGGCAAGTCCGCGCTCTCGACCTCGCCCGGCTTCACCGAGATGATGACGTTCCAGAAGAAGCTCGTCGACTTCTACGGCTACGACGCCCTCGAGCGGTTCCGCGCAGGCCTGGGCCAGGAGTACTCGGCCGACCACGCGTTCCACCAGGGCAAGATCGCGATCATGATCGACGGTGAGTACCGCACCGCGTTCCTCAAGGCGCAGGCACCGCAGATCAAGTTCGGCACCGCCCCGTTCCCGACGTGGAAGCCCGCCGACTACGGCACGGCGTTCACCACCGGCACGATCATGGGCATCCCCAAGGGCGCCAAGAACCCCGGCGCCGCGTGGGAGCTGATCAAGCACCTGACGTTCGACACCGACACGATCGTCGACCTGTCCAACGCCATCAAGAACGTGCCGAGCACCAAGGCCGCCATGGAGAGCCCGAAGCTCCAGGTGGACGAGCAGTTCAAGACGTTCATCGAGCTCGCCAGGAGCGACAAGCTCAAGGGCAACCCCGTCACCCCCATCGGTGACGCGCACATCAAGGCCGTCACCGACTTCTCGGTCTCCTACCAGTCCGGCAAGGTCGCGGACCTGGCGGCGGGCCTCAAGGAGGTCGACAAGAACATCGACGACCAGATCGCCAAGAGCGGCAAGTAGGGGTCCACGAGATGACCGCCACGCTCGGCGCCCGGCCCGCCCCCGGCAAGGGGCGGGCCCGTGCCCGCCACCGTCTGGCCGTGCTCGGGTTCATGGCCCCGGCCCTCATCGGCTTCGTCCTGTTCTTCGGCTACCCGCTGATCGCCACGGTCGTGTTCTCGTTCACGAAGTACGACCTGATCAACCCGCCGGAGTTCAACGGCCTCGACAACTACGCGTTCATGTTCAAGGACCCCTTGCTGGTCAAGGCGATCACGAACACGCTGTGGTTCGTCGTGGTGCTCACGGTCGCGCGGACCGTGTTCGCGCTGGGCGTGGCGTCGGTCATCGCTCGCTTGAAGTCGGGCGTCGGGTTGATCCGCACGCTCTGCTACCTGCCCTCGCTGGCGCCGCCGGTGGCCGCGACACTCGTGTTCTTCATGGTGCTGCGCCCCAACGGCGGCCCGGTGGACAGCGTCCTCGGCTGGTTCGGCCTGGACTCGCCGCTGTGGTTCTCGGACCCGGCGTGGGCCAAGCCCGGCATCACCGCGATCATGCTGTGGATCTCCGGCGACCTGATGATCATCATCCTGGCCGCGATCCTCGACGTGCCGCAGGAGCAGTACGAGGCCGCCGAGCTCGACGGCGCCGGCCCGGTCCGGCGCTGGTGGCACGTCACGCTGCCGACGATCTCCCCGGTGCTGCTCTTCGGCGTCGTGAACTCGGTGATCCTCGCGCTGCAGCTCTTCACGCAGGCGGTCGTCGCGGGGTCGGCCGGCTCGGGCGCTGCGGACGCGACGGGGTCGACCAAGTACCTCGGGTTCCCGGACAACTCCACGCTGACGTTCCCGGTCTACCTGTACACGCAGGGCTTCCGCTACTTCGACATGGGCTACGCGGCCGCGATGGCCACGGTCCTGTTCATCATCTCGTTCGCCGTGACCATCGTGCTGGTCCAGCGGATGCGCAAGAACTCCACGGCTGAGGAAGGGGGTCCGGGAGCATGACCGCCACACTGGCCACACCGCCGGTCGACGTCACCGCGGAACCGGAGCAGCCGCGCCGCAAGCGCGACGTCGGGGGCTTCCTCAACTGGGTCGCGACCCACGCGATCGGTCTCGCGCTCGGCCTGATGTTCGCCACGCCCGTCGTGTTCGTCTTCCTCACCGCCGTGATGTCGGACGACCAGGCGTTCACCTCGAACCTGTGGCCGCGCGAGTGGCACTGGGAGAACTTCGTCGAGGTCTTCGACAAGGCACCGCTGCTGGAGTACCTGGTCAACAGCCTCACGTACTCCCTGCTCGCGACCGCGGGCATGCTGATCTCGTCGATCCCCGCCGCCTACGCGCTGGCGAAGCTGCAGTGGCGCGGCCGGAACGTCGCGTTCATCCTGGTCATCGGCGCGATGATGCTGCCACCGCAGGTCGTGGCCGTGCCGCTGTACGACACGTGGTCGTCGCTGGGCCTGACGGGCACGCTGTGGCCGTTGATCGTGCCGTACTTCCTGTTCGACGCGTTCAGCATCTTCCTGCTGCGCCAGTTCATGCTCACGATCCCGCAGTCCTACGTGGACGCGGCACGGGTGGACGGCTGCTCGGAGTTCCAGGCGCTGGTGCGGATCATCGTGCCGATGGCGAAGCCGGGCATCGCGGCCACCGCGCTGTTCTGCTTCCTCTTCACCTGGAACGACTACTTCGGCCCGCTGCTCTACACGGGCGAGGTGAAGGACCAGTGGACGTTGTCGCTGGCGCTGGCCACGTTCAAGGGCATGCACATCGTGCAGTGGAACTCGTCGATGGCGGTGACGTTCCTGACGATGGTCCCGGCCGTCGTCCTCTTCGTCTTCGCCCAGAAGTCGTTCGTCAAGGGAATCACGTTCACGGGGGTCAAGGGATGAAACTCACCGTCGTCGGTGGCGGGTCCACCTACACACCGGAGCTGATCGACGGCATCGCCGGCCGTCGCACCAGCCTGGCGGTGGACGAGATCGTCCTCGTCGACCCGGACCAGCACCGCCTCGGCCTCGTCGGCCCGTTCAGCCAGCGGCTGCTGGAGCACGCGGGACACCCGGCGAAGGTGCGCACCACCTCGTCGCTCGAAGAAGGCGTCGAGGGCGCGTCGGCTGTCCTCCTGCAACTGCGGGTGGGCGGGCAGACGGCGCGGGCCTCGGACGAGACGTTCCCGCTGACCTGCGGGTGCGTCGGCCAGGAGACCACCGGCGCGGGAGGCCTCGCGAAGGCCCTGCGGACCGTGCCGGTGGTCCTGGACATCGCGGACAGGGTGCGGCGCATCGCCGGGCCCGACACGTGGATCGTGAACTTCACGAACCCGGTCGGGATCGTGACGCGCGCGCTGCTGCAGGAGGGTCACAAGGCGATCGGCCTGTGCAACGTGGCGATCACGTTCCAGCGCTGGACGTCCGCGCTGCTCGGCGTGGACCCGGCCACCGTGGAGCTGGAGCACGTCGGCCTGAACCACCTCACGTGGGAACGCGGCGTCTTCGTCGACGGTGTGGACCGGCTGCCGGAGCTGCTCGCCGACCACGTCGACGGGCTGGCCGAGCACATCGGCATCGACGGTGCGCTGATGCGGCGGCTGAACATGGTGCCGTCGTACTACCTGAACTACTTCTACAACCACGACGCGGTGGTGCAGAAGCAGCTCGACTCGCCGCCGCGTGCGGAGGTCGTTGCCGCGGTGGAGAAGGAGCTGCTCGACATCTACGGCGACCCGTCGGTGGTGACGAAGCCGGAGCAGCTGTCGCAGCGCGGTGGCGCGTACTACTCGGAGGCCGCCGTGCAGCTCGTGCACGCCCTGACCGGTGGCGCGGGTGCCGAGAGGCACGTGGTGAACGTGCAGAACCGCGGCACGCTGCCGTTCCTGCCCGACGACGCCGTGATCGAGGTGTCGTCCACTGTGGACGGCAGTGGTGGCACGCCGTTGCCGGTGCGGCCGGTGGAGCCCTCGATCTCCGGCCTGATCTCGCACGTGACCGCCTACGAGCACCTGGCGCTGGAGGCCGCGGTCCGCGGTGGCCGCGACCGCGTGGCGAACGCACTGCTCGCCCACCCGCTGATCGGCCAGCACGCCATCGCGGACCGGCTGGCCGACGAGCTGATCGCGCAGAACCGCGATCTGCTCCCGTGGGTGAAGGGAGCCTGACGACGATGACGGACCGGGTGCTCGCGATCGACGGCGGCAACAGCAAGACCGCTGTGCTGCTGGTCGACGCGGACGGCAGGGTGCTCGCGCAGGTGCGCGGGCCGGGTGCGCCGCCGCAGACCGTCGGCATGAAACGCGGACTCGACGTGTTCGAAGGTCTGGCACGCGAGGCCGCGGCCCTGGCGGGCCTCGACCCCGACGAACCGATCGCCACGCACACAGCCGCCTACCTGGCGGGCGCGGACCTGCCGCGCGAGGAGGAGGACCTGACCCGCGCGATCACCGAGCGGGGCTGGTCGCAGTCCGTCGTCGTCGGCAACGACACGTTCGCGCTGCTGCGTTCCGGCACGGCCTCCGGTGTCGGTGTCGCGGTCGTGTGCGGTGCCGGCATCAACGCGGTGGGCGTCGCGGCCGACGGCCGCACGCACCGGTTCCCCGCGCTGGGCCAGATCTCCGGTGACTGGGGCGGTGGCGGTCACCTGGGTGAGCAGGCGCTGTGGCTGGCGGTGCGCGCAGAGGACGGTCGCGGTGCCGGCACGGAGCTGCTGCCCGCGCTGCTCGCGCACTACGGCGAGCGGTCGATCGCCGCCGTGGTCGAGAAGCTGCACTTCCAGGAGGTCGAGTTCGACCCGCACGTCCTCTGCCCGATCCTGTTCGAGGTGGCGGGCGGCGGTGACGCCGTGGCGCAGGCCGTGGTGGACCGCCTGGTCGAGGAGATCGTGCTGCTCTCGACGGTGTCGCTGCGCAAGCTCGACCTGCTCGGCGAACCCGTCGACGTCGTGCTCGGCGGCGGCGTGATGACAGGCACCGGTGAGGCGGTGCTCGGGCCGGTGCGGTCGCGGGTGCTGGAGGTCGCGCCGCTCGCGCAGGTGCGGGTCGTGGACCTGCCGCCGGTCGTCGGGGCGGCGTTGCTCGGACTGGACACCATCGGCGCCTCACCGGGTGCGGAGCTGCGGCTCCGGTCGGCGTACGACGACCACCTGCCCGCGGTGGACTCCGCGGTCGCGGTGGGCGGCCACTAGACCCCGTCTCAGGGGGCGGACCGGCGGCGGCGCCCCCTGAGACGGTCCCAAGACCCCTTCCCGAGGGGGAGCTGACAACGGCGGCGGCGCTTCTCCTCGGGAAGGCCCACGGCCCTCGCAGCGGCGTCACGCGCCGATGTCGCCGCGGGGGCCGTCGTCGTTCCCGGCTCCGGCCGCGGGAACGGTCAGCGCCGCGACGGAGCCGGTGTCCGCCGCCAGGGCGCGACGGGCGGAGAGGTCAGCGGCGGCAGCGCCACCGACGGCAGCACGGTGGGCACGGCCCTGCGCGCGGTGGGGGCCACGGGACGCACCACGGGGTTGGAGTGCGGTGGCGGCGTCACGGGCCGCGCGGGGGCACGCCGGGCGGTGGTGGGCTGTGCGGGAGCGGGCCGCGTGGTCGCGGCCGGTGAGGGCGTGAACTCCATCGGCGGCCGGGTGCCGCCCTCGGTCGGTGCGGCGGCCTCCGGGGCGGACGGGGGTGTGGCGGTCTCCTGGGCCGGGTTCAGCACCGCTGCGGCGAAGATCGCGGCTGTGATGAGTGCGACACCCAGGGAGACGGACGGAAGCGGCAAAACCGAACGCACCCGGCAGAAGCTAGCGACCGGAAGAGACGAATCCCCCTGAACCGCCTCAAGCTTCGCTCGATCGAGTGGTAAAAGGATCATCACCCACTGCGTCGAGTCCCGGGCTGCCGCAACCGACGGTGGCGTAACCGGTGGCCGGTTGTGCATGCTGACCAGTCGCCGCGAACGGGAGCCGCGGGTGAAAGGGGGTTGTTGTGCTGCGCTGGAACAGTCTGGTGTCCCTGGGGGACAGTTTCACCGAGGGGATGGACGATCCCGGTCCAGGGGACACCTATCTCGGGTGGGCGGACCGGTTGGCGGGGATGATCGCCCGTCGGGCACCGGAGTTCCGGTACGCCAACCTCGCGATCAGGGGCAAGATGCTGCAGGAGATCGTGGACGAGCAGGTGCCGCTCGCGATCTCGCTCAAGCCGGACCTGGTGACGTTCTGCGGGGGCGGCAACGACATCCTCGTGCCGAACAGCGACCCGGACGCGCTGGCCGAGGTGTACGAGGTGGCCGTCGCCGACCTGCGGGCCGCCGGGAGCGACGTCGTCATCTTCACCGGGTTCGACACGCGGTCGACCCCGCTGCTGCGCAGCATCCGGGGCAAGATCGCGATCTACAACACGCACCTGTGGTCGATCGCCGAGCGGTACCACTGCCGGATGGTGGACCTGTGGGCGATGCACGTGCTGCACGACCGTCGCGCGTGGAGCGCGGACCGGCTGCACCTGTCACCGGAGGGGCACCAGCGGGTGGCGCTCAAGGCGTACGAGGTGCTGGGGCTCGCGGACGACCACGCGTGGAACGTGCCGTGGCCGGTGCTGGAGCAGGCGGACTGGGTGACCCAGCGCAAGGCCGACCTGAAGTGGGCGCGGGAGCACGTCGTGCCGTGGATCGGGCGGCAGCTGCGCGGGGAGTCCATGGGGGACGGTCTGGCGCCGAAGCGGCCGGAGCTGCTGCCGCTGGTCCGCTGCTCCGAGGAGAACCTGCAGTGACGTCGAGGGCCGACCGGCACTCTCCCCCGAATGCCGGTCGGCCCTCTTCGGTGCAGGCGCCGCCCCCTCGGTGATTCCCCCACTCGGCGGCCTGCACGTCCAACATCCCATTTTTTGGGACCAGTCGACTAAACGCCCGCTAAACCTCGGACGACAACGCGTCCAGGGCGGCCCGCACCTCCACCACGCGGGCCGAGTTGACCTGCGCGAACAGCCGCAGCGCCGCGGTCAGCTCCGCTGAGGCCGCACCCCATTCCGAGCGCTGGAGCAGCACCCCGGACAGCACCTGCCTGGCGAAGCCCTCGGTGTAGGTCATCGCCGCGGCGGCGGCGAGGTCAACGGCCTGGCGGGCCAGTGCCTCCGCGTCGTCGAGGTGGCCCGCCTGCAGGTGCAGCTCCGCGAGGTTCGCGAGGCCGTCGACGAGTGCGGGCTGGTCGCCGGAGCGGCGGTAGACGTCCACGGCGTGCGCTTGGTGCCGCAGGGCGACGTCGACGCGGCCGCGGGCCTGTTCGACCTGGGCGACGTTGTTGAGGCCGTGGCCCTCGCCGACCAGGTCACCGGACTGCTGCGCGAGCTGCACGGACTCCCAGAAGTGCAGCAGTGCCTCGTCGTGCTGCTTGAGCCGGAACAGCACGTCCGCGAGCTGCGCGAGCGTCAGCACGAGGTACTGGCGTTCACCCAGCTCGGTGGCCAGGCGGTGGGCGCGGCGGGCGTCGGGCAGCAGCACCGGGCGGCCCAGCCGGGCGTTCGTGACGTAGGTGGTGTCGAGCATGAGGACCTGGCCGAGCCGGCTGCCGGTGACCTCGGCGGCGGCCGTGCCGAAACCGACCAGCGCGAGCCACTCGCCGGTCAACGCGCGCACGGTCGCGTAGGGGTGCAGCATCCGGACCAGCTGCCAGACCTGGTCGTGCAGGCCGGACTCGGCGGCGGCGTGCACGACCGCGACGATGTTCGGCCACTCCCGGTCGAACCACGCGACCGGGTCGTCGTAGCCGGGCAGCGACGTGGACCCGTTGTCCCCCAGCGCGAAGTCCAGGCCGTCGCGGGCCGGCCGGATGGCGCGGCGGACGTGGTCGCAGGCGACGAGGTAGTAGTTCACCAGGCGCCGCAACGAGTCCACGTCCGCGCGGCCGGAGCCGCGCACGTACAGGCGCACCAGCTCGTGCATCGTGAAGCCGTCCGGCCACGGTTCGACCAGCAGGTTGACCTCGACCAGCCGCTCCAGCCGGTCCCGCGCCGACTCGACCCGGATGCGGGTGAGCGCGGCGACGGCGTGCGAGGACATCCAGCGGCCGGGCGCGAGGCCGACGGAGGTGAACACCTGGCTCAGCTCGGAGGGCAGGTCGCGGGTCGACAGGTCGAGCGCCCGCGACACCCCCACGCCCGCTTCCGGCAGGTCCAGGCCGCGCATCCGGTGGCCGTCGTCGGCCAGCTCCCCCACCAGCTCCTCGACCGTCCACCCAGGACTGATCACCAGCTTGGCCGCGGCCACCCGCAGCGCCAGCGGCAGACCGCCGCACAGCTCGGCGAGCTTGCGCGCGGCGACCGGGTCCTCCGTCGACAGCGGCCGGCCGAGCACGTCGTCGAGCAGTGCGCGTGCGGCCTCCTCTGCCAACGGCCCGAGCTTGCGCACCCGCGCGCTGTTGGTGACGACGAGCCGTTCCATCCGGCTGCGGGAGGTCACCAGCACCACCGAGCCGGAGCCCGGCGGCAGCAGCGGCAGGACCTGGTCGAACCCGGTCGCGTCGTCGAGGACCACGAGCACGCGGCGGCGGTTGAGCAGGGAGCGGTAGAGCCCGATGCGGTCCTCCACGGCGACGGGAACGCCGTCGGCGGGCACGCCCAGCGCCACCAGGAACCGGGTCAGCACCTCGCCTGGTTCGGCGTCGCCGAGCGAGGCGAACAGCACGCCGTGCGGGAACATCTCGCTGTTCTCGTGCCCCCACGTGATCGCGAGGGCGCTCTTGCCGACGCCGGGCGGACCGGTCAGCACGGCCACCGTCGTCGCGAGCAGGTTCCTGGTCGCGCAGACGTTGTCGAGCCACCTGCGGTCGTCGTCCCGGCCGAACAGGCGCGACGCGGACGCGGGCAGCAGCGCCGGTGCGACGATGCCCGCGCGGGGCGCCACCGGCCGGCTGTCGACCGCGCCGAGGAGGCTGAGCGCCGGGTCGTCGCGCAGCACCTGCTCCTGCAGCAGCCGCAGCTCTGGTCCGGGGTCGAGACCGAGCTCGTCCACCGCGCGGCGCTGGAACCGCTGGTACGCCTCCAGCGCGTCGGCCCGCTGCCCGGACCGGTAGAGGGCGCGCATGCTGTGCGCGACGAGCCGTTCGCGGAACGGGAACTCCGTGCACAGCCCGCGCAGCTCGCCGACGAGCTCCAGGTGGCGGCCCAGCTCCAGCTCGGCCTCGATGCGCTCCTCCAGCGCCGAGAGCCGCAGCTCCTCCAGGTCGGAGGTCAGCGGGTCGCCCGGCACGTCCGCCAGCACCGGCCCGCGCCACAACCCGAGGGCCTCGCGCAGCAAGCCCGCCCTGATGGCGGCGGGCTTGCCGCGCGACGACGCCACGAGCTGCCGGGCGCGGTGCAGGTCGAGGCGCCACGGGTCGACGGTCAGCTGGTACCCGGTCGGCGTGGTGCGGATCTTCGCGGAGCCTGACGGGTCGGCCTCCTCCAGCACCCTGCGCAGCCGTGACACGTAGCCGTGCACGATCGTGCGGGCCGTGGCCGGCGGCGCGTCCGTCCACAGCGCGTCCACGATCTGGTCGATCGAGACAGGTCGGTTCGCCTCGACCACCAGCATCGCGAGCAGACCGCGCATGCCGCGGCGGCCGAGCGTGACCACCCGGCCGTCCGCGAGCACCTGGAGTGGACCGAGCACGCCGAACTCGAGTCCGGTTTTGCTCCGCATGCCCCTCCCTCAAGTGCTCCTGACCTCGTTGCTTGTACAGGTGGGCCGCCGCTGGTCTCAGATACAAGTGCGGCCCGAGTCGGCGGGACGCTACTGTTCACCCGTGCCGCGAGATCCGAACTCCGTGGTTGACCGCGGCGCCGGGTGCCTGCTCGGCGGCGCTCTCGGTGATGCGCTCGGCGCACCGGTGCAGTACCTGGGCTGGGCGGACATCCAGCGCGAACACGGCACCGAGGGCGTACTGGCGCCGCCGAAGCCCGCCCTGGTCACCGACGACACCCAGCTGACGCTCTTCACCGCCGACGGGTACCTGCGCGCCTGGGTGCGCGGGAAGCACACCGGCGAGTGGCAGCCGTCGGACATGGTCTGGCACAGCTACCGGCGCTGGCTGGTCACCCAGCAGCAACCGGCCCCCGAGCACAACGCGGTGGGGCTGCTGGCGGACGAACGGCTCTACGAGAGCCGCTCGCCCGGTCTGACGTGCCTGCGCGCGCTGGCCGCCGAGACACCGTCCACTCCGGAGAACCCGCACAACGAGTCCTCCGGCTGCAACGGCGTCACCCGCACCGCGCCCGCCGGTTTCGCGCCGTCCGCGGCCATCGCCTACGACCTGGGCTGCCGGTTCGCGGCGCTCACCCACGGCGGCACCGGCGGCTGGGTCTCCGGTGGCGCGCTGGCGCTGCTGGTGCACCTGCTCGCGGTGAAGGGCCGCCCGTTGCGCGAGGCGATCGACCAGGTCATCGGCCGGGTGCTGCGCGACGACACGTACACGGCGACGGTGCTGACCCGCGCGGTCGTGCTGGCCGAGGAACACGACGGCGCCACCCCGGTGCGGGTCGACCGGCTCGGCAGCGGCTGGACCGGCCCCGAGGCGCTGGCCATCGCCGTCTACACCGTGCTGACGCACCCGAAGCCGGTGCAGTTCGTCGACGCGATGCGGGCCGCGGCCAACCACTCCGGCGGCAGTGACGCGACGGCGGCGCTGACCGGGAACGTCCTCGGCGCGCTGCACGGCACCGACGCGCTGCCGCGGGACTGGCTGGTCGGGCTGGAGCTGGTGGACGTGCTGGACACGATGGGCCGCGACCTCGGCCGGTCCGCGGTGAACGCCGAGTTCGACGAACACCGCTACGTCTGACCGGAAACGTTGTGCGAGTTCGTGCCGGTCGTCCGGTCACCCGCTCGTGCCGGAATCGGCGAAGCCCATTTCGGTGCGAGCGAGTCGGGCGGACGACCGGCTTCTCGACGAACTCGCCGCGCGAGCGAGCGAGCGCCGACGAACACAGAAAAGGTCTTGGGTGCGCGCTCCCGAATAGCGCGTACCCAAGACCGTTTCGCACGAGTGTTGGTCGACAGCTGGCCTGGTCTCACCCCGAGCGCGAGCCCCGCGTCAGCTCTTGATCAACGAAATGTGCCCCGGAGATCAAAGCCCCGTTGTGCCGGGATGTTAACAGATGTGTACCGGAAGTCCAGGACTCCGGTGCACCCGCCGATCTTCGTCGACGACGAGCACCTCGCAGTCCGGCTGCGCGGCAGCCCACTCGATCCCTTCTCTCCCAAGGGAGAACGCCGCGGTGGCGGTGGTGTCCGCGATCGCCAGGTCGGCCGCGACGACTGTGACCGAAAGCAACCCGCGCACCGGCTCGCCGGTGCGGCCGTCGAGGATGTGCTGCCCGCGCTCGTACAACGCCGACGTGGCAACGGCTCCGTCGCGCACGCCGAGCACAGCGCACAGCGCGTCGGCCTGGTCGGGGTGCCGAACGCCGACGCGCCAAGGCTTTCCGGGTTCCGGCTCGCCGGCGACCACGACGTCGCCGCCCGCGTTGATGCAGAACCGCCCGGCCCCGGCGGCCCGCAGCAGGTCGGCGGCGCGCTGCACGGCCCAGCCCTTCACGACCGCGCACGGGTCGAGGCCGCGGCCCGGCACCCGCGCCGTGAACGCGCCGCCGGTCGAGGTCTCATACCAGTCGCACAGGTCGAGCACCTCGACGAGGTCGGGGGTGAGCTCCCGCGCGGTGAGCTCGCCCCGGTCGAGCCGCGAGACCTCGCTGTCCGGCTTGAACGGCGAGAACCGCGCGTCCGCATCCCGCAGTGAGGCGAACACCAGCTCGGCCAGCTCGTCGTCACCGTCGCGCAGGTCCACCGAGATCGGCAGGCCCATGATCTGCTCGACGCGTCGCAGGGTTCGCACCCCTACCTCGCCGAGTCGAGCGCGGCCTGCAGCGACCGCTTGTAGCCCTCGGAGGTCGCGGTGGCACCGGAGACCGTGTCGATGTCGGCGCTCTGGGCCTTCAACGCCTCCTGGCGCAGGATCGGCAGCGCCGTCCTGGTCGGGTTGGAGTTGGGTGCCCGCACCGCCTTCACGTCGGTGATCCTCGTGCCCTGGAACGTGACCTGGACCTGCACGGTGCCCTCGTCGGTCTGCACCGCGGGCCCGGAGACGGTCCTGGCCTGGTCCTGCTGCTGCGGCTGGGTCGTCGGCGCGGCGGCGGAGGTCCTGGGCGCCCCGGTCTGCGGCGCGGTCGACCGGGGTGCGGTCGTCGTCGGCGGGGCCTGGCCCTGCGCCGGGGTCTCCGGTGCGGCGGCGGCCTCGTTGATCTCACCCTCGTGCGCCGCGCCGGGTTGGTACAGCCACACCGGCACGAGTCCGGCGACGCTGAGCACCAGTGCGGGGATCGCCCTCTTCACGTCCAACCCTCTCAGTCGGCCAGCGCGAAGCGCTCGGCGTGGACCTGACCCGACGGCACTCCCAGCTCGTCGAGGCTGCGGACGACGGCGTCGGTCATGCCGTTCGGGCCGCAGATGAACACGTCGCGGTCGGCCACGTCGGGGACCAGCGCGGCGATGTTCTCCGGGCCGAGCAGCGGCCCGTTGGCGGTGGTGGTCCCGGAGGAACCGGTGACCAGCCGCAGCACCGCCCCCTTGGAGCGGGCGAGGCCTTCGAGCTCGCGCAGCAGCACGGCCTCGCGCGGGTCGCTCACCCGGTACAGCACCACGACGTGGCCCTTGATCTCCTCCAGCAGCGCGCGGATCGGCGTGACGCCGACGCCACCGGCGACGAGCAGCGCGTTCGGCCTGGTCTGGTGCATGGTCGTGAAGGCGCCGTACGGGCCCTCGGCGAACACGCGGGTGCCGACCCGGACGTTGCGGAGGTCGGCGCTGCCGGTGCCCAGTGCCTTCGCGGTGAGGCGCAGGTACTTGCCGTTCGGTGCCGCGGACAGCGAGAACGGGTTGGCCTGCCACCAGCGGTCCTTGGTCAGGAAGCGCCACAGGAAGAACTGGCCCGCCTTCGCACCGAGCCGGTCGAGGTCCCTGCCCTCGACGTAGACGGAGACGACGTTGTGCGCCTCGGGCACCACGGCGGCGACGCGGAACCGGTGGCGCCGGTTGCGCCAGAGCGGGAGCACGAGCCGGCCGGCGACAACGGCGCCGATCGCGAACGTCCACAGCGCCCACCAGTAGGCGGTGGCCAGCTCGGACTTGCGGAACGTGCTGCCGACCGCGACCTGGTGCGTGAACGCGAGGAAGATCGAGACGTAGGTGTAGAGGTGGATGAAGTGCCAGGTCTCGTAGGCCATCCGGCGCCGGGCGAACCGGGCGGACACCACGCCGACGACCATGATGACCACCCACGCGACCAGCGCGCGGAGGATGCCTTCGAGCTCGGTGGCCTGCCGGACGACCTCCGCGACCGGGCCGTCCGGGCCCGCGTTGCCGAAGGCGATGAACGTCAGGTGCCCGACGAGCATCCAGAAGATCGTGAAGCCCACCCAGCGGTGCCACGAGGTGAGCTTGTCCATGCCGAGCCGCCGGTCGAGCCACGGCAGCCGCGCGATCAGCAGCAGCTGGAACGCCATCGCGAGCGCGCCGTACAGCCCGGTCAGCCGGCCGAGGTTGACCAGCTTGTTCGAGCCGACGCCGGCCGCGTTGAACAGGTAGGTGACGAACGCCGCGTTGGCCAGGAGGAAGACGTAGAGGCCGGCTTTGGCCAGCGCCCTGTGCGGCGTCGCACGCCCGGCAGCGGCCGGCCGCGCGGGAGGCTGCAGGGTGGTCGTCACGGTGGGCTCCTCGGTCGGGCGGTCTCGTCGATCTCGGTGGTCTTCCTCGATCCTCAGCGTCCGAGCTGTGGCCCCGCTTTGCCCGGGCTGTCGACTTCCTGTCGATCGAGCGGGCGGGGCACCAGGTGACGCACCATGAGCACGTGGACAAGGGCAACTCGGTTCGACTGCTCGTCGTGGACGACGAGCCGCACATCGCTGACCTGGTCGCGACGGTCGCGCGCTACGAGGGCTGGACGGCCTCGACGGCGCACAACGGCGAGGACGCGCTCAGAACGGCAGCCGAGTTCCAGCCGGACATCGTCGTGCTCGACCTGATGCTCCCCGACCTCGACGGCTTCACGGTCCTGGACCGGATGCGGTCGGCCGGTGCGATGGTGCCGGTGGTGTTCCTGACCGCGCGCGACGGCACCGCGGACCGGGTCGCGGGCCTCACCCGCGGTGGTGACGACTACCTCGTGAAGCCGTTCTCGGTCGAGGAGCTGATGGCCCGGCTGCGGGCGGTGCTGCGGCGCTCCACCGGGCCGTCGTGGAAGCGGTCGGTGCTGAAGGTCGCCGACCTGGTGCTGGACGAGGACACCCGCGAGGTCCGCCGCGGCGGCAAGCTCGTCACGCTGACGCCGACCGAGTACGAGCTGCTGCGGTACCTGATGCGGCGCTCCCCCGCCGTGCTGACCAAGGCGCAGATCCTCGACCACGTGTGGGAGTACGACTTCGGCGGCCGGTCCAACGTGGTCGAGCTGGTCATCTCGCACCTGCGCCGCAAGCTCGACGACGGCCGCGAACCGTTGATCCACACCGTGCGCGGCGTGGGGTACGTGCTGCGCCGAGCAGCGGAATGAAGCCGCTGAGCCGGTGGCGGCTGGGCACCCGCCTCGCACTCGCACTCGGCGCGCTGGCGCTCACGGTGTTCGTGATCGTCGGCTGGGTCATGGTCGCCTCGATGCAGACGTTCCTCGACCGGCGGCTCGACGACCAGATGGCGATCAGCCAGCAGGGCGCTGCCAACGAGGTCAAGGCGCACTGGCGGGTCGGCAAGATCCCGCCGGACTGGTACGCGGTCGTCTACGTGAAGCAGGACGGCGAGCTGCGGCCCCAGCCCGGTGACCAGCAGCCCGCCGACCGCGCGGAGTTCGACGCGCTCGCGCGGAAGGCGCTGGACGGGGACACGTTCGAGACCGAGTACCTGCGCGGCGACGGCAAGTTCCGGCTGCGCGCGTGCCAGATCGTCAAGGACGAGATCGTGCTGGTCAGCGGTGCCCCGATGGACGACAGGGACGGCACGCTGTCGCAGCTCATCACGGTCGGCGTGATCGCGTTCCTGGCCGCGCTGGTCGCGTTGGTCGTGGGCGGTCAGGCGTTGATCCGCAAGGGCATGCGGCCGTTGTCGGACATGGCCGACACCGCGCACGACATCTCCTCGCACGACCTGACCGACTCGAACCGCCTGGCGGTGCGGGTGAACGGCGCCGGCGGCGGGGTCGAGGTCGAGGAGCTGCGCGAGGCGTTCAACACGATGCTGGCGCACATCGACTCGTCGCTGGCCGCGCGCACGGCCGCCGAGCAGCGGCTGCGCCGGTTCATCGCCGACGCCTCGCACGAGCTGCGCACGCCGCTGACGTCGTTGCGCGGTTACGCGGACCTCTTCCGGTACGCGGCGGCCAACGAGCCGGGCGAACGCGAGCAGCACCTGGAGAAGCTGCGGTCGGAGGCGGCGCGGATGAGCGTGCTGCTCGACGACCTGCTGCTGCTGGCCCGCCTGGACTCCGCGGCGACCGAGCCGCCGTTGCGCGTCGAGGAGCTTGACCTGGCGGTCGTGGCGGACGCGGCCGCCGACGCGTTCCGGGCGGCCCGTCCGACGCACGGGCTGGAGGTCGACGCGGACACCGTGACCATGGCCGCCGACCCGACCCGGTTGCGGCAGGTGCTCGACAACCTGCTGACCAACGCGGCCGTGCACACCCCGCCCGGCACGCTGGTGTCGTTGCGGGTGACGGCAGAGGACGGCTCGGCGGTGATCAGGGTCTCCGACACCGGCCCCGGAATTCCGGAGGCGGACCAGGCGCGGATCTTCGACCGGTTCTACCGCGTCGACGACTCCCGCACCCGCCAGCGCGGCGGCTCCGGCCTCGGCCTCGCCGTGGTCCAGTCGCTCGTGCACGCCCACGGCGGCACCATCACCCTCGCCAGCCGCCCCGGCTCGACCATCTTCACAATCCGCCTCCCCCGCCACCGCTGACGGCACGCGGGGCCCTTTCGCACTCTCAGAGAGTACGAAAGCTCCCCGCGTGCGGTTCGGTCACTCGGCCTGGGAGCTCGGCGCCCAGAGGGGCACGCGGGAGTCCCGCGTGCCGGGGGATCACTCGGCTTGTGACGAAGGGGCCCAGAGGTCGATGCCCGATTCGACGGCGTACCTGTCGATCTCGGCGAGCTCGTCGTCGGTCAGCGGCGGGGCCTGCAGGGCGGCGAGGTTCTGCTCCAGCTGCCCGACCGACGACGCGCCGATCAACGCCGAGGTGACCCGCGGGTCGCGGATCGTCCACGTCAGCGCGAGCTGCGCCAGCGACTGGCCGCGCGACTTCGCGATCTCGTTGAGCGACCGGATGCGGCCGAGGTTCTCCTCGGAGAGCAGGTCCGTGGACAGCGACTTGCCCTGCGTGGCGCGCGAGCCCTCGGGGATGCCGTCGAGGTAGCGGTCGGTCAGCATGCCCTGGGCGAGCGGTGAGAACGCGATGCAGCCGGCGCCGACCTCCTCCAGGGTGTCCAGCAGCTCCGGCTCGATCCAGCGGTTGAGCATCGAGTAGCTCGGCTGGTGGATCAGCAGCGGCACACCCGCGCTGCGCAGCAGCTCGGCCGCCTCGCGGGTCTTGGCCGGCGAGTACGACGAGATGCCGACGTAGAGCGCCTTGCCCTGCTGCACCGCGGACACGAGCGCGCCCATGGTCTCTTCCAGCGGCGTCTCCGGGTCGAACCGGTGCGAGTAGAAGATGTCGACGTAATCCAGTCCCATGCGGGTCAGCGACTGGTCGAGCGAGCTCAGCAGGTACTTGCGGCTGCCCCACTCGCCGTACGGGCCGGGCCACATGTCGTAGCCGGCCTTCGTGGAGATGACGAGCTCGTCGCGGTACGGCCGGAGGTCGTCCTTCAGGATCTGCCCGAACGTGATCTCCGCGGAGCCGTAGGGAGGTCCGTAGTTGTTGGCGAGGTCGAAGTGCGTGACACCGAGGTCGAACGCCCTGCGCGCGATGCCCCGGCCGGACTCGTACGGCCGGTCGCCGCCGAAGTTGTGCCACAGGCCGAGGGAGATGGCGGGCAGCTTGAGGCCGCTGCGTCCCGTGCGCCGGTAGGTCATCTGGTCGTAGCGCGCGCTATCCGCGAGGTAGGACATGATGCTCACAATGTCACGTCCCAGTAGGACGGAGCAGGACATGAATGGGCGGTCACGGCCTGTTCACCGGTGAACAGGATCAGTCTTGCGGCCGATCTCGCCATTCCCGTCCCGCGCCCCGAAGGCACACCAGGCGCCGAACTGGCGAACGGACCAGGCCGTCGGCGGCATGCGGAACCGCAATCGGCGGTTCGCCACGCTGTGTGCCGGAGCCATTACCGAACCCGCTCGCAATAGCCGGTGAAGTGCCTCCCGTGAATGCGACAGGGGCCCGCCCACCTGGGCGAACCCCCGTTGTCGAAGAGCCGGCGAGGGGAATCGAACCCCTAACCTTTCGCTTACAAGGCGAGTGCTCTGCCGATTGAGCTACGCCGGCCTGGCTCGTGTTCGCGAACATCGTAAGCGCCCGTTGCGGGAGCTACCTGCGGCGAACGGTCTGCTCTCAGTGTGATCGGATTGCTCCGACCGGAGGCGGACCAACCAACTGAGTGGCGCAAAGCGCCGAACCGCTCGCCTTGACCAGGTCAGGAGGGTAACCAACGGACAGTGATCATGTCCTCCTTTTCGGGTCGCCCGATCGGAGGTGGCCGACGCCACAGCAACGGCACGAGAACTTCCCACGATCACACGACGGAGGTGCGCGCGATTTACCCGAACAACCTGCACGGTCCCTCATTGCCCGACGACACCACGGTTCACCTGGTACTCGATCTCGCTCTCAAGATCGGCGAGGTCCAGATGGCCAGCGGAGCCGGCGCGGCGGACGTGACAGCCACGATCCTCTCGGTCACGGAGAGCTATGGGCTCCCGCACACCGAGGTCGACGTGATCTACACCTCCATCAGCGTGTCGTGCCACCGGGGAACGGCCGCACCACCGATCACCGCCGTCCGCGTCGTGCGGCAGCGCAGCCTTGACTACACCCGGCTCGCCGCCGTCGAGCACCTGGTGCGCAACCTCGGGCCGATCGAGGAGGCGCACTCGGAGCTCGAGCAGATCACCAACGCCCCGCACCCGTACCCGCGCTGGGTCGCCACGGCCGCGTGGGCCGGCATGGCGGCCTCGGTCGCGTTCCTGGTCGGCGGCGGGCTGTCGCTCGTGATCACCGCGGCCGTCGTCACGGCCGTGATCGACCGGGTCGGCCGGGTGCTGAACCGGCGCGCGCTGCCGTTCTTCTTCCAGCAGCTGGTCGGCGGCGCGCTCGCCACGGGGGCCGCGCTGACCGTGTACTGGACCGGGTTGCTGCCCGCGGTGCGGCCGAGTCTGCTGGTCGCGGTCGGGATCGTGGTGCTGCTGTCCGGGCTGGCGCTGGTCAGCACCGTGCAGGACGCGATCTCCGGCTACAACGTCACGGCCGCCGGGCGCACCGTCGAGACCGTGCTGCTCAGCGCCGGTCTGATCGCGGGCGTCGCGCTGGCCATCCGCACGGCCGTCCACTTCGGGCTGCCCATCCGGCTCAGCGACCCGCTGCCCGCGTTGATCTCGGCGGTGCCGATGCAGTTCGCGGCAGGCGCGGCGACCAGTGCGTTCTTCGCGCTCGCCTGCTATGCCCGGCCGCGTGCGCTGGTGGCCGCCGCGGTGTCCGGTGCGATCGGCACGGCCTCCTACGGCCTCGCCACGAGCTTCGGGGTGGACGCGCTGCTCGCGTCGGCGGTGGCGGCCGCGATCACCGGGTTCGGCGGCGCGACGATGACCCGCAGGCTGCGCATTCCGACGCTGGTCGTGGTGCAGGCGGGCGTGGTGCCGCTGCTGCCGGGCTGGACCACCTACCGCGGCCTGTTCCAGCTGACCGCGGAGGGCGACCCGGCCGGGCTGAGCACGCTCGTGTTCGCGAGTGGCATTGCTCTCGCCCTGGCCGGTGGGGTGGTGTTCGGCGAGTACCTGGCGCAGCCGGTGCGCACCGGACTGGGCCGTTTGGAGCGCAAGTTCGCTGGTCCGCGCATGTCCGGTCCGCTCAAACCCACGAAGCGTCGGTTGGAGTGAAACCCGATGTGACGGGGGTTACACGACACGCCGAGGGAGCGCGACCGCACTAGCCTCAGAAATGTGAGCATGGACATTGGCGAGAACGGGGCGGAATTCGTAGTCGTGGCCAACCGGCTGCCGGTTGACCTGGAGCGCTTGCCCGACGGAACCGAACGGTGGAAGCACAGCCCCGGCGGGCTGGTCAGCGCGCTCGAACCGTTCCTCCGCTCACACAGCGGCGCCTGGGTCGGCTGGCCGGGGGTCGCCGACGCCGACGTGTCGCCCTTCGAGGACGACGGCCTGCTGCTGCACCCGGTGTCGCTGTCGGCCAAGGAGGTCGAGGACTACTACGAGGGGTTCTCGAACGGCACCCTCTGGCCGCTCTACCACGACGTCGTGGCGCAGCCGGCGTTCCACCGACACTGGTGGAACGCCTACGTGAAGGTCAACCAGCGGTTCGCCGACGCGACCGCGAAGGTGGCCGCCCAGGGCGCGACGGTGTGGGTGCAGGACTACCAGCTGCAGCTGGTCCCTGCGATGCTGCGCGAGCAGCGGCCCGACCTGAAGATCGGCTTCTTCCTGCACATCCCGTTCCCGCCGGTCGAGCTGTTCATGCAGCTCCCGTGGCGCACGGAGATCATCCGCGGGCTGCTCGGCGCCGACCTGGTCGGTTTCCACCGGCCCGGCGGCGCGCAGAACTTCCTGTGGCTGGCCCGGCGCCTGGTGGGCCTGGAGCCGAGCCGCGGCACCGTCGGCGTGCGCACCCGGCCGGGTGTGGTCCAGGTCGGTGACCGCACGGTGCGCGTGGGCGCGTTCCCGATCTCCATCGACAGCGCCGGCCTCGACGCGGTCGCGCGCAAGAAGGAGACCCAGGCCCGCGCGAAGCAGATCCGCGAGGACCTCGGCAACCCGAAGCGCATCCTGCTGGGCGTGGACCGGCTCGACTACACCAAGGGCATCGACGTCCGGATCAGGGCCCTCTACGAGCTCATCGCGGACGGCCGGGTCGACCCGGAGGACGTCGCGATGGTCCAGCTGGCCACGCCCAGCCGGGAGCGGGTCGACCACTACGTGACGATGCGCAAGGACATCGAGCAGTCGGTCGGCCGGATCAACGGCGAGTTCGGGCGGGTCGGCAAGCCCGTCGTGCACTACCTGCACCAGTCGGTGAACCGCGAGGAGCTCGTCGCGTTCATGAGCGCGGCGGACGTCATGGTCGTCACGCCCGTTCGGGACGGCATGAACCTCGTCTGCAAGGAGTACGTGGCCTGCCGATATGATCTTGGTGGAGCTCTGGTGCTCAGCGAGTTCGCCGGTGCAGCCGCTGAACTGACCAGTGCGTTCCTGGTGAACCCCCATGATCTGGACGGTGTCAAGAACGCATTGCAGGCCGCCCTCGACATCGATCCCGCCGAAGGCCGCCGTAGGATGCGCGCGCTGCGCCGCCAAGTCCTCACCCACGACGTTGACCGCTGGGCAAGGTCGTTCCTGGAGGCGCTGGGCACGCAGACCTCGGTCTGAATCCTTTCAGATCCCCTTGACCCATCGAGTGCTCCAGGAGGGGCGTTGACCGCCGAGGCCCTCCCCGCCGACCTGCGCCGCGCCATCGTGCAGCTGGCCCGTACCCCGCGACTGCTGGTCGCAAGCGACTACGACGGAACACTCGCGCCGATCGTGAGCGACCCGGAGGCGGCCCGTCCGCTGCCGGAGTCGGTGAACGCGCTGCGTTCACTCGCGTCGCTGCACGAGACGACGTCGGCCGTGATCTCCGGTCGCGCACTGCGCGACCTGGCCACCCTGTCCCGCCTGCCCGGCGAGGTCCACCTCGTCGGGTCCCACGGCTCCGAGTTCGACGTCGGCTTCGTGCACGCGCTCGACGCCGACGCCAAGGCGTTGCTGCGGCGCATCGAGGCCGAGCTCGACGAGATCGTCGACGGCCACGAGGGCGTGCAGCTGGAGGTCAAACCGGCCTCCGTCGCCGTGCACGTCCGCCGTGCCGCGTCCGAGGAGATCGGCGAGGCCGTCCTCGACGCCGTGCGCTCCGGCCCGTGCACGTGGGACGGCGTGCAGGTGACCGAGGGCAAGGCCGTCATCGAGCTGGCCGTCGTCGAGACCAACAAGGGCCACGCCCTCGACATCCTGCGCCACCAGGTCGGTGCGACCGCCGCGATCTTCCTCGGTGACGACGTCACCGACGAGAAGGCGTTCGCCCGCCTGACCGGCCCTGACGTGGGCATCCGCGTCGGCGCCGGCGAGTCGCTCGCCCAGTACCTGGTCGACGACCCGTCCGACGTGGCCACGGTGCTGGCGTTCCTGCTGGAGGAACGGCGCGCGTGGCTGCACGGCGACCAGGCCGTGCCGATCGAGCGCCTGACCATGCTCGCCAACGAGCGTTCCGTGGCCCTCGTGACCCCGGACGCCAAGATCAACTGGTTGTGCCACCCGGAGCCCGACTCGGCCGCGATCTTCGCGGACCTGCTCGGCGGACCGGCCGCGGGCCACTTCTCGATCAAGCCGGAGCACGGGTCGCTGCCGCTGGGCCAGCGCTACCTGCCGGGCACGATGATCGTGGAGACCCGCTGGTCGCGCCTGCTGGTCACGGACTACCTGGAGCACGACCTCGCCTCGCACCGCACCGACCTGGTGCGGCGCATCTCCGGCTCGACGAACGCGGTGATCACGTTCGCCCCGCGCCCGGAGTTCGGCCAGGTGCCGGTCAGGTTCATCCGCGAACGCGACGGCCTGCGCGTGGTCGGCACCTCCGACCCGATGGTGCTGCGCTCCCCCGGCGTCGACTGGGAGATCACCTCGGACGGCGTGCAGGAGACCGCACGCGCCGTGGTCCGCCCCCGCGAGGGCGCCCCGGTGCTGCTGGAGCTGCGCTGCGGCACCGACGACATCTCCGAGCACGCGCTGGGCGAGTCGGTCCGCCGCGACCGCGCGGCCGGTTACTGGTCGGACTGGGCGGCGGGCCTGAACCTGCCGAAGGTGCAGACGGACCTCGTGCTGCGCTCGGCGCTGACGCTGCGCGGCCTGGTGCACAAGGACTCCGGCTCGATCATGGCAGCGGCGACCACGTCGCTGCCGGAGGAGCTCGGCGGCGTCCGCAACTGGGACTACCGCTACTGCTGGCTGCGCGACGGCGCGATGACCGCCGCCGCGCTGGTGTCGGTCGGCTCGTTCGCGGAGGCCGACGGCTTCCTGGGCTGGCTGCACGGCGTCTTGGAGACCATCCCGGGCCCGGAGCGCCTGCACCCGCTCTACACGCTGCACGGCACGCAACTCGGCGCCGAGGCCGTGATCGACACACTGCCCGGCTACGCGGGCTCCCGCCCGGTGCGCGTCGGCAACCTCGCGAACCAGCAGGTGCAGCTCGACGTGTTCGGCCCGGTCGTCGACCTGGTGGTGCAGCTGGCCTCGGCCCGCGGGTCGTTGTCGGACGCCGACTGGACGATGGTCCAGGCGATGGCCGAAGCGGTGTCGCGGCGCTGGCACGAGCCCGACCACGGCATCTGGGAGGAACGGCACGCGCCGCGCCACCACGTGTACTCGAAGGTCATGTGCTGGCTGACCATCGACCGCGCGATCAAGCTCGGCGAGCAGTTCGGCCGCGAGCTGGACCCGTCCTGGGTGCCGCTGCGCGACACGATCGCCACCGACGTGCTGAAGAACGGCTGGAACGACGAGGTCCAGTCGTTCACCACGGCCTACGACGGCGACGACCTCGACGCGGCCTCGCTGTTCGTCGGCCTGTCCGGCCTGATCGACCCGGCCGACGAGCGGTTCCAGTCGACGGTGACCGCCATCGAGGCAGAGCTGCGCTCCGGCTCGACGGTGTACCGCTACCACCGCGACGACGGCCTGCCGGGCGACGAGGGCGGCTTCCACCTCTGCGCCGCCTGGATGATCGAGGCGTACCTGCTCACCGGCAGGCGCACCGAGGCCGAGGAGCTGTTCGGCCAGATCGTCGCCGCGGCCGGCCCGACCGGCCTGCTGCCGGAGGAGTACGACCCGATCGCGGAACGCTCGCTGGGCAACCACCCGCAGGCGTACTCGCACCTCGGCCTGATCAGGTGCGCGCAGCTGCTGTCGCAGTAGGGGATCTTCTTCGCAAGTGCCGCCGCGGCCGTGCTCCTACGGCCGCGGCGGCACTTTTTCGATGACCGTCGCTGTCCCCGGTGACCGGCCCAGCAGCGAGATCCGGTCCCCCTTCGCCAGGTGCGCCCAGGCCG